>JACZJN010000148.1 GCA_014860565.1 Bacteroidota bacterium
ATCACTCCCCGTGCAAACGAGTACGGCGTCACCTCCCGAACCGCCCCGAGCAAAAGCATCCCCAACACCGGAGGCATCCCCGGCACCGGAGGCATCCCCAACACCGGAGACCTCCAAGGTGGCGGAGGCCTCCTCCTCCCCGGGACATCGACCCTCTGCGATGCCTGCTCCGTCGTACGACGGCAGTGTCTCTCCCGGACTTGAATACCTCCGTCGCTACCAGACAGCGCTCAACACCTACAACAGCAAGCAGTACGAAGAGGCGCAGCGCCTTTTCTCCGCACTGCTCGCGGGCAGCAACGCCAACGACATGACCGACAACTGTGTCTACTGGATGGGAGAGGCCGCGATGCAGCGAGGGCTGACCGGAGAAGCCATAGCGCTGTTTTCGAATGTGATAGAGTATCGCGGCGCCGACAAGGTCGACGACGCACTGCTGTCGCGCGCGTCGGCGTATACGCGGGAGGGGAACACTGCCCAGGCTCGTTCGGATCTCGATCGCCTGTTACGGGATTTCCCCGGCAGCGAACACACCGGCATGGCGCGGCAGATGCTTCGTGCGCTGCGCTGATACGCGATCCTCCCGCATACATTCTCACCTACGATTGGACCCTCGATGAATATCAATGGCGCATTACCGAAACGCGAAGAAATAGACCCCCGCCACAAATGGCAGCTCGAGGATTTGTATCCCTCCGATCAGGAATGGGAGGAGGAATTCAACGCCCTCGAACGCATGATCGGTGAAGTGGCCGCGTTTCGCGGCACGCTCGGAAAATCGGGGCAGCAGCTGCTTCGCTGGCTTGACTTCGCTGACGATCTGAACATCATCGGTGGGAAGCTCGGCAACTACGCCTTCCGGCGCTTCGATGAAGACACCGCGAACACGACCTACCAGGGAATGATGGACCGTTTTCTCACACAGAATTCACGTCTTGGTGCGGAGATGGCCTGGGTGGTGCCCGAGCTCCTCACGATTCCGGATGAGACCATGCGGGCTTTCCTCGACGGCACGGAAGGGCTGCAGCCGTATGCGCATCATCTCGACGAGATTCTGCGCATGAAAAAACACACCCTTGATCCCGAGCGGGAGCAGCTGCTCGCGCTCTCGAGCGACGCGTTGAACGCTTCCGCAAACATCTTCTCGATGTTCAATGATGCCGACATTCGTTTCGGGAGCATCACGGGAGAGGACGGCAATGAAGTGGAGGTTACCAAGGGGCGCTATATCCAATTGCAGGAGTCGCAGGACCGTCGTGTGCGGGAAGACGCATATCGGGCGATGTATTCCGCCTATGGAAATTGGAAGAACACGCTTTCCGCGACCTTCGGCAGTCAGATCAAGAAGGAAATGTTCTATGCGCGCGCCCGCGGCTATGCCAGTACGCGCGAGATGGCCCTCTACGAGGACAATATTCCTCTTTCCGTTTACGACAATGTCGTGCGCACCGTCAATGAAAATCTCGAACCGCTGCATCGCTCCGTTTCCCTGCGGAAGAAGCTGCTCGGGATCGATGCGGTGCGGCCGTGGGATCTCTACGTGCCGCTCGCCTCAGAAGCGAATTTCCATTTCCCGTACGACGAAGCCGTGCGCCTGGTCGCCGATGCGCTGGGAACGCTGGGTCCTGAATACAGCCGCGATCTCCGCACAGGGTTCGACGGGGGGTGGATCGATGTGTATGAAAACCAGGGGAAGACCTCGGGAGCGTATTCCGCGTGGACCTACGGTTCGCATCCGTTTGTCCTCCTCAACTACACCGATACGCTGAAGGATGTTTTCACGCTCGCGCATGAAATGGGTCATTCCATGCATTCCTTCTACACCTGGAATCACCAGCCGCCGGTGTATGGCGGATACACGATTTTTTGTGCCGAGGTCGCGTCCACCTGCAACGAAATGCTGCTGGTCGATCACATGCTGCGCACACGCGGTGAGAAGGAACTGCAGAAGCACCTGCTCTTCCATTACATCGATACCATTCGCGGCACGGTGTACAACCAGGCGCTGTTCGCCGAGTTTGAGCAATTCGCGCACGGCAGCGCAGAGTCGGGCATGCCGCTGACGGTCGATATGCTCAGCGAAAAGATGGGCTTACTGTATCAGCGGTATTACGGACCCGATTTTCTGATGGATGACGCGTACTCCCTGAACTGGGCGCGCATTCCGCATTTCTACCGCAGCTTCTATGTGTTCCAGTACGCAACCGGACTCTCCGCCGCCGTCGCGCTCTCGCGTCGCATTCTCGACGGTCAGGCCGACGCCTTGCCGCGATATCTGCGCTTCCTGCAGTCGGGCAGCTCTCGATACTCGATCGATCTGCTGCGCGAGGCCGGTGTGGATATGAGCAGTCCGCAGCCCATCGCCGCCACCGCCGACCTGATGAATACGCTGCTCGATCGCGTAGAGGCGCTCGTGTAATACGCTGCCGCCGCACATACGCATCAATCCCTCTCCCGTTTCCTCGGAGGACTGAATGCCTTTTCGTCACTGGTGGAAGCCATTCTCCGCAGCCAGCCTGCTTCTCGTCACTCTCTCATCGTGCGGTGATCGTTCCCAACCTCAACAGTCCGATGTCAAACTGACACAGAAACATCCGCCGGTCGAACTCCAGATCGAGGGCAGCTTCGTGCGCGTCGTTTGCCTGGCGGAGCATCTCGATTCCATGTGGGCACTTACATTTGTTGATATCGACTATCGACCGAATCTGACTGGGGGCGTTGAGCAGGTGCGAACGCAGCGCGGGTTCGATCGGTGGGGGAGGTGGTTCAAAGAAATGCATGCTGGGGACACGTTGCGCATTCCACTGCTCGCACTCGGTGCGTCCAAAAAGGATATCCCGGAAGAACTCCAATTCCTGCAGAATGCCGACACGACCTACCTTTGGGAGGTGAAAAATGGCGTCGCCACGCATACGGGATATTCGGTCTGGCCACATTAGGTCGTACAAGAAAAAAGGCGAGCAGTGCTCGCCTTTTTCAGTTCACGGGAGAGGGGACTAGACTACCGGAGGAGTGTCGTCCGTGGCTTCTTCATCTGTCGCCGGAGTTTCTTCGACCGCGGGGGCCTCCTCGGCGATCGGAGTCTCTTCGACTGCGGGGGCCTCCTCGGCGATCGGAGTCTCTTCGACCGCGGGGACTTCCTCGGCGACCGGAGTTTCTTCGACCGCGGGAGCTTCCTCGGCGACCGGAGTTTCTTCAACAACGGGAGCTTCCTCGACGACCGGAGTTTCTTCGACGACAGGCGCTTCTTCGACTGCCGGGGCCTTCGCTGCAGCTTCGGCGGCTTCCGCAGCTGCCGTGGCCTGGAACAGTTTCTGCAGACCCTCAAGGTCACCCAGTTTGAAGGCATTATCGGAAGAAGACTGATGCGGCATCTTGAAATCGGAACGCGGTTCGGAGCGTTCGCCGCGACGCTGATGCTGCGGAGCGGAATCGCTGTCATCGCGGGCGATCGAACCGATGAAAGAATGCTTGTCTACGTCCATTTCGACAACGCGGATGCGCACCTTGTCCCCGACGTTATTGGTCTCAGGACTTTCGCTTCCGCGGCGGCGGCGTCCGCCCATTTTACCGCGAGGCACGAAACAATCGATGTCGAAGTCCAGCGACACGATCGCACCGGCTTCCATCAGCTGCTTGATCACGCCGTCGGCTTCCGTGTTGGCGGGATAGATGTTCGCAAGACGCGGCCACGGATCGGGCTGCGTATCCTTGAAGCTGAGCGCGATGCGGCGATCCTTGGAACGAATTTCCATCACCTTGACGTCGATTTCGTCGCCCACCTTCACCACTTCGGTGGGATGCTGGATGCGCTTGGTCCACGACAGGTCGCTGATATGCACCATGCCTACGACGCCCGGCTCGAGCTGCACGTACACGCCGAAATCCGTGATGTTGCGCACCTTGCCCTTGACCGTGTCGCCGACCTTGTAGGTCTCCTCGACGCCTTGCCAGGGTGAGGTGGTGAATTCCTTCATGCTCAGCGCAATGCGCTCTTCTTTTTCGTTGATGTCGACGATGCGCACCTTGACGTCATCGCCGAGTTTTACTACTTCAGAAGGCGTGTTGACGCGCACCTTGCTGAGGCGGGAAATGTGAATCAGGCCATCCACACCGCCGATGTCGACGAATGCGCCATAGGAGGTAATCGACGTTACCTTGCCCTCGACGATGCTGCCTTTCTTCAACTCGAGCATGCGGTGTTTTTTCAACGCGCGCTTGCGGCTGCAGACGAACTTGCGCTTCGCGAAATCCGTCATCTCGATGACCACGAGATCGATATCCTGACCGACCATTCCTTCGATTTCCGACTGCTCCGCGCGGCCGGAGATCAGGAACTGTGACCGCGGGACAAAGCCCTCGAGTCCTTTGTAGCTCACGATCGCGCCACCGGGAATGCTGCGGCTCAGATGGAAGGACAGCATGTCGCCATTTTCATGGGCGGCTTTCAACTCGTCCCAAACCGGCTGCGCTTCGGCATCGTCCATTTTCTTGCGTCGACGACCTCTGCCCGCGGCGACATCCTCACCTTCCTGTACGGCTCCCTCACCTTCCGCGACGGGCGCTTCCTCAGCCGGAGCATCCGCGACGGGGGCTTCCTCAGCCGGAGCATCCGCGACGGGCGCTTCCTCAGCCGGAGCATCCG
>JACZJN010000017.1 GCA_014860565.1 Bacteroidota bacterium
AGGAATATGCGCTCGATCATGAAAATGAGCGTTGACGTGCAGGGGGCGATATGGATTCTCAATGCTCTCGGTGTGCATCGCTTCGATCCATCCTCGTTGCGCGGTCGGACGATTGACTCGACCAGCGGAAAATATTTTGGCGCCAATTCCATCAGGGTTGTGCGGAACGATGTTTATGTCTGTTCGCGTGACAGTGCTGTACTGCAGTTCCGGAATGGACGTCTTCTGAGGCGGCATCGCTTCGAATCCGCGCAGCCGCACGATGTGCTGCAGGATGAGAACGGATCCTGGTGGATTCCAACGAACGACGGTCTGTTTTTCTGTGAGGACAGCACACTGGATGTGCGGAACTCCGTGCGCTATACAACGGAAAATAATCTTCCCTCAAACCGATTGTCCATTGGGATGATCGATCAGGAAAAAGTTCTCTGGTTCGGCTCCGAGGGAAATGGCGTCATCAGTCTTGAAGACAAGGCAGTGCAATTCTTCCCCGCACCGGACATGGGCGGGAAGGGAGTCGAGGACCGCCATGGCCGCCTGTGGATGACCAGTCATAAGGGGATATGGGAATACTGGCTGCAGGGATCGAGATGGAAGCGGAAGCTTCATTTACGAAGCCCATCCTGGCCGGCAAGTTATTCATATCATATTCAGGCAACGGACGACGACCGCCTCTGGGTTTCTTTCCAAAGTGGGGCTATCGCCGTGTTTGACATCGGGAGGCCGTCGCATGCCGGTTCCGGCCTGGCGCTCATCGATATTCCCCTGCCCATTCCCGGCGTACCGGAGCCCGATTCATTCTGCTTTCTGGTCGACAGTCGCGGTCGTCTCTGGACAAAGCTGCGAATCTCTGATGCAGGCGTTTTCGAGGTCCATCACGGCACACGCCTCATTCGGCTATTCAAGGGTTTTCATCCCGACATCCGGGCGATATATGAGGATCCGTCCGGTGCGATCTGGCTCGGTGGTTATAACGGCGGCGTGTTTGTGCATGATGGTGACAGTCTTGCGGTAAAAGATTTTCACAGGATACGTCCACCGGAAACAGCGAGCATTCGTGCTTTTCTCAGGGATCGAAGAGGGAGGATGTGGCTGGGCACCATGCAGGGATTGCTCATCGAGGACGGTTCCGGATGGAGGAAGCTGGATGTTTCGAATGGTCTCCCGAATGACCGTGTTTACAGCCTCGCGGAAGACGAGGAGGGAAAAATATGGGTCGGGACACAGACGGGGATCGTGTCCATCAGCAGTGATCTTTCATCCATCTACCATCATCTGGAGCTGACAGACAGTCCTGTCGGGGCGTGTGGAATCCAGAAAAACGGAGTAATATGGATCGCAACCTCCGGGCTGACGCTCTACGATCGATCCTTGAGTTTCCGCGACACCATTCCACCCACGATTGCGATCACAGGTGTTTTTGTAAACGGGAGACAACGAAAACACGATGAAGACCTGGCACTCTCCTCGAGTGAAAACAATCTCCGCATCGAGGTCGCCACGGTCCGGCTGCGCAATGCGATTGCCGTGCGCTACCAGTATCGATTTGTCGGAATCGACTCGACTTGGAGCGCCCCCTCCGCATCGAGACGCTTTTCTTTTCCCGCCCTGCAGCCGGGTCACTATACGGTCGCGTTTCGCGCGATCAACGCGGAACTCATTCCCACACCTGTACCCCAGCGCCTGATCTTCACTATCAGCCCGCCATTCTGGCAGCAATGGTGGTTTTACTTCGCCGCCGCAGTACTGCTGGTGGCGGGAATAGCATTCTTCTATCGCGTCCATGTACAGCGGTTGCTGGCGACGGAGCGCATACGCACGCGCATCGCCGCGGATCTGCATGATGATATCGGATCGGGACTCACACGCATCGCCATGATGAGCGATGTCATGCTGCAGCAGACAAGACGTGTGACCGAGGGTATTCCTGCGCAGTCCGCGGACTCGCTCGAAGATCTCCGGCGCACCATTGCACGGTCTGGAATCATTGCGCGCGAATTGGTGGAGAGTATGAGCGATGTCGTTTGGTCGCTCGATCCGCGCAACGATTCGGTCGGTCAAATTGCTGATCGCCTGCGCGTGTTTGCTTTCGATCTGGCGGACGGTGCGGAGATAGAACTCGACTTCGTAGTGAGCGACGCGGCGCGACCGCTGCGCACGAGCTCCGAAATATCGCGCTCGCTGCTCCTCGTTTTGAAGGAGGCGATCAACAACGCCACGAAGCATGCGCAGGCACGGCATCTTTCCGTACACATTGACGCAAAAGCCTCGCTCCTTTCCTTTCGGGTGGAGGACGATGGTTGTGGATTCGACACAGACCTCCTGGCGAGAAGAAGCGGACTGACACATATGGAGCAGCGCGTCGAGTCCTGCGGCGGACATTTCGAAGTCCGATCGAAGCTTGATTCAGGGAGCTGCGTCACGGGAAGCATCCCGATATCCTGACAAGAGGACGGACCCGACATGAGCTCCCGCCGTCTATCCGCGTAATTATTCCGGTCGCATGTCGAGGGCTTCCCGTAGCCTTGTGGCGGTGCGGCGGTTGTCGAAGAAGAGTATCAGGGCGATGCCGAAGAGCAGCAGTGGAATATAGAAGGAGAATCCTTCGATCAGGCCCGCAGCTAATCCCAGGAGAATCGCCAAGGGTATCAGGCGCCAGTAATCCCGCCAGATGATTCTGTAGCGGACCGTCGTGCGGTCGGTATCGAGCCAGATGTCGAGCATCGGCTGCGGACCGAGCAGAGGAGCACCCAACACGTGTGTGCGGGTGAGAAGAATGCGCAAGAGGTTTTCGCCATCTTCCAGAACCTCGACGCCATGCGAACTTTCAACTGCATCGGCGACAGTGCGCGTTAAAACGCTCCATGCCGGCGGCTTGTCCCCCGCGCCTATCGTCCCGGTTTCGTAAAACGGGTTGATCATGAAAGCTCCGGTGTACTGTTATCGCAGCAGCAGCATCGCACGCTGACAGCGCTGCGTGCCGACGAGGAGTTCGGCGAAGTACAGCCCCGGCGGGAGTGTCGAGCCGTCGAACCGTGCGGTCCCGGTACCGGACGGCCGCTCAACACCTTCGAGTAATGTTGCCACTGAACGTCCGGTCACATCGAGCACCCGCAGGCTGACGCGCGACGCGTTGGAAAGTGAATACCGGAGCAGGGTACTTCCCGAGAAAGGATTGGGAGCATTTGCATGCAGTTCCACGATTGCCGGGACGACCGTGCCGCCGACCGAGGAGGTCATCCCATCCCAGCCCGCCAGGCGGGCCATCATCCACCAGAACGCCTTTCCCTTCTGCTGGCAGTTCAGACACTGCGAATGCGCACAGGAACAGTCGCCGCATTGACCGGGATTGCGCGCACACCATTCCTCCGCCCAGTTGTGGCTGTGTCCGTCATCGCCGATGTAATCGCAGTTGTCGTTGGCGTAGCGTTCGAGGAAGGAGTTTCCGTCAGGATCGTAGCTTTCGATGTCCGCGAAATCGAAGAGCACCTTGCCATGCGTGCGGCACCACTGACGGATCTGTTCATTGCGCTGATGCAGATTGCCTTCCGCTCCCGTCCCGTCGAGATGGCCGGTCATGTACACGAAAGTGACATCCGGATAGTCGCGTTCGAGCGCGTCCATCGCCTGGAGATATGTGTCGATTCCTTCGACGGTGTTTCCTGAACAGCCGCCGCACCACGACCACATGATCATGTTCCGGTCGCAGCCTCCCTGCGCGAGCAGGCTGCGCGTCGCCTGCTCCCATGCCAGATCGCCGGTGCCGCCAAGGTCACCCGATGGCACGCCGTCATGCAGGGAAAGGGAGCCGCCGCTTCCGCTCTGGGAATATGTATGGATCGAGGAAGGCAGCGATTGCAGCAATTGCATGCCGGACACAATCTGACTGCCGTGTGACGTATGGCCGTACGAAAGGCGGAACTGCTGTTTCGCGAGAAGGACGTACGAGTCCGGTACCTGCGTGAGATCGGTGCAGTGGTGATCGATGATGATCTGTGCCTGAACGGGAAGTGCCAGAACGGCGAGGGCAAGGAAAATGGTACGGAGGGTGCGCATGACGAATCCGTAGAATATGAGAGGGATATCGTAATATACGTATCACTCCCGTTCCATGCTGATGATTTTCCCTTGGTCGGATTTTCGCTCCGATGGTTATTGACGGCGCGCTTTGAACGTCTGGTGGATGACCATGTCATTCTTCTTCCACACCACTTCCCATGTCAATTCGTCTTCCTCCGGGAAAGTGATAACCTGATGCATGCTCGCCGGTCCCTCGGTTTCCGATGCTGCAGGTTCGTTTCCATCCAGCTCCAGCTCAGGAGTCTGCTGCCCGCGCCATGCTCCGTACAGTGTGAATACTTCTCCGGCGCTCGACGTTTCGAAATACACGATGCGCTTGCGGGCGGCATCCCAGGAATACACGCCGAGCCAGTCGATGACGAAGTCTTTCTGGATTTTCAGGGACCCCTTCACTTGCACTGCGAATCCGTTCAGCACGTTCTCACAGTTCAGGACAGCGGGCCAATCATATTTTGAACCGTCGGCCATGACCTGGTGGACCTCTCCCGCCCACTTCCCGGTGAACAGATCGAAGTTCTTCGCGATCTCCTCAGGAGCACGAAGGGATTCGGTCGGATCTCCCAGATCGGTGACAGGAACCTCGTCTCCGACGAACTCAAGTTTCAGATCGCCGGTCCAGACCCTGCCGCTGCCTGAGAGGATTGTGCCCAGCGCTATCGCTTCCGCTGCATCCGGAACATCAAGCACAATCTCGTATGTGGTCCAGTCCGTATTTCCCTGGATGGGACGATTTTGCATGTTATCGAATCCCAGTACCTTCTTATCCGCGCCGTCCAGCCGCATCCACAGTACGGCCGCGCGGACCACGTCCCGCGTTTTGACGTACGCGGTCAGACGAAGTCTGTGCGCCCGGTAGCCGTCTGCGCTGATCGTACACATCCAGGTGGCGAACCCGGACGGTTCGCCGCTTTTCGAGTAGATGAAGCCCACATCGCTGCTGTTGCGATCCACTGTCGGATTACCCCCGAATTCGTATGCCTCCATATTGCTTCCGCTGCCCTGCCAGTCGGCCAGCGACTGCGCGGCAGAGGGAACTCCGGCGAACATCAGCAGAAGCGTGAAGGGGAGGACGAGAGGCGGGAGTTGGTTGATTCGTAGTGTCCACATGACGATACCTCCAGCTGTCACTTGGGTTCATATAAAGGCAGAACGCAGCGTCCGCAGCAGGACGCGCGTACATGCTTGTGTGGTTCGTCGCTAGGGAATTGACTATGCCGCAGAATACGCGACAGCGGGCGGGAAATCAATGGGCAGTTCTACCCATATTTCGAACCGCCGTCCGATGCGTCGTGCGATGCCGCATCGGACGGCGGTCGTCGTTCATGCGCTCACCGCGTATGCAGCATGCGCACCGTCTGCTGCGTGCCTCCGGCGAGGAGGCGGCAGAAATAGAGTCCGGAAGGCAGGGCGTCGGGCCGGAAGAGCACGTTGTGTGTTCCCGCGGAGAATTCGCGGTCGGCGAGGACGGCGATTTCTCGTCCGACGACGTCATACACGGTCACGGCTGCATGCATACGCGCGGGAAGTGTGAAGCGCAGCGCGGTCATGGCACCAAAGGGATTCGGGAAATTTCCTTCCAACACAGGCACATTGGGCAGGGAGGCCGTCGGTTCCACCGGCGTGACAAGCGAGGTCACGCGTCCCGGCAGCGGATCGGGTGAAAGCGTCTGCACGGCGGCGACGTACCCCATCAGCGCCTCGAGTTCCGTCATCGGTCCCGGTACGATACTGCTCTGGAAGGTCTGCAGATTTGTATACGAAATCCGGGGATCGAGGGAGGTGAAGAAATCCGTGTATGCGAGCAGCAGCTCGTTCATGGCGACGGTGTACGTCGCTTCGAAATCGATCGGCGCGCCGTTGTAGTTGAGCGTGTGCACGCGGCTGCCGGCGGGGGCCTCCGGATTGAAGCTGTATGTGAGCGCCGCAGATGGGTGAAGCAGCATTTCGTCATACAGTTCGATGAAAGACAGTGTCCCTTCGATGGCGGCGTACAGGGAGAGGCCGGTCATGTCGACGGTGATCACTCCGAAGCCGATGCCGTTTTCTTCATTCATGCCGTAGCCAATCGTACGGAACAGGTCGAGCGCCTGAATCGGGCCGGGATAGATCGGCTGTGCGGTGGAGCCGCCGGGCTGGATGGCGATGTCGGCCATGGTCGCCGCGGCAAACGCATCAGCGCAGAGATTCCCGACATGCGTATCCAGGTTGCCTTCGCTCGTACAATCGGGAATCCATTCAGAAAGCTCGCCTGTCGCAACACCGACAGTGGTGGTCAGCAATCCGCCTGAAGCGAGATCAAGCTGTGCATAGATGTCGTCGACCGCGGTCTTGATCGGTTCGAGTTCATCCACCGTCTCATCGAGCGCGATGAGGGAATAGTCTTCGAGCGAAACCATGCCCTGGTCCACCTTCAGCCGTGTCTTCCCCATCGTGCGATAGAATGCCCCCGCCTGCACGATCCAGGTCGTACCTCCGGCCGGATTGTTCACTTCAGTGGCATCGGTGAATGCGAAGTGGTCGTGGCCCCCGACGATGAGATGAATACCCGGCACACTTTCAGCGATCGCGTAGTCATACATGTATCCAAGATGCGAGAGGAAAATGATGACGTCGCAGCCGGCGGTCTGCAATTCCGCGACCTGCGCCGCGGCGATGGTGAAGATATCGTCGGATACCACGATCGGTGCCGCCGTGCCTGTTTGCTCCACTTCAGGGGTCGTCATACCGAAGATGCCGATCGTCAGGTCGCCTGCGGTTTTCACGATATACGGGGAAATGAATCCTTGCAGGGGATGCGTTGGTTCCGCACTGTAGTCGAGATTGGCGGAGAGAAGTGGGAAACCGGTTGTGGCGAATGTCGTCGCCAGACAGCCGAGCAGCGCCTGGTCGCCAAGATCGAATTCATGGTTGCCGACTGTCATTGCATCGACCCCGAGCTGCAGCAGCAGCTGAAGTTCAGGAATCGTCAGCGTGCTCACGGTGAAATTGTACGAGGGGTCGCCGATGAACGCATCTCCGGCGTGAAGCACGAGCGCGTTTGGATCCGCCATTTTCTCGGTCGCGATCACCGTCGCCGCACGGGCGATTCCTCCGACGGTGGCGTTGCCGTCCATGTCGCGAGGCGCTCCGGGGGCGAGATTCGCATGCGTATCGTTGAGATGAAGGATGGTCACGTACGACGGGGTTTGCGCGAAGGACAGACTCAGACTCAGGCTGAGTGCAAGAATGGCAGTGGTCAGTAGTCTCCGAAGCATGATTGCCTCCTCTATGTATGGAATACGCGTGTGCGCAAGAGTGCGTTCAGCAACCCACCAGCCATCAGCGCTTGGCAATTACATCAGGGAGTACGTTTATGGTAAGAAAATCAGGAAACAAATGCCATATCATTATCTGAAAATCTGCAAAGAATGGGCCTTGCTGCGCGGTCTGAGAATGTGCGTGTGCTCGGCATTGCGTGCGTTCCCGAACTGCGCGACGGCGTGCGCCTGTGTCTGCGCGGCAGGACTCGGATAGGCCGTGATTCGCAGTCGGTGGGGAATGCCCGGCGCGTCATCGGCATTGAGCACGACATTGGTGATGGGCGCCGCCTCTGGCTGTTGGAGAAAATATAACTTTAGAAAATGACAGTAAATATGCTTTCGTATTGTAAAGTTTAGAAAGGGAAAGTATCTTGCAGTCGAGCAGAATACAGCAATGGAGACATCGCATGGCGACGGAACAGAAAAAGAGCAACCCCTTTCGGATTCACGGTGTGGCGACGGGGGAGTCATTTGCCGACCGCGTCGCGGAGGTCGCGCGGCTGGAAGCGGCACTGACGGAACCCGGCAGCAAGCTGATCGTGTACGGTCCGCGCCGCATGGGGAAGACCTCGGCGGTGCTGCGCGCCATCGAGCGGGTGAACAAGGGCGGGGGGTACGCGTTTTGTGCCGATCTTTCGACCGCTTCCTCGGCGGCGGATATGAGCAACCGCATCCTTGCCGCGGCAGGCGCCGTCCTGGGGCGCACGCTGCGCGACTTCATCACCGACCTGGTGTCGCGGCTGAAACTCTCGGTTACACTGACCGCGGATCCCGCGACCGGGCTGGTGCTGCCCGGGCTCGACCTGCAGGCGCGGGACTGGGACGCTGCGCGTCAGAGGGAAGCGCTCACCGATGTGCTCGATGCGCTGAACCTTCTGGCGCAGAAGCGAAAAATCACGATCGGTATCGCGCTCGACGAGTTTCAGGAAATCACCACCCTCGGCGGAGAAAAAGCGGAGTGGCATTTGCGCGGGGCGATACAGCGTCATGAACATCTTTCCTATGTGCTGGCAGGTTCGCGCACACGGCTGATCGACCGCATGACCGGAGAGGCGGGCGCGTTTTACAAGCTCGCGGATAAAATGCCGTTCGGTCCGATAGATGCGAGTGTTTTCGCCGCGTGGATCGATCGCCGCTTCCGCGCAGGCGGACTGCGGACGAGTGGGGCAGGAAAGGAAATCGTGTCCTCCGCGGGACCGCGAACGCGCGATGTGATGCAGCTGGCACGCGTCTGCTACGATCGCGCGCGTACGCTGAAACATGTCACGACGAAGGATATTGAGGCGGCGATGCGGGAGATCATCGCGGAGGAGAACGACCTTTTCCACATGCAGTGGCGATCGCTGACGCCACTGCAGCAGAACGTGCTCCGCGCCGTCGCGGCGGGGGAGGCGGGGTTGACCACGCGTCAGGTCATGCAGCGCTTTTCACTCGGAGGCACCGGCTCCGCGGCCAACGCGGCCGCGGCCCTCATCGAGGCGGGGCTGTTGATGCGCGACGATGCGTACAGCGGAATGCGTGTTTCGACTCCCACCGGCTATGCATTCGATTCACCCTTCTTCCTGGCCTGGGTGTGGTGGAATGCCCTTCAGGATCTCGGTCCCACCCTCGCCCAGCAAATACGCGAGGGTCCGCTGCGCTATGACAGCGGACCCCGATAGACAGATCAGCGCGAAGCGCTATTTCACGACGATGGAGGAGAGGACCCCCTGTATCGTCGGGTCGGTTTCGTGATCGGGACCGACCAGGGATATGGAAATCTTGGCTCCGCCCTTCAGGCCGTTATACATGGTCTGATGGCGCCCGTTCGCTTCGTATGTCGAGGTGAAATACTTCATTCCTTTCATATCCACGGTCTTGATGGGCGTTCCCTTGTACTGGGTGACGAGGGCTTGCAGGGTACTCTCCACATCCTTCTCCGTCATGTTGACGCCCGCTTTGCGTACCTCGACCATATACGATCCGCTTTTATTGTAGGTCTGGAACGCACCGCCCCCGAAGTCGGAAGCCTCCCAACCTTCGGGGACAAGAATCGTGAACTCCGGTGTTTCCGTAAGCGTCCCCGGGACTTGTGTTGTCTGCTCCGTCACGCTGCCGTCTGCTGCGTTCTTGTCACTAGCACTGTTTTGTCCACAGGATGAGAATCCCAGACCGATCAGCATGATGCCGATCATGATTATTCCTGGCCGTACCATTCAGTTCCTCATGTGCGTTTGTGTTGCGAATCAGCGCCGAAATCTCCGGCGCGGTTGAGTGTATTCAGAAGCAGATTATTTATCGTTGTCCGCATCAGTGCCGGTTTCGCGCAGTGTTTCCGCGATCATGTCGAGCACCTGCGCGGCTTCGTCCGCCGGTGTCGAGGCATCGCGGCGCAAGGCGATGAAAATCATGTTCCCGCCGCTGAGCGGGACAAGATAGTATTCCCATTCGGCGGGTGTCGGGATGCTGGTGCTGATCCGTTCTCCCGGGACGGGTTTCTGCAGAAAGGTCCGCTGCATCGAAGGTTCCCCTTCTTTTGACAATCCGAGAAACGTCCCGGTGAGATATCCCTGCAACGGGATGGAGGCGGCATCAAGGCTTTCAGCCATGTCCCGGGATACCCGGACCAGCGTCAACTCGAGTTTCCCTTTCCCCGGTGTGCTCTCGGGGGGATTCTGCATGCTTACCGCATCGAGTCCCAGCTCCGTCGGGGGGGAGAAGGGAATCGGAGTTTCGAACGCCACGGTTCCCCAGGTCTGCGGGAACTGCTGCGAGGCGGTCTGACAGCCGTAACAGCAGAACAGGACGAGCGTGAATGCGGCGAGCGCTGAGGTGGGGTTCTTCATTTGCAGTGCTCCGGAGTAGTGGAGAATTCAAGAAATCACGCCGTCAGGCAGGCACGTGTATTGCGAAAAGAAAACGGTGCCGCTGTGCAGCAATCCGACGGATGAAAATGGAAACAACGCAAAAATAGACGAGTGTATCCTCAATGTCAAGTGCCGGTGGAGATCTTTCGACGTCCTTGCATCGGGCGCCCCGGACCGCTATTATGCGCACGAACGGAGAGAAACATGAGAATCATTATCGTCTTGCTGTGTCTGCTATCCTGCGCTCCGCCGGTCATGGCGCAGCGCATTCTCGTCGACCACACATCGGTCGCGCTATTCGAGCACATTCCGGCCCAGTATGTCGAAGCAGCGAAGAATATGCGCATGCTGTTCATGGATCGCTCGGTGGGCGGTAATATCAATGACGCGCTTTCCTGCCTCGCCTATCCACATCCGAACGCGCCGAATTCCTGCAAACGCTATCAGCACAGGGATTCTTCCTACGCGGTGGATCCGTCGGAAGTCTTCTGGGAGGGATCGTGGGATCGCAGCCGATGGCGTTATGAATTCTGGCCGACGGGCTGCAGCGAGGATGCCGACTGCTTCGTCGATTTCATTGAGCCGCGTATCGATTCCTTCGATGTGGTGGGCTTCCAGTTCAGTTATCTCGCTGTCATGCCGGGGTCGAACATCATTCATCCGGTGGACGGGTTTTTCGGTTCGCGCACCGACCGGGGCACTGCGACGAGCTACACGAACTTTGCCGGCAGGCATCCGGAAAAGACGGTGATCTGGTGGACCACGTCGCTGGCGCGGGGCATCGGCAGCGTTGAATCACAGACCTTCAATACCGTGATGCGGGACTATGCGCGGGTGCATGATCTGGTTCTCTTCGACGTGGCCGACATCCTTTCCCACGATCCCGCGGGCAATCCCTGTTATGACAACCGCGACGGCATCACATATCTCGATGAGAACAATCCTGACGACGGGCTCGATCTTCCTGCCATCTGTCCGCAATACACGACGGAAACCGAGGGCGGACATCTCGGTTCGATTTCCGCGGGCGGCATTCGCGTGGCGAAAGCGTTTTGGGTGCTGATGGCGCGCATCGCGGGCTGGGACGGCGCGACGAACAGCGTGGAAGCGCTAACGGCGCCGGCCATACCGGAGCGTCTGCATGTTTCCATCGTCCCCAATGTGGTGAGCGATCAGGCCATCGTCACATTCTCCTTGCGGAAAGGCGGGGATGCGACGCTGGAAATTCGTGATGTTCTCGGGCGACGCGTTCACGAAATGCACATCGGCGACCGAGGCCCGGGTCCGCAGTATGTTCCGCTTGTCCGGCCGAAATCCCTGCGGACAGGACAGCTCTATTTTCTGCTCTTGCATGCCCTGGAGGGAAGCGGCGTCACCCGTTTTTCTGTCGAATAGGAGTTTCCGGATTTCCTTGAAAAAGAAAAGGCGACCCGTTGGGGCCGCCTTCTTCACATCGAGAAAGCCGCTTCCGGTTCAGGGGCTCAATTTCGCGATTGCCTTGCTTCGGACGAGCGCGTAGCCGAGATCATTGAAATTCCAGTTGGCGACGTCCGTAAAGAGTTTGGCGGCCTCGTCTTTTTCACCGAGGGCCTCATGCGCCAGCGCGGAATAGTATTTGACTTCGATCATGTTCGTCCCGGAGGCAGCGAAGTGCTTCAGTGCGGCCTGTGGATTCCCCTCGCGCAGGGCAATGATGCCGCGAAGGAGATTTACGCCATCGAGCGCACCCGGACTATTGAGTCCGCGGGCCTGCGCTTCGGCCTTATCCGCCATGGTGACGGCAGTTGCAAAATCACCCTTCGCCGCGGCCGTCATTCCCTCGAGCTGCGCCAGCTGGGATTCGGTCGATTTCGAGAAGGACTCATTCTGCATCGCCGCTGCTGTTTCGCGATCCAGCGCGGCATGCCTGGCAAAGGCGTCCGCGGCCGCTGTGAAATCTCCGGCTTCCGCCGCGATCCGGCAACGTGCTTCGTAGCAGACTGAGAGGGCCTGTTTCTGCTGGTCCCTGTCCGGAACAAGCGTGGCGATATCATCGATCACTGCCTGATTGGCGGCGAGCGCGGCCTTGACATCCCCGGCGTAGAGCCAGGTATAGACGCCGAAATTCTTCGCACCGATTTTCCATGTCTTCGATTTTTCCGCTGCATCCTCGAAATCGGCGCGGGCTTCGGCATAGTTGCCGAGGAAGGTCTCCGCATGTCCCTTTTTCGAGAGCGCCACCGCACTCGACGGATCTGCCTGCGCTGCCTTTGCGTAGGACGTACGCGCCTTCTCGAGGTTGATTTCGGCGCGGTACACGTCGCCCAGCATGATATGTGCATCGGCTTCCTGCGGTTTCAGCTCCACGTATCGAGATGCATGTTTCTCGGCTTTGGTGAGATCGCGCGGTTCGTCGAACACGAACGAATTCGCCATGGCCCGGTGTGGCACCGACCAGGAAGGATCAAGGTTGATGGCCGCTTCCATGGCCGCACGCGCTTCCGTGATGTTTTTACGACCTGCGTACGTATCGGCGAGTACTTGCTGCGCACGGGCAGATTCAGGGAAATCCTTGACCAGCTGCGTGGCCAGCGTGAGTTCCTTGTCGATGTCGTCCTCCATCATCGCGGAAAACATGTCGATGAGAATCTGTTCCCCCGGGCTGGCACTGGCGCGATGGGCAACCGCAAGGTCCGCATGAGTTTTCCAGTCCGGTGCCGAGGTTGCCGTGCGCGCGCGCAGCAGATAGGCTTGCGCGAATGCTGCATCTGCCGCGATCGCCTTGTCGAAGAGCGCACGTGCTTCGTCAGACCTTCCGACCTCCAACGCATCGCGCCCCTGGATGAACGCTGCGCGAGCTTCTTCCGACACCGTCGTTATAGGGATGTCGCTGCTTTCTTTCGCCGGGTTTCCGCACGAAGTGAGGAGCGACGTTAAGACCAGGATGAGAGAGAGAGCGAATCTATGTAATGGATTCATGGCATTGCTCCATGCTGTGTATGAGGGGACCATCGCCGAGCACCTCATGGGGAACTGGCTACCTGGCCTGCAAGCATTTTTAATTTGGATTACATATCAATATCAGCATTCTCACGGGAGATGTCAAGTCGTGCGGTGATAAATATCGGGGAGAGAAACAATCCGTGGAATGGGATGTCCGGCGGAGAAGGCGCGGCGTACGTCGTCGTATGCTCCGTGCTTACTTGCTGCTCAAAGCCGCGGATTGGCGTGGAGTGCTGAAAGCCGTAAATTGCGGCATGAGCTGGTACATCTTTTTTTTCGGACTTCTTTGCGGGCTGTTGCTCCTCAGCGGGTTTTTCAGCCTGTTTCTGTACTTCCGGAAAATCGAGCGCGCGATCAACCTGTCGTATTTTTTCCTTGCTGTTTTTTTGTGCGGCACGCTGGTACAAGGACTGCTCGGGGGCTACAGCTCCACCTTGTCCGCTGCGCTGATGTATGACAAGCTTCTTAACACCTTCCTGTGCCTGGCCGCCATTGCCTTTCTCTCGATGACGTCGTTCATGACCGGCTACCGTCCGACAGTACTGTTGCGATTGCTCGTCGGCGGTCTCGTGGCTTTTATCGCCATGAATTGGATACTTCCCTACGGCATTACGTTTGCGCACGTGAACGACGTTGTCACGACGCAGACCATCTGGGGTGAGCAACACTTCCAAATCCGAGGTGAAACCGGCATCCCCAATCTGATCGCCATCGGACTTATTCTCGGCATCTTCGGATTCAGCATTCTTGCTGTCAGGCACCATCTCAGGCATGGAGACAGACCCTATGCCTGGCGCCTGCTTGCGATCCTGAGCATTGGACTCTCCGGCATCCTGATAGACACGATTCTGACCGAAGTCGGTGTGGACAGAATCGGCATTATCGCCGAACTCGGCTACTTCGCGTTTGTTTTCCTGATCGGCCACAGGAATTTCCAGAACCTTACCCGCTCCATTGAACGGATTCGGGAGAGCGAGGAGCGATCTGTTCGATTGACGGAAGCGGCGTTCGAGGGCATCGGGTTTTCGGAAAACGGCATGATCGTCGATGTGAATCGGCAGCTTGCGGAAATGCTCGGCTACGAACCCGCCGAGATGATCGGAAAACCCGCCCTTGCGTTTGTGGCCCCGAGGTCGCACGATGAAGTGCGTTCGCGACTGGACGGCCAGGACGAAAGCACGTACGAGCATCTGGCACTTTGCAAGGACGGGAAAAGCATACCCGTCGAGGTGCGGGTGAAGAACATTACGACGAAAGACAGCGTGGTGCGCGTGACCGCCATCCGCGATGTGTCCGACCGCAAGCGAACAGAGGAGCAGAATACACTGCTTGCGCAGACGTTGAAGTCGGTGCGGGACGGCATCTCCATCACCGATCTCAACGACCGGGTCATTTTTGTCAACGATGCATTCCTCAACACCTACGGATATACGGAGGAAGAGGTGCTCGGTCGACACATATCCATGTTCCGTTCTCCCAACGCTTCCCCCGTATCCACAGACCGAATTTTTCCGACGACACAGGAGGGTGGCTGGCACGGGGAAGTACTCAACATACGTAAGGACGGGAGGGAATTCCCGATAGAGTTGTGGACTTCGAAGGTGACCGATGCCGCGGGACAGGTGCTCGCACATGTAGGAGTCGCACGCGACATATCCGACCGCAAGGCCGCGGAACAGGCTCTTATCGCCGAGAAGAACCGTGCAGAACGCTCCGACCGCCTCAAGGATGCCTTCATCGCCAATATCTCGCATGAAGTCCGCACGCCGCTGAATATTATTCTGGGATACACGGGTCTGATTTCCGAGAGCGTGATGCCGAAGGCGAGCGATGAGGAAATCTCCTATTTCGAAAGCGTCCAGCGCGGCGCGCATCGGCTGATGCGCACGGTCGACATGATCCTGAGCATTTCGCGGCTGCAGGTCGGGGATTTCGAACTCGCTCCGGTGCTGCTGCTTCTTGCGGACAAAGCCCGGGAGATCGTCAATGACTACCAATCCGCCGCACAGAAAAAGAACATCGCCCTGTCACTCACAATCGACGCTCCCGATGCGAGCATCATGGCTGACGAACACTGCGTGATGCAATCGCTACACAATCTTTTTGACAACGCCCTCAAGTACACGCATGAGGGGAGCATCTTCGTGCATGTGTATCTCGCGGCGGACGGCGCTCCCTGCGTGTGCGTACGAGATACCGGCATCGGAATCTCCCCTGAGTATCTGCCTGCAATATTCAATCCGTACACGCAGGAAGATTCCGGCTACACCCGCGGATATGAGGGCATCGGTCTCGGTCTTTCCCTGGTGAAGCGGTATGCTGACCTCAACCAGGCGACCGTCGAGATCGAAAGCACCAAAGGAGTGGGCACCGCCGTCACACTCCGTTTTCAGCCTTTCGGCGTCGACAGTGCCCCGGGAGAGACGACGGAGGCATCCGTGCTCTCCACCGCGCCTCGGCCTGGCCCGATCAAGGACCCCCCGCCGCGGTGCTCCTTGCTCGTCGTTGAAGACGACAACCTTACCATCGAGTTCATGCGCACGATACTCGCCCGTGATTATTCCCTGCAGATCGCACGATCAGCGGACGAAGCCATGCAGGCGCTGCAGCTTTGCCCGGTGGATTGTATCCTGATGGATATCTCACTCAGCGGCGAGAAAAACGGGCTCGAGCTGACCGGTGAGTTGAAAGCCTCAAAGGAATGGGCGCACATCCCTGTGGTTGCAACCACTGCGCATGCGTTTCCCGGCGACCGCGAACGCTGTCTCGAGGCTGGCTGTGACGATTATCTCAGCAAGCCCGTGCAAAAGAAACAGCTGGTCGAAATTATCGACCAGCTGAGGAAAACACGCCTGGGAGCACCGGTACAGGACTGATTGTTTCTCTTAGTACGGGCCGCTGCCCTGCCTCTCCCGGTCATCATAGGAGCAGGTCTCGTGTTCGTGATGTCCCTTGTACTGCAGGTCCAACGATTCCTTGTAATGCTGTTCCAGTGAATGGCAGATGTCGGGTCGCTCGAGCCAGTGGCCCTGTTCATCGATACAGTACTTGACATCCAGGGGGATTTCACGGTCGAGGTAGAGGCCGCACAGTTCGACCTCGCGGGGTTCGATGTTATTGGTGTCGAGATAGTCGATGAGGCCGCAGATGGTATCGGCGAAAAATGCGTTTGTCAGGTCACTGTTGCCATCGATAATGCGGACCCGCGCGACATACGTGTAGGGGAGCGATCGGTCGTACTTCGATCGCGGACCAAAAAGCGAGGTGTTCAAATTCATGGGAACCTCCGGTCAGGATACAGTCGACGTGGACCTCTTGTGATACCCGGAATATATCCCGCCGCTCCGATGAAATCAAGTGATAGAGGACTGACTGGTCCGTCATAAATCAGGAGGCCGCCGGTGATGCGCGGCCTCCTGTGGCAGAGCCGGGTGAGTGAGCAACGGTGTCGTGCCGCGGTCTATTTCGTGACCGGCTTCGCGAAACCACCGGGTGGCGGCGGCGGCATGTCATCCCCGCTGTCGATCGCGGCACCGGGGAAGCGCAGCAGAGCGGGCGGCGGCCTGCTTTCTTCGGGTTCCATCGCCCGCAAGAGAACCGTTCCATCTCTGACGACCTTCATGAAGTACGATTTTCCGGAACGCAGGATATTACCGTTGGGCTGGACGTATCCTGATTGCGGGTCATATTCGTAGACATATGCCAGTATGTTCGACGGTGTCTGTTCGATATCGAGAACGTTGACGTCGCCGCTCGGTGTGGCTACCATGCGCCAGCCCGTCACCTTCGTAGTAATGTCCGCGCCAGAGTAGCGGAACAGCGTCCCGAAGAGCCGAACGCTGTCGGCCTGCGAGAAATGTACCCAGTATGCAGTACGGCTGCTGATTCGTGTTCTTGGCAGATACCCGCTGTCGGGATCAAAAATATACGCCGGCGGCAGCACGTAGGGGAGTACGCTGGAGATTTCCTGGTCCATCATTGCGATCGGGATGGAAATCAGGTTCCATCCCTCATGAAAATGCAAGGTGACCCAGGCCTCCGCCGGCTCCGCGTTGAAGTTCGCGGCAAAATCGTTATTGCTGAGCTGCGGGTAATCGCGTTGCTGCGGCGTGAATGTAAAGTAGACGCTCCTGGGCGCCACGGTCCAGTCGCCCTCACTCAGATCGAGCGTGTAGTTGCCGTCGGCATCGGTTTCTGCCGAAGTCGGACTGTCGCCTTCAGCCTCAACGCGGATGTAGGGGATGGGAACTTGCGCAGTCCCATCATCAGAGATCACTTTCCCCGCGATCGTCCATACTTTCTTTTCAGTAACGCGGTAGGTCACCAGCACAAAGATGGGACCATTCGTGGCGTTGCTGTTTACGATCAGCGTTTCGGTGTATTCACCCGCGAACATGTTGGTGGTCGTCACTGTCAGATCGACGTTCTGATCATTGCCCGAGCCTCCGAGGGAAGCGATGGAGAGCCACGCGGGGTTGGATGTCGTGATGGTCCATTGAAGCGCACCGCCGCCGGTGTTCATGATATGCAGGGGGACGGCCGCCGGGATCGGGGCGCCTTTCTGCACGACGATCTGCACATGCCTGGGTTCCACATACAGGTAAGGGAGTTCCTCCTCTATCGTGAAGATATCACTTTCATCCGCGATGGATGTGGGCGTGACCGTCGCGGCGCGAACGCGGCATTGCGTTGAGATGGGACCTTCCACCGGCCAGATGAATTCGCCCGATGGTCCATCGGCTGCTTTGATCAGTGTGTCAGGGTACGTCGCACCCCCGTCGCGCGACAGCTCGAGCCGCAGCCAGGGCAGTCCGACGGCCTGGTAGCGGATGCGTCCGGATTGCCCCACTCTCCACACCGTGCTCGAGACCGGTTCGGTGATCGTCAGCGAAGGCGGTCCGGGAAGATCGGTCGTGGATATGAAATACCCCAAGGAGGTCGGGACAAGGTCCGTGGAATGATTGAGGTTTCCGGAGTAGTCCCAGATCGTACCGTCAAAATGATAGAGTGCCACAAGGCCGGACTGCGGGGTATCAATCTCGATGCGGTGATTGTCCGCGATTTCATCGTAGCTGCGCGCGACGTTCCAGATGCGCAATTCATCGATCAGTCCGCTATAGCCGTATGCGTTGCTTGCGGCGGCAGCCGTTGCTCCGGCGCCGATCAGGAGTCCCTGCGTGTTCGAAGGAGTCGGTTGCGAGGCCGTGGCCAGGCCGGCGATCTGGCCATTGATCACGATCAACGATTGATAACCTCCCTGGGGGGCGGGCCCGAAGGAGACCGCGACATGGCTCCACTGATTGAGGGGGATGGTTGTAGTACTTTCGAATGTCGTCGTGAAATTTCCATAGGGCGCAAATCGGATTTTTCCATTCGACTTGTTTAATCCGATCCAGAACGACATGATTCCTGCGATACCGTCTCCCTTGCAGACGAGAGTCTGAAATGAGGAATTGCCGTTTTGACTCGAGGGCTTCATCCAGAACTCGACGGTGTAGTTCGTCGTCAAATTCAGCGTGGAGCTGTGCGCCACCGTGGCGACACTGAAGCCCCCGCCCGTTGCCAGGTTGTTCATGAATCCGAGTCCGATGCGCTCATAAAACGGTGGCAGCGGGGAGGTGATGAACGAACAGGCGCCAACGAGCGTCCCGTGGTTCCCACCGCAGTGATCCAGGGCGCCGCCGTTGAGACGCCAGGCGGAAACAAGGTACTGACCGTAGAGTCCCCAATGAATGGCATGTGCTGTTCTGTGCAGCGCACCAAGCGCTGAGGGAAAATCGAGAGACATATTCCAGATGCGCACTTCGTCGATGGCTCCGTTCCACGGAGTGATGACCGCCGGGCCCCCGGTAGGATTCATATCCGCGCCGATATACAAGGGTCCCGTATTCCCACTCATCGAGCCGGTGTGCGCGATGTTCTTGTCCAGTGCACCGTTCACGAAGAAGCGGACAAATCCCTGCGGAATGTCTACCACCACCGCGACGTGCGTCCAGTTCGACGTCGAAATCGAAGCCTGCCCGAGAAAAATCTGTTTGCCGTTCAGCTTCAGACACAGTTTCCCTGTGGCATCGAGGCCGAACCAGTAGGCGAAACCATTGCCGACTATGGCCATTTCGCTTCCGAGCGTGGTCGGCTTGACCCAGGCATCGATCGTGAAGCGCAGGCCAAGGACGAGCTGGTTGTTCAGGCTGTTGTGATTGGGGACGGAAATGCACGCCCCGTTGCTGATGGTCAGCGCGTAGTTGATGTCGTTATACCGCGCCTGGACATGGCCGGCGCCGAGCAGGAGCAGCAGCAGAATCGTGATCGCACGTTTCATCGGGAATGCCTCCGGTAGATTGCATGGATACGAGCAGGAAGTAACACTTCGCCGCCGCACGCCGATATGCGACATACGGCCGCGCGGGCGGCGGGTGTCGCGTGGTAGCAGAGCAGCAGATCTTATTCTATAGAAAGGAAAATACACGGAGCGTTGTGTGGCGTCAACTGAACGATCGTACTGTTTTTCAAGATCAGAGGTCCATTCCCGGCACCATTACAGCCATTTTTGTTCGCGGTACCACTCGAATGTCGTTTCCATTCCCACGGGAAGGGGGACCGAAGGCATGAAACCGATACGCTGCTGGGCCTTGCTGATCGAGCAGGTCCATGCCTTCTGGACCGCCTCACGAACTTTCTGGGCGTTGAAAAGCACCTGCCGCCCGGCGATGCGGCCGAGCGCCTCGCCCGTATAGCCGACGAGGTATAGCATGAACTCGGGCAGATGGAATACCATGGGCTGTTTGTGCATGGCCTCCGCGATGGCGCCGCAGATGACCTCGGTGGGATAGTTGTCCTCGCTGCCGATGAAGAACGCCTCGTTGACTCCGGCGGGATGCTCCGCGGCGCGGAGGATGCCCTGCACGACGTCGTCGACATGCACGAGATTCACCAGATTCTGTCCGGAGCCCATCAGCAGTTCAATCCCCGATTTGATCATCTTGAAATAGCGGAAAATGTCGCGGTCGCGGGGACCGTAGACGGCGCTGGGACGGATGATGGTGACCGGGAAGTGCGCTGCCGCATCCATGACTTCGATTTCCGCCATCATCTTGCTGCGGCCGTAGTGGGACACCGGATGATAGCCGGTTGACTCCGTCACTTCATCCTTTCCCAAACGCGGCCCGACGGCCGTGAGGCTGCTGACATACACAAAGCGCTGCAGCTGGTCGCCGTGGCGACGGCAGGCGCAGAGCAGATCGCGCGTCGCGAGGTGATTTCCGACATAGTAGTCGGCATTCCGCCGCGCACGCGTGAGTCCCGCAATGTGAAAAACGACGTCGACGTCGCGCAGCAGCGGTGCGAGCGCGTCGCAGTCGCGCAAATCCGCGATGACCAGTTCCGCGCCCAGATCATCACCATACATCCTGTCCTTGGCGACAACGCGCAAATCCCAGTTTCTACGGAGCAGAGCTTCGACGAGGTGGCTTCCGATGAAGCCGGTTCCTCCGGTGACAAGTGCTTTCATGACATCCTCCAGGATTTGATTCGAAGTGAGGGAAGCACGCGGACGCGCGATTCGCTGATGCGTGATTCAGGGGTACGCGATGCGGGGATGCGCGATGCGGGGATCGCAGCGGACGGAGCCTCGCGCAGGGCGGCGGCGATTCGTACCATCACAATGCCGAGCACGATGCCGATCAGGCCGTCGGAGATGTAGTGAAAACGGCCGTAGACGGTGGATGGCAGTATGCTCACAAGAAGAGGCAGGAACACCAGGCTCCAGCCGCGGTGGCGGCGCCAGAGTGTGAGAAGCATGACGGTGCCCGCCGCGTTGTGCGGACTCGGCATGCTGCCGCCGGGAAAATGCTGGTTCGCGCGAATCCATTCCGCCATGGCAGTGAATGGTCCGCCATTCAGCGCCACGCTGTATTGCGCGGGATCGAAGAACAGCTGACTGGCGATCGGGAAGAGCACGAAGCCCACGTCGCAGAGGATGTTGACGCCCAGCAGCGCGAAGATATACTCGTAGACGGCCTCTTCACCCGCATAATGGTAGCAGACCCAGGCGGTGAAGGGGAGCAGGGGAACGTAGATCACGTAGGAGAGCATCA
>JACZJN010000149.1 GCA_014860565.1 Bacteroidota bacterium
GATCACGGTCTCTGCCCTCGCGCCCTCTTCGCGACGGTTGATATGAATTTCACCCGTTGGCGAGGCAGCACCGAATTCCATCGGCATATCGATGCAGCCGGCGACGGCGGAGGCCGCCACGACGGCCGGGGATGCCAGATAGGCCAACGCGGTGGGATCACCCATGCGACCTTTGAAATTGCGGTTGGTGGCGGAGATGCCCACTTCGCCCGCTTCCAGCAGTCCTGTGCCGAGTCCGATGCAAGGACCACAGCCCGGCGGCAAAGCGATCGCGCCGGCGTCGAGCAGAGCCTGCCAATCGCCACGCTTTTCGCTTTCCTGCTGCACCTCGCTTGATGCGGCCGCGATGTAAAAATTGACGCCTTCGGCTACCTTCTTCCCTCGCACGACAGCAGCGGCCTCGGCGATATCGTCGACGCGGCTGTTGACGCAGGAGACCAGGTACGCTTTGTCGATTTTCGTTTTCTTCCGCTGCATATCCGCGACGGAAGTCATGGTTTTGACATGATTCGGTCCGGAGACATACGGACGCACGCTGGCAAGATCAAGCGAGATTTCCTTGGCGTAATACGCCCCCGCATCGGCTCGCGGAATGCTGCGTTCGAGTGTATCGATACGTGCCGAGTTCATCCGCGGATGCGTGCCGCCGGCGTCGGCATCGGAAGGAACGCCTTCAAGGCCGCGCTCGGCTACGAATGCAGCACGGCTGCGGAGCCATTGCAGCGTCACGTCATCGACCGGAAACACACCCGCGAGTGCCCCCCACTCCGTGGTCATATTGGCAACCGTCAGACGCTGATCGACGCTCAACTGAGCGACCCCTTCCCCGTTGAACTCAATCGCATGATTGAGGACTTCATCGTTGTTGAACAGACCACAGAGCGTGATGATCACGTCCTTGCCCGTAACGCCGGGAAGGAGCGTACCCGTGAGCGTGACACGAGCCACGGGCGGAACTTTCCACCAAGTGCGTCCCGTTGCCCAGATCGCCGCGGCGTCGGTGCGCACGATGGGGGAACCCAGGCAGCCGAGACCGCCGTACATGTTCGAATGGCTGTCTGATGCCACGACCATGGTGCCCGGCCACGCATACCCTTCCTCGCACATGATCTGATGACCGATGCCGCGTCCGGCGGGATAGAAATCCACTCCCATCGAACGGGCAAAATCCTCGATCTTGCGGTATTTCTCAAGGTTCTTTTCGCTCGTATCCTGCACGTTGTGATCGAGGGTGTTGACGACCTGCCGCGGATTGGCGATGCGCGTCGCGCCGATGCTCTTGAATTTCGGGATCACCGCGCCGGTGTTGTCATGCGTCATCACATGCGCGGGCTGAATGTAGATATAGTCGCCGCTGTGCACCTCGTGTCCCGAGGGCAAATCAACGGCATACTGTTGAGCGATTTTTTCTATGAGATTTTGTGCCATGGTGATTACCTCGCAACTGCCGGAGTGATGGCCGACCGTTTGTGGCCGTTGCCAATTCCGGCGGTGATTACTTGACGAGTTCGAAATCGATGAAATCGGCGTGATGGAACACGATGCTCTCGGGGAGACGCTTCTCGCCCGCCCCCTCCTTCGAATGCGTGGCAATAATGTGCATGATTTCTGAAGGGATGCCATGCTTGAACGCGAGCCCGACACCGCTGAAGGGATGGCGGATATGCTTGCCGTAATCGGACTTCACCGCCTGCCCATCGATGATTTCGAATTCGAGCAGTTTGCCGACGTCGGCCAGCATCGCCCCGGCGATCAGGTAATCGCGGTTGATCGGGGTCTTGTTCTTGCCGTGCACTTTGTCGAGCACATCATCGCAGGCGACGCACATCAGGCAGACCGCGCGCACATGATCGATGAAGGGAATGGAAACATTCTCCGCCAGCAGCGTGAAGGGAATGCTGCGGAGCAGTTCCTCCGTCCAGCCGCGGAAGTCGATCGCTTCCTGCCAGCAGTCGGCCACTTTGCCGCGCAGAGATACGTCTTCGATGAGATTGATTTCGGGGAGCAGTCGCAGAACGAGTTCGCTCATAACGTCCTCTGAAAAATTGTATGGTGTTGTTCAGACTGTGTTCTCAATGACGATGATGGTGAGCACAGCGGGTCCGTGCACGCCCGTGACCAGCACTTTCTCAATGTCGGCGGTTTTACTCGGTCCGCCCACCAGCGTTGCGGCGCTCGTGCCGCCGTCGCCGGCCATGGCTCGCAGCATCGGTGCGGCCTGCAGCAGCGAAGGGACGATACGATCGGCGGGCAGCAGCGCGACATGCTCGACAGGAAGCAAAGATACGGAGCGGCTTTCATTTTGGGAAGAAGAAATGAGTATCGCACCCGAATCTGCCAGACCGGCCTGAGCGACAGTAATGCCGAAATCAGCGGCTGCGTAGCCGTGCCGCGCATCGGCGTTATGCACACCAAGATCCGCGTCGGTTACACGGATGGAATGGCATTGATTTCCTGCGAGAATACGACTGAGTTCCATCCTGTCGATAAGTGGATCCGACGCGAGTATGCAGTGCTTTCCCGTCCCGATATGCGTGGAAAGAAGCGATGCCGCTTCCTGCAGCGAGCTGCAGCGATGCACCTTTGTTCCCGCCTCGGCGGCACGAAAGAGAAAAAGGTCAACATCCGCGCCGCGCTTCCCGAATTCCAGAGCCCGTAACCGATGCTGCAGAGATTGGAGTGCTGCTCCCTTTTCCATGTCGGATGCAGATGGTTCTGCGCTCATCCCTGCCAGAGCAGCATACAGATTTTCGCGTGCGCTCATGCTTCGCCCTCCCTTTCGATTTTTTCCGCCCACAGTTGCTTGAACGACTTCTCCGGTGGTGCCGGGAACGCGCGCGTGCGTCCCCATACGGGAGTGCGCAATCCACGGTCGCTGTCGCGCAGAAGCGGAGCGAACATGCGGAAAAGACGTCCGCTGAAATCGAAGTATGCGGTGCGCGCGGCAATGAACTGGAACAATCGCATGGCAATACGTTCTGCGATTTTTCCCTGTCTCTTCTCCGATATCCGTTCGCGCCAGGTCATCAGCAGGTGATGCAGGTCGATGCGTACAGGACAGATTTCCGAGCACGCGCCGCAAAGCGAGGAGGCGAACGGCATGGCCGCTGCGCGCTCCACTCCGCGGAAGACAGGCGTGATGATGCTGCCGATGGGACCGGGATAGATCGATCCGTACCCGTGTCCGCCGATTTTCTGATAGACCGGACAGACATTCATGCATGCACCGCAACGAATGCAGAAGAGGGCCTCGCGCAGCTGCGGATCCGAGAGCATGCGTGTACGGCCGTTGTCGAGCACGACGATGTGCAATTCTTCCGGACCGTCATGCTCTCCTGCGCGCCGCGGTCCGGTGAGCACGGACGTGTAGCAGGTGATGCGCTGTCCGGTCGCGCTGCGGCCGAGCATATTGAGAAACAGGGACAGGCTTTCGAAATCGGGCAGCAGTTTTTCAAACCCCATGACCGCGATGTGCACCTTTGGCATCGTGGTGCTGAGCCGCGCGTTTCCTTCGTTTTCGACGATGCAGATGCTGCCGCTTTCGGCAACGGCGAAATTCACTCCGGATACACCCACGTCGGCGCGGAGAAAGTCCTCGCGCAGGATGCGCCGGGCCACTTTTGTCAGATATTCGGGATCATCGCTGTATGCGATCCCGAGTTTCTCCGCGAACAGCTGCCCGATCTCGCCTCGCGATTTGTGCAGGGCAGGCGCGGTGATATGTGACGGCGGCTCACCGGCGAGTTGAATGATATACTCTCCGAGATCTGTTTCAATTGCTTCGAGTCCCGCGCGCTCGAGCGCATGCGTCAGATCGATTTCCTCGCCGGTCATGGATTTGCTCTTGACGGCCACGCGGCGTCCGTGCCGTGCTGCGATGTCGCAGACAATGCGCGAGGCCTGCTCCGCATCTGCGGCGAAATGAACCTGTGCGCCGGCGGAGGATGCACGTTCCTCGAACTGCGCCAGGTATTTCCCTGCATTGTCCATGACATGCCGCTTGATGTCGTGCGCGACACCGCGCATTTCTTCCCAATCGGGAAAGTCCTCCACGACCACCGCGCGTTTGACGAGCGATGTTTTGGTTGCCCGTGCGATGTTCCCGCGCAGTTGGGGATCATGAATGCGCTCGGCGATGAGCAGCTTGATATTTTCGGGTTCAATCGGGGTAGTGAACTTCGTCATGCGCCGCTTCCTTTCCAGCTCTCCGCGGAACAGCGAATCCCTTTCCCCACATTCCTGTCAGCACGTTTTAGTCGCATTACTCCCCTCCCAGAATATCGGCGATATGCATGGTGCGTATGAGGCTCTCCTTGCGGCGCAGCATTCCGTCGATCTGCATCAGGCAGCTTGAATCCACACCCGTCACCACCTCTGCCCCGCTCCGTTCAATGGAGGCGACCTTTTCCTCGGCCATGGCAGCGGACACATCATCGAATTTCACCGCGAAGGTGCCTCCGAAGCCGCAGCATACTTCCGCCGCGTCCATTTCGACGAGTTCGAGTCCCGTGACGGACGCGAGCAGCGCGCGTGGCTGCCGCTTGATATGCAG
>JACZJN010000150.1 GCA_014860565.1 Bacteroidota bacterium
TAAACCAGGAATGCGGGCTATGCGCCATCCAACCATTCCGTCGAGCGTCAGGCTTATCTCGCGCAGGTCTGGAAGTCTGTCCGGTCGCAGGCTGAGAATGCGCATGCCTTCAAGATATTCTTCGCAGGCGCGGCCGGGAAGCTGTTGAGCTTGCCGTTCGTACAGCGTGCGCCACGTTTCGTGATCGTGTGGCGGGTAGGCGGGGTAGATAATCGCATCGTGCTCGGGTACTGGACCATCGAGTTTAATGGGAATGCAGCGGGGATCGACGTTTTCCTGATCTGCGTAGAGGGCATATGCGGACTTGCTTTCGGCGTCGTCATTAACGGCTGCGCTCAAGTGATCGTCGGCCATAGTGTCGTTCCTTGATGACTTCTGAGAAAGGAATCCTTCGCGAATGCGCGATGCGGGACCGGTTGCGTCTCTGTCGTTCTGGATATGAAATATACGAATTTCTCATTCCGAGAAAAGCCAGAAAACAGTAACTTGAAAGCGGTTCCCTCACCTCCCCAGGAAAACGGAAATTTTATGAGCAGTATTTCCATCAATTCAGAGATCGGACAGATTCGTCGTGTGATCCTGCATCAGCCTGGACAGGAAATCGAACGCATGACGCCTTCCAACGCCGCTGAGGTGCTCTACGATGATATTCTGCATCTTCCGAGAGCACTGCAGGAGCACAATCAGCTCGAATTCGTGCTTTCGAGGGTGTGCGACACATGCGAACTGATCGATCTGCTGCGTGAAACCCTTGAAATTGAACATGCTCGTGAAAGTCTTGTAAGCCGCCTCGCCGCAGCGGTGGGCTATCCCGAGGAGGTCGAGGTACTCCGTTCGCTTTCAGCTCTGGACCTGGCTTACGCATTGATTACTGGAACCCTCAAGCACAACGATACGCTCGAGCGCTTCCTCAGCCCAGGACTGTACGCCCTGCCGCCTCTGCCGAATTTCTTTTTTATGCGGGACGCGGCAATGTGCGTGAACAACCACGTCATCACCGGCTCCATGGCCAATCGTGTCCGTGTTGCGGAGGCGTATATCATGGAGCATATTTTCCGACACCACCCCGAGTTCAGCGCTCCGGGCTTCTACTTCGACGGGACGCTTGAGGACAGCCCGGATCTTACTATCGAGGGTGGTGACGTTCTTACCCTGCGCGAAGATGTGGTATGTATCGGCAACAGCGAACGTACGTCGATCAGAGGCATCGACAAGCTGATACGTTCTTTCGCGGCTGGCGGTAAAATCAGGCATGTAATCGTAGTAGAATTGCCGAGAATTCGAGCGACGATTCACCTCGACATGATTTTTACCATGGTGGACAGAGATAAATGCGTCATATTTCCCCCCCTTATCACCGGACATCGTGCATGCCGCACCATCCATGTGGAAATTGACAATGGGCGCGTCAGATCCATCCGCGACCGCACCAATCTGCTTACGGCATTGAAAAGCGTCGGCATTGATCTTGAGCCAATTCCCTGCGGCGGAGACGATCCCGTAAGGCAGGAGCGAGAACAATGGACCTCCGGTGCGAATTTCTTTACATTCGCAC
>JACZJN010000151.1 GCA_014860565.1 Bacteroidota bacterium
CTTTGGCTATTGGTTGTAGGCAGGAAGAGTCTCGCCAAAAGCCAATGGCCAACTGCCAACGTGCGTCAGCGGTGCTGCCACATTCGGAGGTGCTCGGAGATGAAAGCAACGGCGGCCTCGTGCTGCTCGCGTCCGTTGCCGTCGACGGCAAGGGGTGGGGCGAACTGGATGTGGATCGGCAGGGTGGGATCGATGGGACCGAAATCCTTGAGCATCTTTCCGTTCTTCCATGCGTCGGTTTTCAGCGCGACCGGGACGATGGGGACGCCCGCTTTCTTCGCAAGCTTGACACCGAGGGAATTGAACTTGGCCGGATCGAAATTGCTGCTGCGCGTGGTCTGGGGGAAGAGAACGATCGAGGTGCCGTCCGCGAGCCGACGGGCACCTTCGTCGAGCACGGTCTGCAGGTCCTGCCGCGGATTGTCGCGTGTGACGACGATCGGATCACGCGAGCGCATGACGGGACCGAACACGGGATAATCCATCAGACTCGGTTTGATCACGAATGTGCAGCGACGCACGGGATTGATCAACGACGGAAGGACGAAGGTCTCGAGCGTGCTCATGTGATTCGCGATGAAGATCGCGGGTCCCTCGAGTGCGCGGATGTTGTCCATTCCTTCGATATGCATCTCGCAGCCTGCGCGTTCGACGGCGTTCATGATGTCGATGCTGCTGTCCACCCACTCGGTGTCGCCGTAGCGCCCGCGTTTCGCTCTGTGCGACGAGCGAAAAACGACGGCGACGACGCCGAGGTAGAAGGCGAGCGTGGAGGGGAGAAAAGACGTCCGCCGGTCGGCGGGTGTATGGTAACTGTCTTGAAGTGCGAAAATGGTGCCGTGCGGTATCATCGGATTTTCAGCTCGCGCCGTGATGATTCATAGATGGTGGTGTGATCGAATCGCGGGGGAAAGCGATTGCAGCAGGGGAAAACAAAAGACGCCGGGTGCGGACACCCGGCGTCGTCCGCGCAATGCGCTCGGATCAAAGATTCCAGAGACCGTTTTTCTTCAGCATGTCATGCGAGATGACCAGCTTCTGGATTTCGCTGGTGCCCTCGAAAATGCGGTTGATGCGGCTGTCGCGGTACATGCGCTCGATCGGCAGTTCACGCGAATAGCCCATGCCGCCATGAATCTGCACGGCGTAGTCGACGACCTTCTCGAGGCCTTCGCTGCACATGAGCTTGACGGCGGCTGACTGAGTCGAGACCTTCTTGCCGGCGTCATAGTCCGCCGCGGTGCGATACACGACGCTTTCCATCGCGTACACCGTGGCCCACATGTCGGCCAGCATGAATTGCACGGCCTGGAAATTCGCGATCGGGGAATCGAACTGCTTGCGCTCCTTGGCGTAGCGTGTCGACAGTTCAATGAGTTCCTTGGCGGTGCCGACGCAGCAGGCGCCGAGGCCGAGACGGCCGGCGTCGAGCGTCTTCATCGCCGTGAGGAAGCCGCGTCCTTCCGCGCCGATCATGTTTTCCTTCGGCACACGAACGTCCTTGAACGTCAGGGCGTTGGTCATGCTGCCGCGTATGCCCATTTTCTTTTCCTTCGGACCCGCGCTGAATCCCGGCCACTTGGTCTCGACCGCGAAGGCCGTGACGCCGCGCGTGGTGCGCGCGAAGACGGAGATCACATCCGCGAAGCCACCGTTGGTGATCCAGAGCTTCTCGCCGTTGAGCACCCATTCGTCGCCGTCGAGTACTGCGCGGGTGCGCACGTTGAAGGAATCCGATCCGGCGGTGGCTTCCGTCAGACCGAAGGCCGCGATCCATTCGCCGGAGCAGAGTTTGGGGAGGTATTTCTGCTTGAGTTCCTCGCTGCCGCCCAGGAAGATCGCGTTCGTGCCGATCGACATGTGCGCGCCGATCATCGTCGCGGTCGAAAGGCAGCCGCGGCCCATTTCTTCCTGTGCAATGCAGTAGCCGACCTCGCCGAATCCGCCGCCGCCGTATTCCTCGGGGAACACGGTGCCGAACAGGCCGACCTCGCCGATCTTGTTGATCAGTTCGCGGGGAATCGCTTCGTCTTCATCTATTTTTGTCGCGACGGGTTTGACTTCCGCATTGACAAATTCCCGCACCATATCGCGGAGCATGTTCTGTTCTTCAGAGAATTCAAAAAGGTTCATGGGCATAGCTCTCTAGAGGTGAAACGGCCGGATGTATTCAGATGGAAATCGGTCGCATCATGGAAACGCCGCCTGTGCGCGCCGCAATGGCCGCAGCGGGGAGTGCGCCTGGTCAGGAAATATCGGTCGGATCCCAGCTGCTTTCGTTGAGCAGGGAAAGGTCGGCGTACTGGTACGGTGTTTTCTGGCCGACGTAGCTGACCTTGCTTTCCGCGCCGTCAACTCCGATGGTGTTGCCGTTGATGAACTCGGTGCCGGGCTGCATGAGCGAGAGAATCGCATGGGCTACGTCTTCGGGAGTCGTCGCGCGGCCGAACGGGTTCTTTGCCACCGCGGCGTACAGCATGTTGCGCGCGCCGGGGATTTTACTCAGTGCCGGAGTGTCGGTCACGCCGGCGAGGATGGCGTTGCAAGTGATGCCTCGCGGTCCGAGCTCGATGGCAAGCTGCCGGATGTAGCTTTCGAGCGAAGCCTTTGCGGCGGACACCGCGCCGTAAAATGGGAGATTGAGATTCGCACCGTCACTGGTCATGGCGAAAATACGGCTGCCGCGGCCCAAAAGGTTGCGGCGGACCAGATCCTGTGTCCAGTAAATAAGTGAGTTCGCCATGACGTCGATGGTCATCTCGAGCTGCGCCTTCTTGATCATTTCGCTCTCGTTGCGTCCGACCAGGGGCCGCAGCGTGCCGAAGGCGAGACTGTGCATGAGCACCTTTACTTCGGCGCGTCCCTCGCGGTGATGACGCTCGACGAAGTCCTCGATGATTTTACGACGCTTATGCTCGTCGGCGGCGTTTTCATTGTAAAACACCGCTTGATGGCCGGTCGCCTCGATGTCCTTGATAAGCTTGTGTACGGCGGGCATCGTCGCCTGCCGGTCGAGATGCACGCCGAGGATGTTGTATCCGTTCTTGGACAGTTCTCGCGCCGCCGCCGCGCCGAAGCCGGACGAGGCGCCGAGAATCAGAGCCCACTGGGTGCCAGGTTTGCGTGTCATATGTTTATCAGGATAGTTCGCAGAAACTCATAATCCATTAATGTAAGGAAAATGGGGGAAAATTCATCGGCCGCGAAGCGGCCACAGGTCACGGGGTTTCATTCAGAGCTCCGGAGGCAGTAAATTGGAGCATGAATCAGCATCTTTCCGAAGATTTCTTCGACAGAAACGGCATCGATTGCAAGCATTTCAACGGCTACAAGCCCTGCTTTCCGGGTGAGGACTGCACGGAAGCGTGTCAGCGGCGGGAGCCGATCGGCACGCGCGTACTGATCATCAACCTCGACGCCATGGGCGACGTGGTGATGACGACGGCGCAGCTCGCGGGCATCAAACGGGTGTGGCCGGTGAGCCAGGTTTTCTGGATTACCATGGGCAATGCCGCCCGCCTTCTCGACAACAACCCTCTCATCGACCGGGTATTTGTCTGGAACGACGTCAGCCGCCTCGTCCTGCAGCAGCAGGGCTTCGATGTCGTGTTCAATGCCGACAAGTCGATCGAGGCCTGCGCCTTCGCCGCCTCCCTCGGCTGCGGTGACATCCGCGGGTTTACGTTGTCGGCGAAAGGACAGATCATCCCTGCAAATGCCGCGGCAGCGTACAATTTCCGCATGGGCATCGACGATGCGCTCAAATTCCGCGGCAATACACGCACGGGACAGGACATTCTCGCCGAAAGCTGGGAGCTGCCGTATGAACAGGATCCCTACATCCTGAATCTGACGGAAGAGGAAACGGCGTTCTGCGCCGAACGCCGCGCCGCGTGGGGACTCGACGGTTCCGTCGTCTTGGGATTCAACACCGGCTGTTCCGAGCTTTTCCCGAACAAGAAAATGACCGTCGAGCAGCATGTCCGGCTCATCACCATACTCGCCGACGACGCGCGTGTCCGCTTTCTCCTGCTGGGCGGACCGGAGGATACGGAACGCAATGCCCGCATCGCCGAACTGATCGCTCCTCTGAACCTGGGTGACCGCCTGATCTCCACGCCGACGCGCGAAGGTCTGCGCCGCGGCATCTGCTATGAGAATCTTGCCGACGTGGTTGTCACCGGCGACAGCTTCGGCATGCATCTGGCCATTGGACTCCGCAAGCACGTGCTCGCGTGGTTCGGCCTCAGCTGCTGGGAAGAAATCGACCTCTACGGCCGCGGCCGGAAATTCATTCCCGAAGGACTGCATTGCGCCCCGTGCTGGAAGCGCAGCTGTCCCTACAATCTCGAGTGCATCGCGATGATCGATCTCAACGGCATCGCCGCAGCCGTGCGCGCGTTTGCCGACGCAAATCCCGCCACCACCCCCGAGGAGCGGTCATGAAAAAGAACAGAATCACGCTTTATCTCCTCACCGGCATGCTGCTCGTTGCCTGCAACGGCGAGCCCTCGCTCGAAGAGCAACTGGCAGGCGCCTGGAAAAACGGCGACGGCAACCTGATCCGCTTCGAAGAAGGCGACAAGGCGGCCGTTGGTCAGGAAGGGCTCTCCGGGGAAGGCGCCTGCCGCTACGAGATTCGTCAGGACACCGTCGTCGTCACGATGCTGCCTGACGGAGAAACAGACACCTACGTCGTCTATCGCTTGCGGCTTGAAGACGATACACTTCGAATTTCCTCGCTCGAACGTCATGCGCCCAACAGCGTCAGTTCCCTCACCCTCGAACAGTACGCACAGCAGGCGGGCCGCCCGCTTTACAAACTGGATTTCACACGCATCAAGAAAAAGAAATGAAACGCATCCCCGACGCCCGTCCGCTCATTGCCCCGTCACTGCTGTCCTGCGACTTCGCGCGCATCGGCGAGGAAATCCAGGCCATCGAGGCCGCGGGGGCTGATCTGCTGCACGTCGACGTGATGGATGGCCATTTCGTGCCCAACATCACGATCGGACCGCCGGTGGTCGCGGCGATGAAGGCGCACGCCGCGCGTCCCCTCGACGTGCATCTGATGATCTCCGATCCTGACCGCTACCTGGCGGACTTCGCGAAAGCCGGCGCGGACATTCTCACGGTGCACTGGGAAGCCTGCGCGCATCTGCATCGCACGGTGCAGGCCATTCATGATCTGGGCCTGCCCGCCGGCGTGAGCGTCAATCCCGCCACCCCCGTGTGGCTGCTCAAGGACATCCTCGGCGATATCGAGATGGTGCTCGTCATGAGCGTCAATCCCGGCTTCGGCGGACAGCGTTTCATTCCGCAGGCGCTGGAAAAGATTTCCGAGCTGCGCAACATCGCCGACGATATCGGCTGCACCGACCTGCGCATCGAAGTCGACGGCGGCGTGACCGCCGAGAACGCGGCGGAAATCAAACGCGCCGGCGCCGACATCCTTGTCTCGGGGTCGGCGATATTCAAATCCGGAGATTACGCAGGATATATCTCCGCGCTTCGCGGCTAGCGTCGCCGTTTCCGCGGGGCGGTGCCTTCCTGGGCGGTGCCTTCCTGGGCGCCATGCAGATGTACCGGCCTTGTCCGGTTTTCCTGCCGCACTCCCGGGCGGCATTTCCCGCCGCAGTATTCTCAAGATATGGAACTCTGATTCTCTCCCGTGTGTTGGGGATGGATACACACAGGGAGCCGCATGTACACTGTGACAAATTCTCGAAACGCGTTCTTCATGCTCCGTGAGCGTCGTCCGGCTGTGCCCGAAGACGATGTCGTGCGGATGTGGCTGCATCGTGCCCAACCCGACGTCGAATTCGAGACGCGCTGTCGGCGGCGCGTGCGCGTGATCGATCCCGGCACGCGCAACAGGCACGACGGTCCGGATTTCCTCGGTGCGGTAATCACCGTCGACGGAGTGCTGCGGCGCGGCGAGGTGGAGGTGCATACGCATGCCGAAGACTGGCGCCGGCACGGTCACGACGGTGATCCGCGTTACGCAGGTGTCGTGCTGCACGTCTGCCTGTACGATGGTGTTTTCTCCGCACCGTTTCCTACGGTGATCCTCAGCGGTCATCTCGGGCAGCCTTTCCGCGAAGCGTGGCAATCGGCGCGCAACCAGCGTCATGCGCTGGCATGCATGCGTCCGTCCCGGCAACACGCGGTGGCGGTCGCGCCGGCGCTCCCGCCGGCGCTCCCGCCAGCGGCACCTTTCCGACCGCCGTTCATTCTCCAGACCCGTATGTCCGCCATGGCCGTGCTCGCCGCCGCGCGCCGTTTCGATCGCAAGAAAAAGCGCATGGAGATCCGTCTCGATGCGCTCCGCCGCGACCTTGAGGAGGCTGCTGCATTTCGCCAGCTCGTCTTCGAGTTGTTCGCGCGCGCAGCCGGCTACGGCGGCAACGAGAGGCAGTTCGAAGCGCTGGCGCGCGCCGTACCGCTTCGCACGCTCTCCGGAATCCCGTTGTCCGCGCGTCTGGCGCACATGGCCGCCGCCGCCGGAGTGGCCGGGGCGGCCCAATCACATGAGCGTTCACTTCAGACGGGGGCATGGAACAGCGCGGCAGTCATGCCGCACAACCGGGTTGGCCGCCGTCTCGGCTGGTTTGCCGCGTGGTGCGCGCTTCTCGACGATCCTGTCTGGTGGCGTCGCCTGTTCATCCTCGTGCGCGAGCAGCGCAGCGATGCGGCGTTGTTCATGCCCTTGTTCCAGATGGAGAAGCAGCGCGACAATCCGGGTCCGGAGCGTGTGGCTGAGTTCATGATAAACGTGCTCGCCCCCGCACTGCGGCTCTACGGCGAACGCCGCGGCGATGCCCTACTGGCACGGGCGGCGCTGAAATTGTATGTTGCTTCAGCCCCTGCGCCACAGAATCGATACACACGCATGCTTGCCCGCGCATTCGAGCTGGAGTGTGTGTCAGGTGAAGCGCAGCAGGGGATGATCGAGCTTGCCTCTGAATTCTGTGAAAAGGAACGCTGCACGCAATGTCTGTATCGTCACGGGTGATTTCCTTCATTCTTCTGTTCATGCTCGCCACGGGCGCACAGGCGCAGCGCGTGCGCGGCTTGATGGTCTACCATTACAGCGGGCAGACATTCGTGGCGTGGCAATCGGCCGGATCATCGGTGAAACAGTACACCGTGTATCGCTCCCGGAGCCCGCTGCGCACAGCGCTTGCGCTGCGGCAGGCAGAGCAGCGGATATCCGTGAAGCCCGGTACGGCCACCAATCGACGTCTGAGCGACGTCCTGCAGCGTCCCGCGTATTTCAGATTGCCCGGTCCCAGCGGGACACTCGACTTCACACGTGAGTACGTCGTCGTGACCAGCGGGGAGTCGGGCAAATGGTTCTATGCCGTTACCGCGACCGGGGAGAAGGGAGAGTTCCGGGAAGTGCGTCCCGGCAAGAACGCCACCGCGAGTGCGGTCCGTGAATACACGACCATCCCTTCTCCGGTGCATCAGGGTCGATTCCCGCATATGGGCCGGTCGATCGATGTGTTCGTCCATTGGGTCACGGACCATGATATTCCCGGCTATCCCGCCATGAGCAACATCGCCAGCCAGCCATTCAACTTCGCCTTGCAGAAAAACGGCAAGGCAGACAAGCACCCGCTGATCGTGCGCATGCACGGACGGGGCGACAATTTTCTCAATCATTCCAACAGCGTCGACAATCCGCAGGAATACGTGCTTGCTCTAGACGACGAACTTCCCGGGACTTTGTCGTCCACGTTCTGGTTCGGCTATGACCGCGGCCTCGACATCAACAGGCGCGGAGGTCTGCAGTCAGCTCCCGGGGAGGGCGTGGTCGACTACACCATGCGCAGGGTACAATGGACGATCGACTGGGCGCTGCGGAGACTCCCGATCGACAGTACGCGTGTCTTTCTCAGCGGCATCTCCATGGGAGGTTCCGGCGTGGCGTTCTCGCTGTTCGGGCTCGGCAGCCGCATCGCGGCAGCGCTTGCCACCATACCACGCCTTGACTACGCAAGCTTTGACAGTTTGGAAACACCGCAAGGGAAATCCGCCCATCGCGTGTTTCAGGCCCTCTGGGGCAGCGTCGACCGCAACCCGCGCATGTTCGACGGACGTGCGGTTTACGATATGCTGAATTTCGGCTCGCGTATGCGCAGCGTTGATCTTCGCAATTTCCCACCCCTGCGTGTGATCAGCGGTCGGGCAGATTCCGTGGTGGGGTGGAAGCAGGCGCTCGGTAGTATGCGTTCTGCCGATGCGGCGGGTGCCGGAGTGGAATTCTTCTGGGACGACCGCGGGCATGACGCGCATGGCGAACATCCCTGGACGCCTCAAAAAAATCTTGTCGACTTTGCGCGCTACCGAGGCAACCGCAGCTGGCCGGCATTCAGCCGCGTCAGCACGAACCCGGATCCCACCCTGGTTTCGCCAGGGAGTTGGAACGCGGCAGTGACATGGTACGAGCCGGTTATCGACGAAGCCGACCGCTGGTCGGTGGGACTGAAGCGCGCCGCCCTGGAAATGCAGGACAGTCTTTCCGTGGCGAGCGGTACGCTGACCACCGACGTCACGCCTCGCAGGCTGCAGCGCTTCCTGGTGACGCGCGGCATGTGGTTCGCCTGGTCGCTGACCATCGGAAAGGATGAAATCGCGAGCGGGAAAGTTCGGGCCGTGCGGGATGGGGAGCTGACCGTCCCCGATCTGCCTGTTCCCAAGCTCCCTTCCCGTTTGGAAATTCGTTCCGTCCCTGGACCGGTCTTCGATCGTTGATTATTTCTCGAATTTATCCGATCTTATAACTTATCCGCTTGGATTTGATCGAAGTACCTCACGTATCCGCATTGGCGTGGAATGCTCCCGTGGAGTTTTCACACGCAGTCCCAAACTCGTGAATCATGTTCGGATTCATTCGCACGGCACATGCGTGCCACACGCGTCCAACGCTCTTGCACCACTGACAGAGTAACACACATGGATAGTATCTCCAAGGCAGCTTTCCGCAGGCTCCCACGCTACCATCAGATTCTCAACGCGTACGAGGCTGTCGGGCGCGAGTATATCTCTTCACGGGAGCTCTCCGAGATTCTCGAGATTAACGAGACCCTGGTTCGGAAGGACATGGCGGATCTGAAGATCCGCGGCAGACAGAACCAGGGATACGGTATCAGCGCCCTCCGCGCACGTATCGAGGATTTCCTCGGTCTGCAGGAAATAACCGAGGCGCTGGTTGTCGGCGGCGGGCATCTCGGTACCGCGCTTGCGACCTACCCGGGCTTCGAACATTACGGTCTGAAAATCGTGGGCGTGTTTGATGACGATCCGCAGAAAATCGGCACGAAAATAGGCGGACATTCCGTGCTCTCCGTCAATCGTCTCGCAGCGGTCATCCAGAAGAAAAACATCAAGCTGATTATTCTCACCGTCCCGCGCCATGTCGCGAAAGAGGTCACGGAGGTCGCGGTCAACGCAGGGGTGCTGGCAATCTGGAATTTCACGCCCTGCGAACTCAACGTCCCCTCCGGCGTCAAGGTGCGCAACGAGCAGATCATCGGCGGCTTCATGGCGCTTTCGTACTACTTGAAAAACGTCACCGGGAGTCCCGACGATAACGGGGAATAGGCGGTTCGATTAAAAGATATCGTTGTAGATCACGAATACCATCAGCGCAAGCAGGAGCACCATGCCCACCTGCTGTAGCGCGATCTTGATCTTGTTGGGGACCTCACGGCGGAACAATCCTTCGTAAATCAGGAAGATCAAATGGCCGCCGTCAAGCGCAGGGATGGGGAAGATATTTATGATCGCGAGACTGATGCTCAGCAGAGCCATGAGGCTCAGGAAGCTGACGATGCCCGCCTCGGCGGATTGCGCAGCCATCTCTGCGATTTTCACCGGCCCCCCGATGCTCTGCTTGAAGCTCGCCTCACCGATGATGATATGATAGATGTTGGTGAGGAACATGTCCGTGACGCGCACGAGACCCTGCACACCCACCGACAGCGCTTCAAACACACCGTAGTGCACTTTCTCCACCGGTCCCGGGATGCTGGCCACAGGAATGATGCCGATTTTTCCGTTCGCCGTCGGGGTGACGGACGCGGACATCGTTTCTTCACCGCGCAGCCAGACGATTTTTATCGGCTTTTCGGGACTGGCGCTGACGCTTTTAATCACGTCACCCGGCGTATAGATCGGCATGTCGTTAATGGTGATGAAGATGTCTCCCACCATCATTTCCGCGCGGGAGGCGGGGAGCCCCGGTTCCACCCCTGCGATATATGTTTGCGCGCCCTCTGGACTGATGCCGAACATGGAAATATCGATTCCCTGCAGCTTCTGTTTCGGGATGCGCACCAGTTGACGTTCACCGTCCCGGCGCACTTCCATACGCAGATCGCGTGTGAGTTGTGCGTAGACGATGGCCTCGCGAATGCCTTCCCATGTGTCCATCTCCTCCCCGTTGATGGCCAGGATGCGGTCGCCTGTGCGGAGCCCGTAGAGCATGGCGACACTGCTGTCCGCCACATGTCCGATCGTCGTGACCCGGTGATGCTCCATGCCCTGGGTGAGATTGATTCCCCAGAAAATGGCGATCGCGAGAAGGATATTCATCACGACGCCTGCAACGATGACGATGATGCGCTGCCAGACTGGCTTGGCGCGGAATTCCCATGGTTCAGGCGGCAGGTCGAGATGCTCGGTGTCCATGCTTTCATCGATCATGCCCGAGATTTTCACGTACCCGCCGATCGGCAGCCATGACACACAGTAGTCCGTTTCTCCGATCTGCTTTCCGAAGGCGCGAGGCGGGAAGCCGATCGAGAAGCGTTCGACACGCATGCCGAAGGCCTTCGCGGCAAGAAAATGCCCGAGCTCGTGAATGAGCACCAGCACGCCGATGATGATGACGAAATAGAATATCTGACTGAGAATTTGCGCGAGAGCGTCCATCAGGTCTTTATCCGGTCGTTGGCTGAAAATCAGTTTGTGAAATATGTGCTTCCGCCCATGCGCGTGTGCTGCGGTCGGCATCGATAATGTCTTCGATCGACGCAGCGGCACCATGCGGCACGTGGGAGAGACTTTCCTCGATCAGTTCCGCGATGCGCGGAAAGGTGATCTCGCCGCGGAGAAACGCCGCGACGGCGACTTCGTTGGCGGCATTGAGGCAGGCGGGCGCAGTGCCCCCCGCGTGCAGCGCGTCGTAGGCCAGGCGAAGACAGGGGAATGCCTCCACGTCGGGGCTTTCGAAGGTCAGCGTGCCGATGCGTGCGATGTCAAGGCGCTCGTAATCCGCCGCCAGGCGGTCGGGATACGTGAGCGCGTAGTGGATGGGGATTTTCATGTCGGGCACGCCAAGCTGGGCCTTGACCGAGCCGTCGCTGAATTCCACCATGGAATGAATGATGCTCTGGGGATGAACCACCACGTCGATCTGTGCCGGGGCGACGCCGAAAAGCCAATGCGCCTCGATCACTTCGAGTCCCTTGTTCATCATGGTCGCCGAATCGATGGTAATCTTGCTTCCCATGCTCCAGTTCGGGTGGCGCAGCGCCTGTGCGGGGGTGACGGCCTGCAGGGCGTCGGATGTCCACCCGCGGAAAGGACCGCCGCTTGCGGTCAGGAGAATGCGCGCGACGCTGTGCGAGGGTTCACCCACGATGCATTGCTGTATGGCGCTGTGTTCGCTGTCGATCGGCAGCAGCGCCACGCCGTGCTCCCGTGTGAGTGCGGTGATGATTTCTCCGGCGACGACAAGGGTTTCCTTGTTCGCCAGCGCGATGGTCTTGCCGGCGCGGATCGCGGTCACTGTCGGCAGCAGCCCTGCAAAACCGACCAGGCTGCTGACCATGGTGTCGTAATCCTCGCGGCCTGCGATTTCTGTCAGCGCATCGTCGCTGTCCAGCACCTGCGTGATGTCGCCCACGTCTGCCAGGACCTGTGCGCGAGCGGCAGGGTCGCTCACGGCTACCGCCGCGGGACGGAATTCCCGCACTTGCGCCGCCAGGAGCTCGGCGTTGCTGTTGCCAGTGAGATAGCGGACGGCGAAATGCCCGGAATGCCTCCGCACGACCTCGAGCGTATTGCACCCGATCGATCCGGTGGACCCGAACACTGCCAGTATTTTCATTCCGCTATTCATATACAATCAAACAAGTTAACCAACCCCTCCCGCTTCCGCAACAGAGAAACACGTCGCCATGAGGGGAGAACACCGATTTCCGGAGAAACATTCAGAGGCGTGGGAGAGAAAGGGAGGGAGGATGCAGAGGACGCGGAGAATGCCTTTACCGCAGAGTCACGCGGAGACGCACAGAGGGTTTTTGAATACCATCGGATTCTGTTTGCGTTACAGTGATAGGCTTCCGAGATGGAACTCTTGATGAAATCCTCGGCGTGCCTCAGCGCGCCTCCGTGTTAAAATCTTCTCTGTGTCCTCTACAGCCTCCCTCCCTTTCTCCTCCGGCGCCTTCTTCCGGGGAATTCGCGGGTACTCATTGTGTGGGCGGTGCATTCTTCCTATAATTATTGGATGATTTACCCGATACATGAGATTGGATACGCTGCGATGAAATACATGGTGCTTCTGTTTCTCCTTCTGACCGCCGCGGCGCCGTATGCGCGGGGACAGGCGGCGGATGAAATGAACACGCTGCGACTGGCGCAGACGTACGAGCAGTCGGGAAAATATGAAGAGGCATTGCGCTTCTACCAGGATCTGTTCCGCCAGCGTCCGTCCAACAGCAGTTATTTCGAAGGTGTGCGGCGCAGTCTTACCGCCCTCAAGCGCTACGATGATGTTGCTGCGCTGTTGACACAACGGCTCGCGCAGTATCCGCAGGATTTTACGCTGCGGGTGTTTCTCGGCGGGCTTTGTCTGCAGCGCGGACAACTCGACAGTGCCTCGGCCGAATGGGAAACGGCGATCGCGCTGAACACGCGCAATGCGCAGGCCTATTCGCTGATCGCGGATCAGTGCATCAACGCGCGTGAGTACAGCCGCGCGATCGACTATCTCCGCAGGGGACGCGAGGCGCTCGGGTCGCCGACGATGTTTGCTTTCGAAATAGCACGCGCCTCCGCGATGAATATGGATTTTGACGGGGCGATGGACGAATACCTCAGCTACCTTCGCGCCGTGCCGCAGGCGCTTTACCAGATACAGCAGCAGCTTTCGATGTTTTCCGACATCCCCGAGGCACTCGACGCCGCCGTGCGCCGCGCCCGGTTGCAGGCGGAAGATACACCCGACAACGAGGCGCTGCAGTATCTGCTCGCATGGTTGTATATGGAACGAAAAGATTATACCTCGGCCTACGGGGTGTATCGGACGATCGACCAACTGAAAAAATCTGAAGGGACGGAAATCATAAAATTTGCGTCCCGGGCCTTCAACGACAAATCATTCGCGATCGCCGCGGAAGCCTTCGGCGAAGCAGTATCACGGCACCCGAACGCGTCCTACGTGCCGCAGGCCGAATTCCAGCGCGCGCGCAGTCTTGAAGAGTTGTATGCCGTGCAGGGATTGCCCGAAGTACTTGAACCCGCGCCCGAGAACACGCGCTATCCGAGCAGTGAGGCCGTGACCTCTTACGAAGGCGCCATCCGGCTCTACGAGGAAATCGCGAACAAGTATCCTGGTCTCGCCGTAGGCAACGAAAGTCTCTATCGCATCGGATACATCAAGTTCCACCGTTTCGGCGATATCGACGGCGCACTCGAAATCCTCCGCGAGATTGCGGACACACGTCGTCAGGTGTTCGGCAGCTCCGATGCCGATGTACTGATCGGCGACATCCTCGTCGCGAGCGGCGATCTCGATGCCGCCATCGCGCAATATGACAAGGTGCTTCCGGCGCCGCGGCTCGAAACGGAGCTGCGCAGGGATGTACAGTTCAAAATCGCTGAAGCATATTTTTTCAAAGGCGAATTCGACACCGTGCTGGTGCAGCTCGAACCGCTTACCGCGGATGCGGGCTCCGATATCACCAACGATGCGCTCGATCTCTCCGCCCTGATCGCCCAATACCGTATGCCCGGGGAGGTGCCGCTGCAGCGGTATGCGCAGGCACTGTTTCTCGAGCGGCAGCGGAAGTATTCCGAAGCAGCCGCAATGGCGCAGGACATCATCACGCAGTTCTCCACGAGCGACCTGGTGGATCTCGCGTACCTCAAAGAGGCGGAACTGCAGAAACGCAGCGGACGCGTGCAGGATGCCGCCGCGAGCTATCAGGCCTTTCTCGACGCACGCACGGAGAGCTTCCTGCGCGATCGGGGGATGTTTCTTCTCGCGGAGCTGCGCGAGGAAAAACTCGAAGACATTCCCGGCGCGATTACACTCTATCAGCAGCTGCTGAGCGACTTTCCATTCTCGCAGTTCGCCTCCCGCGCGCGCGAACGCATTCTCAACCTCCGCAAGGGGAATTCCTGATGAAATATCTTTTTTCTGTCCTGCTCGTCCTGACGGCGCTCTCGTCGCCGCTGCGCGCGCAGCAGAGCATTCTCATACCCATGGACCTCCAGCAGACCGACCACCTGAAAGCCTACGGCATCGTGTACTGGGCGCTCACGCGTGGCGTCGATACGGACTGGCTGCTGAACTATCGCGGTGGAAGCTTTCTGATACCGCATTACGCATTCATCGCTGACGAATGCCGCCTGCGGGGCGTTTCATTCGACCTCCTTGACGGGGCGAGCGCCGCCGGCATCATCGCGGAGGTGAGCAGTCCCGACGCCAACATGGATGTCGTGCGTCTGGAAAAAGCGCCCAAGATTGCGGTGTACGTCCCGCCCAATTTCCAGCCCTGGGACGATGCGGTGACCCTCGCCCTCGAATATGCCGAGGTGCCGTATGAGAAACTGTGGGACGAGGACGTCCTCCTCGGCAAGCTGAGCGAATACGACTGGCTGCATCTGCACCATGAAGATTTCACCGGTCAGTACGGGAAGTTCTACGGACAGTTCAGCACCTTCCCCTGGTACATCCAGCAGGTGGCCATCAACGAATCGATGGCCAAGCGCCTCGGCTACGGGAAGGTCAGCGAGATGAAGAAAGCCGTGGCCCGTGCGATCAAGGAATATGTCGGAAGCGGCGGATTTATGTTCGCCATGTGTTCGGCGACCGATACCTACGACATTGCCCTCGCGGCGGAGAACACCGATATCTGCGACGTGATGTTCGACGGCGACTCGCCGGATCCCAACTGCCAGAGCAATCTCGATTTCAGCAAGACCTTCGCGTTCGAGAATTTCAAGCTCGTGATGAATCCCTACGAATACGAGTACAGCGACATCGACATGACGCCCGCGTTCGGCGGGCGTCCCGACAACGATTATTTCACCCTGTTTGATTTCTCCGCGAAATACGACCCCGTTCCGAGCATGCTCACGCAGGATCACGTGAACGTCATCGCCGGCTTCCTTGGCCAGACCACGGCGTTCAGGAAATCGCTGATCAAAAAGTCCGTCACCATTCTCGCTGAAAAGGACGGCGCGGGGGAAGTGCGCTATCTGCATGGAAATTACGGACGCGGAACGTTTACCTGGTACGGCGGGCACGATCCGGAAGATTATCAGCACCGCGTGGGGGATCCGCCCACCGATCTGTCGCTGCACAAGAACTCCCCGGGCTACCGCCTGATTCTCAACAATGTTCTTTTTCCCGCCGCCAAGAAAAAACAGCTGAAGACCTGATATGCTTCGACTCAAATGCGAGAGCAACAGCGGATGGGCGTCGGCCGCGCTGGCCGATCTCGATACCCTGCTTATCGATCACGTGCATTGCGAGAAGAAGGCAGCGTCCACCGCGCTGAGTCTGATCAACCGCTATCCCGAGAAAACGCTGCTGGTCGATGAGATGATCACGCATGCGCAGGAAGAGCTCGAGCATTTCGCGCTGGTTCTGGGGTATCTCAAGGAACGCGGCGTGGCTCTGCGCAGGGATTCTGCCGATCCGTACGTCAACCAACTGCTCGAACACGCCCACCGCGACGAGCCGCGGCGCCTGCTCGACGCGCTCATCGTTGCAGCCCTTATCGAAGCGCGCAGCTGCGAACGCTTTCAGCTGCTGGTCGACGCGCTGCCTCCCGGCGAGCTGCGCGATCTCTTCGACGGGCTCATGCCCTCGGAAGCCCGGCATTTCACGATGTTCCTGACGCTCGCCCGTGAGTACTTTCCCGCCACGGAAGTGGAACAGCGCCTCGAGGAATACACCCTGATCGAAGCGGATATCGTCCGTGCGCTGCCCGACGAAGCACGTATGCACGGGTAGGAGGCAGTCCATTGCTTGTAGGGGCGAGCCAACGGCTCGTCCATTGCAGGAGGCGTGTTGGGCGAGCATCTGGCTCGGCGTTACTGATGGAAAGGAAGATGGATCGGATTGCGCTGATCATACTGATCGTGATGCTCGCCGCGCAGAGTCTTTGCGCGCAGTACCGCGAAACATCCGGGCTGCCGCTGTCCGCTTCGTCGCTCGCTGCCACAGGGATGGACGAGGATTCTCTGCGATCAGTTGCCATGGTCGAACATGCGGAAGCCGGCGCGGTCGAAAAGGTACTGTATCTGACCGGAGCGACGCTGGGATTCGCGCTCTTCGATTACATCGGTTATAATCTGGTACGCGACGACAAGACGGCGATGCCGTATTACCGGGTGCTGCAGGGACTCGTGCAGCTCGGCATTTCATGGTTTCTTTACGAACAGGTAGGATTGCCGACGGCGATCGGTTTCAACTTGATATGGTGGACATGGGGAGCCGACGCCATTTTCTATGGCTACACCGAACTGTTCAACGTAGGTGGGAGTTGGCGAGGAAGAGGAGTTTTCGAGGGGGATATCATGAACAACAACTGTACCTGGGCGTCGTGGACGCCGGTAGGAATAACGCGCGGCATGGATCCGGAAAAGAAGATCGCCGGGAACACGCTTGTCGCGCAGAGTCTCGTCGGCGCCGCACTGGCCGTGACCATCACACTGCGCTTTTAATCCGCCCACAAGAACATATCAAATGGGCAACGGCGGATGAAGATCCGACTTTGGCGATTGGCAATCAGCAATCAGCTATCCGCCATCTTCGTCCTGGCGCGATACTCCGCGATGGCCTTGTGCAGGGTGATGCTCGACGCCTCCGCGCACTCGAATTTATTGCGCGGGAGACCTTCAAGCCAATCGACGATATCCTGCATCTCGATGCGTTCGGCTTCATCGATGGACTTTCCGATGACCATTTCCGCAACCCCGGATGCGGAGGCCTGCAGTCCGGAACATCCGACGAAGCGGAATGCCGCGTCGCGAATGATATTTTCTTCGATGCGAAGATCGAGCATCAGTACGTCGCCGCATCCCGCCTGGTGGCGCACGCTGATCGTCGGGCCGTCGAGTTCCCCGTAATGGAGCTCGGCGTCGAGCACGTCGACGGCTTTCTCCGAATATCCGAGGGCCTTGAGCAGTTCCTTCCGCATGTCGTCCATTGCCTTCTCCGCACTGTTGTTCCGAAACTACGATATTTCCTCGAATACTCCTCGTTTGTTTCGTCTTCATGAAATCGTTAATTTTAAGAATCTTGAATTTTCCCACAGTATTTACGTCCATCTCAGCGCGTGGAGAACCAGAATGAGCGTATTAGTTGACAAAAAAAGCCGTGTGATCGTGCAAGGCATCACGGGTTCGGAAGGAACCTTCCATGCAACGCAGATGATCGAATACGGTACGAAGGTCGTCGGCGGCGTCACGCCGGGGAAGGGCGGCAGCGAGCATATCGGAGTTCCGGTATTCAACACCGTAAAGGACGCGGTCGCGAAGACGAAGGCGAACGTGTCGGTGATCTTTGTTCCTCCTGTCGCAGCCGCGGATGCCATCATGGAAGCGGCCGATGCGGGCATCGGCCTGATCGTCTGCATTACCGAAGGACTCCCCACGCGCGACATGGTGCAGGCGTTTGAGTTCGTGCAGCAGCGCGGCGTGCGCCTGATCGGACCGAACTGTCCGGGCATCATTTCACCGGGACTGGCGAAAGTCGGCATCATGCCCGGCTTCATCCATAAAAAAGGGCATGTCGGTGTTGTCTCCCGCAGCGGAACGCTCACGTACGAAGCCGTGCACCAGCTCACGACGCTGGGCATCGGACAGTCGACCTGCATCGGCATTGGTGGTGATCCGATCATCGGCACGCAGTTCATCGACGCACTCAAGCTTTTCAACGAAGATCCTGAAACCGATGCGGTCGTCATGATCGGTGAAATCGGCGGTACCGCGGAAGAGGAAGCGGCTGCGTGGGTCAAAAAGAACATGACCAAGCCGGTCGTCGGCTTTATCGCCGGCCGCACCGCGCCTCCCGGACGTCGCATGGGCCATGCCGGCGCGATCATCGCGGGTGGAAAGGGAACCGCGGCCGACAAGATGAAGGCGATGAAAAGCGCAGGCATTCACGTCGTCGACAGTCCCGCCATCATCGGTGTCACCGTCGCGAAGGCGCTTGGCCTCGAGGTGCAGGGACAGAAGCGCAACGTCAAGAAGTAACGCCTCTTCCGACGAGAAATGAAAACGCGGGGTGCGATGCGCATCCCGCGTTTTTATTTACGTGAAACTGCAGGGGATCGGACGGATCGCCTACGAATAATCAGTCGGTGTAATCCGTGCGTGCTCTTATCGTGACTTGGCGAAGATCTGCGTCAGGTAATACGCGCCACTGCTGCTCTGCGCGACACCGATGCCCGTGAGATCATAGTTCCCTTCAATATTTGCGCGATGGCCGTCACTCTTGATCCAACCATCGAAGGCGACGCGCGCAGGATCGCTGTATCCGCTGTTCATCGCCACATTCTCTCCTGCCCCACCGATGTTGATGTTCTTTCTGATTTCGTTCACTCGATCTTCGAAGCCATCATGGCTGAAGGGCACCGAACCGGCGGCCATGTTCGTGCTGTGCTTGCGTGCCTGAGCGTCGATGATATCGTTGCGCGTCAGCGGCGCGTAACCATTGTCGACACGATACTGGTTGACCAGCGTGAGCACGCGCGCTTCGATTTCGGAGATACCTGGATCGGTCGGCGGGGTGATCGGACCGTCGTCTTCAGTGCAGGAAACGAGCAGCAGCAGCAATGCGATCGGAAGAATCAGGATGCGCCGATGCGCAAGGTTCCGCAGATGGACGAGCACCTGCGCGGGGAGCGCCGCATGTAATCGGGAGAAACGGAGGGAAAATTCCTGCAGATTGCTTTTTCGCATGAGAATTCGTATTCAGGAGCAACAACGGTTATGACAAAATCCATCATCCCATGAAAAGAAACAACTTCAAAGCTCTCGTTATTTGCTTGGTCGCGCAGGCGTCGTTCGCACAGGCGGCGTTCGCGCAGTCAGCGGACTGGCCCCCCGAAGACATCCAGCCCGCCCCCATCATGCAGGGACTGTCGCTGGCGGAGGGACGATTCGTCCCGTCGACGAGCCGGTGGAACCTTGTCTGGGCGGATCAGATCATCCCGTACCGCTACAGCGCGGCGCAGCTGGCATTCGCCGCGCGGCATTACGTCGGATCGCAGAAACTCTGGGCCGATCAGGCGGCGCAGTTCCGCGCGATCGACGCGAACTTTCTCATGCTCATCTACCATCTCGCCGCTGGTATCAACCCGGCGAAGAACAGCGATTGTCCCGATCCGAAATCCCTGGGTGACGACGGCTACATCGGCGTCGTCGCGCCGGAAGGATATGTATCCGAATGGAGCACGCACTTCCTGCCATGGCTCTCCGCGAAAGGGATTGCCACGACCGGTGCGCGATTCGAGGACCTCTTCCAGCACTATGACGCCGTCGATTCCTCGACACGCGTATGGCATCAGGACCCGTACTGGCTGATGAATCTCGACAACGCCGACTGGCGCGGCTACGTCGGTGACGCCTGCCTCGGGTGGATGCAGGGCAATGAAGACGAGGGCTGCTTTTTCGATGTCGCCGTCGAAACAAGCAGCGCGCTGTACAATCCGAAGGCGCAGAACCCCGCGCCCGGAAATTTCGATTGGTGGGCCACACCACATTACCCGGCGCAGACTCCCGCGGGCATTGCCGACTGGCGGGCTTTCGGGAATTGGATGAACGCGCAATACCTTGCGTATTTCCAGGACATCTATCGCCGCTTCCACGGCGGAACGAGGGATTATCTCGTCATACCGAACGTAGATCAGATGGTGACCACGGTGTATGACCCGGTGTGGCTCGATGGCGATGCGCAGGGAGAGACGGTCGACGGGGTGATGATGGAGGGGTTCGGCAATTACAACGGGTACGATATGTGGCTCACGCTGGAACGCTGCGTGCGGCATGTCACGGGACGGGGGAAAATTCTCATCGCGCAGTTCAGCACCGGGGATGCGACCGACCGGTTGCGCCGGGCCGGCATGTACATGCTGGTGAAGAATGCGAACAGTTTCATCAACGTTGTGAGCGGCGAGGTGACCTGGTATCCCGAATATGAAGTGGACCTCGGAGAAATGTCGCCCGTTCCCGGCGATCTTGAAGAACTGCGCGTCAGCGGCAGTGGGGCGGAGGGACTCTGGCAGCGCGAATACGAGAATGGAATGGTGCTGGTGAACACGGCAGGGAACATGGCGTCATTCGACCTTCCGTCAACCAAGGTGTGGAGGCGTTACGATCCGCAGGGCGGTGGTGCCGTGGCGGAAAACGGGACTCCCGCTCCGCAGGAGCAGCGTTGGTCTGCGCCCGTGACCCGGGTCGAAGTTCCGGCATCGGACGCCGTGATTCTACGGAAGGATGCCGACACCGACGTGGCGGAGATCCGTCCCGCACCGGAGCGACCGCGCTTGCTTTCATGTGCTCCGATGCCCGTCCCTACGCGTGGAGCAACGGTCGAAATGGAAATCTCATCTGAAATGGTGGGCAAGTGGTCCCTCGAACTGCGTGATATACTCGGACGGCTCGTCCGGCGACAGATACTATCCCTTTCCCACCCAGGCATCCAGGCAATACGGCTGCAGGGTGGTCACCCGCAGGGGTGTTACCTGCTTCGTCTCGTGCATTCTAAGGGCGCTTCCGCGACGATGCGTGTGTTGTTCCGCTGAGGCGATCAATGTCCCACGAGTGCCTGCTGCGGACGATGTGCGTGGCCGGTGGGGATGTTACTGCTCGAGATGCTCGAGCATCGCGTAGTTGAGCAGTTCATCTCCGCTTCGGATCTCGGCATTGTGACATCCCACGCGATTGCAGATGCCGATGCAATTCCCGAAGTCCGGCACCGGGCGGGTGAAGAGGGCGAGAATGTCTCCACCGCAGCTGCATTCATCGTACATGGGAAGCGGTACGCCGCATTCCGGGCACAGCAGAGTAAGAATGCCACCTTTCTCGAGGTGCATTCCAAGCGTGATGCGCGACTTGTCGCCGTAGACAGGACTGATGGCGACGAGGCCTTCGCTCAGCCCTTTCCGCACGCGCATGAGAATGCCGCTGTGTTCGCAGAAAACCGCTTTATCGGTTACGAGGTTGTGTCCTCGCGGACAATAGCATGACTTTACCACCAATGCCCTGCTGCTTTCACGCAGTTCGCGCATCACAGGCGATGGAAAAATCATCATCCCATTTTCATGGAAAATGCGCATGAATCCTCCTCAGGGGAAGCAGTATGTAGTGGAGAGTACGACGTATTGTAACATGAAATCGATAAACATGCAATCCCAGGATGAACTTGCGCATCAGGCGTATTGCAGATACAAGTACTTCCGCCTGCTCCAGGCTGCAGACACATTTCGATCCGAGAGAACTGACCCGTGATCGATTTGAGTGAAAATGTCGCGATATTTCGATGCGATGAAGTGTCCTGCAGCCGTCATTTCAGGCATTTTCGCAGAGGCGCAGTTTCCATGGAAGCGATATAGGCGAAAACAGCAAAAAAAATGGGCCAACCGCACATTAGCGGTCGACCCATGGGGGGGAGGGAGGGAGATCAAATATACATCATTCGAACTCGATTAGCAACTGATTTTTTATCACACGTTCATTTTTTTGCACGTGGACACTTTTCACCGTGCCGTCGTACAGTGCGGTGACGTCGTTTTTCATCTTCATCGCCTCGAGAACGAGAAGACTGTCACCCCATTTCACCGTCTGTCCGGCCTGCACACGCAGTTCCTGGATGACGCCGGGTATGTAGGCGAGCACGTGTTTCGGGTTCGGTTTTGCGTATGGCCGGCGGAACTTGAATTTTTCTGTCAGCCGGGTTTCATACTGCGAATCGTCGATGACGAAAATGCTGAGTTTGTCTTTCTCTTCCATGGCTTAGAACGGCGGGATGCCGTGTTTTTTCTGGGGGCGGTATTCCTGCTTGTCGCGGGAGATTTCGATAGAATGAATCAGAAACTCGCGTGTTTCATGCGGGCCGATCACTGCGTCGACGTGGCCGTTCGCCGCCGCGATGTAGGGGTTCGCGAACTTCTCGGTGTATTCCTGCACCTTCGTCTGCCGCATGGCATCGGGATCGTCGGCCGCGGCGATTTCGCTGCGGAAGATGATATTTGCCGCACCTTCGGGGCCCATGACCGCGATTTCCGCGGTGGGCCAGGCGAAGACAAAATCGGCTCCCAGATGCCGGGAGCACATTGCGATATAGCCGCCACCGTATGCCTTGCGGAGAATGACCGTTACTTTCGGTACCGTGGCTTCGCTGTAAGCGTAGAGGATCTTCGCCCCGTGGCGGATGACGCCCGCATGTTCCTGGTCGACGCCGGGCAGATATCCGGGCAGATCGACAAGCGTGATCAGGGGAATATTGAATGCGTCGCAGAAGCGGATGAAGCGCGCTGCCTTGTCGGAGCTGTCCACGTCGAGAACGCCGGCGAGCACCAGCGGCTGATTGCCCACGATACCTACCGTTTCTCCGTTCAATCGCGCGAAGCCGATGACGATGTTCGCCGCCCAGTGTTCCTGTATCTCGAGGAAATCGGAATCGTCACAGAGAGATTTGATGAGAGTGCGCATATCGTAGGGCAGGCGCGGGTTCACCGGAATCACCTTCTCCACATCAAACTCGGGCTTCGGCTGCCTGGCGGGGAATGCATCGGGCCTTTTCCGGTTGTTCCATGGAATGAAGGTGACCAGCCGCTTGATCTGCTCGAAACACTCTTCTTCGCTGTGCGCGAAGAAATGCGCGTTGCCGGAGATTTCCGTCTGCACGCGTGCGCCGCCGAGGTCCTCCATCGAGATTTCCTCGCCAAGCACGGTTTTGATTACTTCGGGACCGGTAATGAACATTTTCGAGATTTTGTCGACGACGAACACGAAGTCGGTGAGTGCGGGCGAATAGACGGCACCGCCGGCGCAGGGACCGAGAATGACAGAGATCTGCGGAATGACGCCGGACGCCTGGGTGTTGCGGTAGAAAATCTCGCCGTAGCCAGCGAGGGAATTGACGCCTTCCTGGATGCGCGCGCCACCCGAGTCGTTGATGCCTATCAGCGGGAGACCCAGCTTCATCGCGTGGTCCATGATCTTCGTGATTTTCCGCGCGTGCGCCAGGCCGAGCGATCCGCCGGCCACGGTGAAATCCTGCGCGAATATGCAGACAGGGAAGCCGGATATCTTCCCCGTGCCTGTTATGACGCCGTCCGCAGGCAACTGCTTCTTGTCCATGTTGAAATCGCTGCACTTGTGTTCGACGAAGAGGTCGTACTCGTGAAACGATTCCTGATCGAGGATGGCCGTGATGCGCTCACGCGCGGTGAGCTTGCCCATGGCCACCTGCTTTTCGATGGCTTTTTCTCCTCCGCCGAGAATTACTTTCGCCTTCCGCCGGAAAAATTCCAGCATTTGAGATGCGAGAGACATGAATCGGGGTCTCCGTTCTGTGAATGAAGAAGGGCGGTCCGCTGCGAACCTGCCCATCAAATGACAGATACTAAGATACGATTATCCAACGAGATATAGCGAATATTTTCACTTTCCCGCGGTTCCGCTCCGCGGGACGAGATAGGACGTAGGACGTAGGACGTAGGACCTTGGCCTTTGGACCTTGGTTCGCCGTTCCCCTTCGTTTCTTGTAGGGGTGCAGCATGCTGCGCCCCTACAATGTGTACACGCTTCTCCCGCGAAGGGGCTGAGGTGAAACATGTGGCGCAACGTCAGGCACCAATAGCCAAAGTCGCGACGGGCGAAGCCCGGAGCAGCTTACCGGAGCAGCAACATGCTGCGTGTGAGCGTGTGCTCGCCCGCCTGCAGACGGTAGAGATAGAGTCCGGTCGGGAGGCCGCTGGCGCGGAAATCCGTGCTGTGCTCACCTGCGTCGTACGTGCCCTGAACCAGCGTGGCCACCAGGGCGCCGGACAGGCTGAACACATCGAGTCGGACCTGGGCAGGAGCGGCCAACGTGAAGGTGATGCGGGTGGATGGGTTGAAGGGGTTGGGGTGATTCTGCCGCAGAATGGGAGGCGCGGTAAAAGAGACGTTCTTCAGGTACTGATTGCAGATGCTGTCGATCGTCACGCTTCCGTCTACCATCAGTGCGCGAGGATTGCCGGCGTTGAACACCAGGTCGTGCATGAGGAGGGGACTCACCGGAGGATTCTCCCATACCGCCCAGGCGCGCAGGAAGACCAGCGTCCCGGTACCCACGAGCGGCGTACCGTTCGTGCCGGTGACGGTCAGCCGCCCCGGAGCCGTCACGGTCATGGTGACGTTGAAGGAGGCGCTGAGTGTACCGCGTGTTTCCACGCCGACGGGGAGCAGAAGGCTTCGATCGTATTCAAGGTCAAAGCGGAAGCTCGTCGTGTTCGACCCGTCGCGGTTGGTGAACAACGTGACCGGTATCAGGTTCTGCTCCTGTGCCTGCGCGCGCAGTGTATTCACACAACCGGCTTCGAGCGTGGTGACGCCGGTGCCGCGCAGCGGAATGCGAATAACGCGGGAATCACTGTCTGTACTGGTGAATTCGAGGAACGCATTTTTGACAAATACACTGGTCGGCGTGAAGCGCAGCGTGAAGCTGTCGCGTTCACCGGGCTGCAGTATGTAGTCCGAAGCCCCGAGGTATTGGAATTCCCCCGGATCGGCGCCGCCGATACCGAATTCCTCAAGACGCAGGGCGCCGTATCCGACATTCTCGAACACCACGATCGTATCGCGGAACGCGCCCAATTCGACTTCTCCGAAATCGATCTCGGCGGAATCGATGGCGATCTCCGGGGATACATTGTATATGCGCACGCGGATGGCACCGGTATTGTCGGCGTGGCGGTCGATCGAAAGGGGTGGATGGTCCTCGATAAATAGTGCAAGCGGCGCGTCGAGGCCGATGAACGGCAGTCGATACGTGTATGTTGCGCTGGGTCCCGGCGGAACGATGCGGGAGGATATAGGCTGCCCGTTGACGAGAAAGCCGTTGGTGCCGGAAGTGGAGAGGCCCGGGAAGCCGAATTCACCGGGGGGAATGTCGCGATAGAATGCCGCATCTGCCAGACCGACGCTGTCGTTCTGCGCGTTCCGCCAGAAGGAATATGTTCCCGTGCAGATGATATCGTAATTCTTGTCCCGGGTCAGGAACACCGATTGTTTCGGCGTCGTGTCGACCGCGAAAACGACGACCTCCTCCATGAACAGCTGTGCCGCAGCAGGCGCGGCAGGAAGGAGGAGGAAAAAGATGACGGGCAGCAGAAACAGGTATTTTTGTCGCATGGGGCTTTCCGAACTTACAGGCTGTGTACTTCCAACATATTGGTTGAGACCCTCTTCTGCAAGGGACTTCCTGCGGAATACACGACATGCTGTCCCTTCTCCACGAGTCCGGTCGCGAGCAAATGTTCGCGCAGTGCCGTCAGCTGGTAGTTGAGTTCGCCGAGCGGTGGAATGAGAACAGGGATGAGTCCCCAGGTAAACGCCAGTTCGCGCATGGTTTGTTCGTCGTCGGTGACTGCGAGGATCGGCGTTGCGGGACGGTATTTCGCGATTACGCGCGCGGTTCCGCCCGAGCTGGTCAGGCAAACAATCGCCGCGGCCTTGATCTGCTCCGCAACGACGCAGCTTGCGCGTCCTATGGCGTCGGCGACGTTGGTCTGCATATCGTCAGGGATATCATGCGCCGTACCTGTCGCAGCATTGCCGCTTTCCTCAATCGCACGGATGATGCGGTCCATGTACGTCACGGCCTCCACCGGATACGCGCCGACGCTTGTCTCGCCGCTGAGCATCACACAGTCGGTGCCGTCGAGGACGGCGTTTGCTACATCGCTGGCTTCGGCGCGCGTGGGACGCGGGTGTTCGATCATGGATTCCAGCATCTGTGTCGCCGTGATGACGGGCTTCCCATAGAAATTACAGCGGCGGATGATATGCTTCTGCAGCACGGGCACTTGCTCGGCCGGCATCTCCACGCCGAGATCCCCGCGCGCGACCATGATGCCGTCCGCCTCGGCGATGATATCTTCGATGTCGGAATAGCCCTCGTAGCGTTCGATTTTCGCGATGATCGGGACGCAGCGGCCGAGGAGCTTCATCGTCGTTTTCAGTTCAATGATGTCGCGTTCCGATCGCACGAACGAGAGCGCCACGGCATCGACCCCGGCGGCGAGGCCGAATTTCAGATCGTCAATGTCCTTCTCACTCAGCGGGGGAGCTGAAATCGTGGCACCGGGAACGATGATGCCCTTGTTGCTGCGAAGCACACCACCTTTCACGACGTGGGTCCGGATGCTGCTGCCCCTGACCTCCTCGACATTCAGAATGATGTAGCCGTCATCGAGAAGAATGTTCTGTCCCTCGCGCACGTCACCCGGCAGCGACTGGTACACAGTCGACACCTGGGTGACATCACCAGTCCCGATATCCTCCGTCGTAATGGTGAAGGCGCCCCCGTCCTGTAATTCGACCCCGCCTTCCGGCATCGCGCCGGTGCGGATTTTCGGTCCCTGCAAATCCTGCAGGATGGCGATCGGTTTCGCGCTCTCCCGGGCGACATCGCGGATGCGCTCGATGATGCCGGAGTACTCCTCGTGCGTGCCATGCGAGAAATTGAGGCGGGCGATATTCATGCCGGCCTCAACGAGTTTCCTGAGGGAATCGCGGTCTTGTGACGCGGGACCGATGGTGCAGATGATTTTGGCGCGGCGATGTGTCATGTTTTTCTATGCTGTTGTTCGCAGACGTTTCGTGGTTTCGATGATCATCGGCAGCGCAACGCCGGAAGGTGCAGCGATGCACTCGTCCATCTGTCGGGCGATGGCCGAAAGTTCTGGATTGATTTCGACGACATAGGCCCCATTCTGATGCGCGATCAACGGAAGCGCGGCGGCGGGATAGACGAGTCCGGAAGTTCCGACGCTGAGAAACAGGTCGCAAGTCCGGGCCGCCTCCTGCGCGAAGATGAGTTCACTTTCCGGAAGGGATTCACCGAACCACACGACGCCGGGGCGGATCAGGCCGCCGCATTCGCAGCGCAGAGCGTTCTCGGAGGGCGGGGCTTCGTCGCCTGGATACGCGCGGGCGCAGTCCAGACAGCGGCTGCGTTCGATATTGCCGTGCAGCTCGTGCACGTCGCTGCTCCCGGCGCGGCGGTGCAGGTTGTCGACGTTCTGGGTGATCAGCGAGAAGCGGGGAAACAGCGTCTCGGCCTCCACAAGGGCGAAGTGCCCTGGATTGGGCTGCACGCCGCGGATGATGCCGCGCCTCCACGAATACCAGTGCCAGACGAGATCGGGATCCCGGGAAAAAGCCTCGCGCGTGGCGAGCTGCGTCGGATCGTACTGTGCCCAGAGTCCGCCCGACGACCGGAAGGTGGGGACACCGCTTTCAGCCGAGACTCCGGCGCCGGTGAGCACGACCAGGTGTTTCGCCTCGGCAATCGCGTGTTCGAGGGAAGGAGTGATGAGGCTGGGGTGAGAAAAAGGGTCCACGGAATCTCCGGTTTCACTCGTGATCGGACTGGGGACGTGCGGCATTCATGGCCGCAGGACAAGCCGTTTCCATTTTGCGTTGAGAATCGCCTGTCGGTTAATAATCAGCCGATGAAGCGCGCCGCTTTGCCAGAGCGCCGTGTGGTCGGCGTAGTGGTCGCTGAATACCTGCCCCGATTGTCCCGTGGTGAGGATTATGTAGCTCGAGTCGGGTGAAGCCAGATCAGCGATGAAGCGCATTGAAGGGCCGATCGCGGCATCGTAGGGCGTGTTGAAGCTGAATTCTCCATTGTTGACCGTCGTATTATTGCCGCCGATCGCATACGGGCCAACATTGAAGATGTGGTCGAGCGGGGTCGTCGCACCGAGCAGATGCCGGAAGGTTACGGTGTGCAGATCGCCCCACGCCCAGGTCTGCATATTCGCGCCGAATTGTCTCCGGAGCTGCATGACCGCCTCGGTGATACTTTTGATCAGAATATGCTGACGTGTCTCGCGGCGTGGGGTGCGCACATCATCGAAGATTGTCGTACTGGTGTCGGCCAGAAGCCGGGGGAAGACGCGCGTGGGAATATTTGAGAGGAAGACATAGTTGCGGAACAGCGTACTGTCCATCTCGTCTTCGAAGGTGTTGTGCAGCAAACGGACGTAGGCGACGTTGAAAATGCTGGCCTCCACCGAAGAAACATGCATGCGGCAGTCCCATTTCGCAAGCATGTTCATCACACGCGTCAGCAGAACCGGTCTGCTGGGCCAGGAACGCAGCGCCCCGACAAGGGCATCGCGAATAGTGTCGGCTGAAACCGAGAGGACATCCATCTGCATAAGCTTGAAATCGGCAGCACTGAAATTGGGTTGGTCCTGCAGAAGCTGGCGAATACGGCTGATGCGCCCATCGCTTTCCCACAGCGACGACAGATGCTGTGGATAGGATGCCACGATGCGGTTGTTGGCGGTGGCGAGCACATTGCCTGGCGGATTATAGCTTCGGGGCAGGTCGGCAAACGGGATCATTCCACGCCAGGGCGTCATGATTCCCGTACCGTCGTTCGGCAGCTGAGGAGAAATACCCGGGTCGCGCAGGGGAATGTGTCCCGCCGCGGTATAGCCGATATTACCCTCGATATCTCCGAAAGTGAAATTCTGTGCGGGAACACCGAAAAGCGAAAGTCCCGAAAGAAACTCGTTCCAGTTTTTTGCGTGGTTGATGCGGTAGAGCGCGAGAATTTCGTCGCTGGCATCCTGGCCGGCCCATCGCATGCTCACCGACGGTGCGGGGGTGAAGCGGTCGGGTTTGCGAAGGACGCCTTTCTGTGGATACACGTCGGTGATGATCGGGCCGTGTACCGTGCTGTACACCTGTATGACCACGGGCAGACTGTCCTTGACGAGTATCGAATCGGTTCGCACCTGCAGGGGCAGGATGCGTTCGCCGATGCGATAGGTCGAGTCGCGGTAGTTCACGTCTTCGACAAAGAAATCGACATCGTCGGCCATGAGGTTGGTCATGCCCCAGGCGATGTGGCTGTTGTGTCCGATCACGATGGCGGGGGCCCCGGGGACGCTTACGCCCGCCACGTTGAGTCCCGGCGCTTCGATGTGCATGATGTACCAGCGCGCGGGCTGCATGTACAGCAGATGCGGGTCGTTTGCAAGCAGGGCACTCCCCCGCGACGATCGGTCGCGGGTGACCACCCAGCTGTTGCTGCCGATGGCGGATCCGGATGTGCCTGACAGACGCTGGGCTGCCAGCAGGGCGTCACGCATCCCGTCGCCGATCGCGAGGGAAGGCGCATAATCGGGAGGCAGAATCAGCGGCGCGTCGTCAGGATAGGACGGAAAAAGACTACGGGCTTTTTCCTCACCGAGTTTCTGAACAAGTTCACCGAGGGTGAGATCAACCCACCAGGACAGTGCGAGTTCCCAGCCCATGAGCCGGGCGATGACCAGGGAATGTGTGGGCGTCCATTCTTCCGGCGCATACTGCAACAGGTCGAATTCGAGCGGGTAACGCCCTTCCATCTCGTGAATGTAGGCATTGACGCCCCTGCTGTATGCCTGCAGGATATTCCGTGTCTGTGCGGAGACGGTGCGCAGCAGGCTGTCGGCGAGGGCGGTGATACCGACCGTGCGCATGAGGCGATCGACCGGCACGGCTTCCGATCCGAGCACTTCGGCAAGACGTCCCATGCCGTAGCGTCGCGCCATGTCCATCTGCCACAATCGGTCCTGTGCGTGAACATATCCCGCCGCGACATAGGCATCGTACTCCGCATTCGCGAGAATATGCGGGATGCCCGCCGGATCGCGGATGATTTGCACTTCCCCCGAAATGCCGGGGATCGTTCGTCCTCCCTCCTGTTCCGGCAGCGACTTGGTCATCACATGAAAAAGGGCGAGTGCGCCCACCACTAGCAGGACCGTCAGTGCGCTGATGATTCCGACAATGAAAATGCGGGTATTTCGTCGAGCTGCCATCTTGGAAAACTAGCATGGATGCGGTCGAAATCCAATCGACTGCCATCCCTCGGAACCTGTTGGAAGGAGAGCGGAAATACCAAAAATAATGCGTAACATTAGCCATTGCGGGTTGATTTCGCTTTTTGCATTTTAGTCCTGTGTCGCAATCATCTTGAACAACAGCTGTGGCTTTGCCCGTGAATAACCCCATGGTTCGAGGTACTTTGTTTTTTCTTTTGCTTACCATGAGCGTACCTGTTGCCTTCGCGCAGCAGGATTTCCCTGAGCGCGAGAATCTCGGTCCCATGATAAATTCCGAATATCACGAAGTGCTGCCTGTGATCGCCCCCGACGGGAAGACTCTTTATTTTGTGCGAAAAGACCATCCTGAAAACGTAGGAAGGGAGAAAAAGGACGATATCTGGTTCAGTCGGCTGCAGGTTGACGGGAGCTGGGGACCCGCCCAGAACATCGGTTCGCCGCTGAACGACGACGGCTACAATTTTGTCTGTACGGTTATGCCTGACAATAACGCTTTGCTGCTCGGCAATAAATATTATCCCGACGGTACGCAGGACGAGGGCGTTTCGATGACATTCCGAAGCGACAGCGGCTGGGCCTTCCCCGTGAATCTTGAAATCAAAAACATCAACAATCTCTCCGATCTTTCGGAATATACCGCATCGCCCGACGGACGGGTGATCATCATGTCGGTTCTTCGCGCAGATAGTATCGGCGGGCGCGATCTCTACGTCAGCCTCAAGAAGGAAGACGGAACATGGAGTGATCCCGAGAACATGGGGACAACCATCAACAGCAAGTTTGCGGATATCACTCCGTTCCTTGCAGCCGACGGTGTGACTCTGTATTTCTCCAGCGATCGGCCCGGAGGCTTCGGCAGCAACGACGTGTACATGACGCGGCGGCTGGATTATACGTGGAAAAACTGGTCCCAGCCACGCAATCTCGGATACCCGATCAACACAGCGGGGTGGGATGCGTATTATACCGTGCCCGCGAACGGCGAATTCGCCTACTTCGTCTCGACGAGCAGCGGCTACGGCAAAGGCGATCTGTTCCGAATCACGCTGCCCGAGAGCGCACGCCCCATGCCCGTCATGATGGTCGGTGGCATCGTACGTGATATTGACGGTAACAAGATTCCCGCAACGATCGTATACGAGCGTCTGACCGACAGTAAATCGGCGGGAACCGCACACGCTGATCCGAAGACTGGTGAATATAAGATCGCACTTCCCATGGGTTATGAGTACGGATTTCACGCAGAGTCGGAGGGCTATTACCCCGTCAGCGCGCATCTCGATATTACTGATTTGACTAGTTTCGACGAGATTCGACGGGACCTCGTTCTTGCGCCGCTTAAACGCGGTTCGGCAATTCCGCTAAAAAATGTTTTTTTTAAGTTCAACAGCGCTGTGCTTCGGGATGAATCCAAGCCCGAACTCGATCGCCTGGTCAAGCTACTCCAGGCGCATCCAAGCATGATCATTCAAGTCGATGGCCACACGGACGACATCGGTGGGTACGAGTTTAATCTCAATCTATCACGACACCGCGCAGCAGCAATGGTGAATTATCTGGTTGAGCATGGCATCAACCCGGTGCGGTTGATCCCTCGCGGATTCGGTGAAACCCGTCCCGTTGCCTCCAATGACACCGACGAGGGACGTCAGCTGAACCGGCGTGTCGAGTATACGATTCTCCAGAACTGACACACAGATAACAGGTTTTATTATGGACGCAACCCAGCCGCGGATAAAGTTCCGCTCCATGCCTGTACAGGTGCTGCTCGTCATCGTCACACTGGGCATATACACGCTGTACTGGTTCTACCAGACCGCCGTGGAGATGCAGGATGCAATCGACGACCATTCCGGTTCCCCCGGACTGTGGGTGTTCCTGATGTTCGTTCCTTTCGGAGCATTCTTTTCGTACTATTACTATTCGGAGCTGTACGAGAAATTTACCACCGCCGATTTCAATCGCTGGCTGCTCTGGCTTATCTGGCTTGTCTTTTCCCCTGCGGTATGGTTCATCGTACAGACGGAGATGAACCGCCGCTCGACATATCACTGAACGGCTTCATGACGTTCCGCCATTCTCATTCCCATCAATCAGAAGCACATGAGCAAGTTCGAAACCACGCTGTCTGACCGTTCCGATTGTCACATCACGCTGTTTCATGACCCAGAAGATCCGTCCACCTTCATTGTAAGAAAGTGGAAACGCGGCATTTTCGGCAGACGCATTGCACTTTCGCGCTGGTTCCTGACCCGGAAGCAGGCCGAAGCCTACGTGCACAAACTCATGAAGGAATGCGGCGGCACCGGGCGCGTCGCATCCTAGGTGCGGTCATGGACGACATCCACTGTTATTCGATTGAACATGTGCGCGCGCAGGCCGAAGTGGCCATGGCGCGCTCCGGTTACTACGAGCTGCGGTTCTATGCGGAAAGTGGGCGCCCCGCACGCGAGAAAACCGACAGCATCGAGACCTTTTACTATTATCCCTCCGGCGGCACCATCCGCGACCGCGAGATGAATATCGTTTACTACGAACCCAAACTCGACAAGTACCACACCTCCAATCGCGACGTCTGATGCACGATCGCCGCGACAGCTGCGCATGATAATTGCCGCTCTTCAATTCTGTCCGTCGTTTCTCGACGTGAAAGCAAATCAGCAAACGCTCGCTTCGTATCTCGAAGCGGTCGAGGCGGATCTTGTGGTCTTGCCGGAACTTTGTACGACAGGCTATTTTTTCCATGACGCCGCTCAGCTGCATGCGGTGGCGGAGCAGCACAACGGTGCGAGCATGCGGTTCTTCCGTGAACTGGCGGCTGACCGCAACATGGCGATCGTTGCGGGCTTTGCCGAGCGCGATGGCGACGCGATTTACAATTCCGCCGCCACGGTTTTCCCCGACGGACGAGTTGAAATCTATCGCAAGGTGCACCTCTTCGCCGAGGAGAAAGCAATCTTCACGCCGGGAAACCTTGGCTTTCCGGTTCTGCGCTGGGGCGATCGTTTGCGGCTTGGCGTTATGATCTGCTACGACTGGCGTTTCCCCGAAGCCGCGCGCACGCTCGCGCTCAAGGGAGCACAACTGATCGCCCATCCGTCGAATCTCGTTGCCGCTCCGCGGCTCTGGAAGCCGGTTATGCGGACGCGTGCATTCGAGAATAAAGTGTTTACCGCGACGGCCAACCGCAACGGGGAGGAACGGCGCGACGACGAGCGACTCGTGTTTCACGGGTGCAGTCAAATCGTTGCTCCGAACGGCACGATGCTCGAAGAAGTCGACGAACTGTACGAGGGATGGCTGCTGGCGGATATCGATCCGTCGAAGGCGGACGAGAAATCCTTCTCGCAGTGGAATGACATCATGGCCGATCGCCGGCCTGATTCGTATGATCTGTAGGGACCGCGTATGAAGAATTGGCTCCTGCGTACACTTATCGAACTGGTTAACCGCACCATTACATTCTCGTCCGAGAACGAAGCGCCCGTACGCGCTCTGCTCGACGCAAGGCGGCCCTTTGTGCTGGTGTTCTGGCATGGGTCGATGACATACCCCTGGTGGCGAATGCGCAGCAATAACGCGGCGGCGCTGGTGAGCCAGAGTAAAGACGGTCAACTGCTCGCCGACCTGCTGCAGAGCTGGGGCTATTCTGTGTTGAGGGGTTCGAGCAGTCGAGGCAGCAAGGAAGCGATGACGGCCATGCGCGGTGCGGTGCGTGACGGACACGTATTGTGCGTGACGCCTGATGGCCCTCGCGGCCCGTACCACGAAATGAAAATGGGGGCCGTGCGCGTCGCGCAAACAATGAACGTGCCGCTGGTGCTGGTCAGCGTCGGCTACCGGCGATACCGCCGGCTGCGCAGCTGGGACCGTTTCGAGGTGCCGTGGCCCTTCACACGCGCCCGTGTGCTGTATAGCGATCCGCTCACCATCGCTCCCGAACTGCAGGGCGAGCCGCTCGACGAACGACGGCATGAGATTGAAAAAATGCTGAATGCGCAGTACCGGGAGGCTGTGCTGGAGGTTGCCCCCTGATACGCGCGCTCTCATATTTTTTCGGCGCCATGGTCGGACTGCGAAATCGCGCGTTTGATCATCGGCTGCTGCGCACAGAGCACGTCGACGTGCCTGTCATTTCCATTGGGAATATTTCTGTGGGAGGGACAGGGAAAACGCCTTTGGTGGAACATCTGGCCGCGCATCTGCTCGGCATCGGTCGGCGGCCGGCTGTTGTCACGCGTGGCTACCGGCGTGCGACGAAGGGGAATTTCATTGTCTCCGACGGACGCGGCCATGTGGCCTCGGCACGGCAGGGAGGCGACGAGGCGGTACAGATCGCACAAAAACTCCCCGGCCTCGTCGTCATCGCCGATGAAAAACGGATTCGCGGGTGCCGCCTCGCCGCTGAGCAGTTTTCCGCCGATATCATTCTTCTCGACGACGCCTTCCAGCATCGGAACATGCATCGCGACGTCGATATCGTCGTCGTCGACGCGACGGAGAATCTCGATTCAAGGGAGATGTTGCCTGCCGGACGCCTCCGTGAGCCGCTTGCCAGTCTCCGACGTGCGGATGCAATCGTGCTCAGCAAATGCAGGCCGGCCACACCGGTCGCTGCAATGAAAAAGACGCTTGTCACCTATTCCGACGCGCCCGTATTCGCCGCACGTTTTGTGCCCCGCCGTATACGGCGGCTCGGTGCAAAGGAGAGCCTCCCGCTCGAGACATTGCGAGGCCTGCCGCTCGGCGGCTTCTGCGGTATCGGGAGGCCAGAGGGTTTCAGGCGCACGCTCGATGAACTCCAGGCCAACATCGTCACGATGCGCGATTATCCGGATCACCACTGGTACACTGCGGCTGATATCACAGAACTGCAGCGCCAGGGAGGGGACGCGGGCGCTCTCGGCTGGATCACAACGGAGAAGGATGCCGTGCGTCTTCGCGACGACAATGCCTGGAAGAGTCTCGGTGAGGTCTATTATCCCGAGATGGAGGTGGAGTTCGTCGGCGATTCGGTGGGATTGTTCATTCTGCTGGCAAATGCCTCCGCCCGCGGCGCGCACGTGCGATAACGCAGCACACCGGAACATTGCTCACAAAAATGCGCGGTCGGATTCTTCTCAAGGACCGGAAGGGCAATCGGCCCCTTGCAGAAGATGCAGCGGCCGAATTCGTCGCGTCGCATGCGCTCGAGGGCAAGCCGCAGTTCGTTGAGCTGCGGGTCGGATTTGAAAGCGAGCTTGGCTGTGATGGTCGCTTCCGACAGGTCCGAGGCAGGATCCATATAGACATCCTGTAGAATGAATGCGATGCGCATGAGAATGATCTCCCGAATTACCCCAGTGCGCATGTCCTGCGTTTCGCCGCGTTTGTCCATGGAATCCCACGATGTGCTGATACGTTGAATAACGACACATCAATCTAGCGGAGATTGATCAGTGAATGATTGGAAGTTGATGTGAATTTGGTATAGAGTCAAGGCAAGAGGAAATGCCCTTTTGGGAAGTTCCGGGTCCGGGGGCCCCTACCGAGGAGAATCGCGGTATTCCCCTTCCTTCATTTCATGTAAACCATCAGAATGGACACATCGGAACTGCTGACGCCGGAGATCCGAGACGCCTGGCCGACGGAACGAGGCCGCACACGCATCAGCTTTTCGCGACCTTCACTGGAAAGAGAATGCACACGGCTGTAATCGAAATTTTCCGGAATCATCATGCTTTCGGCATGGCTGAATTTTTCTACATCCCGACGCTGTCGCTCGATGTACCCGAGGTACTTGGTTTCGATCTCCACCTGTTCGACGATACGCGGATCCGCCAGCGCGGTCGCCACAGCTGCTTCCGAGGCGATGCCGTCGAGACGCAGTACATCCGCTGCTCGGACTTCCTCCCGCCGGATGATTTTTCCCAGAAATTCATTTTGCGTTACGGGAGACGACTGCACGGATGCGAGATAGGGATTCAGCACGCCGGGGCTCGCGGTGCGCGACTCGACCAGCGTGCGGACGGACGCGATCACATCCTCTCGATCGCGCACCGACGCATAGACCGCATCCGGGATGAGTCCCAGGCGATTTCCGTGGGGCATCAAACGCCGGTCGGCATTGTCCTGCCGCAGCAGCAGCCGGTACTCCGCGTGCGAGGTGAACATCCGGTAGGGTTCGAGCGTGCCCTTGTTGACCAGATCGTCGATGAGCACACCGATGTAGGCTTCGCTCCGGGAAATGATGAACGGCGCTTCGCCCCGCAGCGCGAGTACGGCGTTAATGCCGGCGATCAGTCCCTGCGCCGCGGCCTCTTCGTAGCCCGAGGTTCCGTTGACCTGCCCGGCAAGATACAATCCGCGGATGGCTTTTGTCTCAAGCGTCAAATGCAGTTGATGCGGCGGAAAGAAATCATACTCCACTGCATAGCCCGGGCGCAGCATCTCCACGCGCCGCAGACCTGACACCGTGCGTAGTGCGCGGAGCTGGATGTCGGAGGGAAGGCTGGATGAAAATCCGTTGACGTAGACGATATCGGAGTTGCGTCCTTCGGGCTCAAGAAACAGATGGTGGCTCTCTCGCTCAGAAAAACGGACAATCTTGTCTTCTATGCTGGGGCAGTAGCGCGGCCCGGCTCCCTGAATGCGCCCGGTGTACATCGGGGAATGTTCGAACCCTTCGCGCATGACGGCGTGCGTTTCCGCGCTGGTATGGGTGATGAAGCAGGGCACCTGCTCGAACGAAGGGAGTGGAGACTGGAAGGAAAACGGCATGGGGTGCTCGTCGCCGGGGGCGAGCGTGGTTTCATTCAGGTCGATGCTTGCCAGCGAGATGCGCGGCGGAGTGCCCGTTTTCAGCCGGGCAGTCTCGAAACCGTGGCGCAGCAGTGTCTCAGTGATGCCCGTGGCGGGGTTTTCGCCGAAACGTCCGCCGATACTCCGATCGAGTCCGGTGTACATGGCCGCGTTGAGGAAAGTGCCGGCGCAGACGATGAGGGCGCGGCACTGCATTTCCGTCCCCGCGGTTGTCGTGACTCCGGTGACGCGGTCGTTTTCGATGTGAAGATGGGAAACCGAAGCAGAAACGATGGTCAATCCGGTAGTGCGCTCAAGGTGTTGTTTCGCCGCTGCTGAATAGGCGTCACGGTCGTTCTGACTACGAGGCGACCACACGGCGGGACCCTTGGACCGATTGAGCATTTTATACTGAATGGCGGAGGCGTCGGCGATGAGCCCCATGAGGCCGCCGAGGGCGTCGATTTCGCGAACAAGGTGCCCTTTCGCCGTCCCACCGATCGCGGGATTGCAGGACATACGTCCGATGGCATCGGCATCCATCGTGACCAGCGCGACTGAACAGCCCATGCGGGCCGCGGCGCTGGCCGCTTCTATGCCGGCGTGTCCACCACCGACCACGAGGATATCAAAGGATTTATTCATACCAGATATAAAACATACGAATCATCGGGAAGATTTCATCACCGGTTGTTTAGCGAATTCTACCCTCTATCGGTGATTCGCGTCCGAAAGGGGAAAATTTATTCCCCTGAGCATTGCAACCTTCGTCCAGAACCCCCGTAACAAGACCAGGCTAAAGACTTAGGGAGAAAAAAATCCCCACTCATTACACCCTCCTCCGTCAATCAGTAGTGGCAGGTATGCGAGATCACCTGCCATTTTTTTTGTATGGAGGCGGCTGAAAGTACGTATTCGCAAATTATATGAGGTACGAATCTCCGGGTGACGGAATTTCGACATTCTGGAGTCCGAGTTCATCCTGCAAGGCCGACTGCAGTTTCTGTTCCTGATCGAGGTCCCCGTGGACGATGAAGGAATGCTGCAGTCGGGCAGGATTGAAGCGGCGGTGATAGTCAAGGATCTCGTTTCGATCGGCATGTGCCGACAAGCTGTTGAGCACGACCACTTCCGCATTCAAAGCGAAGTCCTCTCCGAATATTCGCACCGTTTTCTCACGTTCCACGATGCGCCTGCCGAGCGTGTGTTCCGCGTTGTATCCGGTGATCATGATCGTATTGCGAGGGTCCTCGATATTGTTGCGCAGGTGGTGCAGAATGCGGCCGCCTTCACACATGCCCGAACTCGATATGATCATCATCGGGTCGGTGCGCCCGTTGAGATCCTTCGATTCACCGACATGCATGATGTAGTGCAGGTTTTCGAAACTGAAGGGATTCTGATGTGTAAGGACGGCCTGCCGCGCCTCTGCGTCCATGCATTCCGGATGAATGCGGAAAATCTGCGTTGCGTTCACCGAGAGGGGACTATCCACAAAAATGGAAATTTCGGGCAGTCGGTTCTGTTCGCGGAGCTCATGCAGGTGGTATACGAGTTCCTGTGTGCGTCCGACCGAGAAGGCCGGGACGATAATTTTACCGTTACGCGCGACCGTGCGTTTGATGACGTCTTCCAGCGTATCGAGAATGACCTCGTTGCCAGCATGAATCCGTCCGCCGTAGGTGCTTTCGGTGATCAGGATATCGACGTCGCCGACATGCTCTGGATCCTTGAGGATCGGTCGGTCGGGGCGGCCCAGGTCGCCTGTATAGCAAAGCTGCAACTCGCGTTCGCCATCCCGGATATCGTAAAGACCGATCGCGGACCCGAGGATGTGTCCCGCATCATAAAACGTTACGTCGACGTCTTCCGTCACCCTGGTCTTGCGCCGGTAGCCGACGGTCTGGAACTGTCCGAGTACATCGATCACATCGTCCGCGTCGTACAGCGACTCGACGGGTGGCAGTCCCTTTCGTGCATGCAGCTTATTGACAAACTCCGCATCCTTCACCTGCAGGAAGGCGCTGTCGAGCAGCATGATGTTGGCCAGGTCGCGTGTAGCGGCCGTGCAGATGATCGGGCCGCGGAAGCCGTGCTTGTACAGCATTGGAATCTTGCCGCTGTGATCGATGTGCGCATGTGAAAGCACGAGAACGTCGATCATTTCCGGATCGAAGGGGAAGCTGCTGTTTTTCTCCCAGGCTTCCGCGCGACGCCCCTGGAAAAGACCGCAGTCGAGAAGTATGCGCTTGCCGTTGACTTCGAGAAGGTGACTGGAACCGGTGACGTTGCGCGCGGCTCCGTGAAAAGTGAGACGAATCATACGTAATCCTCGCATGTGGTATTCGGTGTATCCGGGATCGCCACGGCGGCGGCCGGACAGGCATCTGGGTGCGGGACGCTCTCACAGCGGTGATGACGCCACTGCTTCCAGACACAGGATTCAATAGCGGGCCAGTTCGCGTCCCGCGGAAAGAATGTTGTTCTCGCTGACAAGCGTCGCTTCCTCCAGCACTTTCGCGAAGCCTACCGGTGTATCGAGCGAGGCGACGCGGCGGACGGGGGCATCGAGATGTTCGAAGAGTGCCTCGCCGATGAAGGCGGAGAGTTCGCCGCCGAATCCTCCGGTGCGCGCGGCCTCGTGCAGCACCATCGCCTTTCCGGTTTTTTTCACCGTGGCGGTAATCGCCTCATGATCGTAGGGAAGGATGCTCCGCAGATCGAGCACGTCGCATTGCACACCTTCGCTCGCGAGTTGCTCGGCCGCCCGCAGCGCCAGATGCACGGTGTTGCCGTAGGTGATGATGCTGAGATCGGTACCCTCGCGGCGGAGCCGGGCACGGCCGATCGGCACGCACAGTTCCGGCCGGGGATACTGTGTTTTCGCCCATGGATGATTGTAGAGGTACTTGGGCTCGAGGTACACGGTGACCCCGCGCGTGCGGAAAGCGCAGCGCAGCAGACCCGCGGCATCTTCGGCGAAAGCCGGCATGACGATGCGCAGTCCGGGAATATTGGCGATGGCCGCCTCGATGCTCTGGGAGTGATACAGACCTCCCTGGATGTAGCCGCCGGAGGCGAGTCGCACGATGATGTTCGGTGTGAACTGTCCGTTGCTGCGCCAATGCTCGTGCGCGGTGTTGACGAGCTGCTCCATCGCTGGCCAGAAGTAATCCGCGAACTCCGCGCCTTCCACCACCACCCAGATGTCGTCGCTGTAGCGGCAGAAGCCATTGGCGGTGCCGAGGATGAAATCCTCCGCGATCGGAGCGTTGAACACGCGGGCGTTGCCGAACTCCTGCAGCATGCCCTTGGTGACGTTGAACACCCCTCCTTTCTCACGCGACGCCACGTCCTGTCCCCAGAGGAAGGTGCTGGGATTGCGGCGGAATTCTTCATGCAGGGCGCGGTTGATCGCATCGCGCATGCTCACGGGCTCGTCTTCCCCTTCATGTTTTTTCATGAGGCGGGAAAAATCGTCGTTCGACAGCGGACAGACATGCGTATCGTCGGCAAAGACATGGCGCGTGACGGACGAGGGGTCCGGTTCGGGCGCGGCTTCTGCGCGGGAGCTTTCTTCATCGAGCTGTCGGAGGTTCTCGGCTTCGATGGCTGCCAGTTCCTCCACGCTGCAGATGCCTTCTCCGAGCATGAAGGCGCGCAGGCGCAGGAGGGGATCGCGGCGGCGCGCTTCCTCGAGTTCCTCCTCGCTGCGGTAGAGTTCATGCCGGTCGGAATTGCTGTGGGCACCGATGCGCACGCAGTCGGCATGCACCATGGCGGGACCCTTGCCCTCGCGCGCATATGCGCAGGCCTGCTGCATGACGTTCCATGAATCGAAGATGCTCGTTCCGTCGCAGTTGAGCACCAGCAGGTTGCGGAAGCCGTGGAAATTGTCGGCGATGTTGGTGTTGGCGCTTTGCTCGTGGACGGGTACGGAGATCGCGTACCCGTTATTCTGAAGCACGAAGACGACCGGCAGCTGTTCGCGGCAGGCGCCGCTGAGGGCCTCATAGAAATACCCCTCCGAAGTCGCCGCCTCCCCGCTGCTGTAGAAGGAAATTTCATCGCCGTCGAAGCGCTGGATGGCGCGCGCCACACCGACCGCGTGCAGGGAATGGCTGCCGACACAGGACGATACGTTCTGTATGCGCATCGCGGGCTTGGCGAAATGGTTGCTCATGTGGCGGCCGCCGCTCGCCGGATCAGTCGCCTTCGAGAGACCATTGAGTATGATCTCCTCCACGCTCATGCCTGCCGCCAGCACCGTCAGCAGGTCGCGATAGTAAGGAAAGAGAAAATCTCTGCCGCGGTGTACCGAGAGGCCGAGCGCGAGCTGGATACCTTCGTGTCCGGCGCACGGAGCGTGGTACGACCAGCCCTTCGACATCTTTAAATAGCGTGCTGCCTTTTCGTCGAGGCTGCGGCCGAGATGCATCAGACGGTACCAGTCGCGGACAGTTTCGACCGGGACGTGATCAGGCCGCGATCCGAGCGGGAAAAGTTCAGGAGAGGAAACACGTGTATCGTTCATTCTTCATTCCAGTCAATGGTGAGAAAGAAAAATAGGGCTTCGTCCGCGGTGTTCCAACCACGCCTGCGAGGCGGTGCGTTCGTTTGTGGGAGCACTCGAAGGGGGCGGGGTGCGGGAACAGGGAGGCAAAACGATATGACCTGCGTTTCACCCCTGTTATTATTGAGGAAAAAGTGCATCATGCACTCAAAAAGTATTTGACACCAGCCAAATTTTCTTTATGTTTGATCGAGCAATCCATCACACTCACCAACACAGGAGGCACCATGGCAAAAGCAGCAGCGAAGCCCATGACCAAAAAAGAGATCATCGACGTCCTCGCCGAGAAGAACGGTCTCAACAAAAAGCAGACCGAAGAGTTCATCGCTAGCTACAATGATCTGATTTACAAGCAGACCAAGAAGACGAAAGAATTCGTCATGCCTGGCTTGGGCAAGTGGGTCACCGGCAAGACCAAAGCGCGCAAGGGCCGCAACCCGGCCACCGGCGCAGAGATCAAGATTCCGGCAAAGACCGTACTGAAGTTCCGCGTCGCCAAGGCAGCCAAGGACTCGATCCTCTAACAACGTCGGGCTTTTATCGATTTCAAAGGCGCCCTCGTGGCGCCTTTTTTCTTCCCTTTTTTTTCTCTCCGACACGCCTATATTACAGGCGTGATCCGCAAGGGAGCCGCGGACACGCCAACCATCATAGACAAAGGAACAGGGAGCCATGATTTCCACGGTCTTCAGTGCGTCCACGCACGGCATTAACGCATTCATCGTCGGAGTCGAAACGCATATCGAGAGTCAGATACCGGGGTTTATCGTCGTCGGTTTGCCTGACAACGCGGTGAAAGAAAGCCGCGAACGGGTGTCGGCGGCGATCAAGAATTCCGCGTTCACGTTTCCCATACGGCGTATCGTGGTCAACCTCGCACCGGCCGATGTACGCAAGGAAGGGTCGGCCTTCGACCTCCCGCTGGCTATCGGCATTCTCAGCGCGACCGAGGTGCTGCAGGCCGACGCGCTCGAGCGCACGGTCTTTCTCGGTGAACTTGCGCTCGACGGGAGCATGCGTCCCATCCACGGCGCACTCTCGATCGCGCTCGAGGCGAAGAAACGCGGCTTCCGGCGCATCATCCTTCCCGCTGCGAATGCGCGCGAGGCGGCGATGGTGCAGGGGATCGACATTTATCCGTGCCAATCGCTGCGGGAGGCGGTCAGCTGTGTCGACGGCACGCATCCCGACTGTCGTCCGTTCCGCGTGGATGTCACGCAGGTGATCCGCGAGCAACAGGAAAAAAGCATGCTGGATTTTTCGGATGTGAAGGGACAGGAGAATGTGAAGCGAGCGCTGGAAGTCGCAGCCGCCGGGGGACATAACATCATCCTGATGGGCCCCCCCGGTTCGGGCAAAACCATGCTCGCCAAGCGCATTCCTTCCATTCTGCCTCCACTGACATTCGATGAAGCGTTGGAGACGACCAAGATTCACTCCATCGTGGGACTGCTTGCGCCGGGATCGGCCATCGTCGGCACGCGTCCCTTCCGCGCGCCGCATCATACGATCTCCGATGCCGCACTGGTCGGGGGTGGCATCGGATATGCGCGTCCGGGCGAGATCAGTCTTTCACACAACGGTGTATTGTTTCTCGACGAATTGCCGGAATTCGCGCGCAACGTGCTCGAAGTGCTGCGCCAGCCGCTCGAGGAAGGGATGGTAACCATTGCGCGTTCGAAGACCAGCGTTGAGTATCCGGCGAATTTCATGCTCGTCGCGGCGATGAATCCCTGTCCCTGCGGGAACAGCGGAAATCCACGGCACGAATGCAGCTGCAGCGAACAGCAGGTGCAGAAATATATGGGGAGAATCTCCGGTCCGCTGCTTGACCGCATCGACATTCACATAGAATGTCCCCAGGTGAAATATCAGGAGCTCGCCAGTGAGCGGCGGGGGGAACCGTCGGATCGCGTACGAGCCCGCGTCGTCGCCGCGCGCGAACGACAGCTTGCGCGCTTCGCCGCGCGGAAGGGCATGCATTGCAACGCCATGATGGGGACGCGCGACATCGCGCAATACTGCCGCGTCGACGACCGTTGCCGTGATCTCCTTCGTTCCGCCTCGCAGACGCTGGGTTTCAGCGCCCGCGCCTATGATCGCATTTTGAAAGTGTCACGCACCATCGCCGATCTCGGCGCCAGCGATCGCATCCTCCCCGAACATATTGCGGAGGCCATTCAATATCGCGATCTCGATCGGCGCATGTGAGGAGCGGGGAGGAGCGGGGAGGATCGGGGA
>JACZJN010000152.1 GCA_014860565.1 Bacteroidota bacterium
CGGGACTTCATAGCCTCATTCCGCAACTTGTGTGTCGATCCGCAGGGGGAGGTGAGGTCGGTTCTCAACGAATTGGAACAACTGAGAACCATGCTGGTGGTCTTTCCTGCGTCAAATTGATGCCCCAGCGCATGTGGACCGCAACTCGAATCATAGAACGGTGATCAGCATCTGCTGAGTTGCAAGGTCTGACTGAAGCGAAATAATGTAGGTCCCACTCGGCAGTGAATTGAACGGTAGGGCGAGACGGTGCCCCCCCGCATCCAGCAACCCCAGCTCACGGCGTAGCACTTCCCTGCCGAGCAGGTCAAATACTACGATATCGAGGTCCCGGGCCCGATCACTGGTGAATGTGACCATCCCTTGCGATCGCACGGGAGAAGGAGCGACGGAGAGGATGCGAAGGGACTGTGCGTCCGTCGGCAGTGCAACCGACGTTGCGGAAGACCAGAGTGAGCCGTCTGGGGAATATTTCGCGACGAAACAGTCATTCATCCCGACGCTGCTGAGAAGGAACGCCTTTTCCGAAGGATCATAGTCCGCACCGATGCCATAGAACTGACCGGTGATCCAGGCGTTTCCTCCAGCGTCCACCGCCAGTCCCGCACAGATGTCATTCCCCGTATTCCCCGGTGCACCAAGAACATTTGCCCACAGGACGTTCCCGCCCTCGCTGTACTTTGCAAGAAACACATCCTGTGTCCCGGATGCGGGACGAATCATGCTGCCACTTCCGGTATCGAAATCCGGCGCTCCTCCCACCCAGCCAGCGACGTATACATTCCCCGCTTCATCAAAAGCCACACGGTGGCCGCCGCTGTTCTGCGACGCTCCGGGCACCACGAAACCGAAGCGGAGCGCCCCTTCAGTATCGTACGCTGCAAGGAAAAGCGTCCCCGTCACCATCGACCCGCCGGTGGGCGAAAGATCGGCGGTCCCGCGCAGTCTTCCGGTCAGGGCAGGGCGTCCCCGATCATCCACACGCATTGCACCCGGAGAAATGATATCCTGTCCGCTGCCTCCCATCTGTCCGACCCATTCGAAGCTTCCATCCCCCGCGTCGTATCGGGCGAGGAACATATCCGTCATTCCTCTGCTCTGCAACAAAGCGGTCCCCGTTCCCGGGTCGAAATCGACATCGCCACGGAAATTCCCCGCCAGCCAGAGATTCCCCTCAGAGTCCGCATCGACAGCCGCGTAGGCTTCCGTGAAGACATTCAGCATATTCACCGGAACTGTCACGACGCGAATCGGATCCCCGTTTGCGGAATACGATGCAATGAAAAGCTCGATGTCGCTCCCTGAGGCTTCTGCCGAAACGCCATCACCGATATCGATGCGCCCACTAAAGGCGCCGGTGACGTGAATCCTTCCCTCGCTGTCGATTGTCAGGTCCCATGCGCGGTCCTCGGTGGTATCCGTCGCATTGGCGATACGGCGTGTCCAGAGCAGCGCTCCGCCGGCACTGTATTTGGCGACGAACGCATCGTAGCCTCCGGCGGACACGAGGGTCCGCTCCCCTGGGCCGGGATCGAAATCACATGTTCGTCCCCCCGGACCGGGAAGACCGAAATACCCCGCGACGACGATATTCCCCTGTTTGTCGTATGCGACGGCATGCGGCACGTCCGTGGACTGCGGTCCTCCCACGCTGATTGCCCAGATGAGATCCCCGTCGGGCGCGTATTTGGCCAGCACCATATCCACACCGCCGACGCTCGTGAGTCGCACCGGAGAGGCGGGGTGTGGGGCGATCGTTCCCTGGAACAGCGCTGCGATGACCGCGTTCCCCTCCTGATCCACGGCGGCGGCCTTCCCGTACTCCTGGCCGGGACTGCCGAAGCTGAACGCGCTCTGCGCATCGGAGACACTTGAAGGATGGATCATCAATATGGTGAACACAATGGGAACGAAGCACTTCACGACACACCTCGATGAATAGTTGCGATACATACCAAATATACGGTATTATAATCGTGATACAAACAATTATTGTTTGTCTTCGAACTATATTTGTACATGAAACATAGAGGACGGCATGAACAGTGAGACACTCATCGAACTGATCAGGCGCCATGATCAGTTCTCCGGTATCCGTCCGCAGGCATCGCTGGCGGAGTTCGGGGCGTGGTTGGCCAAGGAAGCGGCCAACACGCCGCAGGAGGATATCGATCTCGACCGCATGACGGCATATCTCCTTGGGCGCATGAACCGGTACGCACGATATTATGCGCGGATCAGTTTTACCGATCTGCCCATTTCAACCATTGAAGAGTTCTGGTTTCTGAATTTCGCCTACCACAGAAAGCGTGAAACCAAAGGTGCGTTTTTCGACGAACACGTAATGGACAAGGGGACGGGGAGCGGGATTCTCACACGACTGCTGCGCGCCGGCCTTCTCCACGAAGCAAGAGACGAGAATGATCGCCGCATCCGCTGGGTTTCGCTCACTCCTGCAGGACGCAAGGTCCGGAACCAGGCATTCGCGGCACTTGGCGAGGAGGCCGCCCTGAAATTCACCCCCCTCTCTCTCGAGAACAGGCGGGAGTTGCTGCGGCTGCTTCAACTCCTCGATGGTTTCCATCGTGGTATTTACAAGGATGCGGACAGCGAGGGAATAGCAGAGCTCCGAAGAATGCATGGTGCATGAAGG
>JACZJN010000153.1 GCA_014860565.1 Bacteroidota bacterium
GCCGAGGTGCCCGCGGGCGTGACGGTGCTGCGCGGCGACGCTTCGTCGGTCGACAGCGCACGCGACGTCACCCGCGACGCGGCGGTGGTGTACCAGTGCGCGCAGCCGGCATATCACCAGTGGCCGGAGAAATTTCCGCCGCTGCAGCATGCGGTGCTCCAAGCCGCCGCGTCACAGGGCGCGAAGCTCGTGCTGGCGGAAAATCTCTACGGTTACGGGGAAGTCGAAGGCGCGATGCATGAGTCGCTTCCCTTCCGGGCGACCACCCGCAAGGGACGGGTCCGCGCCCGCATGAGCGAAGCTGCGCTCGAGGCACATCGGACGGGACGTCTGCGTGTGGCAATCGGCCGCGGATCGGATTTCTTTGGTCCGGGCGTGCGGGCCTCCGCCCTCGGTGACCGGGTGTTTCTTCCCGCCCTCGCGGGCAAGACGCCACGGCTCGGCGGCGCACTCGACCTGCCGCATTCATTCACGTACATCGACGATTTCGGTGAAGCGCTGGCGGTGCTGGGCGAGCATGACGAGGCCGACGGACAGGCATGGCATGTGCCGAACGACCGACCGAGCATCACGCAGCGCGAACTGATGAATATCGTCTTCGAGGAAATCGGCCTTCCCCCGCGCATGGCCGGCACGAGTCGCATGATGATGCGCCTGGCGGGCATCTTCATCGCCGGCGCCCGCGAAACCGTCGAGATGATGTATGAATTCGAGAAACCCTTCGTCGTCGACAGCAGCAAATTCGAGCGGACATTCGGCATGAAGGCCACGCCGATACACGAGGCGCTCCGCGCGACGATCGACTGGTACAATTTGAAAGGACTCAGGTGATGAAGACGAAAGTATTCTACTCCTCCCTCCTGGTGATGATGCTGGGGATGACGATGACGGTGTTTGGACAGGAGAACGGTGGAAGCGGCAGGTTGGAGGGACGCGTGATCGACCGCGTGACACAGGCGGTGCTGCCGGGCGTGAACGTGCTGCTGCTCGATACACAGCTCGGCGCGAGCACGGATGCCGATGGACGCTTTGTCATCGACCGCATACCTGTCGGAACCTACCGCGTGCGCTTCACTTTCATCGGCTACGGAGCGCATATCGAAAGCGATGTGGTGATCTCGACCGCGCATCCGAAACAGCTGCAAGTCGCGCTGGAAGAAGAAGCCGTGGGGGTCGGAGGCGAAGTGGAAATCACGGCCTCGTATTTTCATGCGCCGAAAGAACAGACGACCAGCGTATATGCGATGAACTACGAGGAAATCCGCCGTCAGCCCGGCGCCTCGGGCGACGTTTCGCGCATGATACAGACCATGCCCGGCGTCGTACCCACCAACGACCAGCGCAATGACCTCGTCGTGCGCGGCGGATCTCCATCGGAAAATCTCACGCTGATCGACAATATCGAGGTGCCCAATATCAGCCACTTCGGCACGCAGGGCGCAAGCGGCGGTCCGATCAACATGCTGAGTTCGGAATTCATCCGTGAGGCGACGTTTTCCGCCGGCGGCTTCCCGGTCCGCTACGGCGACCGGCTCTCGTCGGTGCTCGATATCCAGCTGCGAGACGGAAACCGGGAGGGACTCGCCGGCACCTTCGACCTGGGCATCGCCGGAGCGGGACTCATCGCCGAGGGACCGATCAACGCACACGGTTCCTGGATGTTCGCCGCACGGAAAAGCTACCTCGATCTTATTTTTAAAAGCTTCGGCCTTACCGCCATTCCGAATTACACGAACTACCAGGGCAAGATCTCGTTCGATCCTTCGCCCGAACATCGCTTGTGGCTGGTGAGTCTTGGCGGGATCGACGACATTCACTTCGAGCCGGACCAGGCGGACACGGAGGATCCGGAGGTCCTCGACGTGCGCAGCGGCGGCTGGCGCACGACCACCGGCGCCAACTGGCAGTGGCTCTGGGGCTCAGCGGGCTACGGCACGCTGTCGATCTCCGACACCTGGAGTTATTTCAAACAGAACGCGAAGGATCCCCGCCTCGCCGGTGCGCCCGAGGTATTTCGCAATGCATCGGGCGAAGGTGAGACCATTCTCAAATACGACGCCGTACGGAAATTCGATGCAGTCGAATTGCAGGCGGGCATCTCGCATCGCTTTCTCCGCGCGGACTTCGATATCGCAACCGGGACTGACGACGGTCCTTTCATCAACGACAGTGCAGGCATCGCACGCGCACCGCTGCAACGCGCGCTGACCACCGACCGCAGTTCGGCGTATCTCTCGATTACGACCTCGCCGCTGCCACGGGTGGACCTGACACTCGGACTGCGGTGGGAACGCTATGGCTTCATCGGCGAACAGGCCGTCGACCCGCGCGCCGCGCTGCGTTGGCAGGTGACCGATGACGTGACGCTGAGCGCGTCGGTGGGACGCTTTTCACAGCAGCCCGCGCTGGTCTATCTCAGTGCGGTACCTTCGAACGCCGACCTTCTCCCGATTCGCGCCGACCATTACATCGCAGGTATCGCGTGGCTCCCTCTCCCCGACCTGAAGGTTTCGTTCGAGGCGTACCGCAAGAATTACAGCCGCTACCCGGTCAGCACCGAGTTCCCACAGCTGTCCCTGGCCAACGACGGCGACTCCTATACGATCAACGGACGCCTGATTCCCTTCGTGAGCGAGGGCACGGGCTACGCCGAGGGCGTGGAATTCTTCGTACAGCAGAAACTCAGCGACGCGCTGTACGGACAGGTCAGCTACACGATCTCCCGGGCCCGGCACCAGGCGCTCGACGGCGTCGAACGTCCGGCCAGCTTCGATATTCCCCACGTACTCTATGTCATTGGCGGCTATCGCCTGAACGAGGAGTGGGAATTTTCGACAAAGTTCAGTTTCGCGTCGGGACGTCCCCGCACCCCCGCCAAACTTCCGGAATCCGCCGATCAAAACCGCTGGATTTACGACGTGGCAAATCTCAACAGCCAGCGCATACCCGACTATCAGCGGCTCGACCTGCGCGTCGACAACCGCCAGCACTTCAGCGGGTGGAATCTTGTCAGCTACATCGAACTGCAGAACGTCCTCAGCCGCAGAAACGTCTTCACTTACCTCTGGAATCAGAAATCCCGCAGCGAGGAACCGGTGTACCAGATCGGGTTCTTCGTGATCGGGGGGATCAAGATTGAATTCTAATGCACGAAATTTTCCACGGATCTTTGTATCTTCACTGCATCGGATTCATACATTTTTATCCGGTTTTCCACGAACAGACAGGATGGAACCATGAACGCAACGCCACTCTTCCGTGAACGAACCGTTGGTTCGCCCCTACTACGCCTCCTGACAATGTTTGTTGCGCTGGCGTTCCTTCTCACTGGCTGTTCGGGAGACGATCCGTCGTCGCCGAACGGCGATTCGGGGAAGATCACTACGGGCGAGATGACGCAGGTGACCGAGCAGTCGGTGTCGCCGGGCGGCACGCTGACGGTCAGCGCGGCCGGGACGGCGGTGGATGGCATGGAACTCGAGGTGCCCACGGGCGCGTATGCGTCGTCCACCACGGTAAAGATCTCCTACGCGGATATCACCGGCTATGATCTCGGACCGAATTTCGATCCCGTCACGCCGCTGATCCATATCGACAACGGCGGGGAGTTCGCCATGAAGCCGATGCGCCTGCGCATTCCCCTGCCCGATCTGGGGGGACGCTTCCCCGTGGCGTTCTACTACGACCGCGCGGCGGGCACGCTCGAACCCATCGCGCCGGTGGGACGCTCCGATGCATGGCTCGACGTGGCCGTGCGCCATTTCTCCGAAATCGTCGTCTCGGCCACGCAGATCGAACTGCTGCGCCAGGGCGGGGGCTTTTTCACGATGTTCGATCCACAGGTGAATGGCTGGCCGTTTGTCAACTGGGGTGCGTATCCCGCGCCCGACGGCATGTGCGCCGGCATGAGCATCGGCGCGGCGCATTTCTTCAGGAATTTCCAGGCCTCGCTGCCGCTGACCACGCATTTCGACAACGACAAGCTCTGGTTCCGTACACCGAAGGTATGGGAAGACGACGCCACGGGCATTCGCTTCTGCGCCGAACTGCAGAAGGCCTTCGTTTCCGACAACAGCTTCTGGACCTCCACCGGCAGCACGCCGTTCGACGGTTTCCTTCAGAAATCGGAGGAAGACCATTTCTGGAGCCTCTGCTACGGCATGCTGGTGGCGAATCAGCCGCAGTTCCTCTACCTCGGCGTGCGCGGCAATCTGGCCGCGCCGGCGCATGCGATCATCACCTACGAGTACCACATCACCGAAACCGAAGGGCAGCTGAAGGTGTACGATCCGAACTATCCGGGCAGCGAAGGGACCGTCACCTTCGACTTCGCGACAAAGAAATTCCGCCCCTACACCTCCGCGGCCAACGCCAAGGCCCTCGCCGATGGCAGCACCTTCAACTACGATCAGATCCTCTTCATCCCCGTCTCCACGATCTGCGATCCGAAGGAAGTCGATCGCATCTGGCAGAAGGTCGGCGCGAACAGCATCGGCGCGGGACAGTACCCGGCCTACGAACTCTGGGCCGTGCCAGTCGACAACGAAGACCTGCCGCGCGTGCAACTGCTCGACGCGGCGACGGGGAAGACAACGTTTCTCCCGTACAAGGACTTCACCGTGGAGATCGTTCCATCGGACAAAAGCATCCCCTTCTCCCTGACGGCGTGGATCGACCTGCCGAGCATCAAGGAAATCGAGAAGCGCGAGCCCGCGGACATTCTCACCCTCGAGCAGCCCACGAAGGAAAACCTGATCGGCATCCAGGTCAACGCCAAGGCGTCGGGGAAGAATTTCTTCTCCTGGGCCGGTTTCCAGTGGTGCAAGATCCGGCTCTCCGCCCTCTGGATCGAGCCGGCCGATACCTCGATCGGGCTCGGGCAGGAACTCGAGCTCGTCGCGCGGCACATGGGCACGGCGCCCGCCGGCGCGCGCTTCGAATGGGACTTCGGCGACGGAAAGACGGCCTCGCGCACGGGCGACAGTACGATCACGCATACGTGGGAAGAGCAGGACGAATACACCGTGAAGGTGACCATGTATGCGCCGGGGAGCAGCGAACCCGCGGGCAGCGCCGAGACGACGGTGCAGGTCGTGGAATTCCGGACGATCATGGTGACGCTCGACGGCATGGGCAGCACTCCGCCGAGTACGATCAAGTCCAGCGACGGAGCGGATATCCCCAGCATGGTCTGGGCCAACAAGATCAGCGGCGCTCCGGCGCTGACGTGGAACAAGAACGAGTTCACCGTCGACTTCAACTATGACATGTCAGGTTTGAATGTGAACACGCGCATCACCGGACGCATCGCCGACGACGGCAAAAGTATCGTCACGCTTTCGGCCGTGACGGCGGCGCAGGGCATCGCAGACTACCAGTTCACCGACGCCATCACCCTGACGAATTTCCCCATCGACCCGGGCGGCTATCCCGTGGGCGGCATGCTCAAGGGTCCCGCCGCGCAGGCCAAGGTCGCGAACATCTCCTGGCGGCAGTCCTCCACCGACACTCAGGGCAATCCCTACGTCGTCGAACTGAAGTCCATCGACTGGTCGAGCCAGAAGACGGAGTTGTCGGTGTATTTCTACCGGTAGGAATAGGAGAGTAAGGGAGGGAGGGTACGGAGGGCGCAGAGAGGATTTTAACGCGGAGGCGCGCTGAGTCGCACAGAGGATTTTTTCGATTGTTCCGTCTCGGAAATTGGTCTCGCTACCTCAACGTGAATCCGATGCTATCGAAAAAGCCCTCCGCGCGCCTCCGTGCGCCTCCGCGGTGATCGTCTTCTCCGTGCCCTCCGCATCCTCTCTCCCTTTCTCCTCCTATTCCTTCATTTCGAAGATCATATACCGGCTGCTGTCGGTGTACTCTTCGTGTTTGTACCCGCCCCAGATGCGTGTGACTTTCAATCCGGCGCGGTCGGCGAGCTGTTCGATTTCGGCGCGGTCGCGCAGGTGGTAATGCGGGGTGAAAAGACGCTTGCGGTGGAGAAGGCCGTCGACGTCGTATTCCTCGTAGAGTTGATAACTCATACCTGTTTTTTCCGCGGCATTGTATGTGCGCGCATGCCAGAAAATCATGCGGTTGCCGTTGGGGAGTTCCTGATCCGTGATCAGCCGCGGAATGCCGGAGTCGTCGCCGTGATGCGCCGCCGGGTTGTGCAGTGTGATCAGGGCGCGTCCCCCCGGCGCGAGATGCTGTCGCACGCCACGCAGGGAGGCGGTGACGTCGCAGCCGTCGTGGATTTCCTCGATGGAGTGAAAGGGAATGATCACAATCGGAAATTTCTTCTTGAGGACGAAGTCGCGCATGTCGGCGTGCAGCGTCTCGACGGCGAGTCCCTCCGCCGCCGCTTTCTCCTTCAGCCTGGTCAGCAATGCGTAGGAAATATCCACGGCGGTGAGGCGAATACCCGCGCGCAGCAGCGGCAGGGTCACGCGTCCCGTGCCCGCCGTCACCTCGAGCACGTCCTCCGCGCCCCGGCATTCCTCCAGCCAGAAATTGATATCATAATCGGCCGTCACATAGTGATCGTACAGATCGGCGATGCGATCGTAAGAATTGAATTTTCCCATAGTCGTTCACCCTGCATTTAGTCGGTATTACTGCGGTAGAGGAAGCACGGAGTATTCGAGTAATCCGTGCTTCCTCTTCATCTCATTTCACGTTTTCACACGGCATGTCCGCCGAATCTCCGACGCCGTACTGCTCGGCCTTGCCGTATTTCTTGCCCTGGTACTGCTGGCGGAAGGAGATCTCGAACATGCGGCAACCGCCGTCGGGCTTTTTCACCGCGACGGTGGTGTTGATGGTGCGGGAGGTGATGGCGCCGGTGACCGGGTGATGCTGGATCGTCCAATCCGCTTCGGTGATCACGACCTTCAGCGGCGTCTCCTTCCATTCCTTCAGCGCGGCCATGAATTCCTTCTCCAGCGCGGCATTGCGCATCGCGGGTTGCGGAAGCTTCACCGCGGCCATTTTCTTGTCGCCGAGTTTCTTGTTCACTTCGGCCACGCGGTCGAGTCCGCCCGTGCAGTCGAGTTGGAATTCGCCTTCGGCGAGCACGATCATACTATTGTCGAGCGTCTGCACGCGGATGGTGTGGCGGCGGGGAGAGAGTTCGCTGATGGCCTTGGTGAAAATCATCGCGCCGCGGGTCTGGCTGAGCGACGGATCGGGAATGATCTCCGATGCGAGCCAGGTGCGCTCGGCCTTGTCCCCATCCAGTTTAAAATCGTAGCTCGCTTTCTCGTTTCCATCGACAAACAGCTTTGTCCATGCATACGAGGAACCGCCGGTGATTTCCTTGAACGTCCCTTTGAAATACATCATGCCGTAGATGTCGTCGTTGGCGGTGAAGGTGGTCTTCAGCGCGGAGGCGTTTTCGGAACCGACCACCACGGGCTGGGACGAAAAGACGATTTCTCCGGCATGCTCCTTGTTGAAGCCGCTGGCGTAGACGGCATCATGCGCGGCGCCCATGCTCGCGGCGGCCGACTGCGCGTCACCGCGGAGGGTCTGCACCTCGGTGTTATTCGGAGTCACGAGCAGAATGCCGTCGGCGACGAGAACAGCGGATTCCGCCGCTTCGAGCGCCGCCCCGGCGTGGGATGCACCCTTGCCCTTTTCCGCGTAGGCGACTTCGATGGCATTGTTGATTTCGGGGATGAGATATTCCTTCGTCAATCCGGCGAAATGCTCGGGGAAGGTGACCATGACCTCGTCGTACCCGTACTGGTCGCGCTCCATGGCGGAGGGATCGGCCGCTACCGCCGCCTTGACCTTCGCGCGCAGATTCTCATAATCCGCCTTCTTGCACTTGTCATAGAAATTCTGTGCTTCGTTTTTCTTACTGAACATGCCCTGATGCACGCTGCGCATGCTGCCCAGTGGTTCGATGGCATAGCGGGCGTCGCGAATCACGTCCGACGCATTTCCGGACACGGCGTCCGACGACACCGCCGACGGCATATCCGAATCGCCGTCCGCTTCCTGCTCCGTTTTCTGCTCTTTGTCCCCGGACACGCTTTTGGCCGCCTTCTCCGCTTTCTTTTTCAGGCTTCCCACGTCGAACTGCGCGGAAGTGACCGCCGGGAGAAGGAGAAAAGCCGCCAGAAAAAAAACGGCGGGCATGTGGGAACGAACGAAAGTGGCAACGCGCATAGGTCCTCCAATGGATACAGGATCGAATTGACCGAAATATTTGTCAGTGGGCGATAATTAAGAATATTCCCCCTGAATGTCAAACATGCGGACGTCGAGCGGGACGGGACTCCCGCCCCACCCGCGATCGAGTACTCCAGCGGTTTGGCCACGGAAATGGACGCGCACTTGACAACGACTTCATTTTTCACTATTTACAATGCAAATAGTTGACATACGCACCTTTCCCCTCCCGCAACGAGCACCTCGCGCATACTGCGCATTTTTTCTGATCCGGCGCACTCGCAGCGCCGTCATTTAAGATAACCGCACCTTTTAGTAGTAAGTAAGACGCCCGTACTCGGGCGAACCGTACGCTGCATGCAGCACACGGCAGGACTCCACGTATCCGCATGACACCGATGCACGTCCCGCATCCTGCGTCCTGCGTCCTGCGTCCTGCATCCTGCATCCTGCGTCCTGCATCCTGCGTCGTACGTTCCGTGTCCTCTTCCCGTCAACCCTGTCCATGTTCCAATAGAGAGGCATTTCCATGAAACAGCTTTGCATCATTCTCTGCTCCGGACTGTTCTTCACCGCTGCCTGCGGCGACACCGCGCGCGACGACACCGCGCCCCTTGATTCCGCCACCCAGATGCAGGCGTACGCGGCCGCCGCGAGCGACTTCCCCACCGTTATTCCCGATGCGTACGCGCCCTGGGCGCGCATGCGGGGCGACGCCTTTCCTTCCGTGCACCCCGAAGACGCCCCGAAGGCATCCGAGATCGACATACCGCCCTTCCCCGGTGCGCATATCGTGCGCAGCGGCACGCTGGGAGAGGGTACGGCGGCCCTGCATTTCGTTACGCTGATCTGCGAGGATTCGTACGAGGCGGTGATCGATTTCTACAAGAACCGGCTCACGAAGGACCGCAACTGGACGTACGAAGACCAGTACCACGTCTTCCAGCCCGGGAAAGGGAACGAATTCATTTTGCACAACACTCCGTTCGTCAGCGTGATGCACCTCAATTCCGAGGCATCGGAAATGCAGGACGTCGATCCGGAGTTTCTCACCAATTACCGCACGCGGATCCAGGTGACCTATCGCCCGAAGGAAAATTGAGCGCACGTCGCGGTTCGGCAATCTTTCAACACCACCGGAGGATTTCGTATGGCTGATCCTGCACCCTCGGAAAGCAGGCGTAAAACACTGAAGCTGCTGCTCGGCAGCGGTGCGACCGCGCTGGGCGCGGCCATCGTGTATCCCATCATCGCATACCTCAAGCCGCCGGAAGTGACCGGCGAACAGGTCACGAGCGTTCTCGTCGGCAAGGTCGACGACTTCGCGCCGGGCTCGGGCTCGCTGTTCCGTTTCGGCAACAAGCCGGGCATCCTGCTGCGCTTTCCCAACGGGAGCTTCAAGGCGTTCTCCGCCACCTGTACGCATCTCGATTGCACGGTGCAGTACCGCGAGGACATGGGATTGATATGGTGCGCCTGCCATAACGGGAAATACGACCTGAACGGAAAGAACATCGACGGCCCGCCGCCGCGCCCGCTCGATCCGTTCGAGGTTGTGGTGAAGGGCGACGAAGTACACGTGACGAAAAGTTGACCAACGGGAGCCCCATATGAAATCGATTATTACCGCAGTGTCCGGCTGGGTCGAGGAACGTGTCGACCTGAGCGGCGTCAAGGAGTTCATCGCGCATAAAAGCGTTCCCAAGAACAGGCACTCCATCTGGTATTATTTCGGCGGCGTGACGCTGTTTCTCTTCATCGTCCAGGTCATCTCGGGCATCCTGCTGCTGTTTTATTACCGTCCGGGCGCCGATACGGCGTTTGAAAGCATCCGCTTTCTTATGACCAAGGTGCAGTTCGGCTGGCTGATGCGCTCGGTGCACAGCTGGTCGGCGAACCTGATGGTGCTCGCTGCCGCGGTGCACATGTTCAGCGTCTTCCTGACCAAGGCCTACCGCAAGCCGCGGGAAATGACCTGGGTCTCCGGCATGCTGCTGTTTTTCCTCTCGCTCGGCTTCGGCTTCAGCGGCTACCTGCTGCCGTGGAACGAACTAGCGTTCTTCGCCACCAAGGTCGGCACCGACATCGCGGGCTCCGTGCCCGTGGTCGGCCATCCGATCATGGAACTGCTCCGCGGTGGACCCGATGTAGGCGGCGCCACGCTCTCGCGTTTCTTCGGCTTCCACGTCGCGTTGTTCCCGGCGATCTTCACCGTCCTGCTGACCGTGCATCTTCTGCTCGTGCAGAAGCAGGGCATGAGTTCGCCGATCGGCGCGGCGGAGCACGGCGAGGAAAAGACCATGCCTTTCTTCCCGAACTTCGTTCTGCGCGATCTCCTGCTCTGGCTGATCGTGCTCAACATTCTCGCCATCCTCGCGGTGTTTTTCCCCTGGGAACTCGGCGTCAAGGCCGATCCCTTCGCGGCGGCGCCTGCCGGCATTCTCCCCGAATGGTATTTCCTCTTCATGTTCCAGATCCTCAAGCTGCTCCCGGCGCATATCTGGTTCATCGAGGGCGAGGTGTTCGGCATCCTCTTCTTCGGCGTGGCCGGACTGCTGTGGGTGCTCGTGCCGTTCTGGGACCGCGCCTCGCAACGGGGAGAGAACAACCGCTGGTTTACCTATCTCGGGATCTTTGTCATCGTCTTTATCCTGTTTTTCACCATACTCGGATGGGTGATGTGATGAAAAAA
>JACZJN010000154.1 GCA_014860565.1 Bacteroidota bacterium
GGGAGGAGCGGGAGGAACGGGGAGGATCGGGAAGGAACGGGGAGGACGTAGGGGCGAGCCGACGGAATTTGTACACGTTGGGTTCCGCTTCCGCTGAACGGTATCAGGCTGACGAGACTACCGGCTTCGTGTACGGCTCGTCCACGTTTCGGCACGAAATTATTTATTTCGCGCGCACTTCCCCGAACAGAAAAATCACATTCTCCACGTCGCCGATTTTCAGGCCGACGGATCCGTTGAGCTGTCCTGCTACGGCTGGAGTAAAGCCGATGGTCAGCACGCCGCTTTCACCGGGTTTGAGGCGGAGAGTGGTAGGCGTGACGGTGCCGCCGCTCAGGGACATCGACCTGCCGCCGACGCTCCCCGGTTCGTCCTGATATGAGGTGAGGCTCACGCCCGTGGTTTCGACGAAAACGACGGAGTCGGAGACGTTCGTGATGGTGGACTGCACCGTACGGCGCATGCCGACGACGGCATCGGGAACCCTGATGTACGACGGTTCGACGTCGATCGCGCAGTGCACCGTGGCAGCCACGTGCAGGACGGTGTGCACGGTGGATTCTCCCACCAGGTAGATACTGACGCTTTTGCTGATGCGTCCCTTGGACCCACGGGGAGGAGTGAATTTTGCCAGGATGCGCGCCTCGCCGCCGGGAGGAACGCGGCGGTCGGTGAGCACCACCGATGTGCAGCCGCAGCTCGTGCGCGCCGATTCGATTTCCACCGTGTCCGCGCATTCGTTCCTGAAAAGGAAGGTATGCTCTACCGTATCGTTCTGCGTGATCTCTCCGAAATAGTGCTCGACTTCTTCCAGGAGACGGAAGCACGGCGTTGCAGTACTCTCCGTTGTGGTAGCGGGCGTTTGCGCAGCGGAGGGCGTCAGTCCTGCAGTGATCGACAGCAGGAAGGCAAGGAAGGCGATATTCATGTGCATGTTCATCTATGCAATATGCGCCAAGGGAATTTCAGAGAAAAGTCAAACATGCGTCAGGGCGAAAAACCTGGTCGTTATTCACGGGGCCACGGCATCGACTCGTGTGATCAGAGAATCCAGTTCCCATACACCGCGGTGTCGTGCAACCTCGCGGCCGCTCCGGTCGAAAATGATCTGCGCGGGGATAAGCGTCACCCTCCATTTCTCGAACAGCTCGGGATTGTCTTCCCAGAAAACAAGACCGAGGCGCAGGTCCGGACGCCTGCTGCCGAGCTGCCGGAGGATCCCGCGCATCTCGATGCAGGGTCCACAGCGCTTGCCGCCGAATTCCACTACCGCCAGCTTGCCGGCAGCGAGGAAGCGATCCATGCTGCCGGCATCCAGGGTGTCGAGTTTCGAAGCGGTCGTGTCCGTACCCGCGCCCGGACGCGTGTCGCCCCCGCAGTCGATGACGGTGAAAGCGAACAGCGCAAGCAGCCCGATCAGCAGCGATGCATGCATGCCGCGGAAGCGCCGTGTCTTCGGCGGGTGCATCAGGGTTTGACGGCGCGAACGGTGACGCTGACCAGCCGGGCGCTGCCCATCGTGCGCTGTTCCGGTGGGAAGGAAGCAAGTTCGCCCTGCAGGACATCGTCGGGAATCACAATCGGTTTTTCCTTTGGTATGGTGACATCCACGAATCCCGCCTCGCGGATGTAGTCGAGATATCGCTCCCGCTGTTCCGCTCCTGAAACGCAGCCGGCATACATCGTCGCGACCGAGCGCAGATGCGCGGGCATCTCGCCCTCGACCACGATGTCGGAGACGGCGAAGCTGCCGCCCGGTTTGAGCACGCGGAACATTTCGGCGAACGCTTTCTCCTTTTCGGGCACGAGATTCAGCACGCAGTTGGAAATGATGACGTCCACGGAGTCATTCTCCACCGGCAGCGCCTCGATCTCGCCGAGACGGAAGTCGACGTTCGCCACGCCGAGTTTCGCTTTGTTGTCGTTGGCTTTCGCGATCATGGCGTGGGTCATGTCGACGCCGATGACGAGTCCTTCGGGACCCGCATCCTTCGCGGCGATGAACACGTCGTTGCCCGCGCCACTCCCGAGGTCGAGTACGGTCATGCCCGGACGGATGCCTGCGTGGTCGGTCGGGATGCCGCAGCCAAGCGCAAGGTCCGCCTCCGCGGCATAGCCGTCCTTGCCACTGTAGTCATCGGCCATGATCGAATACGTCATGCCTTCTCCACAGCAGACGGAGGTTGCGCCGCAACACGAGGAGGCGTTCACGTCCATCGGCTGTTCGGCGATGATGGTGTATTTGTCCTTGACGATCTGTTTGAGTTGTTCGGAAGTGATCATGATAGTGAATTGGTTAAGGGGTGAAGTGGGAACGTGGTAAACGTGGCAAACGCGGAAACGCGGAAAGGCGTTCGCCAGACTTCCTGCCTCCTGCCTACTGCTTCCTGCGTCCTGCCTCCCGCATGACAAACAGCATTTCCGAGGCGATCTGCAGGCTGCGCTCGGCATAGACGATTGCCTCCTGTCCACTGCCGTCGGACTGCTTCGGATCGTCGTACGGCAGGGAGAATCGCGCGGCGGCACCGGGAACGACCGGACACGCTTCGTCCGCATCGGAGCAGGTCATCACAGCCGCGAAGCCCGAAGAGGGATTCGTGTCGTTGTCGAATCGCTTGGAAAATACCGACATGTCTGGCAGTTGGGGTCCCGCCTGCACGGCGTAGAGCGGATTCTCGCCCTCGGTTTCGATGCGAATGCCGAAGCCCTGTCCTTGAAGGGCGCGCACGGCATTGGGATGGAAAGCCGTCGCCTCCGTGCCGCCCGAAAATGTGCGCACGTGCTCCAGTCCGAGCGTCCATGCGGCCGTCTGTGCCCAGATCTGACCGAAATGACTGCGGCGGGAATTGTGCGTACAGATGAATATCAACGGGGCGTCCTCACCGGAGCGCGATTTTTCCGCGATCCACGCAGCCAGCCGCTCGAGCGTCTGGCGACGCGCGGGTGGAATGGAATCCTGCGTGGAAAGCGCGCCGGCGATCGTCGATCGCAGCAGGGGATGTAAGAGATCCGTGTTCATCGATGTCTCCATGACGGCGGGTTATCGGGATGACGGGTTTGCTGTGCCGGAAGCGAAGTAGCGTGCTCGTAGGCGCAGCGCCACGCCGACGAGGGCGATGAGCACGGGGACCTCGACCAGCGGACCGATGACCGCGGCGAACGCGACGCCGGAATTGATGCCGAACACCGCCACGGCCACGGCGATGGCGAGTTCGAAATTGTTGCTGGCGGCCGTGAACGAGAGCGTCGCTGTTTTCGGATAATCGGCTCCCATTTTATGGCCCATCCAGAACGAGACGAGGAACATGATCACGAAGTAGATCACGAGCGGGAGGGCGATGCGGAGCACGTCCATCGGCAGTTCGACGATCATCTCGCCCTTGAGCGAGAACATCACGAAGATGGTGAAGAGCAGGGCGATGAGCGTGAGCGGAGAAATGCGGGGAATGAATTTCCCGTGATACCACTCCTTGCCTTTGGCCCGCACGAGCAGGAAGCGCGTAAGCATCCCGGCGAGAAAGGGAATGCCGAGGTAGATGAACACCGATTCGGCGATGTCGCCCATCGAAACGTCCACCACCGAACCCTGGAGTCCCAGCCATTCGGGCAGCACGGTGATGAACACCCAGGCATACACGGAATAGAACAGCACCTGGAAGATGGAATTGAAGGCCACGAGCCCCGCCGCGTATTCCGAGTCGCCGCAGGCGAGTTCGTTCCACACGATCACCATCGCGATGCAGCGCGCGAGTCCGATGAGGATGAGCCCCGTCATGTACTCCGGCTGATCGGGGAGAAACAGCACTGCGAGGGCGAACATGAGTATCGGACCGATGATCCAGTTCTGCACGAGGGAAAGAGTGAGCACGCGCACGTTGCGGAAGACGTCTCCCAGTTCCTCGTACCGCACTTTCGCCAGCGGCGGATACATCATCAGGATCAGGCCGATGGCGATGGGCACGTTGGTGGTGCCCGATTGAAAGCCGTTCCAGAATCCCGCGATCGAGGGGATGAAATGTCCCAGCAGCACACCCGCCGCCATCGCGGCGAATATCCACAGGGTAAGAAAACGATCGAGGAAAGACAGACGCCGCACTGGCGCGTCGCTATGGGTCATGGGTGGTTCTCCGATAAAGGGTCACAGCAGACGATGGTCGGTTGTTGCAGCCGCGCGATATCCTGCATGAACTCCGGAACCGCGCGCCACTGCTTCCGGAAGCCGTGTGTGAGTTCCCGCTGGAGCGGACTGTCGTCGGTCAGACGGTAGTGCATCCATCGTCCCTCGCGCCGCGCCGCCACCCAGCCGCTGTTGCGGAGGATGGTCAGATGCCGTGACACGCGCGTCTGAGGTACCGCCAGGACACGCTCGATGTCGCAGACACACAGTTCTTTCTCCTGCAGAAGCAGGTTGAGGATGCGAAGGCGGTTGACATCCGCCAGCGCCTGCATCAACGCGGCGATGCCGGATGCGTCCGCATTTCCCGTCGCCTGCACTGCCGTTTCCTGGCGAGTATCAGCGTTCTTTGTGTTCATTGCCTGTTCCTGTCACTGACCATATTCATATATTCGCATAGACGAATATATGGTGACGAAGCCAACGGCGCAAGAGGGGAGGGAGGAAAAATTACCGCGAAGTTTGCATGAAAATATGCTATAATCGATACAATGATCTTCATTGGAGGATCCGATGTAGGTTTTTTACGAAGGGGTATGAAATGAAGATGAGACGGCTTTCCATTTTGTGCGTTCTTCCGTTGCTGATACTGACCGCATGCAGCGACGATCCGGAAGGGACGCCGACAGGACGCTTCGTCTACTACGTCAACGGCGATCACAACGGTCAGGTCGAATTCCATCGCTACGAGATCGTGAGCGGGAAGGACGAACGGCTTTCCACGGACCATGTCATATCCCTCTCAGAGGTCGCGGCCAACGGACGCGTCTTGTTCGAGACGCGCAGCGATGCCTGGCCGTACACCTACCAGCTCTTCGGACGCTGCGAGGGTGGTGCGGTGATTCCGGTACCGCTTCCCTTGTCGTCGGATCCAGCGGTGGAATTCAGCTATGTCGGGGGGGACCAATACGGTGAACCGCTCCCGGCAGCGCTCGCCCATGGGGGACACCACGCGGCGTTCTACGCCTGGCAGCGGCCGGTGGGTTCGACAGATACGACGGAGTGGAAACTCCATCTCTGCATATTCGACTGCGCAGCATGGAAAATGTCCACCACCGACATCAGTGCCTTCATCGAGAATCACTTTGCACAGCAGGGGCTGGGGTTCCGGCCCGATATTCCTTCCGTGACGAATGTCCTCGCATTGACAAATGACGGGAGCGTGGCAGTCATCAGCCTCATCGTGCGGCAGGTGGAAAACGGAGCCCCGGTGGCGTGGCGGACGCTTCTCCTCGGGGGAACGCCGGAGCAACTGCGCGTACTCGCCGAAACGTCGATCGACACTCCGCTGAGCTGGTTTCTCGCTGCGTTCGAAAGCAGTGGCACGCTGTATCTGATCCAATCGGATCACAGCGGCGTCGCCTACGACTGCCGGGGTGGCAGCTGGCAGGTGGCGTTGAAGAGCATTGGAAGGGGATTCCAAATGCTGAGCGCCGGCAGCGGGGAGTACGGCAGATATAACTCCAACGTCCAGACCATCACACTGCAGCGCGTATCCGACGGACGACTGCATGAGGTCCCGATAACGAGGACACAGCTGGAAACCAGCTTCCCTGACGTGCAATGGCTGCACGGATTGTCTGATTGGGGCAAACTCAGCCCGGATGGCGAGTGGATCGCGTTCGTCGCGCAGCATGCGGCGGACCAGGGGCTGTATGTTATCCGCCGCGACGGCACAGGACTCCGCCGTATCGCGCGTGGAACATTCGACGTTCCTCCGGTTGTGTCTGACGTTGTTCCGTATTAACATGGATGTAGCAACCATGCACCATCAGCCATCCACCATGCGGAGTTCCCATGCGAACTTTTCTCCCGCTTTTCCTTTCCGTGTTTATCGCCGCATCCGCGTCGACATTCGCACAGCGGAATGATATAGAAAATACTTTTGGCGTCGGTCCCCTCGTTGGCTGGTACAGCAGCAACGACGCCGAGGAAGGGGCGATGTTTTTCGGAATGCTCGGCCGATTGCGGCTGGGCAACAACGTGGGCTTCGAGGCCTCGCTCTCCTATCGCGACGCGGAGGTCTTTCATACCGGACAGATCGATCTGAATAATCTGACCGCCGACGTCACCTACGTTCCCATCACCTTCTCGTTCATGATATTCGCCCCCGTGGGTTCCTTTCTCACCCCCTACGCCACCGCGGGCATCGGTTTCTATTACACTATCGAGGCCTATGATGTCACGAAAGTCGCCGCCCGAGACATCCGCGCCTTGCTCGAGGACGAGGAAAATTTCGTGACCGGGTATCATTTCGGATTGGGATTGGAAATTCCCTTCAGCACCAACATCGCCCTGCACGGCGAATTCCGTTATCTCTTCCTCGGCAGCAAGATAACCTCCATTCGCGACGTGCAGACGCTGGACACGGACACGAAGAACAGCGACGGCATCATGTTCAGCGGCGGCCTGATGGTGTACCTG
>JACZJN010000155.1 GCA_014860565.1 Bacteroidota bacterium
ATAATATATAATATATTTGCTTATGCATTTCCTCGTTACCGGCGGTGGCGGTTTCATCGGCTCGAATCTTGTCGAAGAACTACTTAAAAGCGGTCAAACCGTACGTGTCCTCGACAACTTCTCGACCGGGAAACGAGAGAACCTCAGACCGTTCATCAGTGACTTTGAACTGATCGAAGGCGATATCCGTAGCTACCATGTGACGGATCGCGCGGTTAGAGGAACGGAAATTATCCTCCATCAGGCGGCTCTTCCGTCGGTTCCCCGTTCGATCAACGATCCGATCACGAGCAACGAGGTCAACGTCGTTGGGACGTTGAACATCCTTGAAGCCGCCCGGTCACACGGTGTGCGGCGAATCGTGTACGCATCATCGTCATCCGTATATGGTGATAATCCCATGCTCCCAAAGGTCGAGACAATGACACCGAAGCCGTTGTCGCCATATGCGGTGTCGAAGCTTGCAGGGGAACACTACTGCCGGATATTCTCAGAGCTCTACGGAATTGAAACAGTTGCATTGCGGTATTTCAATGTATTCGGACCGCGACAAGACCCGAATTCGCAGTACTCAGCGGTCATTCCCAGGTTCATCAATGCCATGTTGAATGGTACATCCCCGATGATTTACGGCGACGGCGAGCAAAGCCGTGATTTTACGTACGTTTCGAACGTTGTGAGGGCGAACATGCTCGCCGCCACCGAAGCGGATGCTGTCGGAAAGGCCATGAATTGCGCGACGCATGGTCAGATCACATTGAACGATCTCGTCGATAATCTGAACGGTATCCTCGAAACGGACATAAAGGCCCAGTACGCTGATACAAGACCAGGCGACATCAAGCATTCCTATGCCGATATCCATCTCCTTCAGTCAGCAACCGGCTATTCGCCGATCACCGATTTCGCATCTGGTCTCCACAAAACCGTACGGTATTACCGTGAGCAACCAAATATGCCAGCATCCTTCACCTCTTAACTATAACGATGTTGAACTTCGCCCTCACAGGCATCGCCGGCTATATCGCTCCTCGCCATTTGAAGGCCATCACGGCTGTCGGCGGAAGTCTCGTAGCCGCCTGTGATCCACATGACTCCGTTGGTGTCCTCGACAGCTACTTCCCAAATGCTGCCTTTTTCAAGGAATATGAGCGATTCGACCGACACCTTGAGAAACTGCGTCGCGCAACTGACGAAGAACGTGTGAATTACGTCAGCATCTGTTCGCCAAATCATTTGCATGACGCACATATCCGCCAGGCACTTCGGATTGGTGCGGATGCCATCTGCGAGAAACCTATTGTTCTCAACCCCTGGAATCTGGATGCGCTTGCGGAACTGGAGGAAGAATATGGGCAAAGGATATGGACGGTGCTGCAGTTGCGCGTGCATCCGGCGATTTTGGAGTTGAAGAGGAGAATTCGTGGAGAAACGGGAAATGAGGGGAATGAAGGAAATAAAGGGAATGAGAAACGATTCAGTGTAGATTTGACATATATCACGACCCGGGGTTTGTGGTATGATTACTCCTGGAAAGGGGATGTTGAGAAGTCAGGGGGAATTGCGACAAATATCGGTGTGCATTTCTTCGATCTGCTGTTGTGGCTGTTTGGATACGCACGACACAGCGAGGTGCATGTATGCGAGCAACGGAAAATGTGTGGGTTCCTGGAATTGGCGAATGCGGATGTACGCTGGTGTCTCTCCCTCCAACGTGAGGATCTTCCCGAGGAAGCGCGCGTGAACGGGAACGCGACGTATCGTTCCATCAGAGTGGACGGTGAGGAGATCGAATTCACCGGCGGATTCACCGATCTGCATACCGAGGTCTATCGTGAAACCCTCGCTGGTCATGGCTTCAGTATTCACGACGCCTATCCAAGCATAGAGCTCGTCCATCAACTCCGCCACAGCAATCCAATTATTGCATCGGACAAAGCCATGATTCACAACCTCGCCTGGAAACCCTAACCATCTTTGACCTCTTGACTCCTTCACCTTTTGACGATCCAATGATAGAATACCACGCCCACGAAAGTGTTTATATAGACCCAGATGTGCATATCGGTCAGGGTACAAAGATTTGGCACTTCACCCACATCCAGAGCGGTGCACGTATCGGGAAGAACTGCGTCTTTGGCCAGAATGTGAATGTCGGAAACAATGTCAGAATCGGCGATCACTGCAAGGTGCAAAACAACGTGTCGATCTACGAGGGGGTAATACTGGAGGATTACGTATTCTGCGGACCATCGATGGTTTTCACAAACGTACTCAATCCCCGCTGCAAGTATCCGCAGAGCGGTTCCGAATTCTATCGCGAAACCGTCGTCGGTGAGGGAGCGTCGCTGGGAGCCAACTGCACCATCGTCTGCGGTAATCGGATCGGGGAACACGCATTCATCGGTGCCGGAGCGGTGGTGACGAAGGATGTTCCCGACTATGCACTTGTTGTTGGAAGTCCGGCTCGGATCGTGGGCTGGGTGAGCGAAGCAGGTGAGCGGCTGCATTTTGATCAGGGTGGAATTGCGCTATGTGCTCGAACGGGTATCGAATACCAAAGAAAGGGGAACCTCGTCACCAATATGGGGACTTTGTAAGCACGAAGACGGGGCAAGAACCCTGATAAAATTAGTATCTCATACAGCAGTTGAAAGAACCAAGTATTTGTTGTGTAAAGGGGAGGTGATTGCGAACGCACGATCTCGAAGATACAACCTGACTGGAGGACAAATTACTGAATTAGATACATGTGCTGCAGCGACTCGTACATCCCGTTTGAAGCAAAATATTATCGCATTGCTATTAAGGAAGGGGTTTGGCGCAGGTATTTCGTACTTACTGGTGCCCATTGTTCTTGATTACCTAGATCCTGTGCGCTATGGAGTCTGGATAACAATGACGTCTGCTGTATCATGGCTATATCTCTTTGATGTGGGGCTAGGAAATGGTATGCAAAACATGGTTGCTTCAGCTTTGGCGCATGCCGACAAGATTTCTGCAAAGATCTATATCAGCACATCCTATATTGTCGTCACGGTCATAGCGGTTCTGCTTTCTGCAATATTGTTGTTTGTGTATCCACTAATAAATTGGGGAACAATTTTCAACACACCTCAAACGATAATTGAGGATGTAACTTTGGCGGTAGCAATCACGGTGTTTTTCCTCCTCTGTCAGTTAGTTGCTCGTCTCATAGGGTCGATTCTGCGCGCTGATGAGATGCCCGCGTTAGCTGGATATTTCAACACGGCTGGAAGCGTTATGACACTTGTTTGTGTTCTCGTTGCAAAGCGATATTATCCTGGTTCAATCAGCCTCCTTACGGCAATATCTGGCATTTCTAATCTCGTACCATTCGTCATCGGTTCTGTCGTTCTATTTAGTACGAAGTATACGGAGATTAAACCTTCGTTCGAGTGCTTCAAGAGCGATAGAGTGGGTCCTCTATTAAGTCTTAGCGGGAAATTTCTTGTTCTTCAACTGTCTGCCGTTGTGATATTTTCGACAGATTCTATGATAATTTCGCAATTGTTTTCACCAGCAGAAGTTGCGCCCTATGCAATATCAAATAAATACATCGGCGTGGTCATGATTTTCTTTGGCATTGTGTTGCAACCCTTTTGGGCTTCATTTACGCATGCTCATGAACTGAGAGAAACTGATTGGATAAAAAGGATGGTAGGTGGACTATTAAAATTATGGGGGTTCGTTTTACTATTAATTGTAGTTTTGGTACTCATTAGCCCGATCGTGTATCGGTTGTGGCTAGGTTCACAGCTCCGAATACCGTTTATGCTTACGCTATTAATGGGTGTTCATTTCGCCATTCTTGCGTTTTCGCAGGTCTTTTCAAAGTATATCAATGGCGTCGGGAAATTGAGAGTTCAAACCATCTACGCAGTGGTTTCTGGTATTGTGAATATACCACTGTCAGTTTTCTTGGCATCCACCTGCTCGTTGGGCGTAAACGGTGTAATTTTGGCGACAATAATATCCACCGCTCCCGTCCTATACCTTGCCCCATATCAGTATTGGCAATTGCTAAACTCACGAGCACGCGGTATTTGGGATCAATAGTAACAAGATGGGACTTGAAAAAGCAGCCTAATGTCATGTAATGCTTAATATGGCGTAATTGTACGGCTTTTCGCCCTTTCTTGATGGATAGTTTTGGGCATCGAGCGGTAGAATGAGCTTGATTTATCAGTCTGGCGTCTATCTAATGCCCGTTTCGGTCGCTCTCGCCACCAATTACCATTAACTTTTCGGTCTGGTGCATCATTGGAAATTAACGGAGACCAATCACGAAACCCTCTGTGGCGTGTCGACATTACACTGGGAGGGCTCAAAGGGAAGAAGGTGCAGTGCCCGGAATGCTCGAAGCGTTGCAGAGTGAAAGATCATTGACTGGTACGAACTTGGTGTAATCTTGATGACATGAAATTCAAGACTGTTCTCCATTATCGCATCACGCACAGAAAATGTAAAGCGCACTGCGCGCTGGCGTTTACCGTGCCTTTGGCCGAAGCGGGGTCGCAGTTAACCTTGTTGTTCGAGACCTACGCAGCCCTAGTTATGAAGCAGGTCCCGTCATTGCGAAAGTCTGCGACACTTATTGGGATCTCTTTGAAGGAAGTTCGTACTTCGCGGAAACACGCAGTCATGCGTGTTCTGGAGCACCGCATCGTCTAAGAGATCGAACACCTGGGCTTTCACGAAAAGAGCTTTGGGAGGAATCAGAGTTTCATCACTGTGCTCACGAATCCGACCGGAGAAAGGGTGTTAGATGATCGCACCGTCGACATTGAGCGCCGCGGCCAAGACGGTCCCGGCCGTGGTGTCAGAGGGGAGCGTCCCCCTCCGTCAGGATAGTTGACCGATGAAAAATTCTGCCTATAATAGGCAAGAGAGGGCACAGAATCGAGGTCAACGATGCGATATCCCGCTGAACGCAAGGAAGCTGTTCTGAAGAAAATGCTTCCTCCCCACAACAAAACTGTCCCTGAGATCGCGAAGGAAGAGGGGATCTCGGAACCAACGCTGTACAACTGGCGCAAGGAAGCACGCGCCAAGGGGCGTCTCCTTCCTGACGGCGAGACGACACCGGAAGGATGGACCAGTAGAGACAAGTTCTCGGCTGTCGTCGAGACCGCCGCGCTGAATGAAGCCGACCTGGCGGAGTACTGCCGGCAACGTGGCCTGTATCCCGAACAGATTCGATCGTGGCGTCGCGCCTGCGAACAAGCCAATGATTGGGAGGAGGCCCATGCGCGAGAGACAAAAGAGGAAGTGCGCGAGCTTAAACGCAGGCAGAAGGAACTCGAACGAGAGAATCGTCGCAAGGAGAAAGCGCTGGCAGAAACCGCAGCGCTTCTGGTTTTAAAAAAAAGAATGTCCGAGATCTGGGGGGAGCACGAGGAAGAATGACCGCAGCCGACGCCCGTACCTACGCGCGCGAACTGATCGAAGAGGCTGTTGCCAACGGGGCGCGGCTCGCATCTGCATGCCGTGAACTTGGCATCAGCGCACGCACGTGGCAGCGCTGGCGCCGGAACCCGGCGGGTGATGGCAGGCCAACGGCGGTGCGACAGCGGCCATCGCACGCATTGACCGAGGCAGAACGCACGGAGATTCTCACGATCTGTCACCTGCCGGAACATGCCTCTCTTTCTCCGATGCAGATCGTCCCTGCGCTCGCTGATGCCGGTGTGTATATCGCCTCGGAATCGTCGTTCTATCGGGTGCTTCATGCCGCGAACGAGCAACATCACCGCGGTCGTACCTCGGCGCCGCGAAAGGTCGGTCCGCCCCGTATGCATACGGCAGCGGGTCCGAACCAAGTGTGGACCTGGGGTGTGACGTACCTGAAGGGGCCGGTCCTCGGTCTGTTCTTCTTCCTGTATATGATCATCGACCTGTTCAGCCGCAAGATCGTCGGCTGGGAGGTTTGGGAAAAAGAATCCGGCGACTATGCCGCGACGCTTGTCGACCGTGCGGTGCTCTCCGAACGATGTCGAATGATCCTGCGGGTCCTTCACGGTGATAACGGCGCGATCCAGAAATCGTCTACCCTGCTTGCAAAAATCGATGCACTCGGCGTTCTACCGTCGTTCAACCGTCCCGGCGTCAGCAACGACAACTCGTACAGCGAATCGCTGTTTCGTACCTGCAAGTATCGGCCGGATTTTCCCACGCGTGGATTTGCCTCGATCGAAACGGCGCGTCAGTGGGTGCACGCCTTTGTGTATTGGTACAACCATATCCATCGGCACAGTGCACTCCGTTTTGTCACTCCTGCCGCTCGGCATGCGGGTCTCGATGGTGAGATCCTCACCGAACGACGTCGCGTCTACGAACAAGCGAGAGATGCGAATCCAGCGCGCTGGTCCGGAGCCATACGCAATTGGAATCCGGTCGGCGCGGTGCATCTCAACAGGTGCAAGGACGAAGAACTCATGATCATCGTCCCCTGACACCAAATCGACCGAGGACATTCTGGAATACAGCGTGTTCAGAGACCGCATGGATGGCCTCGGAGCGCATACTGGCGGCAGGGGCTGTCGACAAGAGCCCTATGACCTAACGGGCTTGTATACTCTTGTCGACAGTCCTCGCCGACAGCACATTGCTTCCGCCATCCATGCGAGTGATTGCTGTACGAAATACTGTTTTGACTATAAGTGACGATATGCGATTTTGCGACAACTACCCTGAAAGTCACCGGCGTACGCCCGTCGAAGTTGTGGTGATGGATACGAGTGCCGCTATGGAAAACGCCTGGCGTGAGGAAGTGCCGAATTCCGATATCGCATACAATATATACTACCATGAAAAACGCTTCTCGGATAAGATGGGAAAGTTTCGGTGATGAGAGCACTAGGATTTGCTGACGCTGGGCATACCGATCTTCATGGGGACGAGATACCTGTTTCTGCGGCGTCCATTGCGCTGGAGCGAAAAATAGCGAGCACAGTACCAAGAAATCAAGAGTGAATTTTGCGCGACGCATAATTCCCATTCGCGTATTGGGCGGATGTGAGCGGCCAAGGAAGCTTTCCGGCCCTTCTATAATTACGTATCAGAAAACGGTGCAGCAAGGTATTTCCGATGCAGCTTCTTATGGGCGACGCAAAGTTTTATCCCGGAACTCATCTGGGTCGCGAAGATGATCAAGGCGCATCTCGACAATATTCTCTCCTACCTCCGCCAGGGTAATACCAATGCATTCATCGGAAGTACAAACTTAAAAATCCAGGAGATCAAATCTGCCGCGCGTGGGTTCGGAAATTTCAAGAACTATCGGATCGCCATAATGTTCCACTGTGGGAAACTCTAAATGAGACAGCAGTGATGATTCATGAATTGCTCAAAAGGATCTCACAGCAAAGTCTGAAGAACCGATTCGGACTGTGGTACATGGACAACACGTGCACAAAACGGACGAGTCAGGCGGTGTTACACACACACAATAGAGAAGAGCCAATATAATGTGTGAGTGCGAAAACCTGTTTTGCATGCGTGAGATGTAATGTAATGACGGACAATAGAGAGATATACAAAAGTTGGTATTCGAAGAAGGATCTCATCCAAGTCACAATGCACTACCATCCATTCCGAAGTGGTGGTCAGCAGCTCTATGTTGAAGAATTGCGTGGAATTACTACCGAGATGGGTTTGTTATCCTCTGTAATTCAACCAATGCGGGGTGGTGAACCTCCTGAATGGGTAGTGGAAATTGCTCCTATGAGGGGATTGCGCAAAATCAGCCCTCATGCATCGTGGTTTTGGTTTACATATCGTTTACGCTCCAGATGGGCATGGATTGATAACGCAAGTGTGGTTGTTGTGCATTATCCGTTCCACGTTACTGGGTTGTCATCCTCCTCGCGAAAAATAATACTGTCACACGGAGTTGATTGGCCAGAGCGACCCGTGAAGCTTGTAGACAGGTACAAGAAATGGGTTGCTGAGTATTGCAAACAGAAGGGTATGCCGACAGTTGCGAACGATACGGATTATTTTCGTCGTATCGGCATGGATGTTCCAGTCGGGCAACCACCATACTCAATGGTGGCTCAAAACTCTTGGTACATACCGAATGCTGTCGATACAGACTTTATGAGGGATGAAAAGGGTAAACGCAAGCCGGTAGTACTGGTTCCAAGGAATATCCGTAAATCCCGTGGTATTCATCTTGCCATCGAGGCTTTCTGGCATTTTCATAAGCGGAACCCCTCATTTGAAATGTGGATTGCCGGTGGACAGACACGAGGTCTGTATTATGAACTGTGTCATGACCTTGTTAAGGACTATTCGCTTCAGAACCATGTCCGATTCCTAGGGGAGGTCGAGCATGCTCAAATGAATAGTTTATACCAAGAAGCGATGGTGACCCTTATTCCTACGCTGGCTTTCGAGGGAACCTCATACAGCGCCTTGGAAGCGATGGCATGCGGTTCGGCGACTCTTTCCACCAACGTTGGGGGGCTGGCCGACCTTCCTACAGAGAAAACAGACATTGAAGCCGTGGCGGTAGCGGAGCGACTCGAGGAGATGTTGGAGGGTCGTACCAATATTGTTGAACGACAGCGTGCGTTGGTCGAACGCGACTTCGACATTCGACAATGGCGAGCGGCGTGGCGACGAGTCATCGAATGGCGGATGAGTTTGCCATCCTGAGATGGACATTTCCGTCGTCACTATAGCGCTCAATGACTGCAGCCGCATCAGCAGAACCTTGGAAGGTATTCGTAGACAATCGAGGCGCCCTGAGGAGTATTGCATCATAGACGGTGGGTCGGTTGACGGTACAATGGGCCTCATCGAAAAAAGCTTGGATATTGTTTCAACTGTTACGAGCGAAAAAGATAACGGGATATATGATGCGATGAATAAAGGGATACGGTCCACTTCAGGTATTTGTATCGGCATCGTTAACGCAGGGGATTTCTATTTCAACGGCACGTTGGAAGCGGTTGCTGGTATTATGAACGATACTGATGCGGATATAGTACATGGCGACCAGATGGTATTTTATTCATATCGCAACTTCACGCATTTTCGGATCCAGCGACCGGATCCTGATATTGCCCAATTGGAATCAAAGCCAACAATCTTTCATCCAACGTGTTTTGTGCGTCGTTCTCTGTACGAGAGAATAGGTTTATTTGACACACGCTACCGTATTGATGCGGATTACGAGTTCCTTCTCCGGGCAAAACGCGCCGGAGCGACATTCCAATATATTCCGAAGCTCTTGACTGGTTTTGAGGCTGGGGGTGTCAGCGGTGGCTGTCGTCGTTTCAGCGAAGGCTACCGAATATTGAAGGAGTATCGCATACCGCGGTACACTTCCAATACAATGAAACTGATAAAGTGTCTCGGTATGTCATTTGTCTCGCGTTTTATTGACATAGAGGGAAAGCTGGAGAAAAAACGATTGCTGGAATCGTAGAATGAGAGCATTTATAGACATCGCGCTTGGAGAGAAAGCAACGGTGAAGCATCTTCTGACTGAAGAGGATGTTCGGCGCTTCACATCACTGACCGGTGACGACAACCGGCTGCATGTAGATCCAACATTCGCAGCAGGAACCACCTTCTCGCGTCCGGTTGTACATGGCATGCTTGGGGCTTCCTTCATCTCGACTCTGATTGGGACCAAATTGCCAGGTGACGGAGCCCTCTGGCACAGGCAGACACTGGAATTTATACGACCGGTGTTTGTGGGCGATCGCCTTACGGTGACCGCTGTTGTGACGGCAAAACAGTCTCGGTCAAGGACGATCATCCTTGATGTGGTCATTCGCAATCAGCGAAGACAAGTGGTCACCAAAGGCGAAGCGCATGTGCGCGTCCTGGAGCAGAACCGAAAGGCTGAGGTGTCTGCTGTTTCATCGAATGAGGTAAAGGGGGGTGTTTTCATCGCGGGAGGCAGTGGCGGCATCGGTTCTGTAACAGCGAAACTGCTGGCCAGCCGCGAGTTTCCAGTCGCCCTGCATTACCATGGTGCCATGTCCGAAACAATGGATATCATCGATGACATTCGAAAGAAGGGCGGGACGGCGGTGTCTGTCACGGCTGACGTTCGGAGTCAGAAGGAAGTGTTGTACGCGATTACTCAGGCGGAGGCGCGTCTGGGTTCCCTGTCGTCCCTCGTGTATAGTGTGACCGGTCCACTCGAATCGCCGGAGTTTGATGTTTTGGATTGGTCCGATTTCGAACAATCCCTCGCAATCGAAGTGCATGGCGCGTGGAATGCCGTACGGGCAATACTGCCCATATTCCGACGGAATGGAGGTGGCAGTATTGTTTTTATCTCCAGCCAGGTCGTAGATGCTCCCAATGCCGACTGGATGCCATACATCACGGCGAAAGCTGCATTGGAGGGTTTCGCACGTTCCCTTGCTCTCGCACTTGCGCCTGACCATATTCGTGTCAACATAGTCGCGCCAGGGATGACGGATACGGCGCTGATCGCCGGTCTCCCGTCCATCGCACGTACACGCGTGCAGTCCACAGCACCGCTTCGGCGCCTCGCCGACGCCCGAGATGTCGCAGGGGCAATCGCCTTTCTGCTTTCTGATGACGCAGCATACTGCACTGGCGAAACCATCCGTGTCAATGGTGGGCAGGTCATGCGATGAAGGATATCAAATTCGCCGATATCATCGCTGCGAACCGTGAAATGAAGAGCCGACAGAAAGGTGAACCTCTACGCATCGCTGTACTTTCCAATGTCACAGCGCAGCCACTAAAGGAGATCCTGGAATACGCACTTCGGTCTGATGGGTTCGCAGTGGAGGTGCGTCTGGGTGATTACGATCAGATTATTCAGGAGAGCTGGAAAATAGAAGAGTCGGTGGTTGTTGTCCTCTGGGAGGCAGCGAACCTTGTTGATGGGCTGCCATATCTGATCGAGGAGATGCATGCCGAGGAGAAGACGGCCTTATTGACACGCATCGGTTCGGAGCTTCGCACCGTCGCGGACAACTTGGCCGAAATTCCCCTTGTTCTCTGGGCAACGCTTTCGTCATTGCCTTTCACTGCCGACATTGCCGAGGCTACCGCATTCGATGTGTTCGCTGATGAATGCAACGCAGAACTGCGCGCCACATCTCGGCCCAACATGCGCTTGGTGGACCTGGCAAAGATTTACGCATCCGTATCGCTTGAATCCGCCATTGATTGGAGGGGATGGTATACTTCGCGATCATTGTACTCCGTGGCGTTTTATAAGGCCTTCGCGATACATGTGAAACCGTGGCTGTACTCTCTGCAAGGACAGACGTCAAAAGTTCTCCTCATGGATTGCGATAATACACTCTGGGGTGGTATCCTCGGGGAGGAAGGTGAGGAGAATATCAAGCTCGATCGTAATCAGTACCCTGGGAACGTCTTCACTGAAATCCAGCACAGGGCCCGGTGGCTCGGCCATCGTGGTGTCTTGCTCGGTCTGTGTAGTAAGAACAATGCCGATGACGTGGATGCAGTCCTGCGGGATCATCGGGACATGGTGTTGCGCGACGAAGACTTCACCGTCAAACGCGTCTCATGGGATGCCAAAACGGAGAGTATCGTCTCCATCGCCAGCGATTTGAACCTCGGGATTGATTCGATGGTGTTTCTCGATGACTCCGCCTTCGAAATCGGCCTGGTACAGGAGCAACTGCCCGAGGTAACAGTGTACAGAGTTCCTGAACAGCTTTATCGTTACCCGTCCCTTTTCCGGGCGATCGAAACTCGCTTCATCCAGCTCTCCCGCAGCGATGAGGATCTTGCACGCGCGAGACAGTATCGGGAGGAACAGAACAGGACTGTCGAACGCACCCGACACCCGGATCTGGAAAGTTATCTTCAGGGCTTGGGCCTTTCACTCGATGTCTCCTTGAATGACCGGTTGTTGGTGCCACGTATAGCACAGATGACGCAGAAAACGAACCAGTTCAACCTCACGACCCACCGGTACACGGAGCCGGAGATCGCGCGATTCGTCGAGTCCGCTGACGCGGATGTAATCGCGCTTCAGGTTCAGGACAGGTTTGGTGACAGCGGCATCTCCGGAGTCGTCAACCTACGCTACTCCGGCAATATCTGCGAGATCGATACAATGTTGCTCAGTTGCCGTGTGCTGGGTAGGAGTATCGAATTTGTCTTCATGGACGTCGTATGTGCCGCTGCCGCCGCGCGTAATGTTCACATCCTTCGTGGTATGTACTTGCCCACAAAGAAAAATGGGCAGGTTGCGGAGTATTTTGACCGATGCGGATTCGCTCGTGACAGCGTGTCCGAAGGCGGTGACGTCTCCTATTCCATGAAACTCGCCGATTACAAACCCTTCGACATCCCTTATATCAAGGTACAGTATGCATCAACGGATCCGCCTGGTGTTTTCCAAGGTTTTTGGCATTGACGAACAGTTGATACCTGACGGGAGTTCTCCGGACACAATTCAAGGCTGGGACAGCCTGAAGCATCTCAATCTCGTCACCGCACTTGAAGAGGAGTTCGACGTCGAGTTCACGGACACGGAAGTGGTGGAATGCACGAGTCCGGCAATGGCAAAGGAAATCCTCAAACTGAAAGGTGTAGGCGGTTGATCACGGAAGTGCTTCAGTCGTACTGGTCCGCTATGGGGAAGTATGGCGAAATGCCTCGCGTCGTTGTCGCTTTTATTCCCGAGCTGGAAAGTGCTCTGACTCCAGAGCACCTGCCTCCCCAGACAACAATTCTTTCCCTCGCCGAAAACACTACCGATTCAAATGAGAGTGGTTGTGTTGGCTGGATGTATGGGACCGTTCAGCTTGAGGGTGACCCGCTATGGGTGGCCAGAGGCTCCGTCGCAGATCGGTTACTCAACTCAAATACAATCACAGGTTTTGACGCCTCCTCCCCGCTGGGGATTGCCGCCTCCGAGGGCGGGATAGCCATAATTCAGGGAGAACGAGGCTGGGAAATGCTTGTCCGTTGGATCGAGGAAGCCGCCGCTGTGCCGTACCGCCACTGGCGGAAATACGAAATGGTGGGTACGGACGGGGGGCGGCGAACCGTGTCATTCCGTTATATCCTGAATGATGGCATGCGGATCGATACATCCCCTGATCGACTGCTCGGAATTCAAGGCCTTCCGATATGGAGAGACGCGTCCTCCGGTTCGGATGTGTATGTCATCCTTCTTGATGCTTTCCGTAACGCCCTCACCGATTACCTACAGGCCCATCCACATCATTTTATTATCGATAGGGATCTTACGGATTTGACGCAACGCAGTCCGGTAATCCGTCTCGATCATATAGGGGTCGTGTCGAAGTATGAGGATCAGATTCGGAAACTCCTGCCGCTGCTCGGGGGCCGGCTCGCCTATCAAGGGCCCGTCGACGCAATCGGGGTCTTGTGCGAATACCATGCGCTCGCGAACGTCGACATCGAGATCGTTTCGCCCATGCAGGAAGATAGCATCGTCAGTGCGCAACGGACGAAACTCCCATTTCATCCTCTGCATCATCTCGCATTCGAGGTCGAAGGCCTTGAGGCCGGAGTAGAGTATTTCCGAGCGCATGGGTATCATCCCATTGACGGGAAGGTGTTGCTTGCCCCGAAACCATACCATCGTGTCGTGTTTCTGTCCCCCATGCAGACGAGAGGACTCCTGATCGAACTGGTGGCAGACGAGGGACGATCGTTCGATGTGTATGGCGGCACGCTTCCACACGCGGAGGGAACGGCGGCATGAGGAATGTGCTTGAACGCATCGTTCAGACCGTGGAGCAACATGGTCTGCGCCCTGCGCTGGAGGTCGGTGACGCCCAATGGACCTACCGGGAGCTCTGGAATGCCGCAGCCACGGTGGCAAAAACGGTGCGTGAAGCCGACCTGGCTGCGGACGTACCGGTTACCCTTTTTAGTGCGAGGCAGATGGAGACATATGCCGCGCTGCTCGGCACCTTGATTTCCGGGCATCCGTACTTGCCGGTGAATCTCAAGTTTCCGGCGGGTCGCGTTGCCCGCATTGTGGATACGGCGGAATCCAGTATTTATGTTGTGAGCAGGGAGTTCGTGTCACTGTTTCGCGTGTTCATGGATGGGCACAATGGAGAAGTGTACGTCATTACTTTCGAGCAATCCGTCGCTGACGAGGTAAGGCAGCTTGAAAACGTCACAGTCACAGTACTGGATCTCACACCCGTAACAAAACAGGATGCGTCACTGCTACTGCCGGTGGATTTCTCGCGTTTCGTTTATATTCTGTTCACCTCCGGTACGACGGGCGAACCGAAAGGCATCCCGATCAGTCATGGTAACCTCAACGCCTATCTCGATCATATCCTGACGAGCTACGACATCAAACCCGAGGACCGCTGCTCACAGGCCTTCGACATCACTTTCGATCCGAGCGTGCACGACATCTTTGTCACATGGTCGGCCGGTGCATGCCTTTGCCCTCTCTCGCAGGCCGACCTGCTCTTGCCGAACCGTTTTATTACATCCAGGCGACTCACTGTGTGGTACTCCGTACCCTCAATCGCCCTGCGAATGAAACAGGTGCGAATGTTAAAGGAGGGTGCCTTTCCACTGCTCCGCTACAGTATTTTTTCGGGTGAAGCGCTGCCGGCGCATGTCGCCGAGTCGTGGCAGGCAGCCGCGCCGTCGTCAATTGTGGTGAACTACTATGGCCCCACGGAAGTGACGATCAATGTGACGGAGCATTGCTGGGATCCGCAAAAAAGTCCATCAATCGTCCGCAATGGCGTGGTACCGATAGGGACGGTGTTCCCGAACTCCTTCTATCGCGTAGTCGCGTCATCCGGTGACGCTTGCCCACCCGGGATCGAAGGCGAGCTGTTGGTTGGAGGTCCGCAGGTCTCTGAGGGGTACCTGCGAGATCCCGAGCGGAGCGAATTACAATTCGTGCTCCACTCTGGTGACAGTCAGGTAAGATGGTACAGGACAGGCGACCGTGTGATTGAACTAGTGGACGGGACGCTTTTATTTCTCGGTCGTGTTGATCACCAGGTGCAAATCCGGGGCTACCGCGTGGAACCGGCGGAAGTGGAAGAGGTTCTGCGTCTGAACCGCAATGTAGTGGAAGCCGTTGTGCTGCCGCTCGTAGATGAGGGCGGTCTGGCTGTTGGGCTGCGCGCGTGGGTGATTGCGGGTGGAGATACCAGGACTGCGGACCTGCTGCGCGAATGCAAGAATAAGCTTCCGGTATACATGGTACCCGACAGAGTCGTTTTGGTACCATCTTTCCCTCTCACGGTAAACGGTAAAATCGACAGAACAAAATTATATGGAGTAGGATAACAGCATGAAGGAAACCATTCGCGTGTTCATCCAGGAAAGACTGGTGGAGAAGGCGTCGATGCTGGATATGGAGGCACCGGAAATGAATGACGATCTTCCGCTCACGGGCATCGGTCTGCTCGATTCGATGGATTTCTTCGGGTTGATCACGGATGTCGAGGAGAGATTTGGAATAGAGATAGACTTTACAGAGAAGGAACCTGCGGAATTCTCCACGCTAGGTGGATTTGTGATCTGTGCTGTGGAGGCGCTGGAGCGGCGATGAGTATTGCCGTCGCCTTCCTGGACAGGGACGATCCCCGATTCGATCAGCTCGCCCCGCTGTTTCGGAAATATTATGAGAGCATGGGAGACAAAGGACTTATGCTCCCCCTCGTCGAGAACGGCGAGCAACTCTGGCTGGAAAGTCTGCGAAAAAGTCTCGGCCGGTTCTATCAGCTTGTGGCAGCAATAGATGGCAACACGATCGTCGGTTTCGTGTTCGGCTACGTTCGCATCACACAGCCATATCTCGGTTCTTTAAAGGTGGGTTTCTGGGACGGCCTGTACCTCGAAGCAGAATACAGGAAGGGCTCTACTGTACTGAGGATGATCCGTCTTCTTGAAGGATGGTTCAAAGATCAGAGAGTGCATTCATGCGAATTGCAGGTACTCGTGGGAAACGAGCATACCTGGCGGTTGTGGGAGGGACTGGGCTACAAGAGCGAACTGTACCAGATGAGAAGAATCTTTCCGAACAGGGCAGGCAATGCATAACTATCCTGTCCCTTGGATATTGGAGACCAGATGCCGCAAAGCAGTGTGGATGCTTCGTGGTAGATTGCTTACCTTGTATCTCCGGGTACACGGATGTAAGGTAGGAAAATCGCTTAAATGCAAGGACTGGCCAATTTTTCGTCAAGTACCGTGGAAAAATATTGTCCTTGGAAGCAATATAACCGTCGGTTATCGTGTGGTGCTCGATGTGCACCTTGGTGCTATGCTTGCAATCGGGGATCACGTCAACCTCACTCAGGATCTACTGATTGGATGTGGCTCCGAAGTGCAGATAGGAGCCTATTCCGGTATTGGGGAATATTCCAGTATCCGTGATGGAGAGCACGGTTACAGTGCAGACGAATTGATACACGGACAAAAGACAACTTACAAATCGATCACCATCGGAACTGATGTGCAGATAAGTAAAGGTTGCTTAGTTCTTCCTGGAAGTCAACTGCCGGATGGAGTGTTGATTGGTGCACATTCCTCAGTCACTGCAAATTCACGTTTGGTCGCCTACGGGATTTTCTTGGGAAATCCAGTGAAAATGATCGGGAAACGAGTTCCTAAGTCGGAAATCAAGCGGTAACATGAGGCGAATAGGAATTGTAACGACCTGGCATGATCGTGGAGCTTCCTATGTCTCAAGGCAATATGAACAATTACTTCGAGATGCATTCGAGGTATACATTTATGCAAGGGGTGGTTATTACGCCAGAACCGATCCGGATTTCAATAAATATAATGTGTATTGGGGCAAAATAAGTGGGAGGCCAGTCAGCGCCGCTCTTGATATCAAGGACCTTCTGGCATGGATAAGGATTAATGCCATTGATACGGTGATTTTTAATGAGCAAGCATGGTGGCCGCCTGTTATAGCATGCAATAAAGCTGGTATAATAACCGGAGCATATGTAGATTATTATACAAAAGAAACAATCCCCCTCTTTGCTGCCTACGACTTTCTTCTTTGTAACACAAAAAGACACTACGGAGCATTCAGTTGGCACTCGAATGCATTTTACTTGCCATGGGGGACTGAAACGGACGTTTATACCCCAAGTAGAAAGGAATTATATCCCGAGTGCCTTACCTTTTTCCACTCCTGTGGGTACAGCCCTGAGAGGAAAGGAACTGATGTATTTCTTAGAGCAGCAGGAAGCTTGACAGGAAGGTTCCAAATTCTAATTCACACCCAGAAGAGTCTTGAAGAAATGGGAGACGAGGTAAATAGGATCATCGATGATCTAGAACGTCAGGGTAAACTTTCGATTGTAACCGGAACGATCAAGCCGCCGGGTCTTTATACAAAAGGCGATGTTTACGTCTATCCATCACGTTTGGATGGAATTGGTCTAACATTGCCAGAAGCGATTTCATCGGGTCTCGCCGTTGTAGTAACGGATCATCCCCCGATGAATGAATTTTATAATTCTGATTTCGGTTTAAATATCCCGATAGTAAAACAGTACAGTCGTCAGGATGGCTATTACTGGGACATGGTTGAGCCTTCCATCGAGTTTCTTCATAGGCATTTGCAAGATATGATTGATGGTAGGTACGATATTGATGAGATGAAAAGGCGGGCTCGCTCGTATGCTACTAGAGCGTTAGATTGGAATAAGCGAAAAGACGAACTCGTCGCGACGGTAGCAAAGATAAATAAAAATGAGTGTGGGAAGGTATTTGATGTGATCCAGATGATTTCAAAATATGAGGATTCCAGAAAATCGCATCTACTGAAGGTGTACAATACGCTCCCTTGGCTCCTTGAGCCAATATTACGGATCCGCCGTAGGATAATACGAAGGGTTTCTTTGTGATAGAGCGCATTATTCTAAGTACCGAGTTGATGCGGCGATTAGAATTGTATTCATCGTTTACAATCCTGGAAGCTGAACTCAAGTGGTATAGTGTCAAGTTCTCGTTCTACATGGTCTCAACCAACGTTTGTCTCATGATAGACATTTACGTGTTAAATATGGAAGCTCTACAGCCGAGATAATTTCATGCAGATATTTCAATGGTTGGGATGGTTCAATAATCTTAAAATTGAGAAGAAATGGTTCGTCGTTGTGATGCTTCTTCGGCCGGTTCTCGAGGGGCTGTTTTTCCTTAAAGAGGTGTCGATTGTTCTGTCACCCCTTTACCTGCTGGGAATAGGAGTCCCGATAGCTGTGCTCTTGTCCATTTTCACACGGTACAAAAAAAAGGCAAAGGAAGTCGGTGGGGTTGATGCGTTCAGATTGTTTAGTTATTTCACGGTGATTTCTTGCGCTTTGCTGATCGTCCGTAGTGGCGTGGGTATATCAACAATCCAGGCAGTTCTTCGTGTATCACTCATCATTTTCATTTTTTCGTATTCGGCACGCTATTTTTTGAATATCAGAGATGTCGAGGGCCTACTTATTACCTTCCTGATCTCTTCATTGTACCCTCTCATGATGATGATGTATGAAATCTTGGTTAATCCGATCAGCATAGAGATGTCCAGGAGTCTCGAGCGGATACGAGGTCTGTACGCGGATTCATTCAATTACTCAATTTATATTACGATGTCGACAATCGCCGTGATGTATTTCCAGGATAAGTGGAAATGGATGAATTATCGTATTGTTCTGCCGTTGCTTGTGGTTGCAGTGCTTGGGCTCTATCACCTGAACCATATCGCAAGCTGGGCTGCATTTATGGCGATTATGGCTGTGAGAATCGCCTCGAGCCCTAGACGTCTGATAATCGTGTTTGCAGCAGCCTTAGTATTCATTCCAATACTTATGAATCAACAGGTGGATCTCGACGTCATGTACGATTCCAAGTTGGTGGGAAAGGAGTATGAGATTCTACTGGGAGAGCGGCCTGTGGAGCAGGCGTTTCACGGCCGAATGACGAGATGGGAATATTACGCGAAGCTGATCGATGATGCTGCACCTCAAGTATGGGTGCTCGGAATCTTCTCCGACCTCGACCTATATCCGGAAGTAGGGTACGTTCTTGTGGCACCGCACAACGATTTTCTGAGAATATTTCTGCTATCTGGCTTACTTGGTCTTACAGGATATCTGGTGTTTCTTTTATCGTCAATGAAAAAAGCTTGGGAAATGCCGAGGGGGCCGCGTTTCTTGAAATACTCAGTTGTTGTCCTACTCATGATGTATTCGGTTTCTGCGATTCCTTCGATATATCCATCACTAATATCAATTGCGATACCGGTGTTGGTCGCCTATGATTTCAAAGAAGGTGGGGACTCATCAGCAAACGATCTTGTTCTCAAGGCGTGATGCAAGTTCTGTCGCAGGAAAAACGATCAAGTGTAATCTTGTTCGGGAAACTCCCTCCTCCATTTATTGGTCCTGCGATCGCAACCAGGATATTACTCAGCTCCGCATTGAATACATACTACGATCTACACCATATCAATACGATGCTCCATGAGAGTCTGGAATCGTTCGGGCGTTTCGAGTTCAAAAGGGTTTATAGGAATTTAGGTTTATACATACGATGCAATAAGATCGTCCGGTCGCATCGACCACAATTAGTAATAATACCTATCAGCCAAACGGGACTGGGTTTACTGAAAGACACTCCATTTATCCTTCTTTCGAAGTATTCTGGCGCAAGAGTCATAGTGCAGCTTCGAGGAAGTGAGTTCAGAGATTGGTATGACAGCTCCAATGCCGTGACAAGACGACTCGTTTCAGCGTTACTCAGGAAGGTGAGTGGTGCAGTCGTCCTGGGCGACAGACTTCGCTGGATATTTCAGGGGCTGGTGCCAGATGATCGAATATTTGTGATACCTAACGGAGCGGATATCGTTGTTCCCGAAAGGCCTAATAAATCTGGCAGGCAGATTCTTTATCTTTCCAATCTTCAGCCATCGAAGGGGATCGAAGATCTAGTTTCTGCATGCGTTAATCTGAGCCGAGACGCGTGTGAGTATGAATTAGTAATCTCAGGCGCATGGTGGGACAGAGATACAAAACGGAAGGTGGAAGAATTGATTGATACAAGGAGGATTACTGCACGCTATGTTGGTGTATGCGAGGATCATCAGAGGAAATTGGCACTGCTTGATCAAGCGGATATTTTCGTGTTTACACCAAGGTCTCCAGAAGGGCATCCGTGGGTTCTGGTGGAAGCGATGGCTGCTGGGTTGCCGATTATTGCAACAGACAAAGGCGCCATTGCGGAATCAGTGAGAGATGGTGAAAATGGGTTCATCGTACCGTCACACAGACCGGATGCGATAGCAGAGAAGTTGGCAATACTTCTGGAGGATAAGGATCTTAGAAATCGCTTGGGGAAACGCTCCCGTCAGCTTTACGAGCAGAACTTCACCGAAGATAAAATGATACAGCGCTGGATAAACGTGATAGAATCTGTACTGGCTCGGACCTGAGTATGTGTGGTATCGTAGGCGGATTCGGCCGAGCTGAATATAATATTTCTGCTGCGCTGCACAGTTTGCTTCATAGAGGGCCTGATGCGAACGGATCATTGCGTCTAATGGGCAACACATGGCAGGGCTTTATCGGACATACAAGACTCAGTATTCTGGACGTCAGTCAAAACGGAAATCAACCCATGCAAGTATCGGATGGGACCACATCAATCGTGTACAACGGAGAAGTGTACAACTTTCGTGAGCTTGCTGCACGATTTCTTGGTGATGTAGGTTTGCGATCCGGGACTGACACCGAAGTTGTTCTGCAACTCTTCCATTTGCATGGACCGAATTGTCTCCAATGGCTCCACGGTGATTTCGCCTTTGCGTTTTATGATAGCCGTACATCAAAGATTTACCTTGTCCGCGATCGTCTAGGCGTCAAGCCGCTGTATTATCGACATTCCGAAGATGGACTGGTCTTCGGTTCCGAACTAAAGGTGTTCACTAAAAATGGTGCTTCACCACGCGAAAACACAGTCGATCTTCAATCATATTTCGCATTCAAATACTTCCCTGAGAATCGTACACCCTTCGAGGGCGTGTACCGCGTCGATCCCGGCACTTGGTTGGAGTACGACATTCCTGCCAACACGCTGGGACGACATCGGTACTGGGAGGCCGAGACGAGAGTATCTAATGGTATGGCCTACAGTGATGCAGTCACTGAGCTTCGGTCCTTGCTGTCGGATGCCGTGGAGGAAAGGCTCATCGCGGATGTGCCGGTGGGTACTTTCCTATCGGGAGGACTCGATTCTTCTGCAATCGCCTATTTCCTGCGGCAGAATGCTGATGTCGAGCATCACTGTGCTCGCAAGACGCGTACGGACCTGCGCAAGGAAGGAACCACATCTGATGCGGATTATGCGGAGCGACTCTCGCGCGAATGGGGCCTGCGTACGCATTTCTACGATATTGGCGCCGAGCAGGCGGACGAGGATCTTATCGCCACGACATTGTTCTACGGTGATGACCTTATTGCTGATGGATCACAGATTCCGTCCTATATGATTACGAAGAATGCCGCATCCGTATCCAAAGTGCTTCTCTCCGGTATGGGTGCCGATGAAATCCTACTGGGCTACGGTGGGCACTTACTGATGCTGCTTTCAGCATACCTGGACCAGCTCCCGGGGTCGCTCAGAAAAATGCTGATATCGCGGATGGCCACTCTACAGCCGGGCAAGGGACGTGGAAAGGGGTATAAACGCTTCTTGGTGAAGCTCGGGAGATATGAATCGTACGGCCGCAGTAAGTATGGCCTGTATTCAATCGTCGGCGATTACGAGCGGTCGCTGTCCGTCGTAAAGGGAGGAAGCGACCCCTTGAAATTTGTCATCCCATATTTCGAGAATTCCGAACATCCCTTCGAAGCGCTGACACGATTCGAATTGAAGAATGTTCTTGTGAAGAATTTAACCTACCTCGATCGTATGTGCATGGCGAACAGTGTGGAAGGGCGCGTTCCCTTCATGGACCACCGGTTGGTGGAGTTTGCCCTTTCGCTTCCGGTAGAATACCGCCTATCCCCGTTCGGAAATTCTAAGCGCATATTGAAAGATGCAATGAAAGGGCGGCTGCCTGATTATATTCTAAACCGCCGCAAGGCAGGTTTCGGCATGCCTCTACGCAGCATCTTCTCCGATAGGCGAAAACTGGTGGCTTTGCTGAATATCGACTACTTTGGGGGAATGACGCATTTCAACACAGACAACATTGTAGCACTTGTGGACGAACACGTAGCAGGCGTCAATGACAACTCATCCATCCTGTATGCCCTCGTCTCCTACCGTATCTGGAGGCAGCGATGGATCGGGAATTGAACCAATGAAGCAGCTCACCCAAAATCTCAAACACGGTACCATGCTGGTCATGGAAGTCCCACAGCCAGCATCAAAGCCGGGCAGAATGCTTATCCGTACATTGTATTCCGTGATCTCCGGAGGGACGGAGGGGAAAACGGTCACCGACGCCAGAAAAAGCTACCTTGACAAGGCGAAGTCTCGGCAGAAGGAAGTCCGTCAGGTCATCGAACTCTCGAAGAGCAACGGAGTACTCGAGACCTACAAGCTGGTCATGAACAAGCTCGAGGCCTATTCGTCGTTGGGATACGCCGCGGTTGGCAGAGTCAGCGAAATCCCTGAAGACCGAACGGACTATAAGGTTGGCGATCTGGTAGCCTGTGGTGGTGCGGATGCAGCGCATGCGGAAGTGCTATCTATCGGGACGAATCTCTGCGCAAAGGTACACGAGGGGACAGATCCGCGGCATGCCGCGCTGGCGACGATCGCTGCTATCGCAATGCAAGGTGTTCGACAAGCTGAGGTCCATTTGGGCGAGTCCGTCGTTGTCATCGGGTTGGGACTCATCGGCCAGCTTACGCTGCTGCTGCTGGCGGCACAAGGATGCTCGGCGATAGGTGTCGACGTTGATTACAGACAGGTAGAGCTTGCCAAACGCTGTGGATTCGACCATGCGTTTGTTTCCTCGCATGAAGGTCTCGTACAGGCGGTAATGGATCTGACTCGTGGAGTTGGCGTCGATGCGGTGATCATTACTGCTGGAACGACTTCGCTTGGTCCGGTCAATCTTGCCGGAGAATTTTGCCGGAAAAAAGGTAAAGTTGTTATCGTTGGGGCGGTACCGACGGGCTTCGAGCGGAAGCACTACTACCGCAAGGAACTGGATCTTCGAATGTCCTCGTCCTACGGTCCGGGACGCTATGATCCGCTCTATGAGGAACAGGGAATAGACTATCCCGTTGGCTATGTCCGGTGGACGGAACAGCGGAACATGCAAGCCTATCTTGACCTGCTGGCGACTGGGAAACTGAACATCGAACCGTTGATCACGCATGAGTTTCCGCTCGAACGTGCCAAGGATGCGTATGACATGATTCTGGCGAAGAAGGAGCATTACTGTGCCGTTTTGTTGGAGTATGCTACGTCAGGTGAGATGCAGGGAACAGTCTACAATAAGATCGTAAAGGGTAAAGAAGTAAAGAAGGCTGGCGTTGGCGTGAAGACTGCCTTCATTGGGGCCGGGTCGTTTGCACAGAATATGATCTTGCCGAATCTAAAGGGGATGGTGGATTTTGTCGGGATTTCGACACGTCATGGGAATACGTCCCGGTATGTTATGGACAAGTATGGATTCGATTATGCGACGGATGATGTCGGGAAAATTCTGTCGGATGGCGACACGAATACAGTTTTTATCATGACACGGCACGACACGCATGCGAGGTATGTCATTGATGCCCTGCAGGCTGGGAAGGATGTATTTGTCGAGAAACCGCTGGCACTGACGTTCGATGAACTGGAGAAGGTGCTGAAGGTTTATGAGACCTCGAACGCTAGGATGATGCTCGGATTCAACCGTCGCTTCGCACCACAGGTTGTGGAGATGATGAAGCTATTCGAGCGCAGTCAGAGAAAAGCGATTTCCTACCGTGTGAATGCAGGCATCCTGCCCTCAGACCACTGGGTGCATGACCCGAAGGTCGGTGGCGGACGCATTATTGGTGAAGGCTGTCATTTCATCGATCTCTGTGCCTTTATCGCCGGGGCACCAATTGTTTCAGTTGCCGCACATGAAACGGCCTCCGGTGCCGGACAACGCGATACGGTAAGTATATCACTCGCTTTTGCCAACGACAGCAGCGCGAACATCTCCTATTTCTCTAACGGCAGCAAGCATTTGTCGAAGGAGTATCTCGAGGTGTTCTGTAACGGTGTTTCTGTGGTTATCGACGATTTCAGGTGCATGACGGTGTATGGTGAGAAGGTCCGAAAGAGTAAACTTAAGCGTCAGGACAAGGGACACGCCGCTGAGTTGAAGGCCTTCGTGCAGGCAATCAAGGACGGTGAGCCAGCACCAATACCATTCGAGGAGATCTATAACTCGAGTAAGGCCACCTTCGCGGTACTCGAATCCATAGGTGAACGTAAAATGGTGCATCTGTAAGATGAATTGCACCACCGAGAACAGAGGGGGCACAGAGGGCTTTTCTCATCTTTTTTTAGTAATCGCTCTGTGTCCTCTGTGCCCCCAGTGGAGCAATATTCTTGCTGCTCATGATTAGATCGTCACTTAATAGTCTTCTCTCATATGTTGAAGATGAGAATTACTGCGGTTACGACCCCTACGACACGCTGAACTCGTGGGTGCCGTTTCACTGGCTGGGGAAATGGGGTCCTGTGTTGGCAACACAGTTCCAGAAGCGTAATCCGCTGAACCTCCGTCCCCTTCTCGGCATCCCGAAGGAACGTAATCCCAAGGGAATCGGCCTCTTTCTACATGGATATTCCTTGCTCTATGCCCGTGATCCGCAGCCGGTATACCTGAAGCGGATTGATGAACTTCTCATATGGCTTAAGGCGAATACAGCGCGAGGTTACAGTGGGCCATGCTGGGGTTACAACTTCGCATGGGCAGGGCCAGCTAAGACCATTCCGGCCTACACGCCTTCTGCAGTGGTTACAGGTTTCATCAGCCGAGGCCTTCACGCCTGCTATGAGGCTACGGGGGATCCGCGCGCGAGCGAAATGCTGCTCGGTGCAACGCGTTTTGTACTCGATCACCTTGCAAGGTATGAGGACGAGAGCGGCGTCTGTTTTAGCTACACGCCTGTAATGCAAGATGCATGCTACAACGCAAGTCTGCTCGCCGCGGAAGTACTTGCCAGAGCGGATGCCGTGGGCGGGACATACGGGAACCGAACACTAGTGGAACAGGCGATTCGGTTCGTCCTGAGGAGGCAGAAGCCGGACGGTCACTGGAAATACAGTCTCGATCTCGCGACCGGCCAGGAACGAACGCAGACGGATTTTCATCAGGGGTACGTACTCGAGTCGTTACATGATCTCCTCGCTATGACGGGAGTCAGGATCGAGGGAGCACATGAGGCGATAGACCACGGACTAGTCTTCTACCGACATGCGCAATTCTTCGATGATGGCCGCTCGAAGTGGCGACTCCCAAAGGTTCGGCCAGTTGAAATCCACAACCAGGCGCAGGGAATCATCACTTTCAGTCGCCTACTCGATTATTCGTCCAGTGACCCTCCCTTTGCCGTGCATATCGCAGAGTGGGCGATCCGGAATATGCAATCAAGTGATGGGCACTTCTATTACCAAAAACGAAAGGCATACACTATTCGCATCTCCTACATGCGCTGGTCGAATGCCTGGATGTTCCTCGCGCTCTCAGGCTTAAGTCACGCAGCCTCCTACGATTGAATTTGCCTCAATGATCACGAGGAATTGTTGCAGAAAAGCTAACTTGGAATTCATAGGTTGAAAACAAAAAACTGCATTGATCCCACTGTATATCTGTTGCCTGACACAGTGGAATCGGCAGTTTTTTTATGTATTGTCGTCACCACACCTCCCACCGCGCACGAGAACTAACATGCTCGTTAAAAAGAACAGAATCCCCGTCCTCCAGATCGCCACAGTAGGATTGCTGCCATCCCTCTTAAAGGTTGCGTACTACAGGCTCAAGGGGTACAAAATTGAAAGTGATGTACATATTGGGCTCGGGTCGGTTGTTTTAGGCAGTCGAGTATATCTGAAAAAGGGAGCGAAAATTGGATTTCTGTCCGTAATACGCGGGAGAGAAATTGAAATAGGAAGATTTTCACGAATTGGTTCAATGTGCTTCATCGATACGCATAAGGTACAGATCGGTGAGGACACACGAATCAACGAGAACGTAATCATCGGTGGAATCAAATTCCCTGACAGTTCGATCACCATAGGAGATAGGTCGATTGTGATGGAATATTCTTATTTAAATCCCAGTCGACCTATCAAGATAGGGGACAATACTGGAATTGGTGGACATTGTTTTCTTTTCACGCATGGGTCATGGTCTTCCCAACTCGAAGGTTATCCAGTTACATTCGCCCCGATCACTCTCGGCGACAATGTCTGGCTCCCTTGGCGGGTTTTCATCATGCCTGGAGTTGAAATCGGTGATGGGTGTGTCATAGGAGCGAACTCCCTTGTGGCTAAAAGTTTGCCGTCTAATTCACTGGCGGCCGGCAGCCCGGCAAAAATCATCAAAGAAGGATATCCGGAGAAGCCAAGCACAGAAAGAACGGAATCAATGGTCTTGGAAATGGTGCGTGGATTTGTCAGCTATCTTGAGTCTGAGGAATTCTCCGTAACATATGAAACCGAGAAGGACTCCCATCTACCCATCCGACTCACAGTGTCGAGAAATCAGTTGCATCGGACAATCTCGTTTCTCTTGAATTCAATCAGTTCCCATTTTTCAGCGGAAACCGCAGTATATATGAACCGGGACGAAATACATACACAGAAAGCACATGGGGAGCGGATGACGATTTCACTTAGTCCGGCGTTACGATTTGGAAGTACAGACGTCGGCGAGGAATTCGTGTCGTTCATCTCGCGTTATGGAATTCGTTGCAGGAGGTTGGACTAACCGGCATATGAATCTACTCTTCCAATTACACCATCCTGCGCATTATCATCTCTTCAAGCACAGCATGAGAGAGCTGGCCATCAGGGGGCATGTGGTCCAGATTGTTATTAAAAGCAAGGACGTGCTCGAAAACCTTCTCCAGGAAGATGGTTGGGATTACACCAATATCGGGAAGCGTTCAGGGCCATCTCGTGAGGGAGTTGCAGGCGGACTGGTCCAGCGGCTAATGGAACTCAATCGTCTTCTTGGGAAATGGGATATAGATATTCTCGTTGGTTCTACAGCCGATATCGCAATTCTTGGAAGATATCGAAGGATACCATCATGCATATTTTTCGAAGATGACTTTCGAGAAGTTCGCATTTATGCATTTCTCGTTGGCCCAATGGCCAATACTCTCGTATGTCCGGTCGCCTGTGATGCATGGTATTGGGATAAAAAAGCAGTGAAGTACCCAGGTTATCACGAGCTCGCATATCTTCATCCAAACCGTTTTATCCCTGATAAAGAGATGATATCGAAACTTTTCGACGGAAAGGCCCGGTATGTTCTGCTTCGGTTCTCCAGTCTGGAGGCATACCACGACAAAGGAAAATGCGGGATAGATGACACCCTTGCGACTGAGATCATCACAATCTGCGAAAAATACGCGGCTGTCTGGATTGTATCAGAGAGAGCGCTGCCGGAGGTTTTCGAGCGGTATCGATTCCCCCTGCCAGCATCTGTTATGCATCACGCTCTTGCCTTCGCAGATCTTTATATAGGCGATAGCCAGACCATGGCTGCAGAAGCTGCTGTTTTAGGCACACAATCCATCAGGTACAACGATTTTGTTGGTAAGCTGGGATATCTGGAAGAACTAGAGCACCGATATGGTTTGACAGTTGGCATTAAGGTTGGAGAAACAGAAAGACTTATGGCCACCGTGAAAGAAAACCTGGACGGTAGCCGCGATAGGTCTGTTAGTACTGAGCTGCTATATCAAGAGAAGGTGGATGTGACTGATTATATAGTGAATTTTCTTGAAAACTATTTAAGAGCCTGGTGATCTGAAAATTCAATATGTTCTTGTCGGATTGTAAGCGGCAATGGATTTTACCTTGACAAAATATCGAGCATTATTGCTCAGCCTAAGAGATGCAGAATATCAGTTTTGTCTTTTTAGAGATTATAAGCTATCGGACAATGTCGGGAAGCAAGTCTATCTTCGGCATGATATAGATGATAGACCCGAAAATGCACTGGAAATGGCAATAGAGGAAAATCGGGTCGGGATAGCAGGTACATATTATTTCAGAAATAGAAAACACATTTTCATTGAGAAAATAATTCGTAGAATTGAAGACTTGGGGCATGAAATAGGGTATCACTACGAGAATCTGGCAGATTCAAAGGGTGACGCAGTATTTGCGATCGACGATTTTCGTATCAATCTAAATCGATTCCGTGCGGTGGCCGATGTGCAGACGATCTGCATGCATGGTAGCCCCTACTCCCGGTGGAATAACCTTGATCTGTGGGACCAATACTCGTATACTGACGAAGAAGTCATCCTTGAGGTCTTCAGGGATATTGACTACAATGGCTCAATGTATCTGACTGATACAGGGCGGAAGTGGGACAGCGGCAGAGAAAATATGCGGGATAAAGTGGCTAGCTCGATTCCGCATTCGTTTCAATCGACCGACGATATCATTCAATCTATATTTACTTTACCTTCTAAGCTGTTTATCACGGTACATCCCCAACGTTGGACGGACAATTCGGTACTATGGATTAGAGAACTGGTCATGCAAGCGGCGAAGAATGTCATCAAAAGAAAACTGATCCGGCATTGACCAGCGACAGATGAAATTAAAATATTACGAGGATACTATCCATGTTCTAGATGGTGCAACACTGTTATGAAAGGACGATACAAATACCCCACGCTTCTCTTTTTTGACCTGGTGTTCATTGCCGCTGCAATGTCACTGAGTCTGGTTATCAAGGGTGCTGACTTCCTTAGGGCAATCGTCGCATACCGCGAGCCAATGTTAATCTTTACTGCAGTGTGGGTTTTGGGGTCAATTCTGCTTCGCAAGTATTCGATCCGGAAAGATTTGAAGATTCACTCAGGGAGCCTTCTTATCATTCGGGATAACGTCATTCTCCTTCTGCTCGTGACGTTTGTGATTTTTCTTCTTCAGCAGGATTATTCCCGTGGTGTGCTGCTTGGGGCGGCGCTGTTCACTACCGTGTTCGAGCTCATTGCGACCTACGCCTACACGCTTGACAAACAGCTCGGGGAAACTAGTCGCTTGGTTGAGGACTATCTCGAGCAGCCAGCGCAGCACGAACCGATGGTGGAACGTTCCGTCCAGGGAGCCAGGCTTGATGGCCGCATTCGTGATACCATTGTTGAGGAATCCGGTGAAAAAGCGTTTTCGTTTATTCGTCAGCAGCTCGGAGAAAACCCCGGGCAAACACTCTTCGTATCGACGACGACGAGATTCAATATCGAAACGCAGCCAGATGGTGTGTACGAAAATATCGTGAATCTGCACCGTATTAATGACATTCCCCGTATCAACAAGTTTTTCGAGTCGATAAACACAAAGATCCCAATGGGCGGTATGTTCTTATGTTGTGTGGAGACGGCAAAGCAGCGAAAGGCGCGGCTACTGAAGAAATATCCTCCTCTGCTTAATTACATCTACTACCCTCTCGACTACGTTTTCAAACGCGTATTCCCGAAACTAACCCTCACCAAGGGGCTCTACTTTCTCGTAACACGCGGCAACAATCGTGTCATGTCCCGTGCTGAGTCCTTGGGACGGCTCTACTCCTGCGGTTTCGAAGTAATTGGTGTGGAAAACTCCAACGGTCGCATGTGCATCGCCGCACGGAAAGTCAAGGACCCGGCATTCGACATGAATCCGACCTACGGTCCTCTGGTCAAACTCCGCCGCCATGGTAAGGACGGCAAGATCATCGGTGTGTACAAGATGCGTACCATGTATCCCTTTTCGGAGTATCTGCAGGATTACGTCTTTAAAAACAATAAACTCGCCGACGGCGGCAAGTTCAAAGATGACTTTCGCATCACCGGTCCCGGCCGCATCATGCGCAAATTCTGGCTCGACGAACTGCCGATGCTGCTGAACTGGGTAAAGGGCGATTTGAAGCTCGTAGGTGTCCGGCCGCTCAGCAAGCATTATTTCAGTCTGTACACGCCCGAACTTCGCCACCGACGTATCAAGTTCAAGCCCGGCCTCGTGCCCCCGTTCTACGTCGACCTCCCGAAAACGCTTGAAGAGGTGATGGAGTCGGAGGCCCGGTATCTCGACGCGTACGAACAGCATCCCTGGCAAACCGACTGGCGGTATTTCTGGGCAGCGATGTACAATATCTTCATCAAACGCGCGCGTTCCGGGTAAGAATAAGAAGTTGAACCACAGAGGGCTTGAAGGGCTAGGAGGATTTTTTAGATCACGAACCTGTGAATTCCTTCCCGCATCCTCGCTTCATGGAAGTTTAATAGCAGCCCCACATGCTTTTTCATGAGTTTCAGGTACGTGATGATTTGCGCTTGGTGAACGGGTAGGATTCTATCAACGGCCTTCAACTCGACGATGATCTCATCTGCGACGAGGAGATCCAACCTGAAACCAGATTCCAACTGTACACCATCGTATTCCAATGGAATCATGACTTGCCGTTGGACCGTATACCCGCATTTAACAAGCTCATGTGCCATACAGACTTCGTATGCAGACTCCAGTACGCCAGGCCCCAATGCTGAGTGTACCTTGTAGGCACAACCGATTATCTCGTACGAAATGTGTTTGAGCGTTCCGTGGTCCATCGTGTCTCCCTGATCGATGCATATCAGCAAAATGCGACACAATCCGATGCAAGCAAACTCAAAATCACGTCCCTGACGCCATAATGACCATAAATCCGACCACAACAAAAATCCTCCTCGCCCTTCTAGCTCTCTGTGGTTCAATTCTGTTTTCACCGACCACGAGAGCACAGAGTGTCCCCGAGCATATATCCTGGACGACGCTGTACGAGTTTCTCGACGAGCTTGCCAGTGAACAGATCATTTCGCTTAACACATCCGTCAAGCCCTACACACGCGAACTGATCTTCCAGAAGCTCACTGAAGCTCAGAGTAGCGACGCCTCGCTCTCAAATCGTCAGCGCCAGGAGATCGCCTTCTACCTCCGCGCGTTCCAACTTGAAGCTGGGTCCAATGCCCGGCAACCAGGCGACATCGACCTGATCCGAAAAAGCGAGAAGGCGTCGGTTTCCCTTTATCCCACAGGCATCTTTTACAGCGACTCGTTATTCGCACTCGGCGTGACTCCCGTACTCGGCCTGCAGTACTTCAGTAATGAGAACGAGTCCTTCTATCACCGTTTTCATGGCGTGAATGCCTTCGGGCGGCTTGGTGCGAATGTGGGATTCTACGTCAGTCTGCGGGATAACCATGAAAGCATACCGCTGACATCAGAGCATTTCCTCACTGATCGCTATGGCGTGCCTGCCAAGAAATCAGGCAACGGCGTCGACTACAGCGAGGCGCGGGGGGGATTGACTGTTGGCTGGGATTGGGGTTCGGTGGGACTGGTGAAAGACCACTTCGCCTGGGGTAGCGGATACAACGGTGCGAATATCTTCTCTGGCCGCTTCCCTTCGCCGGGACAGCTGACGCTGCACCTGGCTCCTGTGGATTGGTTCGAATTCAATTACGTCCACGCCTGGCTGGTGTCGGAAGTGCTCGACTCCAGCCGTTCCTACAATACTAGCGAAGGAGTGTATCGCGAGGTATTCCACGACAAGTACCTTGCCGCGAACCTCTACACCTTTAAGCCGTGGCAAGCGCTGCATGTGTCCTTCGGGAATTCGATTATTTACAGCGACATCGGTGTTCAGGCGGCATACTTGGTACCCTTCCTGTTCTACAAATCCGTCGACCATACGTTGAACGGTGCTGCGAACAAGACCGGTCAGAACGCCCAAATGTTCCTCGATATCAGCTCGAGGCAGATCAAACACCTGAATCTGTACACGACGATCTATTTCGACGAACTCAATACCCGCCGTTTTACGGAAGGAAACGATAACAATTTCTTCAGTCTGAAAGCAGGCGCGCGGCTCAGCAACTGGCCGCTGAAGGATGTGATGGTTACGGCTGAGTATACCCGTACGAATCCGATGACCTACAAGCACAACCTCGATGCCACGACATTCGAGACCAACAACTATGTGCTGGGTCATTATCTTCGGGATAATGCAGACCAGATCCATCTGTCGGCGATCGTACGTCCTTTTCGCGGACTGCGTGTCCTCGCTTCTTTTACCCGCGATCGTCGTGGACCAGACATCGCCTACGTCAAGGGCGCTGATGCTGTCAAAGTGCCATTTATGGAAGAAGTCCGGTTCGAGCGACAGAGTATACGTTTCGAAGCAGGGTACGAAGTCACCCACAACGGTCGTATCTTCGCCGGCATCGACCTGCAAGACGTCACCGGCACCGATGCCGCGAAATACGTACCCACAGCGTATCTTGGCACAACCACCACGATATCCGGTGGTTTCCAAATCGGCTTTTAAAGAAGTTGAACCACAGAGGGCAAGAAGCGCTTGGAGGACTTTTTAATATTTTTCCTCCTCGCCCTTCCAGTTCTCTGTGGTTGAAACAGTAGTCTGCATCAATTTTTAACCATTACGATATTTCCTCATGAAAACTGCACTTATCACAGGGATCACCGGTCAGGATGGTTCGTATCTCGCGGAGCTTCTGCTGGAGAAGGGCTACACGGTCCACGGCCTCATTCGCCGCAGCTCGTCCTTTAACACCGGCCGTATCGATCACCTGTACAATGATCCTGCGATCTATAACGAGAAGCTGTTTCTCCACTACGGTGACCTGACCGACTCGAGCAATCTCAACCGTCTGCTCGAGAAAATCGGACCGGATGAGGTCTATAACCTCGCCGCCCAGAGTCATGTTAAAGTATCGTTCGAGGTTCCCGAATACACAGCTGAGGTCGATGCCGTGGGTACGCTCCGCTTCCTCGATGCCATCAAGGAAACCGGCGTCAAGACGCGCTTCTACCAGGCCTCTACAAGCGAACTGTACGGCAAGGTGCAGGAGATACCGCAGTCCGAGATCACACCGTTTTATCCCCGTTCCCCCTACGCCGTCGCGAAGATCTACGGGTACTGGATCGTGGTGAACTACCGCGAGGCCTACGGCATTTTCGCCAGCAACGGCATTCTCTTCAACCATGAATCCCCCCGCCGCGGTGAGACGTTCGTGACTCGCAAGATCACACGCGCTGCCGCGCGCATTCGTGAGGGGAAGCAGGATAAGGTCACGCTCGGAAACATGGACGCTAAGAGAGACTGGGGTTACGCACCGGAATTCGTGGAAGCCATGTGGCGCATGCTGCAGCAGGATGCTCCCGATGATTACGTTGTCGCGACAGGTGAGACGCACACCGTACGTGAGTTCACCGATATTGCATTTCGTGAAGTCGGTATTGAATTGCGCTGGGAAGGGGAAGCGGAGAACGAGAAGGGGATTGATGTCGAAAGCGGAAAGGTCCTCGTTGAGGTGAGTCCTCGCTACTACCGTCCCACCGAAGTCGATCTGCTGATTGGTGATCCGCGCAAGGCCAAGGAAAAACTGGGCTGGGAGCCTCAGGTAAAATTCGAGGAGCTTGTGCGCATCATGGCAGCAGCGGATCTCGAGAAGGTAAAACGTCGGGGATACTGACATTGGTTGACACAGAGTACACAGAGTTCACAGAGCACACGAAGGGTTTATGAATAAGACGGATAAAATCTACATTGCCGGGCACACCGGGATGGTCGGTTCAGCGATTTGGCGTCGACTTGAGGCAGAAGGTTTTGTTAATCTGCTCGGGCGTTCATTGAATGAACTCGATCTCACACGGCAGGCTGATGTTGAAGCATTCTTTCATGCTGAGCGACCGGATTACGTGTTCGTCGCGGCTGCGCGGGTGGGTGGTATCTACGCGAATAATGTCTACCGTGCGGAGTTCATTTACCAGAATCTCGCCATACAGAACAACGTCATTCATTCTGCGCATCTGCACGGTGTGAAAAAGCTGCTGTTCCTGGGTTCATCTTGCATTTATCCGAAGCACGCTCCCCAGCCGATGCAGGAAGAGCATCTGCTGACAGGTGAACTCGAGCAGACGAACGAGCCGTACGCGATTGCGAAGATCGCGGGATTGAAGATGTGCGAATCCTATAAGCGGCAATATGGGGATAATTTCATCTCGGCGATGCCGACAAATCTGTATGGGTATAATGACAACTTCGATCTGAAGAACAGTCATGTGTTGCCGGCGTTGATACGGAAGTTTCATCTGGCGAAGCTGTTGCGTTCGAATAACATTCAAGGGTTGGAGAGGGATATCGCTGCGAAACCTTTCAACACTGAGAACACGAAGAACACGAAGAACACGGAGCACACGAAGGGTTTGTTAGAAGAACTGGCGGCTTCTGGTGTGAGTGGCGATGCTGTTGAAGTTTGGGGGACGGGAGCGCCGAAGAGGGAGTTCTTGAACGTGGATGATTGTGCGAGCGCAGTTGTATTCATGATGGAGAACTATGATGGGGAAGGGCATTTGAATGTCGGGACGGGGGAGGATCTGTCGATTCGGGAGTTGGCGGAGATGGTGAAATCGGTTGTGGGATTTGAAGGGGAGCTGCGATTCAATCCGGAGTATCCGGACGGGACGCCGCGGAAGCTGATGGATGTGTCTCGGTTGAAGGGTTTGGGATGGGAGCCGAGGATTTCGTTGGAGGAGGGGATAAGGCAGACGTATGACTGGTATTGTAAGCGTGCAGCGCAGTAGACTTTCTCGACACAGAGCCCACAGAGCTCTCAGAGCGCACGGAGGGCTTTTCTGAGCGCTTCCTTTCTCCTTTTCCAACGGATCGTGCCGTCCTATCGCGTGCCGGTGTTTCGACGGTTGCATGAAGAGCTGGGGGTGGTGGTGTGCCACAGTCCGGAAATGGAGGACAAGGTCAAACTCTCCGGGGACGACCAGATGGACTTCCCGTCTGAAAGGATTCCGGGAAACTATCTATTCGGTCGCAAGAGCTTGATCAATCAGCGCGTTTTTACCGTTCTCCGAAAACATCGTCCGAAGGTTGTGATCGCCCAGTTCTCGCTGGGCGTTCTTACATTCTGGAAGCTGCTGCTGCTCCGTCCCTTCTTCGGGTACAAGCTCATTCCCTGGTCGCATGGAATTCGCAACCGGGATATGGTCCTCACCGCCACCTCCGGCCATTTCGCCATCGTGCCCGTCATCTATCGTCTTGCGGATGTCGCGCTCTTTTATTCGCAGGCTCGAAGGGATCGCATTGTCCGAAACACACCTGCGCTTGCAAGCAAGTGCTTTGTCGCCTCCAACACGCTCGACACGAAAGCGCTTCAGGCAGCTCGAGCTGAGGCATCTGAGGAGACGGAACGTCCGTTCACTATGCTGTATCTTGGCCGTCTGTTGTCTACCAAACGGCTCGACCTGATTCTCGAAGTGCATTCCATCCTCTCCAACCGGCATCGAGTGAGACTCGTTTTCATCGGTGACGGCCCTGAACGCGAAGGGATCGCCAATCGGAACAATCCGGACATCATCCTCACCGGCGCCATTCATGACACGAACATTTCCGCTCTCTATCTCAAGAACGCCGACGTCATGATCATGCCCGGCTATGTCGGACTTGGCATCGTCCATGGGTTCGCTTTCGGTCTCCCAATGATCACCTGTCGAAGTACCGAGCAGGGGCCGTTCCATTCTCCCGAAATCGAGTATCTCAAGGATGGAGAGAACGGCTTTCTCTGCGACTCCGATCCTGCTGACATCGCGGCGCATATCGAGCGGCTCATTCTCGATCCTGACCTTCTCGCGCGTATGAAGGAAAATGCGCTGCGAACGGTCAGGGAGGAGGCAAGCATCGATCGGCTGGTGGATGGCTTTCGGCAGGCGATTGAGTATGTGTTGGATCGTGAAGAGGTAAAGGGGTTAAGAAGTAAAGAGGGAGAGAATTGACGACGGTCATGCGTAGCAGGTTGGATGAACTTAAAGATCTGGGTTGGTCTATCGGGATCTGGCTGCTTCTGCTGCTGCTCCGACCGTTGATCGATGCGAGCTGGTCCCTGAAGAATACGCCGATAGGATTTTCGCCACTGCAGCTGGTGGGCGCCGGACTCCCGGCGTTTTTTGTATGGACCCTTTGGAAGAAGCGCAACCGAGTGCATTCATTGCTCAAAGAGAAACCCGAGGTGATAGCGTGGGGCGTGCTTCTCTTGCTCGCTGCGGTTGCCGCGGTTGTCATTGAGCCAGGAAGTGCGTCGCTCGGTGTTGCGCTCAAATTCGTGTTGCCGCCGCTCGCGATAGTTTTCGGGTATCTGTACGTGCGTGATGAGAAAGTGTTTACTACTGCGGCGTGGGCGCTGCTGACTGCGGGTGGTGTACCCGTACTATTTCTGCTGTACGAACTGATCGCTGGACCGATGTCAACGTCTATTCGTGGCGGTGTGCCACGGTTTATCGGTCCATACGCCCAGGTCTCTGTCTACGGCATCCATTTAAGCATGATGTTGATGGGGATGGGGTATCTTGCAATCCGTAAGGGTGATCGCCTGCATCTTGTTCTGTTGCTGGCCACAACTGCCATACTCGGACTGTCCACGGCGTTTCTCGTGCATGTCAGCACCTGGGCTGTCCAGCTCGGAATGGTCATTCTCATTCTCGCCTTTCTGTTGCGTAAACGCGCGTGGTCCCGCAGTGCGATGCTTGCAGGAACAGCGGTGCTGTTCGTGCTTGCGGGTTTCGCTTTGCGTCCGGAATACACCTACCGCTGGGTTATCATGCCGGATGTTGAAGTCCTCTCCAGCGAAGCACCGGCCGAGCAGTTCATGAATTCCCGTGGTGGTATCTGGGAGCACCATCTCGCAGATATTTCCCGTCTTCCACTTCACGCACAGCTGTTGGGCTCATCACTCTCAGGAACGAATTTTTTTGGCGCCACCACCTTTGGCGCGCATAACGATCTCCTCCGCATTTTCATGGCAACGGGCGTGATCGGGTTGTTGCTCTATCTGTTCTGGCTGGGGAGAGTGATATGGAGGGTGCTGCATATGCACGCTGAGACTCGATTTCTCGGACTTGCGGCTCTGATTGTTTTGCTTGGCTATTCGGTCGCCTTGACGCCGACGTATATCGTCCCGCTCGTAACGGTACTGCTGCCGGTGCTCGGGGGACTGAGCGGGTGCACGGGAAGCAATGACAGGCTAGGATGAAAACACACTTTTCTTGCCCTGTTTGTCGCGGTTTTTCATGGAAGTCACTCGGGTCTCATTTTTTCCTTAGAGACCGGATTAGACAGCTCCCCGAGTATTACCGGCTGCGCTGGGAGATTTTCTTCGATCTCTGGTTCCCTGGTCAGGACCGGGTGGAATTACGGGAAATGATGTGCAAGGATTGCGGACTGATGACCTATTCGCCGCGGCCGGAGACAGCGGACATCGACGCACAATACGCGTATCTCGATGAACGACAGACTCCGATTGGCACGCGTCCTTTCGACGAAAACGATCGCGGCACCCTTCGCCGCATCCGCCGTGTACACGCGTTTCTCGCATCGCATCTGCCGCCGCGCACGCTGCGCATCCTGGATTACGGGGGATCGGACGGTAAGCTGCTCGTTCCCTTTCTCCGCGACGACCATGATTGTGAGGTCGTCGATTATCATCCTGAACCGCTGAAAGGTATCCATCGGCGCGGGAGCACATTGGAAGACATCCCGCAGGAAATGCGCTACGATGTTATCCTCTGCAGTCATGTCCTGGAACATCTCTCGGAGCCGGGAGAGCTCCTGCGTCAGCTTTCGGCTCGACTTACGGAAGGCGGACTGCTCTATGTGGAAGTTCCCAATGAGATCTGGCGCGGCACCCCCATCACGTATGATCCGGTGACGCATGTGAATTTCTTCAATCGCGTGAATATCGCATTGTTGTGTCAGCAGAAAGCCGATCTCGGAATCATCGCCACGAGAACAGGCAGAGAGCAGTTTGGTGCATGGCGAGTGAAAGTGACCGGCATACTGGCGCGGAAGGGTGCGAAGCGGATCGAAATTCCGCTTCCGTCAGCATTGAACGCGACACAACGCTTACAGCGGCCTTCCCTGGCAGCGGCGCTTGCTCATCTATTTGAGATTCGAATCCCAAACAAAATTGCCCGACTCCGAAGCGAGGTGTGACATCGAGAGAAAATTCAAAAGGCATCCCTTAATTCCTGGTGCAAGTTTTTATCTTGCGACCACTTTGCTGTTGTTCGGGATCTGGCACATCGGGAGGTATATTCTCGCGCTTACTGATGGGCATTTCGTGTACGGCCTCGATGATCCTTACATCCACCTCTCTATTGCGCGGACACTTGTCGATCATGGGGTTTACGGGGTGAGTGCAGGTGCCGTGGGCTTTGCAAGTTCTTCCGTCCTCTGGCCATTGCTGCTTGCCGCGCTCGGATTCTTTACCGGCAAGCTGCTCCTTTTCCCGTTCATTCTGAATGTCCTTGCTGCCGTGGGCTGTCTCTGGCTCATCGAGGCAATGGGGAAGCGCGGCGGACTCTCCTCGGCTGGTCGATTCCTGCTGATGTTTTTCCTCGTTGTGCTGACACCCCTTCCTCCCCTGATATTCATGGGGATGGAGCACACGCTGCACCTTTTTTCGGTTCTCTGGATTCTCTACCTCTTTATTAAGCGCTATGAGACCGAACAGTATGGCCGCACTCCGTGGCTGCTGCTCCTGAGTATCGCGGTATCCGTTCTGCTGCGCTACGAGACGCTCTTCCTCGTGCTTCCACTTCTTGTTCTTGTCCTGTACAGGCGGCAATATGGTACTGCGTTTGGAATGGCAGCCGCGGCGGTAATCCCTGTCCTTATTGTCGGTGCGGTCATGTTGTCGACAGGCGGGTATTTTCTTTCCAATTCCCTGCTTGTCAAGGGTCCGCTGCTCGAAACCCGTGATCTGCTGAATCCCGTACATTTTCTGTACTACTACCTGCTCTGGCCTGAGACCCAGGCCATACACTGGCGTCTGATTTCCATTGCGACACTGATCATTGGAGTGCTGTTTATTGCGTCCGGCGGGGGACGACGCCGTGTTCATCCCCAGTTGCTCTATGCGATGCTCGCCTTCATCGCCATTCATATTCTCGCTGTTCGTTTCGACCATTTTAATCGCTATACCGGGTACATCGTCGGGAGCACGCTGACTATCGCCGGGTACGTTTTTCTCTCGGGATTGAACTTCTTCGGGAGTACCAGGCCAGCTGCTGATGCGCGGCGCTTCACCGTGCCGCTGATTCTGATTGCGGTGCTTACGCTTGTTCCACTCCTGATGGATGGAATGTCCAAGGTGCGTACGGTCCCCACTCTCAGCAGGAACATTTACGAACAGCAGTATCAGATGGGGCGGTTCCTGTCTGAATATTATCCGCAGAAATCGGTTGCGATCAATGATCTGGGTCTGGTCGTGTATGACGGACATATCACTCCCGTGGATCTGGCAGGTCTCGCCGACCCACGCATCGCGATCGCACGTCGGCACCGGGTATTTACAACCGACAGTATTCGTGTTATCACCAGAGAGCATGGTGTCGATATCGCGGTACTCTACCGTTCCTGGTTCATTGATGCGTTCACCCTTCCGGACGAATGGATTCCAGTCGAGGAATGGATTCTGCAGGACAATGTGATCTGCGGCAGCGACACCCTGAATTTCTACGGGCTCAATGCCCCTGCGGCGGATACGCTTCGGCAACGACTGCGGCGCTTTCATCCGCTCCTGCCATCACGTGTGATCGTCAGGGAAGTTCTGCTGCCGCAATGAAGATAAATGCAAGACATGCGCGTTTCTTCTTTCCTCTGATGCTCGCAGCGATTCTCATCGCAGTCTATCTTCCGCTTATCCTGCAGCAAAATGATTTTCGTACGGATGATTATTATCTGCTCACACTGCTCAAACAGCATGGAATGATCTCGCCATTTGATGGGGTGCATTACGCATATTTCAGCGCTTTCCGCGTTGTCCCGATGTTGAGTCTTCTCGCGGATTACCTCATGTACGGCCCACACCCTCTCGGCTTTTACCTTTTTAATCTCACCCTCCATATCGCGACGGTCCTCCTCTTCTTCTCCCTGCTGAAGCTGCTGTTTCAGCAGTTTTTCCATTTTACGGACGAACTGCTTCCGTTTTTTCTCGCACTTCTGATGGGACTGCACGCAGACCTTTTTTACAATGTCCTCTGGATCTGCAATCGCACCGAAGGCTTCCTGCTGTTCTTCTATCTTTCCACGGTATATGCCTGGTTCCGATTTTTTACGGAGCGGAACGGCGGATGGTATCTGGTCGGACTCCTCTCCCTCCTCCTTGCATTGTTATCAAAAGAGCAGGCGATACATCTCCCACTGATGTTCATCCTTATCGGTGTTGTCGCGCGACACTTCCAGTCGGGGGAGCCGCGCTGGCGATCGCTCCTGCTTGCAGCTGTCCCGGTTGTTGCATTTGCATCGGGGATATTGCTGCTACGGTGGATCTACGATCCCAGTGCCGCGTTCCAGGCGGGACTTGTTTCTCCCAGGAAACTTCTCTCTCTCGTCGGAATAAACCTGATTGCCTTTCATCCGACAATCGCCAAACCCGTGTTCCTATTTTTCGTCGACCACAAGCTTGTTGCGGGATTGATCGGGGCCGTGCTTTCGGGGAGCGCCATTTTTGCTTTTTCCCGCAGTGTTCAGAGAACACGTCGCCTCGTGTTGGTTCTGATGCTGGCGTTCGTCATCATCGCCTTCCCGCGAATCTTCTACCAGGTCTTCCCTCGTGTCAATTCTATCCAGGTCGTGTACCTCCTTGTCGTGATGGGAATCATTCTCCTCCGCTGGCCAGTGAGATGGATGTCCATCGCCGCGCTGCTGCTGGTCATGCTGCAGGCTGCGGGGATGGCATTTGAGCTGCCGACGTGGCGAATGGAGACCTCGAATGATCGTTACGAACAGCTGGCACGCCGCGCGCCATTGCAGGGAGGAATGCAGAACATTCTGCTTCTGCAATACCATGATCATGCGCGGTATATCCTCTATTTTCTGCGGAAAGGAGATTTTGGGGTTGACAGCTCATTCACCATCACTCCCCTGGAAATCGACCGACGCTACGCCGCAGGAGAGGCGCCGGAATATGAATTCACTCAACAGGATTCCGCACTCATCTTTCGCATGAACGACCCGCGCGTTGTTTTTCTGTATGATACCACGCTCACGTTGCCTGATGGTATTGAAATCACGCTCGCTGATCCAGCTCCAGACTACGGTTTCCGCAGTGCGATGGTTTCGCTCACGGCTTTCGCACCGCACGCACAGTATCTCATAGAACGAAATTTCGAATTTGAGATTCTTCCCTTTCAAAGGTAAGTAATGGAGTTGCCTACGCTGGCCTATATTGATCCCGGAACGGGAAGTCTGATCATCCAGGCATTGATCGCAGGTTTGCTCGGTATGCTTTTTGCCATCCGGAAATGGCTGCACAGCGGCTTCCTTCGCCTTCGCGGTTTCTTTGCAGGAAAACACGACGATGCAGGGGATGAATGATGAATGCAGACGAGATGCATGTTCTGCCCTCCTCGTTCCGTGATCCTGCCGGTTTCATGTGTGAGACCGGGGGAGAGATGTACCGTGTGGTGACGACAGAGGGGAGAGAGGATGTCCAGCATTTTTTCGACTCCGGCCTGTACGATGAATTAGGAAAAGCGGCTCTGATACTCCCGCATGAGCAGGTCTCCCCGTCCATGGTCGGGATGAAAGATGACGTGCGAGTGCTCAGAACCAACCGGCTTCCATTTTTTTCCTACCCGTATGAATGGAGTTATGCCCAGTTTCGCGACGCAGCGCTCCTGACTCTCGATGTGACGCGCCGTGCCCTGAATAGGGGGATGATATTGAAGGACGCATCCGCGTTCAACGTCAGTTTTCATGGTACGCACGCCTACTTCGTGGATATGCTTTCATTTACACGTTACACTGAAGGGGCTCCCTGGCTCGCCTATCGTCAGTTCTGCGAACATTTTCTCGCCCCATTGCTTCTCTCCGATTATTCCGGTGGACAGCTGTTCACGATGCTGCAGAGTCATGTTGACGGGATTCCCCTCGGCATTGCCGCCTCGTTGCTGCCGCTGCGCAGTCGCTTCCGTTTCTCCGAATCGCTTCATGTGCATGCCCACGCAAGCGGAATACGCCGATTCTCCGTTACGGGGTCTCAGCAGGCGCGACAGCGTTCCACGAACGTTGGCGCACTTGTGGAAAGCCTGTGGGGTCTCGTCTCTCGATTGCCTCGTCGGCGCGGCACGAGCGGCTGGTCGGATTACTATGATTCTACCGTGTATTCCGATAGCGAGGAAGCGGAGAAGGAGCAGTTCGTTCGAACGTTCATCGAAGAAATCACCCCATCTGCCGTATGGGATCTGGGTAGCAATACCGGGCGATACGCACGAATTGCTTCGGAGCTGGGGATATCGACCGTGGCTATGGATGCAGACCCTGCTGTCGTTGATAGAATGTATCAGGAGGGGAAAGCCCGGGACGACCGGACGCTGCTGCCGTTGGTGATGAATATCGCTCAACCAAGCCCTCGCCTGGGCTGGGCGCACGAAGAACGTGCATCGCTTCAGGATCGCGGTCCCGTCGATGCCGCACTCTACCTCGGTATCGTCCACCACCTGCGCTTTACGCACACGATTCCCCTCGGCAAACAGATCGAATACCTTGCGGCGATAGCAAGGAACGTCGTTTTTGAGTGGATTCCCCCGGATGATATCAACGTAAGACGCATGATTGCCGGTACGGTGAAGGAATTCCTCCCGTATTCGATCGATATTCTCGAATCCGAGTTGAGGAAGTACTTCTCTGTTGAGAAAAGAATGCCGGTCGGTTCGACCGGGCGGCTGCTGCATCATCTGAGGCTTCTCCCCGTTCCGTGAAAAAGCACCTCCATATCCTGTTTCCCGTGGCGATGGGGTTGTATCCGCCGTTGCTCTTTTACTCGATAAATCTCTACCTCTTTCCGCTTTCGGAAATGACAGAGACCATATTCCTTTCGCTGTTGTTTTGTGGGGTGCTCTGGGTGGTTTTTTACATGATGCGGAGACAGGCGATTGAAGCGTCCGCCGCGACGGGTGTGCTTTCATTTCTCCTGTTATCGCATAACCATTATCGTTCCCTGCTCGCGGCGATAGGCTTCAGCGAGGTCGAGACATACCGGTTACTCATGCAGTTGCCGTACCTGGCCGTGTGTGTACTGTTTGCTCTGCTGGCCATGCGGCTTGTGCGTCATAAACCGGGGCTCATAGACCCGGCAATCGTTTTTTGTCTGGTACTGCTCGCCTTTCCTTCTACCTCCCTTGGCAGGACGATGTACGCTGTGTATTCCGCGCGGAACGGAGTGATCACCGCCCGGTCGACCGACACTCCCCCAACGGGGAACAAGCCTGTTTCCACATTACCCAATATCACCGTCCTCATGCTTGACGGTTATGCCAGAGCCGATGTTCTGAAAAAACTCTATCGGTACGACAACGGACCATTTGTTCGCGCATTGGAGGAAAGAGGTTTCTTTGTTGCCAGCGGCAGCCGCTGCAACTACAGCGGAACCCTGGCTTCACTGGTAAGCACGCTGAACATGAGCTATCTCGACTCCCTCGACGCGCTCAAAGGCGAAGGGCTTCAAGACCGCATGGTGTTCTCGGAGCTCTTTTCCTCTGCCAGAATCTGGAGCATTGCGAAGGGACTGGGGTATTCGATCGCTTCCTTTGATGCCGTCAGTATGTTGGTGAAAAAGGATAGCGACATCTTGATACAGGTTGACGCCGCAATGCACGATTTCCCGGGGTACTCATTTTCGAAGCAGACCTTTCTCGTCATCATACAGAAGGCACTGGGGACCGCTGGACTGGAAAAGCATTCTCCATCGCGTGAGGATTGGAGAAGCAGTATCATAAATATGCTGCGGCACAGTGTCCATCTCTCCTCTTCCATTCCACCCATGCTGACGTTCGTGCATATTCTCTCACCACATCCACCATTCGTTTTCGCACGTCCCGGTCATCAACGCGTGCCGTTTTCTCCCGTGCCCGCCGACGGCAGTAATTTTCATCGCATAAACGGCACGGGAGTAGAGTATTTTGTGGAGGCCTACGCGCAGCAGGTGGAAGGTCTGAATATTGCGTTGCTGGAAACGATTGATGACATCCGCAGTCAGTCCCGTCCGCAAATCATTATACTTTTCTCCGATCACGGTGCCGGTGCGCATTTCGACTACGATCATAAAGAAAACTGCAATGACTGGGAACGCATGTCCAACCTCATCGCTGTCTATTACAGTGATGGCGAGACCACATCCTTCTATAACGATATGACGACTATCAACCTGTTTCCCATTGTCTTCAACTCATGGCTCGGGACATCCCTGTCGATGCATGAGGATATCTCCTTTCGCTGGCCATTTCTATCTCCGGATGAGATGGAGGATATCAGCGATACACTCGATGCGATGGATGAAGCGTACGGTGGTCCACCCCCTCTTGTGCGTGAGGCCGAATGAGTGCCGTGCTGCAAATACTGATTCCCGTCTATAACGACTGGGAGAGTGTGTCCCGGTTGCTCGTGGAGTTGGACAGTTCACTTGCACTCGCTGGTCGCGACGCCGAAGTCATTCTCGTCGACGATGGGTCATCGTGTACTGGTTCCACGTTGCTGCTCGGAACGCAGTACAAGGCCATCCGTGAGATTCAGCTGCTCAAGCTCGTAGCGAATCTGGGCCACCAGCGAGCGATTGCAGTCGGGCTCTCATGGCTGGCGCAGGAAGCCTCCGATGCGCCCGTATGCATTCTCGATGCGGATGGTGAGGACAATCCTGATCACGTCAAGGATTTGCTTGCCGAATTGGAACAGCATCCCGAGACTGCAGTGGTATTCGCCCAGCGCGGCAAGCGGACAGAATCGGTCATGGTGCGGATTCTCTACACCGGCTACAAGCTGCTTCACCGCATCCTGACGGGTTTTACCGTTGACATCGGCAACTTCAGCGTGCTGCGGCGGAGCGCTTTGCAGGCATTGACGGCGGGCAGTTCGCTCTGGAATCACTATCCCGCCGCGGTGCTCCAGTCCCGAATACCCGTGCGCAAACTCAGAAAGGACCGCGGAAGCAGATATGCCGGACAATCGAAGATGACGCTGCATACCCTGATCATCCACGGTCTCAGCGCGGTGTCCGTTTTCTCCGATCGATTTGGCGTGCGTGTCTTGATGGGTGCAGGACTGCTCACATTCGTCCTCTGCCTGGGGGCGATTATTTTGATGTTCACGACCGGAGTCTCAAGTGAGATGTGGGTTTTGTTTGCAGCCCTGGTCGTCCTGCTGCCTGTGCAATTCGGCATGCTCTCCCTGGCATTCGTGATTTTCATACTCTCGAACCGGAATTCCTACAGTTTCATTCCACGGCGGGACTACCACATCTTTATCCATTCCATGCAAACGCTCTATCCGGCGGTCAGAAACACTGATGAAACCATCAGTTGACAGGAACGATACGCTGTCGCGGCGGATCTCTCGCACGGTTTGGGTTCTGTTGGTGATTGGCGTCGTCCACGGGGGCTTCTTTACGCTGTTGCACAACGACGTCTGCAATGACGTGGCGCAGTATTATTCCGCAGCGAAAATGCTGCATCAGGGCGATGTATTGTATCGGGATATTATCGATACCAATCCACCTCCGATATTCTATCTCAATCTGATTCCGTTATTCGTTTCGGATACCACGGGTCTTGATGCGGTGCGCGCGATCAATATCAGCTGCTACGTCGCACTGCTCCTGGTATTCATATGCGCCCTTCAGCTTTTTCGTGCGGCGAATCCTACCGTTTTGCCCGTTGTGCAAGCCATTTTTCTTCTGGTCTGGCTGCATGTTGGTTTCATGGTGCTCGATGCACATCAATTTGCGCAGCGTGATCCCATGATCGCCGTGCTGCTTCTGCCCTACCTTATGCTCGTTTACGCGCGTTGGCGGGGCCAAAATGTCCCTGCTCTGCTTTCCGGTGCCGCGGCGATGTTTATGGTGCTCGCAGTCACAATGAAGCCGCATTATATACTTATGCCTCTCGCGCTTGAGACGTATTACCGTTGGAGAGAAGCGTCCCGGAGATACTACTGGCGCATGGAACATTCGATCGCAGTGGTCGGGATTCTACTTCTGGTGATGCTGATCGTCCTGATACCGGGCTTCCGTTCCTATTACATCGACTGGATGCCATTGCTGCAAAAGTATTACTCCGCCTACGGTGGAGGTGTGATCCAATCGATTTCGACACTGTTTTCCGAGGCGCTCGCTCGGGCATTCCTAATCGGTGCGCTTCTCGCCGGTATCGTGCTCTTTCGCTCTCCAGCTATGGAAGATCGTCAGCTCGCACAATTGCTCTCGCTTTCTCTTTTGCTGTTTTTACTGATCTACCTGCTTCAGGGAAAGGGATGGATTTATCAGCGGATTCCGATCTGGTATGCATCCGCCACAATGATTGCATTTGCAACAGGTGTGATTCTCCACAGGGGAACAGAGAGAATTCGTTGGCAGCATCTTCTTGTCCCAATGATTCTCGTGCTCATGCAGTTGGCAATGGTGCCGAGGCTGCACGCCTATTTCATCAGGGGACTCCCACCACAGGCGGAATCGTCACTGGCACACTATTTCAAGACGCACAGCATGCCTGGTGACAGAATAGCCGTGATAAGCATGGTGGTGGCCCCGGGATCCGAGGCATTGCTCTACGCTGACCGATTACCTGCGATACGTTACCTTTCGGCCTTCCCACTCCCACTCGCATATACCGGAACGTCTTCGCATCAGCTCACGGGCGAGCGCAAACGCATGGCGGATGGATACTATGTTTCTCTGCTTGCGGATCTCCGTACATTCCGTCCACCAATCGTAGCAATCGATACACTCTGGTATTTCCGGAATACACCCGATGGATTTACCATGAAGAAGTGGCTGCAGCAGCGGGACTTCTACCGTACGTTAGAATCGAACTACCGACGTGTCGCGCCCGTCATGAATTTCGAGATGTATGAGCGCCGCAAGAATGCGCCACGAGCCCGAGCGGTTGATTGAAGGTAATCTCTCGATTCTCTCGTGAGTCCGGAGGGATGCTCCTCCCGATAGCTGGCATCGTGTTTCTCACATGCGTTCTGCTATGGCATGCCGCGCAGTTCTACCCGTTCATTTCCGATGATGCGCTGATCTCGATGCGCTATGCCCAGAGACTTGTGGATGGGGAAGGGTTGACCTGGTCGAACGGCCTACCCGTGGAGGGGTATTCCAATCTCTTGTGGACCCTTCTGCTTTCTTTTTCCGGCTTTCTGGGTATTGACCTCGTTTTCGCAGCACGCACCATGGGCGTGGTGTGTATCGGGCTTATCCCCGTTTTACTGCTGTACGCGATGCGTCGCGACACAACAGTGGAAAAGCTCGTCACCCTAGCACTCCTTGCGCTGTTCCCGCTCAACGCCTCGGCAGCGGCCTGGGCCATCGGAGGTCTGGAGATGCCTCTCACCGCACTGCTCCTGGTCATGGCGCTTGTGTTACTCGACGGCGGTATCGAGAAAGCATGCGTGGATCGTCGCATAGCGCTGCATTCCGGTCTTCTACTCGGATTCGCCTCGATCAACCGACCGGATGGCCTGCTGTTTCCCGTTGCGATCGTAATGGTACTGCTGGGTTTCAAGATCTTCCGCAAGCTTGAGTCGAGGTTCATCGATCTTTTCCTCGTCGTCGCCATCCCGCTACTCTTTGCAGCTGGGCAGATGGTATTCCGCTTTGTCTACTACGCGGAGTTGCTCCCAAACACCGCGTATGTCAAGCTATCGTTCTCGCGATTTCATATGGGCATCGGTTGGGATTACGTACTGCAGGGAATCTCGGTTCAATGGCCCTTCTGGATTCTGGTCGCCGCGGCATTTGGATTGTTGTTCGTGCGGCGGGACAGGGCAGCCGTTCTCTTCATTGTACCTGTGCTGGCATGGTTCGGCTACGTCACCGTCGCAGGAGGTGATTACGCACCAGCATTCCGGCTGCTGCTGCCTGCGGTGGCGATGGGGATGCTTCCTCTGCTGAAGGCGGGCCGCGTGCTCGCTGCCGCTCCGTTGTGGTCAAGGAGGCCGATTACCGGTCTCAGTGCATTGATTCTTCTTTGTGTTGCTGCGTATCCGGTTTTTTACGTCGTGCAGCACGAATCGTATGATATCGTGCGGGCTCGGGAGGAAGTATGGGAATGGGACGGCAAGATCCTGGCGGAGACACTCCATGCAGCATTTCACGGTCGGGATCCTTTTATCGCCGTCACCGCTGCGGGATGCATTCCGTATTGGTCCGGTTTCCGTTCCATCGATATGCTCGGATTGAACGATCGGCATATCGCGCATCGAAGACCGAGGTCCCGAGGATTCGGTCCCGTCGGGCATGAGCTTGGTGACGCACGATATGTTCTGGACCAGAAGCCGGACATGATCATACTCAATGTCGGAGACAGCTCGTCACAGTATCGTGAATACGAAGACACGATGAGGACGCAGGCTTTTCGGAACGAGTATGTCGCGGTGAGCATTGCGGCCAAACAAGCGGAGCGGAAAAAGTTTACTGTATGGATGCGGAGGGAGAGTCCCCGCATTGGAATAAAGAAATGGGCGGATTCATTACGCATTCCAGGATATTTTCTTCGTCCCCTCTATTCCGAGAATGATTCGATCCGACAGGGAATCGGGGCTCAGGCCGTTTTTCTCGACAGGAACGGTGTGCTGGTGCAGCCGTTACAGGTCGGTCAGCGGTTGGCGTACGCCTTTCCGGGCGAAAGCTACTTGATCTTAGGCATTCGACTTACGGGGAACAATGTCTCGCATGTAATGGCAACGAGGGATGGAGAACGGCTGGTACTCCAATCCACTGACGGCGATGCCATGATAGAGCACATTGTTTTGCAAGTATCTCGCAACACAATGCAGGCGAATTGAATGCGCAAAATGTACTTGGGAATCTTCGCCCTCCTACTTGGATAGGCGAGGAGAGACGGGTGCTTCCATCGTACGCGATATCGACAGCGATCATCCTTGCCGCCTGCTATTACATGGATATGCTTACGAAGCATATCACGGTTGGGATACCAGTTTCGTGACATTCCTCACGGTATATCTGAATCACCCAAATCCCGATTGGGGGTCATTGCCTAACGTCAGTACGGAATGAATAAAGGTACTTGCCTTGGCACAAACAAAATGGAGAGATCCGGAGCGGACAGGACTTTTCATCTGATTTTATGGCCTCATGTAGGGAATACCTCCTCTGGCTTTTCGATATTCGTGCATCTTCATCAGAAAAACTTGTATTCCGCCACTTTGAGCTTATAGGTGGTGACAGGGGCACTTCTACCTTGTTTTTCACGAGCGACACGGATACTATGCGATATTCAGATCAAGCCTAATACGTGTTTTCAAGCTTAACCATGGGGGTATCAATCCTCCGGACACTCAACATCCACAAGGTTCAATAAGCGATACCATGTGCGGCTTCAACTCCATATTCCATTATAACGACACCCGCGGCGTGGATGTCGACGAACTGCGACGGACGCGCGATCGCATGGCGGATCGGGGTCCCGACGGCTTCGGCGAATGGTTCTCCGAAGACGGACGCGTCGGTCTCGGCCATCGCCGTCTTTCAATCATCGACCTCTCCGAACGTGGCGCGCAGCCGCTGCACTCGGTAGACGGTCGCTATTCCATCGCTTTTAACGGGGAAGTATACAATTACCGTGCGCTGCGGGAAGAGCTGCTCGCCACCAGCTGGAAGTTCCATTCCGACACCGATACGGAAGTGGTCATTGCCATGTACGCGCGTTACGGAGCCGATATGCTGCCGCGCCTGCGGGGGATGTTCGCCTTCGCGCTGTGGGACAACGAAACCCGCACCCTCTTCGCTGCGCGCGATCCTTACGGCATCAAGCCGCTGTACTATGCCGACGACGGCCACGTGATCCGCCTCGCCTCGCAGGTGAAAGCCCTGCTGGCCGGGGGAGCGGTAACGGCGGACATCGATCACGCGTCGCTGCTGCATTTCCTCATGCTGGGGAGCGTGCCGGAGCCGGAGACGATTTATTCGTCCATCAAGGCGCTGCCGGCGGGGAGCTGGATGCAGGTGGATGCCGCGGGAGTGCGGGGGCCGGTGCAGTATTTCTCCGTCGCGGGAGTCCTCTCTGAAACACAAAGACACCAAGACACGAAGACACAACGAAATGGGATAGAAGAGCATGTCGCGGAGGCGTTGAGGGAGTCGGTGGCGCATCATATGATCGCGGATGTGCCGGTGGGGGCGTTTCTGTCGGCGGGGATTGATTCGGGGACGCTGGTAGGACTCGTGCGGGATGCGGGCATCGCGGATCTGACGACGGTGACCTTGGCGTTCGAGGAATTCCGTGGACGCCATGATGACGAAGCGCCGCTTGCCGAGGAAGTCGCGCGGCATTACGGCACTGATCATCGCACGCGCATGCTCACGCATCATGAATTCTCGGGCGATCTCGAGCACATCCTCGACGTCATGGATCAGCCCAGTATCGACGGCATCAATACATACTACGTCAGTAAAGCGGCGAAGGAGAACGGGCTGAAGGTGGCGTTGTCCGGACTCGGCGGCGACGAACTTTTCGCCGGATACAACACCTTCATCGACGTTCCTGCCTGGGTGCGGCGTTTTTCCAATCCCGCGTACCGGCTCCTGAACTCCGATTTCATTCGGGCGATGATGTCGGCGATGCTGCTGCAGGGGAGTCCGGGCGGAAGTCCCAAGCGTGCCGGCATCTTCAAATACGGGGGCAGTTATCCCGGTGCCTGGTTCCTGCGCCGCGGGCTGTTCATGCCGTGGGAGTTGAAAAGTATCGTGGGGGAGGATATCGTCCGTTCCGCCCTCGACGACGCGCGTTTCCTCGCGCGCATCGAAGCCGCGATGACGCCGGATCCCGTCACGCCGTATGGCCGTGTGGCCGCGCTGGAGGCGGGACTGTACATGAAGAACCAGCTGCTGCGCGATTCCGACTGGGCCGGCATGGCCCACAGCATCGAGATCCGCGTTCCGCTTGTGGATGCGTTCCTGCTGCGTGATCTCGCACCGCTGCTGCACATCCATGCACTGCAGAGGCGCAAGACGCTGCTGGCGCAGTCGCCATCGAAGCCCATTCCCGAAAAGCTGCTCAACCGCGCGAAGACCGGTTTCCAGGTCCCCATCCGCAGCTGGCTCGAGCAGGACGAACGCATCGACGCCTGGAAGCGGCATCCGCAGCTCGCGCGGGAAGGGGTGAACTGGGAGAGAAGGTGGGCCTATGTATTAGCTCAGAAAGTAATGGGCGCATGAGCGGCAAGTCCCCGGCATTCTCGAGGGTTGCAAGGGATGTACTTGTCGCCATCCTGTATGCGACACCGGTCTTCGTGTATTATGCCGCACATTTCATGTATCGCACTCCTGCAGGGGGGGAGCCGACAGGTTTCGTCGTATACGATATGCCGTATTACATGGCGAATGCGAGGCAGTATGTCGAGCATGGATTCTCACAACTCTTCTATGCAAATCCATTCGATTATCCTGTCGGGAGTCCGAAAATTTATTTCCAGCCGCTGATTTATATCCTGGGGCTGCTGCTGGCGATTCATCCGTCGACTCCAGGGCTTCCCTTTGTCCTGATCTGCTTCACTGCAACCATCGCTGCATTTTTCATTCTTCGTCGTTTGCTGCGGTTACTCTATCCGGATCTTTCAGGCGGCCTTCGCATCATTACGGAACTCAGCATTGCCTGGGGTGGAGGATTCCTTGCGATTGCTGGCACCCTGCGCTCCCTGGCAGCGGGTACTGCGATTCAGCCATTGATGTACGATCCATTCAATGGATTGTGGTTTCTCAACCTCGGGCGGAATTTCATCTTCCCCACCGAGGCCATCTATCACATGCTCGTGCTTGGTCTCTTCCTGTCACTTGTAGCCCGCAGGCATCGAACGGCGTATATACTGCTTTGGCTGGTCGCAATGAGCCACCCTTATACTGGGCTGCAATTCGCGATGATCGCCTTCATCTGGGTATTCCTGGAAAGGCAATTTCTGCAGTCAGGCGAATATGAATGGAAACATGTCGGGCTCGCGGCTCTCCCTCTGGTCTTCGTCTTCGGGTACTATCTATTCTATCTCCCGCATTTCCCCAGTCATCTTGCTTTGATGCGCCAGTGGACTCTCGCATGGACACTTGACCTGTACCCGATGCTGGGAGCGTATGGAATAGTCGGAACACTGGTACTCTATCGCTGCAGAACGAAGAAACGATTCCTTGAGTGTTTCTCGCAGCCATTCGCCCGCTTCCTCGCAATAATGTTTGTCGTCTCGTTTGTTCTGGCCAATCACGAATTCTTCCTGCGGCCGAGACAGCCGATACATTTCACTCGTGGATATCTCTGGACACCACTCGCCCTGCTTGGTATGCCGGTATTGGCACAAGTATGGAAGCGCGTGCAGGATTCGCGGCTGCTTCTTGGTTTGCTTGCGACAGGTTGGCTCCTGCTCATCCTGTCAGATAATGCGACGTTCTTCGCAGTTGATATGCAGAAAACGAGAGGAATATACCTTACGCAGGAGCAGGCGACTGCACTGTCTGTCATTGATTCCGTGGCGAACGAGCCGCTTCTGGTCTCCGATAACTTGTTCCTTTCCTATTTGTCGACTGTTTACAGTTCTGCGCGCCCTTTCGTGGGGCACTTGTCGAACACACCCGATGTGTCCTCCCGGTTCAGAGTGCAGGACACGTTATTCTCATCCGGCCTCCTCCTTGAACCCCTCCGCAGTGAGAAATTTTATGTGCTGTCCGATGCGCATCAGGAGAAGCTCCGCGCTGATTCTCGCTTCAGGGAAATCCGCAGGTATCCGGGGATAAGTCTCTTCGTGTATCCTTCACAAAACGCCTCTCACTCCGATCCTCGCGCAACGGACATCGGTTCGCACTGATGCACCAACTCATCCAACCTCTATGAACTATATCGGTGATGAACTCGAACTCTTCCGTGAGGCGAGAAAGTGGAAATCTTACTATGCCAGCATCTTGCATCAGTGGATACGAGGAGTAGTGATCGAGGCCGGCGCCGGAATCGGCGGGTCGACGCCATTTTTATTCAATGATGCGGTTGAATCCTGGAATTGTGTGGAGCCGGATGCACGTTTTCGAGATGCGTTGTTGGCCGTCGAGGCATCACTCGCGGAGAAGGCGCCGGTCGCAATCCATATCGGGAAGCTTCGTTCGCTGGCGGGGGCCTCTGCGGACTGTATCCTCTACATCGATGTCCTTGAGCATATCGAGGATGATGGAGATGAGTTGGAATATGCAGCTTCCTGTTTGAAACCCGGCGGGCATATCGTCGTGCTCGCTCCTGCGCATCAATTTCTCTACTCTGCCTTTGACAGGGCGATTGGTCATTTTCGACGATACGATCGGGAATCGATTCGTGCCTGTATCCCTGCGAACTGCCAGCTCAAAGGCCCATGGTTTCTTGATTCGCTGGGGATGGCGCTCTCACTTGGGAACCGGCTGCTGTTGAAGCAAAGCGCTCCCACCCCCACTCAGATCCGCTTCTGGGATAGTTGGCTTCTCCCCATTTCGAGACTGCTGGATTTTCTTTTTCGCTACTCGATCGGGAAGACTGTGGTATGGGTACTGGAAAGGAAGGGGTGATCGCGACGGTTCTGCTGCAATCACAGTACGAAGTGGGATCTGTCACAGACTCCGGGGTGGGGTGTCGATTCAGGGTGCCTCGATACGGCCGCCTTCGTCTGCTGAGGCGAACTTCGGCGAGCCTCCCTGGCATGACGGCTTCCTGTACATTCGCGGTTTCCCCGAAACGCCGGTGTTTTCACAAATCCTTCGTGCTCTTCTTCGTGTCGTCGTGACTTCGTGGTTTGCATTTCCGCGTTTGTCCGGCACGTGGAATTGCGTAAATTTCAACAATTGACCTGAATCCAAGGCATCGCATACATGCTGCTGTATCCCATACTCGCTTTGTTCCTCGCCGTCTCGGCGATGCCGCTGTGCATCCGGCTGGCGCGGCGGTATGGACTGTTCGACGCACCCGACGCGCAGCGGAAGATGCATGCGGATGCGGTGCCGTTTACGGGCGGCTATGCGATCGTGATCGCCTTCGCGCTGACCTTCGGCGTGATGTGGTTCGTGGAAGGGGAATCGTTCTTTACACGGCAATACGCCAGCTTCGCGCCGATGTACATGTACATCGCCGAGGCGACGCTGATCATCGTGCTGCTCGGCATCGTCGACGACCTGCGGGAACTCACCTACTCGCAGAAATTCTTTTTCCAGTTCATCGCCTCCTTCCTGATGATTCTCGGCGCCATCAAGTCGAGCATCTTCCCCTCGGTGTTCAGCATCGAGAATTCGGGTGTGCTGGTGAATTCCGCCGGCATGGTGGTGTCGCTGCTCTGGCTGGTCGGCACGACCAACGCGATCAACATGATCGACGGCATGGACGGACTCGCGGGCGCGACCTCGCTGATATCCTCGGCCGCACTCGCGGTGGTGGCGTTCGTCTGGGGCAATCCGGTGCTCGGTATCGTGCTGCTCACGCTCTCCGGCGCCATCCTCGGGTTCCTGGTCTTCAACCTGCCGCCCGCACGGGTGTTCATGGGCGACGGCGGGTCGATGTTCATCGGCTTCATCCTCGCCTTCAGCGGCTGGATGCTGGTGGACAGCGGTCCCAAGGACCCGATCGCCGTCATGGTGCCCATCATCATTCTCGGACTCCCTGTTTCGGACACACTGCTCGCTTTCTTCCGCCGCATCGTGCGCGGGTCGAATCCCTTCGTGCCCGACCTCTACCATATCCACCATATGCTCGCGCGGCGCACGGGACTTCCCCTCCGCCAGGTGGTGCTGCTGCTTTCCCTCATCGCGCTCGTCTATGCCGGCACCGGCATCGCGGTGTCGCTTCTCCCCACCAACTACGGGTGGATGCTCATCGCCACCGTGCTGCTCGGGAAAATGTACCTGCTCCACCGCCTCGGCTACACCGACCTCGTGCGTTCACGCGACCGCGTGACGCATCAGTCCCACATCCTCGCCATGCGCGTGGTGCAGAAGGGGAAGGGGCATGATAACGAGCACGAGCACGTGCACGTGCACGTGAATGGGAACGGCAATGGGCACGTGAACGGCAATGGGCACGTGAATGGGAACGGGAACGGAATTCATGTGAACGGGAATGGGAACGGATATTTGAACGGAACGAACGGAAACGGGAGCGCGGCGAAGTCCGCGGAGAAGAAGCCCAATGCAGAGCAGAATCCGGATGCCAATGCGGCGTGACTCATCGGCGCGCTGGAGCGCACCGCTCCAGATTCGCCTCCGGGGTGGACGGCGTCGCCACTTCATTTTTTGATCTTTTGACCCCTTAACAATATTCCCAAGAGTCCTTATGCCTTATAACATCGCAGTCATTGGTACCGGATACGTCGGTCTTGTTTCCGGCACCTGCTTCGCGGAAAACGGCAATCGCGTGATCTGCGTCGACAACGATCCGAAAAAACTGGCGAAGCTCAACAACGGACAGATTCCCATTTACGAACCGGGACTGCATCCGCTGTACGAGCGCAATTTCCGCGACGGCCGCCTGACGTTCACCGACAACCTGGAAGAGGCGGTGGTCAAGTCGGAAATCATTTTCCTCTGTCTCCCCACACCTCCGCAGGAAGACGGCAGCGCCGATCTTCAGTACGTGCTGAAAGTGGCCGAAGACATCGGCGGCATACTCGCGAAGCACGCCCCGCAGGAATTCAAGATCATCGTGGACAAGAGCACCGTGCCCATCGGCACGTCCGAGCGCGTCACCGCGGTGATCCGCGAGAAGTACGACGGGGAATTCACCGTCGCCTCGAACCCGGAATTCCTCCGCGAGGGCTTCGCGGTGGAAGACAGCCTGCGTCCCGACCGCGTGGTGATCGGCACCTCCGACCCTCGCGCGCACAAGGCGCTGACGGATCTGTACGAGCCCTTCGTGCTCTCGGGCAATCCCATCATCGTCATGGACGAGCGCAGCGCGGAAATCACGAAGTACGCGGCGAACAGCCACCTCGCCATGCGCATCTCCTTCATGAACGACCTGGCGAACCTCTGCGAGATCCTCGGCGCGAACATCGACAACGTGCGCCGCGGCATCGGCACGGATTCGCGCATCGGCAAGAAATTCCTTTTCGCCGGCACCGGCTACGGCGGTTCGTGTTTTCCGAAGGACGTCAAGGCCCTGCTCCGCACCTCGACCGACGCCCAGCACACGCTGCGCATCGTCGAAGCAGTGGAGGACGTCAACGCCGACCAGCCCAAGCGCTTCTTCAAGAAAATCTACGACTACTTCGACGGTGACCTGAAGGGCAAGACCTTCGGCATGTGGGGACTGGCGTTCAAGCCCAACACCGACGACACGCGCGAAGCCCCGGCCTTCATCATCATCGACCTTCTGCTCGAAGCCGGCGCCGTGGTGCAGGCCTTCGATCCCGAAGCGATGGAGAACACGCGCGAACTGCGCTTCGGCGACCGCATCACCTACGCCGAACACGCCTACGATGCGCTCAACAACGCCGACGCGCTGCTGCTCGTCACCGAGTGGAACGAGTTCCGCATGCCCGACTGGAAGAAGATCAAAAGCATGCTCAACATCCCCGTCGTCTTCGACGGCCGCAACATTTACGACATGGATGAAATGGAGAAGAACGGCTTCGATTACTTCTCCGTCGGCCGTCCCATGGTGCGTGGAAGGAAATGAATTTCGCTGAAACATCCCTTCCCGGCGTTCTGCTGATCACTCCGAAGGTCTTCGGCGACTCACGGGGTTTCTTCATGGAATCCTTTCGGCGGGATGTGTTCGACGAGGCGGGAGTGCCGGCGCTGGTGCAGGACAATCACTCGCGTTCGGTGCGCGGCACGCTGCGCGGACTGCATTTCCAGCATCCGTACGGACAGGGCAAGCTGATCCGCGTCGTCACCGGCACGGTATTCGACGTGCTGGTGGACGTGCGGGAGGGTTCGCCTGCCTTCGGCAAATGGGAGGGCTACGAACTTTCGGGTGAGAACAAGCAGCAGTTGTGGGTTCCCCCCGGTTTCGCGCACGGCTTCTGCGTGCTCAGCGACACCGCCGACTTCCTCTACAAGTGTTCGGACTACTACCATCCCGAAACCGAGATGACCTTGCTGTGGAACGATCCCGCCGTCGGCGTCGAATGGCCGGTGGAGGATCCGATCCTTTCCGAGAAAGATCGACGAGGGGTGCCGTTACGGGAGCTCACGCGGCTCCCGCAATTCCCGAGTTGAGAAAAGCCCCGCCACCGTGCGGGGTTTTTTAT
>JACZJN010000156.1 GCA_014860565.1 Bacteroidota bacterium
AGGGGCGGAAGGGACCGGGCCTGCCGCGACGAAGTCGAGCGTAGCGAGACGAAGTCGGGAAGTCGGGCTATTTCTGCACGCGGACCATGGCGATGACGCCGGCGAGGAAAAACAGGAGGTTGGGGAGCCACGCGGCGAACACGGGATGGATGCTGCCGTTGTAGCCGAAAATCTGACTGAGTTTCTGACTGACCAGGTAAATGAAGAGAAGGAATATGCTGATGCCGAACTGCACGGCCAATCCGCTGCGCCGTTTCACGGAGGCGAACGGTACGCCGAAAAACACGACGATGAGCGAGGCGAACGGAAAGGCTATTTTCCCATGGTAATCCACGAGCAGGCGCGCGATGTCGCTCCCCGCCGTGCGCTGGCGTTCTATATAGTTGCGAAAATCCGCAAGTTCCATTTCCTCGGGCTTCTGCTGCATGCGCACGATAATCTCGGGCGTGATCACCAGCGGACCCGGATCGAGGCTGTCGAACGACGTCACCCGTTCTCGCTGCTGTATCGGAACCGTGGTATCGCGTGAGAATTCGCGCTGGAGTCCGCGGTACAGCATCCATTTCTCCCCCTTCTCCTCCCACTGCATGCGTTCGGCGTCGATGCGGCGCAGCATGACCGTAGGATTGTCCGAAGCGAACTGCTGCAGGGTGATCCTCCGGGCCGTCGCTTCCGGCTGATCGTAATAGTCGAGCGAGATGATGCGGTTGTCGCGCTCCTGGAAAAACAGGTTGTAGCGACCGCGCATTTCGATGTTCTTTTTCAGGTATTCGCGCTCGAGCTCGAGCCGCTCGGCGTTGATGCGCGGGACGAGCCAACCGTCGAATCCCAGCATCCCGAGGCTCACGATCAGGCCGATGCCGAGAAGGGGCAGCATGAAGCGGTAGAGCGACTGCCCCGCGCACTTGATGATGGTCAGCTCGTTGTTGTTGCTCAGGCGACCCACCACGAACAGCGCCGAGAGCAGCGTCGCCACCGGCACCATCAAACTGAAGATGCGCGGCAGAAAATAGACGTAGTAAAGAACGATGATGTGCGGCTGCACGTTCTGATCGATGAAGTCGTCGAGGTTCTCGATCATGTCGACGAGAATGAAGATCAGGCTGAATGCGAGAATGCCGAAGAAAATGGTCTTCAGAAATTGGAGCGTGACATAGCGATCGAGCCTGGTCATTTACGCCTCGTGGGGATTGACATTATCCTGGGAGGACTGCTGTCCGCGCAGCATTTTCGGCACGAAGCGCGTCAGCGTGCTCCAGTCGATGACGCGCGATTCCTTCGCGGTGCGCCATACCAGTATCGCGCCCATGATGCCGAGTATCAGATTCGCAACCCACATGCCCCAGAAGGGCGAGAGTTCCCCGCGGTCGGCCAGCTTTTCTCCGCCGATCAGGCACGCCCAATAGAAAAGGAAAAAGCCGAGACTGAGTCCCGCCCCCATGCCGAATCCACCGCGACGCGCCATCATGCCAAGCGGCGCACCGATGAGAACGAAAACCAGACAGGCCACGGGAATGGAATACTTCTTGTAGATCTCGACCAGATAGCGATCGGTCTGTTTTTCATCGAAATCGATGCCGCTCGATTCGGCCATGGACTGCGACTGCAGCTGCCGCGCATCGGCCAGTGCCCGGAAAGTGGCACCGAGCGTGTCGAGCTGCGCGCGAGAGAGACTGTCCGCCCGCCTGAGGCTGTCGACGCGCGCGAGACTGTCGGCCCGAAGCCGCGCGGCGGCGGATCCGCTCCGCACACGGCCCGCGCGCGGCCTGACGTCCCGCGTTCCGAAGGACCCGACTTCTTCCCTCGTCATCGACACGGCGGCGGGCATGGCCGGCGGCATCCGCATAGGTGCCGCGCTGTAGAACTGCGGCCTGCCGGTGAAATACCCGCGCAGATGATTCACCATGCGGTCACCGGAGTATATGATCTTGTTGTCCCGTTCCAGGCGGATCGAATCAACGATCGCCTGCATCATCTGCGCGCTCATGGTGCGGTCGTCGCGGCGTGTGGTCGATGCGTCGCTGCGTTGGAAGCCGAATCCGCTGGCGGGAATCGACACCCGGTGCCGCACGAAGCGCAGCTTGCGGTAGCTGAGGAAGGTCTTGTTGTCGACCTCGTGAATCTCCCCGTCGTGCAAATCCATGATGATGCGGCTGTAGTCGGCGGAAAAACTCACCGTGCCCCGTTCGGCCGTGACGACCACAGCACGCTCGGGATCCGAGAGGTCGTAAATGGTCACGCCTTCAAGGTCATTGCTTTTTTCGAACGTGCGGCGGACAAGAATGCGGTAGCTGGGCAGTTCCTGATCGGAAGTAAAGACGCCCGCCTGTAACGACAGTGTCGGCTTGATCCGCACGATGTCGGTCATCAGCGTCTGCAGGCGCACGTTGGCATCGGGAAGTACGCTGTTGTTGAACCAGATCAGTCCCACCGTCACCCCCACCGCGGCGACGATTGCCGGCGCCATCATGCGGTAGAGGCTCATCCCGCTGGCGCGCATGATCGTCACCTCGTTGTCGGCCGAGAGACGTCCGAAGGCCATCAGCGAGGCGACCAGCATCGACATCGGCACCGAAAGCACCAGCATCCACGCGAGGTTGAGCGAGATCAATTCGAGTATGACCCACGGACTCAGCCCCTTCCCCACCAGATCTCCCGCGCGCTTCATCAGGAACTGCAGCAGAAAAAGAAAAATGATAATGGCGTTCGAGAAGAAGAACGGACCGATATGCGCACGCAGTATGTATCGCCAAAGTATCACGCGTTGTTACCCGTGCGTTGAACCCACGCAGTTTTCCATTGCATCATTGCATTGTTTGCGATATCATGATGACCAGCCTTGCCTTTGAAATTGTGGCATACGAAAAAGGGCCTTCCGGGTCAGGCAGAATATACCGAATTTCTGCCATTGTGTTCCTTGCACGGGAGCCCCGCTCTTTCTAATTTTGATGTTCACTTGAGAAACGTCAAGAATGACGAGCGGTTATCCCGCTTCCCCTCATGTCTTTTTTAAACGAACGTCTCACATCGCAAGGGTTTCTATCGATCTGATCGTTACATCCTTACATCTCGTGTAACGTACACGGCAGCAGACGTTTGAATTTCTACCAGACACGTATGACCATCAACACCCCGCAAGCGGGGAGCAGGATAGGTGTGTTCACTCGCAGAGCCCTGCTTTTTCGCGCGCGCCATATCGCCTCTCTCGTAGGCTTTTCTGCGTTCTCATTCCTTTTCTTCCTTGGGGCTTCGGTCGAACCGGTGTTCACCGTTCCGGTCATCACCATTGAAACCGCCATGGAATGGAACGCATTCGTCAATGCGGGCATGGGAACGCTGATGGGCATGCCCAGTCAGCACAGCTTCCGTGTACCCGGGGCATCCGATGCCAGAGACGTCGCCGGGATGCAGTTTGACGCTGCGCCGCAGGAATTGGGATTTTCTCTGGACGCGGCCTTGCTGCGAAGCGAAGAGGACGACGACCCGAATGCGGGTGAGTACGAAATCGTGGACGCCTTCGCTGCCGATCTCGGCCTGGCTTCCTTCTCCGCGAAACTGGCCGTCGCCGCCGACAGTCTCGATATCCCGGTTTCCGATTCCACGACACGCGCGAAATTTCTTCCTTCGCGGCCGCGTCCGTCACCCGTTGCGAACCCCTTCCCCTCGCGCCTTTCTCCGCTGTATCTCAAGCCGTCGGGCGGCGCACGGCTCGTCGTGACCGTCGATTCCACGCGTAATGAAGTGCTCATCCGGGAAGTGATCAACGGCAAGGACGTACGCATCCCCTACCGCATGTCGCTTGACGACTATATCGCCGGACGCTACAATTACGAACGCGAAAAACGGACCGCGAAAAAAGCGTCGGAATACAAGACGGAAGGGGGAGACGATCTCGAAAACCTTCTCAAGAACATCACTGAAATCGATATTCCCATCGCGCCGAATCCGCTGATGAGCATCTTCGGCGACCGCAGCCGCATCAGCGTGCGCATCAACGGCGCCATCGATATCAACGCCGGCTTCAAGATCGAAAGCTCCGACCAGCAGTCGGTGTTCCTGCGTCCGACGCAGTTCTCCCCGAATTTCAAGCAGCAGGTACAGATCAACGTCAACGGACTCGTCGGCGACAAGCTCAGCATCCGCGCCGACTGGAGCACCGAGCGCACCTTCGATTATGAAAACCAGCTGAAGATCAAGTACACCGGCTACGACGATGAAATCGTGCAGTCTGTCGAGGCCGGAAACGTCTCGCTGCAGACGCCCTCCACGCTGATCCAGGGAAGCGGCGCGCTCTTCGGTATCAAGGCCGAGTTCCAGGCAGGTCCGCTGCGCCTGCAGACCATCGCTTCGCAGAAGAAAGGCGAGTCGTCGCGTCTGTCGATCAATGGCGGAGCGCAGGAACAGAAGTTCGAGCGCCACGCCTACGAATACTCCGACAACCACTATTTCGTCGACGCCGCATACCGCGACGTCGATCAGACAGCGGGCGAATCACCGTACGAGGCGTATTACAACTATCGTGCTCTGTACAAGGATGCGCGCTCACCGGTCGTCATCCGTCCCGATCTCTACATCAAGGATATCGAGGTCTGGCTGTCGCGTCCCGCTTCCAGCGGCGTGGTCACGGATCCGGAAGAAAGAGAGGCCGTGGCCTTTATCGACAATCCCGTGGCATACGTCCCGGGTGATCCGAACTTCCCGGGCTCGTACGACGCCTTTCTCGATCCCAACCTTCGCGTCGAACCCAAGTCGGGCGAAATCGAAGTGGGCCGCTTCAAACGTCTGCAGAAGGACGTGGATTACTTCGTCAACCAGGTGACGGGCATCATCACGCTGAACTCCAGCATCCAGGACGATCAGGTGATCGCCGTCGCGTACCGTACCGAAGGTCCCGACAACGCGGCCACTGCCGATGATCTGATCTACGGCACCTTCGCCGGCGACCGGCGCCTGGTCACCTACACGGATCAGGACGGCAAAGAGGTCCCCTCCCGCATGGTGCTCAAGCTCGTCAAGCCGAAAAACCTGGGCCCGTCGTTCACCAAGGCATGGAATCTCAAGCTCCGCAGCATCTATTCGTTGAACACGCGCAACCTGACGGCGGCCGACCTGGCGAATTTCAAGATCGTGTTCCGTTCCGGCGGCCAGCCCGACAACGAACTTCTTCCGAACACGAATGCGCAGCTGCTGCGCCTGTTCGGTCTCGATTACACGGATGACAACGGCGGTCCGCCCGACGGCAAGATCGATTTCATTCCCGGCCTCACGGTCAATCCCGTCCGCGGCGAAATCATCTTCCCGACGCTCGAACCCTGGGCCGCCGGTATGCTGCGGCTGTACAACCAGCTTTTCAACGGCAACACCAACGACATCGACGAATACACCTACGAGGACGTCTACACCAAGACGAAAACACAGGCGCGGCAGAGTTCGCGCGACAAGATCATCATCACCGGCAACACGCGCGGTTCCGCATCCGCGGTGTACAACCTCGGCTTCAACGTCGTGGCAGGGTCGGTGCGCGTGTATATGGACGGTTCGCCGCTGACGCCGGGCGTCGATTACTCTGTCGACGAACAGGTCGGCACCGTGCGCATCACGCGTGAGGAAGCGCTGCTGCCCGAGCACAAGGTCGAGATCGAATTCGAAAAGCAGGATCTGTTCACCTTCGCCTCCAAGACGCTCGTGGGCGCGCGCGGCGAAGTGGATCTCGGCGAGAACTCTTTCTTCGGCTTCACCTATATGAGCCTCAATCAGAAGACGCTCAGCGACAAGGTGCGCATCGGCGAGGAACCCATCAGCAATTCCATGTTCGGCGTCGACGCAAAAACCACGCTCGACATGCCCGTGCTCACCGACGCGCTCAACACCCTGCCGTTCATTTCGACGAAAGAGAAATCGACGCTCACCGTGCAGGGCGAGGCGGCGATGGTCATGCCCGAGGCGAGCAGCAAGACGAGCACCATTCCCAGCGACCAGGGCGAAGGCATCGCCTATCTCGACGACTTCGAGGGGGCGCGCATTTTCATTCCGATGCAGACCGCCTATTCCGTCTGGCGTCTCGGATCCGTGCCCAACACGCTGCCGAGCAACAGTGCGACGAGTGACAGCGTCATGCAGACCAACCGGGCCAAGCTCGACTGGTACAACCTGCCGATCACCGCGATTTCCGACCGCACCGTGCGCGTCGACGATATCTGGCCCGAGAAGAGCGTCGCCCGCGAAGATCAGCGCGTGACGGTGCTCGATCTCGACTTCTATCCCGGTCAGCGGGGGCAGTTCAACTACCGGCCCGACCTCGGACTGCAGACCCGGAACTGGGCGAGCATCCAGCGCCTGCTCCCGGTCAACGCCACCAACCTCGTCGACGGCAACTTCAACTACATCGAACTCTGGATGAAGGTGGAGAACCTGACCTCGGGCGGAAAGATGATCATCGATCTCGGCAAGATTTCCGAGGACGTGATTCCCAACGGCACGCTGAACTCGGAAGACGACGTGCTGCCGAATTCCATCCGCAACGGTATTCTCGATCCGGATGAAGACGTCGGTCTCGACATGCTCACCGACGCACAGGAACAGGCGACGTATGCAAACGAGATCGCGCAGTTCGGCCTCGATGCAGGCGATCCCTCCGGCGACAACTTCGCATACGATCCGAACAACTGGACACGCTTCAACGGCACGCAGGGCAACCTCGACGACCCTGCGGGGCAGTTTCCCGACACCGAGGACCTGAATAACAACGGCATTCTCGATCTGGCGAACGATTATTTCCGCTATGTGATCGATCTCGATACCACGCGCTTCGGAAATCCCGATCCGTCCATCCACAATCCGTATGTCGTGGGCGGCGGCAACAACGGCTGGTATCAGTTCCGCATTCCGCTCGCCAACCCGGATCAGGAAGTCGGCGCCCCGGCACTCGACAACGTCGAATTCCTGCGCGTCATTCTCACCGACATCGACAAGGGCGACGCGGTATCGAAGGCCACCGTGCGTCTGGCGGAATTCAACTTCGTCGGCAACCAGTGGTACGAGCGCATGCGCAACGATCCGATGATGTCGATCGCAGTGGTGAACGTGGAAGACAATCCGGGCGAGTACGACGTGCCGCCGGGCGTGATCCGTCCGCGCGACCGCACGCGTCCCGATCAGGAGATTTACGGCAACGAGCAGTCGCTCTCCCTTGATTTCACCGAGCTGCCCACCGACACCCTGCGCGAGGCCTATCGCATATTCCCGGGCAACGGGCTCGACCTCTTCAACTATCGCCAGCTGAAGATGTACGTGCACGGCGACAACAAGAATCTGCAGGGTAAGAATTACGAGATGGTGATGCGCTTCGGCATCGACACGGCGAATTACTACGAATACCGCATGCTGGTCGAACCCGGCTGGTCGACCAACAACGAGGTCGCCATCAATTTCAGCGACCTGACCGCGGTTAAGAGCCTGATCGACAGCGTGAGCGGGTACAGCGACTTCCCTGTGCGCGGAAAGGACAATGCGTGGTTCTGGGTGCACGGCAATCCCGACATCGTGCGCGTGCAGTTCATCAGCGTGGGTGTGCGAAATCTCGAACCGACCCCGATCACCGGCCGGCTGTGGATCAACGAACTCCGCGTCATCCAGCCCAACTCGAAAAACGGCTATGCCTACAACGCGTCGATGAATCTGCGGCTCGCCGATATCGCCGACATTTCCGCGAACGTCAATCATTCCGATCCGTTTTTCCACGGTATTTCCGAGCGCTTCAGCGCGACGCGCGCGTGGACGACGAACTGGAACATGAACACGACGCTGAACATCGACAGGGCCTTCCCCGACGACTGGAAAGGCACGCAGCTGCGCGTCACCTACTCGCATGCCGAAAATCTGACCAAGCCCCTGCTCGTGCCGGGCCAGCCCGACGTGGAAGTCGAAGGCGCCGTGGCCGCGCTCGCCGACAAGCTGCGCGCGGAAGGCAAGCCGCAGCGGGAAATCGACGAAGCCACGCGCAATGCGCGTATCGCGACGCAGACGCTTTCCATCCGAGACAGCTGGGCGATCCCGACCGTGAAACTCAAAGCGCCGGGCGAAAGCTGGCTGGTGCGGGACGTGGTGAACCGTCTCGAGCTCAGCTATAACTATTCGATCACACGCTACCGCGATCCGATTTTCCGTTCCCGCCGCAACTGGCAGTGGCAGGCCCGCGTCGGGTACGGGTATGATTTCGGTCGCGAGAATTACATCAAGCCGTTCGCGATTTTCAAAGACATCTTCCTCCTCGATTTCTACAGTGGCGCAAAGTGGTTTTTCCTCCCCACGCGCATTTCGGCGGACGCCGGACTGGAGCGCTCCCGCATCGAGGAAGTGGAGCGGGAGCCATTGCGCTATCGTCCTTACACGCGCAACTTCATGCACAACCGCTCCGCGAATTTCGCCTACACGCTTTCCGAAGAAAGTCTGCTCAATCTGAGTGGTAATTACAGTACATCGCTGCGATCGTCGCTGCTGGGACTCGAAACCGACTATGTATTCGATGAAAACGGCGACGTGCTGCTCGACCAGTACAACCTGCCCGTTATCGCGCAGCGGCAGAGTTCGGCTATTTTCAGTGATATGTTTTTCGGCCGCAGCGGGAGTCTGTACTTCGGCATTCCGACCAACTATCAGCAGCAATTTTCGATTACGAGCCGTCCGATCGTACCGGGTTTCTTCGATCTCGACCGCCACCTCGATCTGAATTTCTCGTACCAGGTATCCTACAACTGGCAGCAGAACATTCAGCAAGAGGAGCAGGGCCGCACCGCGAGCTACAACGCCAACATCAGTGCGCAGATGACCCTGAAGCTGAAGGCGCTCTTCGATCCGCTGTTCGGGCAGGCGACGGACGCCGGAATGGGCATGCCGCCGCGCAAGCCCGCGCCCGGACGCCGCAGCACTCCCGTCCCCGACGAAAAGGGAAAGCCCACACCGGACTCCGAGGAAGAGCGTGTGGATCCTGACAAGTTCGCTTCCATGCCGTTGGCGGAAATCCTTCGCATTATGGCGCAAAAGAATCCTGATGGCGCCAATGATATGAAGGAGCGCTATCGGGAGGCTCTTCAGCAGGAACAGGAACTTGCGGATCTGAAGAGCGGCGCGTCGGGACAGAGCGCCGAGGATAATCTCGAGCGCGTGGTCGAACTCAATGAACTGATTCAGCGCGCGAGAGGTGAGGCCGTCGGCGAATTGCGCGGCACGCTCGGACTGCCGGACGCCGCGGACCCGGTGGCGAATAACGGGGAGGGGATGGACATCGGCAAGATATTCGCGGACGCGGCATACTACGCGATCAAGGTGCCATTTCTCGACTATGACAATGTCTCCTTCACATTCTCCCAGAGCAACAGCAGCCAGGTGGGCGGCGTGCGGGGTGAAACAGGCTTCTCGACCTTCTGGGGAAGCGTGCCATTCGGCAATCCGCCGGACGCGGATCTTGGTCCCTCGCGTCTTTATCAGCTCGGACTGATCAGCGATCCCAATCCCTCGTCGGGCCGACTCGCCTTCAAGAGCACCTTCCCGTTCGTCGGCATCGAGAATTACAGCCGCGGACTCCGCGCACCGAATCCCTCGGGCACATATGTCGACAACTATACGCAGGGGAACACCTTCTCCATCAAGACGAACCGGCCGCTCTGGACCGGCGCCCGACTCGATCTCAACTGGGATCTGAAATGGTCGTTGAACAAGAACTACCAGATCCGCACCGATGCGCTGGGAAATCAGCTGATCGCCGGCGTCACCACCACCGGAAAGCTCGACCGTTCGTTCATGACCTTCCCGGATTTTCTGTTCTTCAGTTTCTTCAACACGAACATGACATCGGTCAGCGATCGTTTTCAGGAACTGGCGAACGATCCGACCGACACCCGCACACAGGCGGAGAAGCTTGCGGAAGCGTTTGAAGACGGTTTCGAGGCGGTGCCGTGGCTGCAGCAGATTCTCGGCGACTTCTTCCCGCGCGTCAACTGGGGTTTGCGCTGGGACGGTCTCGAAAAATGGGCGCTGCTCGAGGGCCTTGCGGACCGCATTTCACTGGAACACCGGTATTCGTCCAACTTCGCATCGATGTACCGGGACAGCCAGGACACCGGCGAACGCATCACGGACAGCAAGCAGGTGGGCTACAACTTCCAGCCGCTGCTCGGCGTGCAGTTGGCGTTCAATCAGGTCTGGGGCGGCGATCTGAGCGTCAACACCCGCTGGGACAAGAAAGGCACGTTCAGCCTCAACACCTCGGCGAGCAATGTGGTCGAGGAGAATTCGAACGAAATTTCAATGACCGCGGATTTCAAGAAAAACGGTTTTGACGTTCCGATGTTCGGGCTCGCCCTGAAAAACGACATCCAGTTCACACTCGCATTCACCGTGAACAAAACCTCCTCGCGCATTTACAGCGTCACGGACCTGGGCAACGGCGGACAGCCGCGTGAGGGCATCACCCGCATCAGCATCGAACCGCGCGTGAAATACAGCGTCAGCCAGCGCGTGCAGGCCTCGCTGTTCTACCGCTATCAGCGCACGCGTCCCGACGCCGACGTCGGTTCCCGCATCCCGGGAAGCACGATTCACGAGGGCGGACTCGAAATACGGATCACCATCGCCGGATCCTGATTTCTCGACACCGATGGTACTCGACGCGGCACTTGCATTGCAGGGTGCCGCGTCCCATTTTATATCGATAGACGAATTCGCTGTATTCACACTCTGAAGAATGAGGACGTGATGAGTCTCAACATCCAGGATATGATGGCCAAGGTACAGGAGCTGCAGAGCCGCATGGGCGACGTGCAGGCCAAGCTGCGTGGTCTCGAAACCACCGTGGAGGTGGGGGGCGGCATGGTGTCGGTCACCATCAACGGCAAGCAGGAAGTCAAGAAAATCAAGCTCGAAAAAAGTGTCGTCACCCCGGACGATATCGAGCTGCTCGAAGACCTGATCCTTTCCGCCATCAACAAGGCCATCGATCAGTCGCAGAAAATGGCGCAGGAAGAGATGGGAAAAGCGACCTCGGGCATGATTCCCAACATCCCGGGTCTCGACCTCGGAAATCTCGGACTGTAACGGAAAGCCATGCTATCCACTTCCCCTTCACTCGACGCGCTGATTTCCGAATTTGCCCGGCTGCCGGGGATTGGCCGCAAGACCGCGCAGCGCCTGGCGCTGCATGTGCTGAAGCGTCCCCGAGAAGAAGCCGTACAGATGGCGGCGGCGCTGCTGGACGTCAAGGACAACGTGCGGACCTGCTCGCTCTGCTGCAACATCACGGAGGACGATCCGTGCACGATCTGCAGCAGTACGCGGCGCGATCACGGCGTGATCTGCGTCGTGGAGGAATCGAACGACGTCTTCGCCATCGAGCGCACCAATGAATTCCGCGGGCTGTACCATGTGCTCGGCGGAAGGCTTTCTCCGCTCGAGGGCATGGGTCCCGACGACCTGCACGTGCGCGAGCTTCTGGATCGTTCGAGCGAGGGCGTCGAGGAAATCATTCTCGCAATGAATCCCAATGTCGAGGGGGAAGCGACCACGCTCTACCTTTCCCGCCTCCTCAAGCCCATGGGCCTGCGGATAACGCGCATTGCGCGCGGCATCCCGATGGGCAGCGATCTCGAATTCACCGACGCGGCTACGATCACGCGCGCCTTCGAAGGCCGTATCGCCCTGTAACCCTTCCTCCACGGACCGCCCATGTCCTGGTACAAACACTGGTTTGCCGACGAACTGTACATGGATCTGTATGCGCACCGCGATGCCGCGGAAGCGCGGCAGGCCATCGATCTGTTCGAACGTGTGACCGGCACGATTTCCGGAGGAAGTCGGTCACCACTGCTCGACCTCGCCTGCGGCACCGGCCGACATGCGTTCGAACTTGCGCGGCGTGGATACACGGTCATGGCCGCCGATCTTTCACCCACACTGCTCTCCGCCGCGGCGCGCAAGACGCAGCGCTACCGCGACCGTCTTTCACTCGTTCGCGCCGACATGCGCCGCCTTCCCTTCGGAGCGTGCTTTGCGGCCGTGCTGCAGCTGTTTACTGCCTTCGGGTATTTCCGCACCGATGCCGCGAATGAAGCCGTCGTCGCTGGTGTGCGCGCGGTACTTCCCACCGACGGATGGTATATGCTCGATTTTCTCAATGCGGCGGATGTCGCGCGCACGCTCGAGGCACGCACGGAACAGCATACCGCGCATGGCCGTGTCGTGCAGGAGCGCGCCATACGCAACGGCCGCGTGGAGAAGCGTATCCGCATATCCGGCGACGGGCGCGAAGAGGAATTCACCGAATCGGTCCGGCTGTACACGCTCGCCGATTTCAACGGAATGTTCTCCCGCAACGGCTTCGCCATGGCGGAGGTCTTCGGCAGCTACGAAGGCGCGGTGTTCCGCGACACCTCCCCCCGCTGCATCATGTTCGCGAGGACCGTATGAAGCACGACAGGCACCCACATCCGTCAGCGTCTTCCGTCACGGCATCAGATTTCCGGTCACGTATGCGATTAATACAGCGCCCATTTCTTCTGCTGATCGTTGCGGTCGCAGGACTTCTCACCGGCGCCTGCGGCTTATTCGAAACGCGCGATCCCGAGCCGCCGACCAGCGGCAGTTCCACCTTCGTTCCGGCGACGTCGCCCGATATCGTGCTGAGCAATCTGGAGAATGCCGTGTCGGAGAAGAACACAGAGAATTACGTGCGCTGTCTCGTGGATACGCTTAATTCAGAGCGACGTATCCTGTTTATTCCCACCTCCTCTGCGGCCGGACGTTATGCCTCCACATTCTCCGACTGGTCGCTGCAGTCCGAGCGCGCCTGGTTCGCCGCGCTGAAAGCCTTCGCGCCCAAGGACGCCCCGTCGTATCTCAACCTCAACGGCAGCTTTGCCGTCATCGCCGCCGATTCCGCGATTTACGAAGCCGGTTACGAGATGGTATTTCGGCACGGCGTGGCAAACGTCAGTGAGACCGTGCGCGGCACCCTGCAGTTTGTCATGCATATCGACAGAAATTCCGTCTGGAGCATCACGCGCTGGACCGATATTTCGCTTCCCGATGAGACGAGCTGGAGCGATTGGAAAGGGAGGTTCGCGAATTGAACATCTCGGTACAGAGTTCCTTGGACTGCGGAGTTCAACGCTCCGAACGCAGCTTCGTGCACGTGCTCGTGCTCGTGCTCGTGCTCGTCCTCCTTTCCGCCTGCAATCCTTTCGCCCCCGCGCTCGAGGATGACCCCGCGGGCAATGTCAGCCTGATCACCGATCAGAAAACCGTCGAAGGTCTGTTCCAGAATTTCCGCTACGCCTACACGTTCAAGGACACCACGATTTACGGCGGAATGCTGGCGCATGATTTTGTCTTCACCTACCGGGACTATGACCGGAAAATCGACGAGAGCTGGGGCCGCGATGAGGAAATGCGCATCACCTGGCATCTTTTCCAGAACGCCGGCAGCCTCAATCTGGTATGGAACAACATCGTCGGATTCTCCGGCGACTCCCTGCGTTCGAGCGTGACGCGCAGCTTCAACCTGACCGTAACGTTCAATCCGAGCGACGTCATCCGCGTCGACGGACGCGTGAGTCTCGATCTGCGCCGCGGCACTGCCGAGGAACCATGGAAAATCACGCAGTGGAGGGACGAATCGAACTACTAACCGTGCTGATTTTTCACACCTCGTCACACATCTTCACAGAAATCACGCTTCCTCCCTTTAAAATGGGCCCGCTTTGAGGATATTTTCACTGGCACAATATTTGCGCTTTAGTTTCTGTCCTGAAGATTTCACCCCGCATTTCGGAGGTTTGAATGGTCGGTCAGCAAATGATAATGGAAGAGCGCACACGCAGTCGCTACGGGCAGCAGGCGGTTATTTCTCATCCCCGTACGCGCGCGCGTCATTCCCGTCTGACCTCCAGTTCAATGATGTTTTCGATTTTCAAACCGCTTCTCGCGATGGGCAACGCCCTGCGTACGCGGCTCCGCCTCCCAGAATAGTACTCCTCTCTCCGTCTCTCACAGCTTTCTCGATAGCAAACCTCCGTTTTCGGAGGTTTTTTATTTCTGTCCCGCGTTTTCCCTTGTACTTCTTTCCTTCCGCGCCTATTTTTCCAAGGATTCATCGGTTGATCACAGCGAGGGAAGACGTCATGGACAAGGAACTCGATCAGTTATTCGAAGATTTCGACATCAGCGGCGCCGAGGACGAGGATACCTACCGCAGGCAGGCTCATCAGGTGGGCGAACAGTTCGAGGAGAAACTGGAACGCGTCGGGAAAAAGTTGCGCTTTGCGCAGGATTTGATCGCGCTCTTCCGTTATTTCATGGATGCAGGCGTGGCCTGGCAGCGCAAGACCATCGTCGTCGCCGCGTTGCTGTATTTCATTTTGCCGATCGATGCCATTCCCGATCTGCTGCCGTTTGTCGGCTATCTCGATGATTTCGGTGTGATCCTCGCCGTCACGAAATACATGTCGAACGAGCTCGCACCCTATTACACCGTTCCGTCCGAACCGCTCGCCATGCGCGAGGATGAGTCCGCCGCGTTGGACTGAACGCGCGTGCGTGACCTGTCCACCTCAATGCCTTCTGCTCCGATCCGGGGACCGCGACCAGTCGCGGCGGCGCAGCCGGGCATGAACGTTCCACGACCCCCCATTCTATCATTCATGTTCAATCAGGGAGACTGAACCATGCAAACATATTCCTTTGACGAGGCGCTGCAGGCGCTGCAGCAGCATTTTGGATATCCCGCCTTTCGTCCGGGACAGGACAGCATCATCCAAGCCGTGCTGGAAAGGAGAAACGTACTCGCCGTCATGCCCACCGGCGGCGGCAAGTCCATCTGCTACCAGATTCCGGCCGTGCTCTTCGACGGTCTCACCATCGTCGTTTCCCCGCTCATCTCGCTCATGCAGGATCAGGTCGCCTCGCTCGAGCGCGCACGCATTCGCGCGACGCTGATCAATTCCTCGCTCGAATACAGCGAGGTAATGGCGCGTCTCGACCGCGCGCGCAACGGCTGGTACAAGCTCATGTACGTCGCGCCAGAGCGCTTCGAAAGCCGCACCTTCGTCGAGCGCATGAAAGGCATCCGCATCGCGATGTTCGCCGTCGACGAGGCGCATTGCATCAGCGAGTGGGGACATGATTTCCGTCCCAGCTACACGCGTCTCCGCGAGGCCATCGCCGCGCTCGGGTCGCCACAGACCGTCGCGCTTACCGCGACGGCCACGCCCGACGTGCGGCACGACATCCAGCAGCAGCTCGAACTGCGCGATCCGAAGGTCATCGTCCGCGGCTTCAACCGCGAAAACCTTACCTTCCGCGTCATGCTCGGGGCCAATAAGCGCGACGAAGTGCTGCGCATCGCCGAAGGAGACGACTGCGGCATCGTCTATGCCGGCACGCGCAACACGGTGGAGGAACTCGCGATCATGCTGCGCTCGCACGGCATGCCCGCCGAGGCGTATCATGCGGGACTACAGAAAGACGAACGCAAGGACGTGCAGCAGCGCTTCATGGAAAGCCGTACGCGCGTCATCGTCGCCACGACGGCATTCGGCATGGGCATCGACAAATCGGACGTGCGCTTCGTGGTGCATCACGACATGCCGTCGACACTGGAGCAATATTATCAGGAGGCGGGACGCGCGGGACGCGACGGTGCGGAAAGCGTGTGCACCTTGCTGTACCATCCCAAGGATCGCGGATTGCCGGAGTTTTTTATCCGGAATACTTACCCCGACCGCATGCTGATACAGAAAGTGTATGCGCAGCTGCATCACTTCGCGGGCAACCAGCTCGGACAGATGTTCGAGGGACTCGTCGCCCTGACTGCTTCTTCCCTCGCCTCGATGATCGGCAACGTCTCGGAGACAGCCGTCCGCGGCGCGCTCGACGTGCTCGAGCGCGACGGGTACATCCGCCGCATCAACGAGTCGTACAACGGGTCCACCATCCGCTTCCTGCTTTCTCCCGACCGCATGCGCATGTGGCTGATCGAGTCGGCCATGCCCGACGTGCAGCCCGCCGCCACGGCGCTGCTCCGCACCGTCGGTGCCACGGCATTCTACGATCCGGTCCTGTTCTCTCTCGACGAGATGGCGAGCAAGAGCGGCTACAAGCTCGACGACCTCATGCCCGCGCTGCGCCGTCTGCACGAGGACGAGATCATCGATTTCACTCCGGGCCGCAAGGGCACCGGCATCGCGCTGCTCGGCCAGCGCGTGCCCGCGCAGGATCTCGCCATCGATTACGCCGCGATCGAAAAGCGCATGCGGCATCAGCTCGAGAAGCTGCGCGCGGTGGAGCATTACATCACCGGCAGCGCCTGCCGCCGCAACATGATTCTCGAGTATTTCGACGAAGACACGATCAGCGGCGTGTGCGGGAAATGCGACACCTGTACTTCCACGGTCATCGACCTCGGAAATGAAACGAGCGAAGACCACTTCGACCGCTACCATGCGCTGGTACTGCATTGCGCGGCGGAGACCGGCGGACGCTTCGGACGCACGACGCTTGCGGACGTGCTTCGCGGCGCGGAAACAAAGCGCATCGCGCAGTTCCGCCTCTTCGAAGCGAGTTCGTACGGAAAGATGAAATCCGTCGACAAGCGCCTGGTCTTCGACACCATCGACGCGCTGCTCGCGCTGGGCTGGCTGGCGCAAAGCGCGTCGCTGCGTCCGTCGATTTACATCACCGAGGCCGGCCGCGCGCATCTCGGCTACGAGGTGCAGCAGCTGCGGCTCCCCACCGGCGCCCAGACCGAGGTCCCGCAGGTGAAGGATCCCGTGCTGTTCGAAGCGCTGAAAGCGGCGCGCCGCCGCATCGCCGCATCGCTCAATATTCCCTCGCATACCTTAGTCTCGGATGCCGTCATCGTACGCATCTCCGATGCGCGCCCCCGCACGCGTGAGGAAATGCTCGGCGTCGAGGGAATGGGACCGGTGACGTTCGAAAAATGCGGGAAGGAACTGCTGGCGGCGGTCGAGGATCACCTGCACGACGAATCGCTGGCAAAGGGAATGGCGCGGGAGAAGGACGCACTGCGCGACCTGCCCGCACCGGTGCGCAATACATGGGAGCTGGCCTCGCGCGGACTGACACTGGCCGACATCGCCGTGCGCAGGGGACTGACCGAAGGCACGGTATCGAATCACATTTCAGAATTGCTGCAGCACGGTGTACGGCTGAATCTGGATCCGCTCGTGCCGAAAGCGCATCAGGAACAGATTCGCGGCGCGGTGCGCCGACTGCGAGACACGAATCTCAAAAAGATCAAGGGAGTGATCGACGCCGACATCAGCTTTGCGGAGATTCGCATCATGCTCGCCGTCATCGAGCACGAGAAACGCAGCTGAGATACTGCACGCTGAACCAGCGGCGATCGTCCGTCCACACTTTCTCCACCCGGAAATACGGCGCGGCAACCGCGGCGAACTGCTCGAGCCCGTACTTGTAGGAGTACTCGGTCAGTATGCTCTCCCCGCGGCGGAAGTGCAGGCGTTCACCGTCGACGCGCACGGACTGTTCGCGCAGGCTGACGAGATGCATCTCGATGCGTCCGTGATGCGCATTCCACACGGCTGAATGCCGAAAGGCATCCAGATCGAAATCAGCGTCGAATTCGCGGTTGAGGCGGACGAGCATGTTCAGATTGAAATCCGCCGTCACGCCCTTGCTGTCGTTGTAGGCTGCGTGCAGAACGGTCACGTCCTTCTTCAGATCCACTCCGATGAGCAAACCTCCGTCCTTCCCCGCGACCTCGGCGATGTGGGAAAGAAACACGCGTGCATCGGCCGGCGTGAAATTCCCGATCGTGGAACCGGGAAAGAAAATCACGTTTCGCTCGTGCCGTACGTCGATTTCAGGAAGATCGAAATCCTGTGTGTAATCCGCGGGCACGGGAAAAATCCGCAGCTGGGAATACTCCCGGCCAAGTTCCTCCGTCGCGGCGAGGAGATGCTCGCCGGAAATGTCGATGGGAACGTAGGCGGCGATGCGTTCGAGATGATCGAGCAGGAGGCGGATCTTTACACTGGCGCCGCTGCCGTATTCGATCAGCAGGCAATCAGGTCCGATGTGTGCCGCGATTTCGCCAATGTTGTCCCGAAGGATGCCGATCTCCGTCCGCGTCGGATAGTATTCTCGCAGGTGACAGATTTCCTCGAACAGCGTCGACCCGATTTCATCATAGAAATATTTGCTGGGCAGTTTTTTCTGCGGCTGTCGCAATCCCTCGATCAATTCCTCGCGCAGCAGGGCGCGCTCGTTTTCCACCGACGTCAACTGGATCATGCTTTCCTCCCGTGATCATTTGCGAGTCGTATGCCGTTGAATTGCCAGCGCGCGTGCGGCGGAAAGAAATTCCGATATGTGGCTCGGATATGATCGCGCGAGGTCGCGCAGCTCCCTCCGCGCAGCACCATCTGGTTCGCCATGAATTTTCCGTTGTATTCGCCGATCGCTCCAGGGGGCGGTTCATATCCCGGGTAGGGAGAATACGGACTGCGCGTCCATTCCCACACGTCCCCGTACATCTGCAGCAGGGCTTCCGCTGCATTTTCTTCTGCAGTGGAAGGATATGGCACGTCACCGGCAGCAACGGACACGAGCGCGAGCGGCGGAGCGTCCGGTGCCGAGGCGCGCTGCGGATGCAGCGCTCCGCGGTCGACGAAATTCCCGCGCGGGGAGAACAATGATGCCGCGGTTTCCCACTCCGCTTCACTCGGAAGTCGCGCGCCAGCCCAGCGCGCGTAGGCGTCGGCCTCGTAACAGCTGACATGGCACACTGGCTCGTCGGGATCCACCTCGCGGAATCCATGCAGAGTGAAATGATGCCAGCGTCCGTCGACGCGTTCCCAATACAGCGGCGCCTGCCATCCTTCCTCCTCAACCGTCGTGGCGCCATCCGACAGCCAGAGTTCCGCCCGCCGATATCCCCCATCCTCGATGAATTCCATGTATTCTCCCGCCGTCACAAGCCGGTTTGCCAACGTGAACGCATGCACAAAGGTCCAATGCCGCGGTCCCTCGTTGTCGAAGGCAAAGCCTTCACCCTCGTGCCCGATTTCCCGCAATCCCTCCCCGAACGGAATCCACCTGAGCGGAGGCACGGAGGTTGACGCGTCTTCACCGAGTGCAGGGACAGAAGAAATGCGTTGCGCGTCCATCGCCTGACGGCGCGCTCCCACCCGGGACGGCGCTTCGCGAAACGCGGGATGCAGGGGATTCACCGACAGCACGTGCTTGATGTCGGTGAGGAGCAGTTCCTGATGCTGCTGTTCGTGGTTGAGACCCAGCTGCATGATCGGCAGGATGTCCGCGCGAACCAGATCATCCGCCGCGTCCAGGAATTCCATTACATGCCGGTCGACATGCGCGCGGTAGGCGTAGACCTCCTCTACCGTGGGACGCGACAGCAGGCCGCGATGGGGACGATGAAAGCGTTCCCCAATCTGCACGTAATACGAATTGAAAAGAAAATTGTACATCGGGTGGGGCGAGCGATAGTCCGGCAGCCGGGGCGTGAGCAGAAACGCCTCGAAAAACCAGCTGGTATGTGCGAGATGCCACTTGGTCGGACTCACGTCGGGCATGGTCTGCACCACGTAGTCCTCGGTCTTCAGCGTCGCGCAGAGCTCCTCGGTGAAGCTGCGCACGGCGCGATACTGTTCGGCGAGCGATGCGGCGGCGATGGAGTCCGCACCGGAAATGTCTCCGGCTCGTTCCATGTCATCCTCGTCTCAGGTGAGGGAAATGATCCCTATTGTACAGCATGCAGCTGTCGGATGCAACTATTGGTAATGATAGCGGGCCTGAAGAAAGTCGATGCGTCCGTCGCTGACCTCATAGACCAGGCGGTGTTCCTGTGTGATGCGGCGGCTCCAGCAGCCCGCGAGAAAGAACTTCAGCGGTTCGGGTTTCCCTTTTCCGGAGAACGGACCGCGCAGCGTGTCCTGCACAAGATCGATGATCCGCAGTGCCGTCCGGCGGTCGGTCCTTACCCACCAGCGCAGATCCTCGACGAATTCCGGATGAAACACCGCCTCGCGTGCTTTCTCATGCGCGCTATGCTTCTTCTGCGCCAAGTCCGGCTCTCCTGCGCAGTTGTTCGACGGATGCTGGGCGTCCCTTGCCCGCCCGAGCCCTGAGCAGGGCCTTCAGCAAGCGTTGGGCGTTCCTGTCCGACCGCAGCAGATGCGCCGTCTCGAGCAGACCTGACAGTTCGTCTGCGGCGACGAGCGCGACGTCGTCCTTGTCGCGACGGGTAATGATAGCGGGTTCACGCGTGGAAACGACCTCGTCGCACAGGGAGGCGAGCGTCTCGCGCGCATGCGTGTAGGTGACGGATTTTCTCATGACAGCTCCAAAAACATGACATGTACAGGAATAATGTACAGGTCCTTGATCAGCCTGTCAAGTCCTAAAAACGGGAATTCGATGGAATTGGCGTGGCGCCAGCACCCAGGCGGAGCCGGCATCCGGAGGGAGGCCCCCACCGGCGAATCGCTTCCCCTCAATGCTGTTCGGGGACGGGGAGTCCCTCGAGACGCATGATGGTGAGGGCGTTGGTGGTGGGACAGGGTCCCGTACGCAGATGATAATCGAACACCATGCGGTCGTCGACGATGTGTTCGCGAAAATGCAGGTTGACGACGTCGGGCAGACGATCCGCAAGCTGTGTCAGATCGATGTCATGCGTGGAAACGATGCCGCAGCCGCGTCCCCCCGCCAGCGCTTCCACATACGAAGCCGCGCCGACGTGGCGCTCGATGTTGTTGGTTCCCTTGAAAATCTCGTCGATGAGAAACAGCAGCGGCGGGGCCTCGACGATCTTTGTCGCTTCGAGCAGTTCTCGCAGGCGCCGCACCTCGGCGTAGAAGTACGACACGCCTTCGCGCAGCGAATCGCTGATATTGATGCAGGTGGAAAGCCGGAACAGCTGTGTGTGCATCGCGCGCGCGGCGACGGGACCGCCCGCGAATGCCAGTGCGATGTTGATTCCCACCGTACGCAGGAAAGTGCTCTTGCCCGACATGTTGGATCCGGTGATCAGGAACACGCGTCCCTGCCGGTCGATGGCGAAATCGTTGCTGACACGGTTCGTATGCGGAATCAGCGGATGACCGAGTTCTTCTGCGGCGAAGAGCGGAGCTTCGTTGTCCGCGGTCGCAGGGTCCTCGCCGTGGCTGCGCGGAGGAACCGTGTCCGCTGTCCTCGGCGACACGGAAGTTGCGCGGATCTCCGGGAAATGGTATGCGGGGTGCAGGTCCGCGAAATTCGCGAGCGACTGCAGTGCTTCGAGTTGCTGCAGCGTGTCGAGCCAGCCGGGGAGACGTTCTTCCAGCGCCTGCCGTTTGCGCTCGAGCCTGGCGGCGAAAAGGAAATCCCACGGCAGCGGCAGGTTGAGGACGACCATCATCACCGGATTCATCGAGAGTCCCGCGGCGACCACGTCACGCAGGATACGCCGGATATGCTGCGAGGGTTTGTCGCGTGGATCGAGGAAGGGAGCGACGAGTCCGCGGAGTTCGTCCTTTTCCCCGTAACTATAATTCTCGAGAAAGCGGAACACGGTTTTCAGGCGGCCGAGTTCGATGTCGAGCTGTACGGCGGCGGCGAGGAAGGCCTCGCGCACGTGGCTGAACACGAAGTACAGCACGCCGTAAACGAACACGCCGAGAAGAAACCAGGGCGGCAGCTGATCGTAGCCCCAGAGCAGGAACAGCGCGACATTGATCGCGGCCAGCACGGACATCACCGGCAGCAGCACGCGCACCGACGACGGGATGCGCGCACCGCGCAGCCATGCGACGAACGCGTCGCCGTCGAGCTTCTCGGCGGAGACGAGGTCGTACGCAAGGCGAAGATGTTCGCGAAAATGCCGCAGCGGTGAAAGTGCCCGCACCAGTTTCTGCCGCCTGGTAATCGTGTCGATATCCGGCAGCGTCGTTCCGAGCCAGGACGCCAGCAAGTTGCTTCCGCGATGCGAAACGGAGAGATCCAGCAGGCGGTGCAGTGAGGCGGGGCCCTCGAGATCGATATCGCCGGCAAAGGGATGTCCAGCCGGGAAGAGTCCCGCGGCAGGCGGCGGCAGATGTTCCCAGTCGAGATCCCGCCGTGCCTGCTGTTCGCGCTTGAGTTTCATCCACGCCCGGCAGCGCGCCACGCCATGGTCTATGCGGCGATGCACCGAGGCGACCGTGAAGAATGCGACGGCCGTCGCGGCAAGCAGCGGCAGGCGCAGCGCGACGGAGACAGGCAATGGCAGGATGGCGATAAACAGCAGGAACAGCACGATGCGCCAGCGGAAACAGCGGCGACTCCTCGCCTCCAAACGCGCGATGCGTGCGGTGAGCCGACGACCGAGTGCTTCGAAGCTCCCGCTGTCGGTCACCTTCCCTTCGGTTGACGCAGTGCCGGTATCCTCATCGGACTTCACGATCATCGCGTCGTTCACCGTCCGCCCTTCCCGAGCCATCGCGCGAGCCAGGCGTCGAATTCGCCGTACCAGTGAATGGAATTCTGTCCGCTGAGTATCCAGTGATTTTCATCCGGGTAGATGACGATGCGGGCGGGCACGCCTTTCGCCTTGAGCACGCCGTAGAGTTCGAGGCCCTGGTTATACGGGACCCTGAAGTCCCTTTCTCCGTGCATCACCAGCGTGGGGGTGACGTAGTTGGCGGCGTATTGCGAAGGACTCCAGCGCAGCACGTTGTCGCGTCCCTCCCACGGCGTCCCGCCATAGCTGAGTTCGCGATGGAAGGTGATGTCGGAGCCGAACTGCGCCATGAGGTTGTACACCCCTGCGTGATCGATGATGCAGGCGTAGCGGTCGGTCTGTCCGCCGATCCACGATACGAGATAGCCGCCGTAGCTTCCGCCCGCGACGGCCATGCGTGTGGAATCAATAAACGGCATCGCGATCATCGCGTCGGTGGCCTTCATCACATCGATGAAAGGCAGGCGGGGATGTTCGCCGTTGATGCGGTCGGCGAAGTACTCGCCGAAGCCGGTGGAGCCGTGGAAATTCGGCGTGATGACGACGTAGCCGCCCGCGGCGAAAATCTGCGCGTTCCATCTCGGATGAAAGTCGTCACCGGAACTGCCATGCGGCCCGCCATGCAGCATCACCAGCATCGGCCATGTTTTTTTCGCGTCGAAATGCGGCGGATAGATGACGAACATCTGTACGCTGTCGCCCTCCGCGCCCAGGAACCACATGTCTTCCACCTTCCCCATTTCGATACCGGCGAGAACATCGTCATTGAAATGCGAAAGCTGCCGGAGATTGCTACCGTCCACATCCATCGAATACAGCGCGGCGGGAGCGGAGAGGCTTTCGTGCATGAAGACGATGCGTCCGCCGCCGACCTGCAGTCCGCCGTTCGATCCGCTGTGCAGCAGCGTCGTTACCGCACCGCCGGACATGGGGACGGAAAAGACGCTGGTCTTGCCGAGATGGTCGGCCGTGAAATACACCGTCGTTTCCTTTTCATCCGTCACCCAGCCCGAGGGACTCCGGTCGAAACTGCGACAGAGGTCGACGACCTCGCCGCTGCCGCAGTCCATGCGCGCGAGCTTCGTGTTTTCCGCGTTCATATCCGTTTTCAACTGGCGTCCGTACAGCAGGTATTTTCCGTCACGCGTGTACAGCGGCGAACCGTCGTCGGAGGGATTGCTTTCCGTGAGATTCCGCATGCTGCCGCTGCCGTCTGTGGCGAGCGCGTAGATGTCGGTGAAGAGTTTGTCGTAGGGCGGACCCTCCGTCAGCGCCGTCACCGCGATTTCCTTTCCGTCGGGTGCAATGTCGTAGTCGACCCCGCCGGTGTAGGAGAACATGCGGTCCATGCCCGGCGTCAGATCCGTCACTTTTTCGCCTTCAAGCTCGAAGCGGTAGAGATGTTGCACGTAGCCGTCGGTGAGGTAGTGGTCCCAGTAGCGGAACACGCGGTCCTCACTGATCCGGGCACTGACCTTCGTGTCCTTTTTCCGCTTCATCTCCGCCTTCAGCGAATCGAGGTTGCCTCCATCGCGCGGCAGGGTTGATGAGACGAAGGCGAGGGACTTCCCGTCGGGAAACCATTTCACGCCCGAAGCCCCCATCGGCATGTCGGTCAGGCGACGGGCTTCTCCGCCGCCCAGCGGAATCAGATACAGCTGCGACTGCTCATCATCGTTGCGTTTGGCGGTGAACGCGAGCATCGATCCGTCGGGACTCCACTGCGGCGACCCCTCGGTGGAGGGTCCGGTGGTGAACTGCCGCGCCGTGCCGTCGGCGACGGAGATCAGCCAGATGTCGCCGTTGCCCTTGTTCTTGTCGAAGTCGTAGCTCGTCACCACGACGGCGGCGGTCTTCCCGTCGGGAGAAAGCGCCAGGGAACCCACGCGCTGCATCCGCCAGAGCTTCTCGGCGGACATCGGCACGCGGTCCTGCGCCGCGAGGGTGAGCGTGATGAGAAAAAGAAGAATGAGAGTCAATGGTCGGGAAATAGGCATGGGATTATTGATCCTGTGGATATTTGTTCTACGGTGAATCTGTCGATGAAACACCC
>JACZJN010000157.1 GCA_014860565.1 Bacteroidota bacterium
GTGCATCCCTTCGGTGTTGTTGTCGAAGGTTGAGCCGGAAATTGAGAGATTCGTGATGTTTGAGCTAGGCACGGAGAAAAAGCCCTTCACTCGGTTAGAGACGATGGTATTGGAGATTGTTACGCCCGTGACCGTTGCACCGGGGACGATCTCGATGCCGTTTCCAGAGGCAGCCACGCTGCCGGACAGTGTGAGATCCATCTCAGTGATGCTCACTCCGGCACAGCCGGACTGAATCTTAATCGCAGTCCCTGGCCCATCGATTTTGCCGTTCGTGATTGTGACATTGGAGACCCCTGGAGCGAGGAGTACACCGACCTGTCCTGTTCCCGTGGTGATTGTATGGCCATTGAGGTCGAGGGTAACATCGCTTACCCCGATTGTGATCGCTGCACCCGTGATGCTGCTGCAGTCCATGTCAGAACAGAGAGTTGTATTCGCAATAATGGTAGTACCGCAGGCTAGTGGGGGGCATGGGCTGAAGCGCCAGAGGTCATTGAGATAGTCATGCTGTGACTCCCCGTATCCAAATCCACCAAATGCCCAAACGTTTCCACTCCCATCGACACAGTATCCAGGGTAGAATCGACGTCCACCAGGATAATTTAATTGCGATGGTGTTTGAATTGTACCGTATTCGCCGGCAACGTTTATCTGCGAAGAACCAGCAATCCAGGTCCAAGACCCCGTCTGAATATTGCACCGCCACATATCATTTAATTCACCTTCTACAGAGGCAGCATAACCGAGGCCGCCATGTACGTAGAGGTTCCCTCGCCCATCGGGCCAGAAGGCAGCACCAGTGCGAGCCCCAGGGAGATTTGTCGGAGATGAAATGCCGAGCGTGCCATATTCCCCCGCTTCGTTAATATTTTTGGATCCGTTCGTCCAAGTCCACATCCCTGAGGAAATGTCATACTTCCAAATATCGTTTAATCTTCCGGTAGTGCTCTCACCATTACCATTGCCGCTAAAGAGCCACAGATTTCCGACCTGATCGATCCAAGAGACCGCGTGCCCTCTGGATCCGGGGATATTCGTGCTGCTGGATACTTCGATACTTCCAAAATTACCATATTGATCAAGGGACGTTGCCCCACTTTTCCATGTCCACAAGCCATTCAATGGATCGTATTGCCAAAGATCATTAAATGAATGCCATGTTGTCCCATAGTCTATCAACCCACCAAAAATCCAAAACTTACCGTCATTATCCACCCATGAAATGGATGCTCGTCGTGCACCAGGTGTATTTGTGGAGAGAGGGACACCAATTGTCCCGTAGTTCCCTGACTGGTTGGCTTGATTCGATCCGCTCATCCATGTCCATGCCCCATTTGCGATCGTGTATTTCCAGAGATCGTTGAAATGATTCGATCCGTTGCTTCCGCCGAACAACCACAGATCCCCGCTTGCGTCAATCCATGCCGTCGAGAAATATCTTGCAGATGGTGTGTTCAGAACATCCGGTGTGCTCAGGGTTCCGTACACACCGGTGGCTCCTGTGGTTGAAGCACCCTTCATCCAGGTCCAGAAGCCGGTAGAAGGATCGTATTTCCAGAGATCATTAAGTAATCCGAGTGAACCAATCGAGTAACCTCTTCCACCGAACATCCAAAAACAGCCGGCATGATCTGTCCAAGTGACGTGCCCATACCGACTTCCAGGATAATTCGTGGCATCTGGAGTTCCCATCGTCCCATACACTCCAGTTTGGTTGACGACTTTTGACCCACCCATCCAGGTCCATTCCTGTGCCTGCATTGGAACCGCGAATAGCGCGGCCATGACCAACGTTGTAAGCAACATGCGTCTCATAGATACCTCCTCAGGTGCTGATTCTGTTCAGTGATTCTATATGAAGGTTTTGATGATGACTCGCACCTAAAGAGTACTCTCTCCGAAATCAGTCTGCAGAAACCCGGCTGACTTTTTCGGGTAGCCGTAGTTCCTGCATGAACGGTACTGGACCTCAACGGGAACCATGGATCGGGAAAACAGAGTAACGCAAGTTCTTGTCTTTTTAGGCCTTAATGACAATCAAGGGAAATGCGGGGAGGAATGCATCGGTAGGTCTACGGATTTCGCGTTTTGTGGACACTTCCGGTAGCCCAGTAGTGCTGACTGAGCATCATCCGAAACAAACTGTTCGGGGTCCCCTACAGCGTGCGACCTCCCCCCTGAAAACTGATCCAGCAATAATGCGAGTTTTTAGGATATTCCCCCATATCCATCCAAGGAGAAAATGCCCTGATGGGGACGTCTGAAAATGCATGCCCTCTTCGCAAGTACATAAGGAAAGAGGATACGTATGTTCGAGATGTCTGTTGCATATCCTCTTCATAAGTGTATATATGAAGAGGATATGCACGAGGGATGATACGATGAACAATAAAGCGAAACTACTGGAACTTGCTCGGAAGAGAGGGATGATCGGGGCGAAAGACGCTGAGTCTGTCGGAATTTCAAGAAACTACCTGTACTTGATGTACAAGGAAGGGCTGCTTGTAAAAACCGTGCGCGGACTCTACACTCTTCCGGAGATTTCAATCACTGAGCATTGGCAACTGTGCGAGGTAGCAAAACGAGTTCCAAATTCTGTCGTGTGTTTGATTTCCGCGCTCAGTTTTCATGGCATTACTACACAGATTCCTTATCGAATTTGGATTGCGATTCCGCGAGGTGCCTGGCATCCGGTTATCGAATATCCTCCACTGAACCTTACCTACGTTTCAGGTGATGCCTATTCGTTTGGTGTGGAGGATCATGATGTGAATGGGGTGGCCATCCATGTCTACTCGCCGGCCAAGACGGTCGCTGATTGTTTCAAATTCAGGAACAAGGTTGGTCTTGATGTGGCCATCGAGGCGATGCGGGAGACCTGGCGCTACAGGAAAGCAACTGTGGCCCAGCTGATCGAGGCTGCTGAAGTGAACAGGGTCGCCAAGGTCATGCGTCCATACCTTGAGGCTACGGTATGAGCTAACGTCTTCGTAGTCTACTCAGACGTACTGCGAAGAGCTTCAGAACATGACGTAGTCAGAATTCCTCTTGTCTCACATAGTGGACGAAAAAATCAGCAGAACTGTCTGAGTATTTCGACCATCCATTCCGGTTGCTTCCATCCGAGCTGTAATCGTTCAACGGATTGATGTATCTTGCATGGCCATCCCCGGCGCGATCGGGGATTTCTCACGTTCTGACTAATGCCACCATCAGAAGGGTTCTGTCATGCGATTGGAGAACGAGTTCACTGAAGACCACGTGCACGAAGACATTCACCTGGAATATCCGGCTGCCGAGCTTCTGTACAAGGCGCTGCGCCATGAGGAAAAGCGGCTGTTCGGCAAGACGAACCGCATTGACGATCAGCCTGAACTGTCATGGCTGGCAGCGGACAGCCCGCAGATGGAAGTGTATCGCCACACATACAAATGGACGGGTACATTCCGGCAGTTCTTCGATGAACTCTTACGAACGGCCAACGGTCAGGACGCGATCCAACTCGGTGATATGAAGCACGGTATGCTGCGAAAGCTCAAAGCCATCGGGCTGGCATACACCGGATTCTTACGGGAAGAGCTTCAGAAGTACGGCAAAGAACAGAACCAGGCACCCCCGGTCTTGGCGGATATGGATGCCAGGATCAATGGACTGGAGGAGTACTTCCGCCGGAAACCGTTCGATGCGGTGTCTCCTGAGGAATTGCTCCCGTAGGCCTCACCAGGATAATCAGCGAGTCGTAGGTTCGAGTCCGTCCGCGTATACGAGCGCTACGGCGCCCAAACGCATTGCAGAACGGCTTGCAACGAAGGAATTATTTGTACCTGATGCTCGGAGGAGGACTGCTTGTGAAAACCACGCGCAGGGTGCCTGGCGCTACAGAAGCGCATCTGTGAGCCACTTGATCGAGGCCGCTGAAGTGAACAGGATTGCCGTGGTCATGCCTCCGTGCGTTAAGTCTATGGTATGAGCCTCCCGCCCGGTGAAGCCGCCTTACTGAAGCATGATGGGAAGAAATACAGGTATGTCGCTGCACTGACAAGACATCGGAGATGATCCATGACAAATACCTCGCTTGATATTTCGGGAAAACTTGACGCTGAAATGCTGGAGATCATCGAACCGTTGATCTCGGTGTGTGCACGGACGGACGTCGAAATCCTGCTTGTGGGAGCCGTTGCACGTGACATTCATTTTCGGCATGTGCATGGGATGGATCCAGACCAGGCGCCTATGGATGTTGATTTCGAAGTCCTCGTGCCTTCCCGGGATGCGTGCGACGAAGTGATGCGGAAGATTACCCGCGATGGGGTGTGTACGCAGGATGATTTCGTGGGACACCGCGTCCATACACCTGCCGGAATCGTGTTCGACCTGATCCCGTTCAGTGAAATCGACGAAGCCGAAGGGCAGCTGAGTTGGCCGCCGGATTTCGATCATGTTATGTCGACCATAGGATTCAAGGACGCGTTCGACTCGGCCCTCGTCTGTCGGGTGAAAGCACAACCCCCTCTTGAGATTCGGATTCTCTCGATCCCGGGAATGGCGGTGCTCAAGCTGATTGCATGGGCAGACGGGGATTCCCATCGTTCGAAGCACGCTATCGATTTCCGATTGATACTTGAGAACTATGATGCCGTACAGATTGATCGGCTGTTTTCCGAGGAAGAAAATCTCATTGACCTCGTCAACTCCGAGTACGAAATGGCAGTAGCCCAGCTGTTGGGAAGGGATGCCGGGAAGATGATGACGACGGACACGAGGCAGGCCGTGCTTGACATTCTTGAAGAGGAGCTGCGCGTCGACGGCCCACTTCGACTTGTCGGCGATATGCTTGCTGATTCAGTGCAAGGGGCGGATTATGTCTTGGCACAGCTGACGAATTTCAGACAGGGGATAGTAGACGCATCGGCCTAGGCTTGAGGAAGGCGCTGGATTGAATGGAATGGCTGGGCGGCTCGGACAGGTGCATGGGGTTGCGTTCGCGGTCGCATTCGCAACAGCCCTGTGAAGAAGGACCACTTTCATTGAACAACGCACAGCGTATCCGGGTCGGAATCAGCGATACCGGTTATCCGGTTGGCTTGGCACGATCATTGCGCTATCAGGGGATATCCACCTAATCATGAGGCAGCCTCAGCACCACTTGCTACGTCATTCTACAGGAATCTGTCTTTATTTTCACTGCAATGCAGTTCCTGCTCGAATGGTTTACGTATCAACATGGAGGCTGTCATGAAACGCGCCATTCTCTCCCTTCTGCTTGTCCTGCTCCTGGGGCCGGACGCTACCTTCTCTCAAAACCCGCATTCAGAATACGGGCTCGCAATCATCATCCGAAAATACGACCGCACTATAGAGGTCTGGTCCCGGACACGTTCCGGAGGCGAACTCATTCCTGCACAGGCGGGAACGCTCTACCGCTCCTTTCCTACCGGACCAAAGATGATCTTCGCCGATCAGAGGATTCCTGAAGGAATCTACGATGGTCGGATCGACGCGGACGGAAACATCTCCTTCGTCTTTCACTGCTACCCCGACATGCCCAGCTTCGACGAGACCTACCGCATCACCGGCGCTTCGCTCGCGCGGAATGTCATTCCCGTCAAGGGCGATTTCATCGAGGAACTGCGCGGGATTGGCATTGCGCGGCTGGAGAACGGATTGACGTCCATCCCCGTTGTGATTCTTCCCGGCACGCTCGAACCCGAAGTCGCCGAGATGCTGGAGAACGCCCGCAATGTGAAAGAAGGGCAGTCCCTGGATGATGTGAAGGAGTCCGTCACACGATGGAGGCCCGTCGAGGACTACCTGATCCGCGCCGGACGCATCCCGTCCATCCGCTTCGACGAGGAAAAAATAATCATCGAAGCCGACGAGGAATCTCCACCCGCCCTTGTCAACAGGTAACCGCTCGTGCGACGATCCGAGGGCGCCCCGCGGCTCCCCGGTTTTCTTTTACCCCTTCTTCTTCTCCTGCTGAAACTGGCTCACGGCCTGCGGCGAAACGCCCAGCAGCCGCGCGGCGGCGCTGCCGTTGCCGCCGCTCATTTCGAGCGCACGGGTGAAGAGGCGCTCGCGCAGTTCGTCGAGGAAGACCTGCCAGTCGAAACCGCTGCCGAGTTCGGGGAGAGGGAAGTCGTCGTCGCCGGAAGGACGCGCCTGCAGCATCTTGAAATGATGATGGTCGATCGCGTCGCCTTCGGCCATGGTCCACGCGCGCTCGATGGCGGTGCGGAGTTCGCGGATGTTCCATCGCTCCCATGAACTCGTGGTCAGCAGCTGCAGCGCTTCCGGGGTGAAGCGCTTCTCCACGCCTTCGTTGCGGTTGGCGAGATCGAGCAGATGCTGCGCGATGACCGGAATATCACCGCGCCGGTCGCGCAGCGGGGGAACGTGTATCGTCCCGACGCTGAGGCGCGAGAGCAGGTCGTCGCGGAAAAGACGGCCCTGGACGAGCTGATGGAGATCCTTGTTCGTCGCGGCGATCACCCGCACGTCGACGCGTTGGGACTTCGCATCGCCGACGCGCTGTACCTCGCCGTTCTCGAGCGTCCGCAGCAGCTTGGCCTGTATCTCCAGGGGGAGATCTCCAATCTCGTCGAGAAACAGCGTCCCGTGGTTCGCGGCGCCGAACTTCCCCTCGCGGTCGGTGTCCGCCCCGGTGTAGGCGCCCTTCTTTACGCCGAACAGCTCGCTCTCCGCAAGGGACGCGGTGATGGCCGCGCAGTTCATCGCGACGTACGGACGCTCGCTGCGCGTGCTCAGCCGCTGGATGTAGCGCGCCAGCAGATCCTTCCCGGTTCCGGTTTCGCCGGTGATGAGCACGGGAATGGCGCGCTGCGCGTAGCGGTACGCCGTGTAGAGCATTTCATGCACGCAGGGCTCGTCGCCGATGATGCCGACTTCCTTTGCCACCGCGAGATAATCCGGTGCGGCGGAGGGGGCCGCGGTCTCGAATGCATCGTAGGTCTCCTTTTCGACTTCCCTGTGGGCCGCGGGTGCGGGTCCCTCGACGGAAAAATCGGCCCTCTCATCCGGCTCTTTCCTCGCGAAAAGTCTCCTGCTGTACACCGGCTCGTCCAATTCGCGGATTCCGTCGAACATCTCGGGAGCGATGCTCCGCACCGTGCGTGGTCTCGTGTCCGGACCCGGCAGCTTGATCTCGCGCACCTCCGGCGCTTCGGCGGAGATGTGTCCCGCTGCCCGCAGCTCCAGCAATCGCAGCCACGGCCGGAACATTTCCACGAGCGAAAGCCAACCCGCCTGCATCTGCTGCGTCCCCGGCGTGACGAATCCCCAGCATCGGTCGCCGAAGTGCTTTCTGCGCACGATGTCGAGCTTGCCGCGCAGCGCCGACTGTATCGCCGCGAAATCCGTCTGATCTTCAAGCCCGGTTGAAACAAGTACAACCCTGCTTTCAATCTGCAGTCCCAGGATGGCCTCCCTGGTGGCGCGCGTTTCGGTGTTTGTTCCCGGCGTGGACAGCAGATAGATGACGTCGAAGCGCCGCTGGCGAAGGAGCGCGAGGATTGGCCCGGGTTTTGTACTGGATGTTCCCGAGTACGGGTCTTCTTTCCCGACGAATGAAATCAGTACGGACATGACTCCTCCGATGGCGGAACAAAGCGATTGCTTCAAACTACTGCCATGGGACAACCAAACACAAGTACAAGGAGAACGCATCATGAACGGCAGCAGCAGGAACACCAATGGAAACGATCAAGGACAGAGCGGCGCTCCCGATTCCGGCGACGGAGCGCAGCCGCTTTCCCGCACCCATATCGTCTGCATCGTCGACCGCTCGGGTTCGATGCAGCCCATCGCCGGCGACGCGATCGGGGGATACAATTCCTTTCTCGAAAGCCAGCGGAAGCTGCCCGGCGCGGCGGTGGTCACGCTGGTGCTGTTCGATCACGAATATGAGCGGCTCTGCACCGCGCTTCCGATCGCGCAGGCACCGCGGTTGGATCACCGCAGCTATGTGCCGCGGGGAACGACCGCGCTGCTCGATGCGATCGGCAGAACGATCGAAGACGTGCAGAAGGAGATGACGCGGAAGGAGGCGGTCGATGAAAAGGTGATCGTCGCGATCCTGACCGACGGGATGGAGAACGCCTCGACCGATTATACCTTCGAGCGCATCGCGGAACGCATCGCCGAGATGCAGCAGGAGCACGGCTGGGAATTTGTCTACCTGGGTGCGAACCAGGACGCGATTTCCGTGGCCAGCAAAATGAGCATTCCCGCGGCCTCCAGCGCCTCCTTCGATGCGACCGGTTCGGGAGTTCGACAC
>JACZJN010000158.1 GCA_014860565.1 Bacteroidota bacterium
GAAGATGTTGCTGATGCGGTAACATGCTGCAATATCCAGAAGAAACACGCGCCGCCCGTGAATTTCATTGGTGGCGCGTTGTATATGACCGGTAGCGGAAAGGAGCATTCTTTCCGATCCTTTCGCATTCTGTCCAATTCCTTGTTGCACATTTGTTGCACGCGTCGCCGTAACGTAAGTAATAGTACCAAAACGGAAAATCATGGACTAGCGAGCGGCTCCGCCGTTCGGGGAGGCTTCCTGCGGATATCGTGCGGCGTGCGATTCACAAACTGGATGCTATCGACGCCGCTGTGGTGCATCAGGATCTGGCCGTCCCCCCCGGGCAACAGGCTGCACGCACTCGAAGGGAAGCGGAGCGGATAGTATTCCATTTCGATAGACGAGCAATGGTGAATCTGTTTTATCTTTAAAAATAGTGACGCTTTGGTATGCGATGAAATCGGTGGGGAAGGACCTCCGGTGCATCAAAATGATGACCCCTGTTGCATGATTCAGAACCGGGGTGTTCAGAATGATGCAGGTCGATATAGCCCGCGACGGATGCAGCCATCCGGAATGCGACGATAAGGATCTATCAACTATGCTCAATTCATTGATCGCGAAATGGAGTTCCCGACCATGCCCAGAAACACCGAAATTAAAGCACGAATCCCGAGCATCGCAGCGCTCATCCCTGACATCGAATTGCTGGCGACAGGGGGACCGGATATCTTCGAGCAGGACGATACCTTTTTCCATTGCACGCACGGCAGGTTGAAACTGCGGGTCTTCACCGCGGGGAAGGGAGAACTCATTCAGTATCAGAGACCTGATACGGCAGGACCGAAAGAGTCGACGTACGTCATCGTTCCGACATCGGATCCGGATTCGCTGCGAACGGCCCTCACGCGCGCCTATGGCGTGGCCGGACGCGTCCGCAAGAGACGCACGCTGTACATGATCGGCCGGACACGCGTGCATCTCGACGAGGTCGAAGGCCTTGGTAACTTCCTGGAACTGGAGGTGGTGCTCGACGAACATGAATCCGCGCAGCAGGGCGAAGCCGTGGCCCGTGATCTTCTCGCCAGGCTCGGCATCGCTCCGCACGATCTGATCGACGGCGCCTACATCGACCTGCTCCACCGATAGGTTCCACAACCTCTGAGTCTCCGTCCCTTTGTGCCTCTGCACCTTTGTGCCTATTTTCCCGCATGATAGAAATCAGGAATCTCCGAAAGTCCTTCAACGGCAACAACGTCCTCCGGGGTGTCGATCTCACTATTCCCACCGGGGAAACCATCGCCGTCGTCGGGCAGAGCGGTTGTGGAAAAAGCGTACTGCTAAAACATATCATCGGACTGCTCACTCCCGATGAGGGGCAGGTGCTCGTTGATGGGAGGGATGTCCACTCGATGCCGGAAAAAGAACTGTATGCATTGCGCGGGAGGTTCGGCTTTCTCTTTCAGGGAGCAGCGCTTTTCGATTCGATGACGGTCTTTGAAAATGTCTCGCTCGGTCTCGTTGAAAATTCCACGCTGCCGGAGACGGAACTCAGACGCATCGTTGCCGAAAAGCTCGCCATGGTCGGATTGCCGGGGATCGAGGAAAAAAAACCTGCCGAGCTTTCAGGAGGGATGCGAAAGCGTGTCGGACTCGCACGCGCCCTGGCGACGAATCCCGATTACATGCTGTATGACGAACCGACCACGGGCCTCGATCCCATCATGTCCAATCAGATCGATGCACTGATCGCGGATCTCACACGCAAGATGAACGCCACATCCATCGTCGTGACACACGACATGTTCAGCGTCTATAACATCGTCGACCGCGTCGCGATGATGCACGAGGGACGCATCTACTTCACCGGCACGCCGGCGGAGTTCCAGTCCTCCGACGACCCGGTGATCAGTGATTTCATCAAGCGGTTCGGAAGATAGGCACAAAGGCGCAAAGGCACAGGCACAGAGGAGGCACAAAGAGGGAGGTGGGGAGTGGATTTGTTTGGGGATGGTTGTATATTCGTCTAATGTCCGAGCAGCGCCCTCTGTGCCTCTGTGCCTATGTGCCTCTTATGAAGAAAATCACCCTTAAGAAATCCTCCCTCACCCTCATCACCTCCGATGAGTCGCGCTATCGCATCCGCTATCGCGACGAACTCAACGAGGCGCAGTACGAGGCCGCGGCGCATCTCGACGGTCCGGCGCTCGTGGTGGCGGGGGCGGGGACGGGCAAGACGCGCACACTCACGTACCGCGTGGCGCGCCTGATCGAATCGGGGGTACACCCCGAGGGTGTGCTGCTGCTGACGTTTACACGCAAGTCCGCACGGGAAATGCTGCGCCGCGCTTCGCTGCTGCTCGACGAACGCACCGAGCGGGTATCCGGGGGAACGTTTCACTCTTTCGCCAACATGACACTGCGCAAGTATGCGGGTGAGGTGGGCTACGCCAGCAATTTCACCATACTTGATCAGGGTGACTCAGAGGATGTGATCAATCTTCTTCGCTCACGCGCGGGACTTGCATCGAAGGAAAAACGCTTTCCGAAGAAACAGACGCTGCAGCGAATGTACAGCGCCACGGTGAACACGCTCACACCGCTCGATATCGTGATCGCGAAGGACTTCCCGCAGTTTGCCGAGCAGGTCGACGAGATCGAAGCGCTGGCCCGCGCGTATGTTTCCTACAAGAGGTCCAACAATATCATGGACTATGATGATCTGCTCGTCAATCTGGTCACGCTGCTCGAACAGCACGAACAGATCCGCAGACGCATGGGGGAACGGTACCGCTACATCATGGTCGACGAATACCAGGATACTAACAAACTTCAGGCGCGCATCATCCGTCAGCTGGCATCGACGCACAACAACGTCATGGCCGTCGGCGACGACGCGCAGAGCATCTATTCCTTCCGCGGGGCGAACTTCCGCAACATCATGGATTTTCCGAAGGAATTCGATGGATGCCGCATCATCACCCTCGAGGAGAATTACCGGAGCACGCAGCCGGTCCTGGATTTCACGAACGAAATCATCAGCATGGCGGCGGAGAAGTACAGCAAAAAGCTCTTCACCACACGGCGGGAGGGGATGGCGCCGGCGCTGATTTCCATGGAAGGGGAAAACACGCAGTCGCGATACATCGCCCAGCAGGTACTGGAGCTGCGGGAGGAAGGCGTGCCGCTCAAGGACATGGCCGTGCTCTTCCGCGCCGGCTATCACAGTTTCGACCTGGAAATCGAACTCGCCCGCTGCAATATCCCGTACGTGAAATTCGGCGGACTCAAGCTGATGGAAACCGCGCATATCAAGGATCTGCTGTCCTATCTCCGCATCATCGAGAATCCGAAGGACATCATCTCCTGGACGCGCGCGCTCCTGCTTCTCGATGGTGTGGGCCCAGTCTCCGCCGAACGTGTCACGGATGAAATCATGCGCGGCCTCAATCCCTTGGCGGAATCCGCCTCCGAACGACTTGCGCAGCTTGTGCGGGGAACGGAGCTCCCCAAGATGCTCGATGTGTTGCGTGAAGTCGCACCCGAGCGCATCGCTCCGGGCGATAAAGTGGATCGGCTGCTCCGATATTACACGCCCATCCTCAAGGCCCGCTACGACGATCATCCCAAGCGGCTCAAGGATCTCGAGATGTTCCAGACCATCGCGGAGCGGTACGGACAGCTTTCGATCATGCTCACCGACATGGCGCTCGAACCGCCGAATGAAAGCGTGGAAGACCTTGTGCCCGAAGGACACGAAGACGAGTTCCTCACCCTCTCCACCATCCATTCCGCGAAGGGACTCGAGTGGAACGCCGTTTTTGTCATGTATCTTGTTGACGGACGTTTTCCCGTTTCCGCCGCGGCCGACAGCTTCGAATCCATGGAGGAAGAGCGACGGCTGTTCTACGTCGCCTGCACCCGCGCCAAGCAGCGCCTGTACCTGACCTATCCCACCAACATCTTCGACCGCGCCACTGGTACGGTGCTCAGCAAACCCTCGCGCTTTCTGGACGGGATTTCCGAATCGCTCGTCGAGGGATTTGTCGTGGAGAAAGACGATTCGTATTGAGCGGAATCAGATTCCCTGAATGCGTCCCCGCCGTTCCGTGTACGCAGCGAAATCTTCAGAAAAACGCCCTGTAAGCGACCGTCTCACGCGCACAGTGTACCGTGACTGGTCGAGATATTCCCGGTCGAGCACTTCCACACCGTGCATGTCGATGACGTGATGCACCTGGCTGGTGACGTCGTACGGAAACGTGAGCGTGAGCGCATCCGTGTGATAGCGTCGTTCGATGGCGCAGCGTTCGAGCACGGCGTCCGCGGCGTCGGTGTACGCCCGGGCGAGTCCGCCCACCCCGAGCTTGGTCCCACCGAAATACCGCACCACGACGATACCGACGTCGGTCAGTTCGCGACGGTCGATCGATCCCAGTATGCGCTTCCCGGCCGTTCCGCTCGGTTCGCCGTCGTCGCTGTAGCGAAACTCCGTGCCGTCGTACCCGATGCGCCAGGCGAAGCAGTGATGCGTGGCGTTGTAATGCTGTTTTCGCAATACATCGAGGAAATCAGTGAAGTCCTCGGCAGAGGGACAGGGGAGTGCATAGGATAAGAATCGCGAAGCCAGTATCTTTATTTCTGTTTCCTCGCGCCCTGCAATCGTCAGAAAGGAATCATCGGAAGGATGTTCCGTCTCCGCTTCTGGTGAGGATGTCTGGCTCATGGCGGGAAGTCCGTTTTTACATGTTTCTTCGCGATAAAGTACGTAATCCCGGGGAGGTCTCCCACTGATGAAAATCGGCATAACCTGTTATCCCACCTACGGAGGAAGCGGCGTCGTCGCCACCGAACTCGGCCTTGCACTTGCAGACCGCGGGCATGAGGTTCATTTCATCACCTACGACCGGCCGTTCCGCCTCGACCATTTCCATGACCGGGTCTATTTCCACGGGGTGGAAAGCTCGAACTACCCGCTCTTCGAATTCGACATGTACACGCTCGCGCTGACGAGCAAACTGGTGGAAGTTGTACGTTATCAGCAGCTCGACATTCTGCACATGCATTACGCCATTCCGCATGCAGTGAGCGCGTACCTGGCGCGGCAGATCCTCGGTGTCAACAACATCAAAACCGTCACGACGCTGCACGGTACCGATTCGACGCTTGTCGGACTCGAGCCGTCATTCCTTCCGCTGATGCGCTTCACGCTGGAACACAGCGACGGCGTCACGGCTGTTTCACGCTTCCTCCGCGACAAGACCCTCAGCACCTATCAGCTCGATATTGATATTGAAGCGATCCCGAATTTCATCGATACGGACGTGTACGCGCCACGCGAGTCGTGCCGGTTTCGAGAACTCTTCGCTCCCAACGATGAGAAAATCATTGTCCACACGTCGAATTTCCGTCCGGTGAAGCGTGTGCAGGACGTCATTCGCACCTTTGAGAAAGTCCGGCAGCAGGTCCCTGTTAAACTGCTGCTCATCGGAGACGGTCCCGACCGAACTGAATGCGAGGTCTTGACACGCGAACTTCAGGTGCAGGACGATGTCCGCTTCCTCGGCAAGCAGGATGCGCTCGTCGACATTCTTGCGGCATCGGATCTTTTCATGCTTCCCAGCCAGTCCGAAAGCTTCGGGCTCTCCGCTCTAGAAGCAATGAGCTGCGGTCTGCCGGTGATTTCCACCAGCATCGGCGGCATTCCCGAAGTCAATCTGCATGCCGAAACCGGGTACATCGCGGAGATCGGCGATACCGACCGCATGGCCCGCTATGCGGTGGACCTGCTGACGAACGACGCCAAGTACAAGATTTTCTCAACTGCCGCTCGCAAACGCGCGGTCGAGGTATTTGACAAGAATATCATCGTGCCGCGGTACGAGGCTTTTTACGAGCGCCTGCTGGCCTGACGACCGCTGTCACGGAGCATTCCCGCCCCGGTTGTCAGGGGGAGGGGAATACCGTATTTTCTCATGACTTGTTTTTTTCCGCTTTCGGCGTCTAACTTGAAAATTGGTACGTTGTTGTTGCAGCACTGAAAGCTTCGTGAATACACGCTTATCCTTCACATTCCCACTTCTCCTGATTTCAGCCCTTCTTCTGCAGGGCTGCGCAGTCTGGGAGTTCGTCGACGTTCGCTGGCAGAACGCGACCGGGTATTTCAATACCTACTACAACGCGGCGAAGCTGTACGACGAAGCGGAAGCGGAAATCAATCAGAACCAGTCCAGCAAGAGCATCGACCCTCATCAGGCCGCGGTGAACATGGGAATGGATCTGCCTGAAGGCTTGCAGGGTGAGGATCAGGAGAAAGTCAGACGTGAAATCTCCATGATCGAATCCGGCGCCCCCTCCACCGCGATCATGAAACTCGACAAGGTCATCGAAAAGTGCTCGCGCATTCTGGTGAATTATCCGAAAAGCAAGTGGGTCGACAACGCGCTTCTCCTGATCGGGAAGAGCTATTATCACAAATTCGAAGCGCTGCGCGCCGAGCGGAAGTTCCAGGAACTGCTCGACAAGTACCCCGAGAGCAGTCTCGTCCCCGATGCGATCCTCTGGCTTGGCAAGACCTACATACGCCTCGAAAAATACGAGACCGCGGAATCGATGCTCAATCGGGCAATCGAACTGGGGATCGAAGAGGGCGAGCCGGACATCGTCGCCTCGGCGTACTACGAAATCGGGAAAATGTACCTGCTGCTGAACAACCGCGCCGAGGCGGTGAAAAACTACGAGCAGGCTTCGAGCTTCGCAGGCGACCCGGACCAGCGCATGCAGATTCAGCTCGCACTCGCGCGGGAGTACGAGCGGCTGGACGAAAAGGAAAAAGCCGCGCAGGCATATAAGGATATCTTCAAACTCGATCCGAGCACGGAGCTGGCATTTATCGCGGAGTTGAATTACGCCAAGCTCACGCGTGAACTGGGCGATCTCGACGAATCGAGCAATACGCTGATCAACATGCTCGAAAATCCGCTCTATCTCGATTATGACGGAAAGATCCAGCTGGAAATCGGCAATCTGTATTACGCCTATCATAAGCAATACCTCCTCGCCGGCGATACGCTGGCGGGCGACGCATTCCGCGCATCGATGGAGCAGTACACGTTCGTCGATACGACGTTCAAGGGCCGGGAGGAAGCCGCGGACGCGAGCTTCGCAAAGGGCCGGATATACGAAGAGGACATACAGGATTACGACAACGCGTTCCAGAATTACAACAATGCCAAACTCGCATTCCCGGGAGCCCCGTCCGCACGCTCTGGTGGTGTAAAGGCAAAGATCTTTGGCGAGTACCGCAAACTGCGGAATCAGATCAGCATGAAGGATACCACACTTTTTTATGTGCTGAACCCCGATACGCTGCGCACGCGCGATTCCCTCCGTACGATCGCCGATTCCCTCGACCGGGAGCGCCGCAAGGCCGAGGGACTCGATGAGCAGGAAATGAGCCAGGAACAGAAAATGGCGGAGCGCTTCCGGCGCAGGCGTCCCCACGGGCGCAACACCGGCCGCATCAATCCGTGGCTGCGCGAGGTCGAACAGAGGGAGGTCTCGATGGCCGCGGGGCTGAAGGCGACAGAGCAGGCGATGACCATCTCCGGACCGGAATATCGGAGAATCAATCTGCGCAACACCAATCCCGATTCGCTCCGCGCCGTACTCGCGACCCTCTACATGGAGATGGGGTGGCAGATGTACGATCAGATCCAGAACATCGACTCCGCACGATACTATTATCAGAAGGCCCTCGACAACAATCTCGGGGACTCCCTCCGTCCCCAGGCCATCTACACGCTGGCCGCGATCGAACGGAAGGCAGGAAACGAATCGGAAGCCGTGGCCATGGAAGACCGGCTGATCCGTGATTGGCCTGGCAGCAGATATGCGCAGGGCATCATGCAGCTGCGCGGCATTCCGCTTCCCAAGGATTCGACCGCGCTTGCCCTCGAAGCATATGACCGCGCCGCGCGCGTACTCGAGCAAGGTGACAGCGAAACCGGCATAGCGATGATGCGCGCGGTGATGACCGAGTACGCCGGAACGGAACAGGCATTGCGCGCCCAGTTGGCCATCGCGATGCACTACGAAGAGCACCGGGGTGACGAAGCACTGGCGCTGTACCGGGATATGGTGGCGAGCAACCCCACGTCGAAGTACAGCAGGCGTGGAAAGGAAATTCTTGACGCGATAGAGTACCATAAACAGAATTCAATGCGCCAGCAGAAGGAAGCCGAAGCGAAAGCGGAAGCCGAGCGCATCGCCGAGGAAGAGCGCAGGCGGAAGGAACAGCGCTACCGCAACCCTCTGCTTGACGAAGAATTGAAGGTCATGCGTGATTCGACACGCGCCAGGGAGCCCAAGATCGATCCTTCGCGCGATGATGATTTCCCGCTCCGCCTGCCCGGCGACGATCCCGTTCGCGATACTACCGAAGTGGCCCCGATGACTCCTCCGGAGCGCAATCCAGACGGCCGTCGTGCCCCCGGCGCGCTGCCCGGCGCGGACACGCTGCGCCGTTTGTCTCCCCCCACACTTATCGAGAAAAAATGACATGGCAGTGATCAATGCCGACCTGCGGGTTACCGCGAACGAACTGATCGCAGAAGAAACCTGGGCACTTCGCTTCCAGAGTCCCGAGCTCGCAGCGCAGCTGCGGCCCGGCCAGTTCCTCAATATCCTCACAAGCGATCAGATCGATCCATTGTTGCGTCGCCCCTACAGCATTTCCAACGTTATCGGCGATGAATGCGAGATCATGTATTCACTGGTGGGGAAGGGGACTCATGCGCTAGCACGCAAGCGCCCCGGCGACACACTCGGTGTACTTGGTCCCCTTGGCAATACCTTCGGATACGAAAAACCATTCGGCACGGCGATTATCGTGGCAGGCGGCATCGGTGTCGCGCCCTTTCCCTTTCTTACACGGGAACTTCAGCAGCGTGAAATACCACTGATCACCTTTCTCGGAGCGCGGAACGCCGCACGCGTCGTCGCACGCGGGCTTGCCAACCTGCACGTCGCCACGGATGACGGCAGCGAGGGCTACCACGGAACGGTGATCGCCGCACTCGATGCCTATCTCGCTATGCACAGCATCGCCGCTCCGATGATCTTTGCGTGCGGACCGAATCCCATGCTGAAAGCTGCGCAGCAATTCGCACGGGAGCGTGGCATCGCCTGCGAACTTTCACTCGAGTCGGAAATGGCCTGCGGTATCGGCATCTGCCAGGGCTGTCCGGTCGAGCGCCATCAGGGTGAGCGCAAATACGCACTGGTCTGCACCGAGGGCCCCTGTTTCGATTCGAACGACATTCTCCTTCACGAGCATCATCACGCATGAACACGACGTACACCCTCGGCACCATGCACCTGAAAAATCGGGTGCTCGTCGCTTCCGGCACGTTTGGCTACGGCAACGAAGCCGCGCCATTCACCGACCTCTCCCGCCTGGGAGGCATTGTCACCAAGTCCGTAAGCTGGCTGCCGCGTCAGGGGAACGCTCCCACGCGCATAGCAGAAACGTCGTCCGGCATGCTCAATTCCATCGGCCTCGCCAATGTCGGCATTGACGCATTCATCAGCGACAAGCTTCCATTCCTGCGCGAACTCGACACCTCGATTATCGTGAACATCGCGGCCAGCAGTATCGACGAATACGTCGAGGTCATGGAACGCCTCGAAGTCGAGAGCGGGATCCAGGGCTACGAAATCAACGTCAGCTGTCCCAACGTGAAGGAAGGCGGTCTTAATTTCGGCACCCGCTGCGACATGACCGAGTCGATCACGCGCGAATTGCGAAAACGTACGAAGCGTACGCTCATCATCAAGCTCACGCCGAATGTCACGCACATCGGAGATTTCGCCAGGGCCTGCGAAGCCGAAGGCGCGGACGCGGTTTCCCTTATCAATACGCTCGTGGGCATGGCAGTGAACATCCACACGCGCCGGCCCGTGCTGTCGACGATCACCGGCGGACTGAGCGGACCCGCGATCAAGCCGGTGGCGCTTGCGAAAGTTTTCGAAGTGTATAAAGCCGTGTCCATTCCCATCATCGGCATCGGCGGCATCACGACGTGGCAGGACGCGATTGAATTTCTTCTCGTCGGTGCGTCCGCCATTCAGGTCGGAACGGCAAGCTTCCGCGATCCCGACGCCGGCGTGAAAATCGCCGCGGGGATGGAAGCGTACTGCCAGGCGCAGGGAGTTGAAGATATTCAGGAACTCGTCGGCGGTCTTCAGATCGCCGCGGGAGTCGCGGCTCCCGGTTTTGTCAAAGCCCGATAGGACAGCAATGGAATTTCTCCCTCAGGACATATACTCAGACGTCAACAGCGAAATGAAGGCGACCACCGCGGGCGCCTTCGTTTGCAATGAGACCGACCGTGGCCTTGTGCGCATGGACGGCAAGGATGCGCGAGACCTTCTTCATCGTCTTTCCACCGCACGCATCGACAATCTCCAGGAAGGACAGCTGCGTGAAACCCTGCTGACAAATGAGAAGGGGCGCGTGATAGACGCATTGATCGCCGTGCGGGGAACAGGTGCCCTGCGCCTGCTCACCTCGGCGGGGAGGGCCGATGCGGTGATCGCGTGGCTGGAAAAATTCACGATCATGGAGGACTGCACGTATACGAATCTGAGTTCGGGATTCGCGCAGTTCTCCATCTACAATCTTCCTGCCGACGGAGCCGACCCGCTTCCTGAACTCATTCTGCCGGGGCCGGGTGCATTCATTTCCACGACACTCTCGGGTATGGACGTGGACGTGCTGCACCACCGCAGCGTTTGCGGGGCGGGAGTGCGGATCATCTGCCGCATGGAGGATGCTGAGAAACTCTGGCGACATCTTGTCGAGGACAGGGAGTTGCCTGCCGTTGGAAGAGAGGCGTTTGCCCTCTGGCGTGTCGCGCATCTGCTGCCGGCATGTGGGCAGGAGCTCAGCGAACAGGCCAATCCACTGGAAGCGGGCGCTGAGATGGCGGTGGATTTCCGTAAGGGCTGTTTCATCGGGCAGGAGGTCATCGCGCGCCTCGACAGTTATGACAAGGTGCAGCGCCACCCGCGCCGTCTGCTCTTCGCCGAGGGAGTCGAGCAGGGTATTGAGCCGGGAACCGTGCTTCTGCACGACGGCAGCGATGCCGGGTTTGTCACCACAACGGTATGGGATCCGAGCCGCGAACGCATCGTTGGCATGGGCCTCATCCGTCTCGCCTACGAAACGTCTGGCACGCTGCTCACCTGCGGCGATGCCGCGGTGGAGGTTCTCGCCTCATGACGACTTCGAAAAGAGTATTCATCACCGGTTCGGGACGCCGTCTCGGAAGGCAGCTTGCCTACGCATTTGCAGGGAGGGGATACGACGTCATTCTGCACGCGCATGAAAGCACCGACGGCCTGCATGAGGCGGAAGCATACATTCGACAGCTCGGCCGGGAGGTGTTTTCTGTCCAGGGCGATCTTTCTCGTGTGGATGAAATTCGGCGCATGGCCGCGGAGATCGCGGAGCGGGTGCCTCGGCTCGATGTCCTGGTGAACAATGCCGGGGTATTCCCCACTGCGGCATTTGCCGACGTGAGCGAGGAAATATGGGACCACACGAACGACGTAAATACGAAAAGCCAGTTCTTCATGACCCAGGCGCTTGAACCGCTGCTGCGTGCCGCGCACGGATGCGTGGTGAATGTCGCAAGCGCCGGCGGATACGAGCCCTGGCTCAACCATATTCCCTACAACGTATCCAAGGCGGGCGTGATCATGCTCACGCGCGCCTTGGCCAAGGCGCTTGCGCCGGATGTGCGCGTCAACGCCGTTGCTCCTGGCGTCATCATCGTACCTGGCGAGGAGACGATAGATCATATCCCTGCATCACGTTTTCCGATGCAGCGCTACGGAACACCGCAGGATCTCGCCGATGCGGTCTTTTTTCTTGCGGAAGGGACATCCTATGTCACCGGACATGTCCTTCCCGTCGACGGCGGCGCGGTCGCCATGTAACAGTTTCGACCACCATTTCGGGTAGAGTCCATGTCAGCATCCAATCCCACCAAGGCGTACAAAGACATCGAATTTCTGAACAGTCCCGACGCGCGCACTATTCGTCTGCTGGCAGAATATCTGGAGCCGCAGCGCCGCCTCCGGCAGAATCGTGTGAAGGATACGATCGTTTTCTTTGGCTCCGCGCGGCTTAGGGCGCGGGAAGATGCGTTGGGAGACAAGCAGGAGGTGATCGACGCGATCCAGCGCTCCGGGAAAGAGAAGACGCCGAAAAATCTGCTTGATCAGCTGCAGCAGGCCGAGACCATGATCGAAATGTCTCGCTATTACGAAGACGCTGTGGAATTGGCGCGTCTGCTTTCCGAATGGTCGTTGACCCTGAATAAAAGGCGTTTTGTCATCTGTTCGGGCGGGGGGCCTGGCATCATGGAAGCCGCGAACCGCGGTGCGCACATCGCGGGAGCGAAATCTATCGGACTCAACATCAGTCTGCCTTTCGAGCAGTATGCGAATCCATACATTCCACCCGAACTGAACTTCGAGTTCCATTACTTTTTTATGCGGAAATTCTGGTTCGTCTATCCCGCCAAGGCGCTGGTTGTTTTCCCCGGCGGTTTCGGGACCATGGACGAGCTCATGGAAGTCCTCACACTCGTTCAAACCGAGAAATTGCGAAAGGAAGTCTTTATCGTTCTGTATGGCGGGGATTTCTGGAAGAGTATTATTAATTTTGATGAACTGGCGAAAAAAGGCGTGATCAGTCCTGCGGATCGTCAGCTTTTCAAGACTTGCAATACTCCGAAAGAAGCCTTTAATTATCTGAAGAGGAAACTGACTGACAGGTATTTGAACGAATGAGCGCGACACGCGAACTCTTTGCGCTGTACTCGTTGCTCGATGATCCTCAGGTAACCGTTCAGAAAGCGGTGCGTGACAGAATCCTGGCACTCGGTGAAGATGCGGTTGCCGGCCTGAGAGAGCTGACGAATGTACACGGGAATCTCCACCAGGACGTTGTCCGCGAAATGGTGAACGAGATTCGTAGCAGCACGGCCCTGCGCCGTCTGGGCAGGGAGTTCGATGGACCGGAAGAGCCTGTCGATCTTGAGGAAGGGGCCTTTATCCTCTGCAAATACGGCTTCCCGGAAATCAGTACCAGGACGTATCAACAGCGTCTCGACGACATGGCGGCAGACATCCGCGTGCTTGCCGGCGCCCGGGCTGCTCCGCTCGACATGTTCATGAAGCTGCGGAGTTATCTGTTCAGCGACCTCGGCTTTATCGGGAATCGCGAAGACTATTACAATCCGAACAACAGCTACATCAACAAGGTGATCGATTATCGCAAAGGCATCCCGATCACCCTCTCGGTACTCATGCTCGTGCTGGGCAAGCGGCTTGGCCTGACGCTCAACGGTATCGGCATGCCCATGCATTTCCTCGTCCAGTACGACGACGGTTCGCGCATGTTTTTCGTCGACGCCTTCAACAGCGGCATCATCATCACGCGCGATCAGTGCCGACTCATGCTTTCCTCCAGCGGCATTCGGCTCACACCCGAGATGCTCGCGCCTGTGACCACGCGTGATATCATCGAACGCATGTGGCGCAACCTGTACCTGGCGTATCAACAGCAGGGCGACGAGGATGAAACCGCCCGCGTGGCCGACATCCTGGCCTTTATCAATCCTGACTTCAAAGTGAACAATACGATGGAAGACGATCCAGACGAGGATGAGGACGAGGACTTCTGATCCTTCCGGCGGATACCATCACCATTAACGGAGAGCGTATGATGCGTTGCCTCGGTCTTGCCGTTCTGTTCTTTCTTCCCCTATCGCTTTTTTCTCAGGATCTGCTTTTCCAGGAAGACTTCGGCGGAGGCCTGATCGAGAACGAATGGCGTGCCGGCTTCCACGGGAACAGCATGGATGTCGAGAGCATGGCCAACAATCCCAGCGGTGACGGTTGGGTCGGCATGCTGGGGAATCACTTCTCCGGAGGCAACGTCGGTGCCACGCACTCTGCGATGCAGTTCAGCGATTTCTACTACGAGGCCCAGGTATTCATTCCCGTTGACGAAGGAGTGTATTACGGGATCGAATTCCGGGTCGATACCAGCGACCTTTCAGCGGGCTATCAGTTCGTCGCGCGCTTTCTCCCCGGGGGGATGGTCACGCCGCGTCTGCGCTTCCGCGTGCGGCCTCTTGACAATCCCGGCATGCCCGCGGTGATCAGGGATTGGGACGCATCCGAAATTCCGGGCGGTATCCCGACCGAAAGCGGCTGGCACAAGATGGCCGTCAAGGCCGCGGGGCACCGCTTCTGGTTCTATTACGACGATCAGGAACTGCCGGGCTCGCCGATAATGGATTTCACTTACCTCAGTGGTGCCATCGGCGCGTACGTATGGGATACATCTTCCCCGCTGATGAATCTCTACATAGACGACATCAATGTGTACTCGGATATTCCGACCGGCATATCCGAAATACCGGCCGCTGCTGCGTCGCCCTCGCTTTCAGCGAATTGGCCCAATCCGGTGCATGCCGTCACTACGGTCACATTTGATCTCCCGGACGCGGCGCACGCCGTGCTGGCTGTCTATGATCTCCGTGGGAGGGAAGTCGCGCGCATTGCCGATACCGACTTCGCGGCGGGCAGGCACAGCATGCGGTGGGATGCGGCGGGAATTCCCGATGGCAGCTACCTGCTCCGGCTGCTCACCTCGACCGGATCGGCGTCGCGGATGATGACCGTGCTTCGCTGATGCGGACAACGGTCATCCTCCTCATCCTCGCCGCCATGCTGGGCATCTGGTATTATCCGTTGATGCCCGAACGCATGGCGTCGCATTTCGGCGCGGGCGGGGAAGCGAACGGATGGAAGGACAAGGACAGCTTCTTCATTCTCTATTCTGCCATGTTCGTGCTCATCGGGGGAATGTTCGCGGGCATCGCCAGAGCGATCCGCATGTTTCCGGATTCAATGATCAATATCCCCCATAAGGAATACTGGCTTGCAGCGGAACGCAGGCACGAAAGCCTGGATGTCATGACTGGAATGATGTATCACATGGGGGAGGCGACGTTGGTCTTCATTCTTGCGCTTATGCTGTTGACTTTTGAAGCGAACAGAAACCCCGATCCGGTGATGGGACCGGTGATGGGACCCGCGTCCTGGGTGGTGATCATCGTGTTTCTGCTGGTGATCACGTGGCAGTCCTTCCGGCTGGTATTTTTTTTCAAAAAGCCCCGTGCGGGACAGAATGTGAAATAATTACTGTTACCGCAAAGTAGAAATGTCCACCCTATACGCACGATAGAAATGTCCGCGTTTTGGGTGAAAGAGACAAACATTTTGTGGGCCCGTTGAATGATTGTTGATGCGCGTGCCTGCTTTCGTGTCAACCACACGCGCAC
>JACZJN010000159.1 GCA_014860565.1 Bacteroidota bacterium
GGAACGCCGACGCACATACAACCGCATGAACAAGTCGCGCATGAAAACCGCGCTCAAGGATCTGCGCAGCACGACGGATAAAGCCGCCGCCGAAGCGAAGTACAAGGAAGTGTCCGCCATTCTCGATCGTTTGGCCACCAAGGGCATCATTCACCGCAATACGGCTGCACACAAGAAATCGAAGCTCGCGAAGTTCATCCACACGTTGGGATAATAGCAGGCTCTTCGTCCTTTCCGCCTTGACGGAGAGGACCGTGCAGGCATGTATTTGCATGCCTGCTTGCGTCAGCAGCCGAACCCTTATGGAGCCTCCGAGTAACAGTCTTTCTTCCCTTATTCCCCGGTATGATGGAGTAACGTCATCATGACCGGTTCGCCGGTACTCGATACCCTCCTTTTTCTTTTTTCCCTTGCGGCCGCGACGGTGATCTCCGTCGCGGAGTTTGCTATTGCATCCGCCTCACGCAGCCGCCTTGAAGCGCTGGCCGAGCGCGAAAACCTGTCAGCCGAGTGGGCGCTGCATCTGAAAGACCACGACGAGAGCGTCCAGGGAGCGACGCAGATCGCGACGATGTTCCTGATTATTTTTTCCAGCTTCATTATTACTCCTTCTGTGCGCGGATGGGCCGAGGAACTTGCGGGTTTTGTCCGGCAGGAATGGCTTTCCGATGTGCTGCAGCCCGTGGGGTTCGCGCTGATCGCGTTGCTGCTGACCGGACTTTTCCTCGTCATCCTCCATCTTTTCGCCAAATCCCTCGGCGAACGCTACGCCGATGCGCTGGTGCTGCGCGTGGCCGGCGGCATGCGCGTTCTGGTGCGTCTGCTGCATCTCCCGCAGCGGATGCTCACCTTCATCGCGAATCTCCTGCTGCGGCCGTTCAGTGGCGCGGCCAGCTTCCGCGAAGCGGTAACCACCGAGGAGAACCTGATGGATATTCTCGAAGACGGCGCGAAAGCCGGTCTGTTGGATCGTACCGAACACGAACTGATCGAGAGCATTTTCCAGTTCACCGAGACCTCGGCGCGTGAGATCATGATCCCACGTACTGATATCATCGGTGTAGATTTGCGGATGAATGCCTCCGAAATACTCGAGCTGATACTCGAAGAGGGATTCACGCGCATGCCGGTGTACGAGGAGTCGCTGGACAACATCATCGGCGTTATCTACGCAAAGGATGTGCTGAGCCTGATCGAACATCAAAATCTGATCATCCTGCAGGATATCGTGCGTCCCGCCTACATCGTGCCCGAGACCAAGCCCATTTCCGAACTGCTGCGGGAATTCCAGCTCAAGCGCCTGCACATGGCCATCGTGGTTGACGAATTCGGCGGCACCGAGGGAATCATCACCATGGAAGACATCCTCGAGGAGATCGTGGGCGAGATTCGCGATGAATACGACGAGGAAGAGACTCCGTACGAACTTCTGGCGGACGGGTCGATCGAGGTCGAGGCCATGGTCAACATTTCGGACTTCAACGCGTTTTCTCCGATAAGCATACCCGAAAGCGAGGATTACGACACCATCGGCGGCTTCGTCACCAAGGTTTTCGGCTGTATCCCTGAAGCGGGCGACCGCATTGGCCACGAGCATATTGGGATTGAAGTGCTCGAAGCAGAGGAACGGCGCGTGATTCGCGTGCGATTCTCGCGCACGGAGGAAGAAAACGGTCGTAATAATGGCGGCTGAGCCGTATTTTCCCATCTGACACATCCGCTGTTTCATCGGCCCTGTGCCGGCCCAGGAGTTGCTCATGCTCGCCATCGCATCCCTTGTGTTCGCTCTCGTTCCGATGCTCCTGTATCTATGGGGCGTCTGGCTCATGGATCGCTATGATCGCGAACCGGTCAGCCTCCTGCTTCTGAATTTCGCCTGGGGGGCGCTCGGGGCCATTTTCTTCGGCATCGTCTTCAGTATCACGCTGTCGACCACGCTGGGAGCGTCACAGTTCCACGATGCGATTTTCATCGCGCCGTTTACCGAAGAGCTGACCAAGGGACTGTTCCTGTTCTGGACCGTCCGCGATCGCCGCTTCGACAACATCACCGACGGCGTCGTCTACGGAATGGCTATCGGCCTCGGCTTCGGCATGACCGAAAACTTCCTGTATTTCCTCGGCGCATCGACGGCAGGGGAGTGGGTATTCCTCGTGATCATCCGCACGCTGTTCACCGCCGTGATGCATGCGATGGCCACCGGCATTTTCGGGGCGTTCATGGGACTGACCAAATTCGGGCGTCCCTCGCTGCGCCTGCCACTGCGCGTGCTGGGGCTGCTGCTTGCGATGGGAATGCATTTCTTCTGGAATTTCTCGGTATCGATCAACAATCCCGCCGCCGCCGGACTCGGCACCATTTTCATTGTCCTCAGCATCATCGTGATCATCGTGGTCGTGCAGCTGGCCCTGCTGGCGGAGAACCGGCTGCTGATTCGGGAACTGGCGGACGAATCCGAGCTCGGGCTCATTCCCGCCACGCACTTGCAGTACCTGCCGTACACCAGCAAGCGGAAGCTTGTCGGCTGGCTTTCGCCGGTCGTCGACCGCAAGCAGTATGTGCAGCTCGCCACGCGCCTGGCTTTCCGGAAATTCCAGAGCCGCAATTGTGTCGAAACGGATCGGGCAGAATACGCAGACGAAGTCGAGACCCTGCGCACGCAAATCCGCGATCTGCTGCGGGAAGAATGGGAAACGGAAAAATTATACTGATGCAGAGTTGAAAATCATGAATGACGAATGAGGAATATGATACACGTACTATTTTCCTTTGGAACCCGGCCGGAGGCCATCAAACTCGCTCCTGTCATCAAGCATCTGCAATCGCAGCCGGATCGCTTCCGCGTATCGGTCTGTCTGACCTCCCAGCACAAGGAACTGCTGCGGCAGGTGACGGAATTTTTCGGTATCCGCGAGGATGTGGATCTCGACATCATGGTGCATAACCAGACGCTCGAGCATATCACCGCCGCGGTGCTTATGAAAATGCGCGGCGTCCTGCAGGATTTCAATCCTGACGTGCTGCTCGTGCAGGGCGATACGACGACGGTGTTCGCTTCGGCGCTCGCGGCTTTCTATCAGAAAATCCGTGTGGGCCATGTCGAGGCCGGACTGCGCACCTTCGATCGCTACAGTCCGTTTCCCGAGGAAATGAACCGTTCCCTCACGGCGTCGCTGACGGACTTTCACTTCGCGCCGACTGAAACCGCTGCGGGCAATTTGTATCGCGAGGGACGCGCCCGCGAACATGTCTTCGTGACCGGCAACACCGTGGTCGATGCTCTGATGCTCGGACGCAGCATGCTCGACACCTGGGAGGATCAACGCCGAGTGCAACTGCTGAAGGAGACCGGGCTCGACGACGATGTCGTGCATCGTCTCATCACGGGCGAGGGACGCTTCATCACCGTGACCGCGCATCGACGCGAAAGCTTCGGCGAGCCTTTCGACCGCATGCTGCAGTCCATGGCCGACATTACGGTAAAGTATCCCGACGTGGAAATTATCTATCCCGTGCATCCGAATCCCAACGTACGCGAAGCCGTCAAGCGTGTACTCGAAGGCAAGCCCCGCATTCACCTGATCGAGCCCGTGCGCTACGAACAGCTGCTCTTTCTCATGGACCGCAGCGTGCTGCTGCTCACCGATTCGGGCGGAATTCAGGAGGAAGGTCCCTCGCTGCGCAAGCCCGTGCTGGTCATGCGCGAAGTCACCGAGCGTCCCGAAGGCATCGACGCCGGGGTCGCGCGCCTGGTGGGGACCGATCGCGACCGCATCGTCGACAGCGTGAGCGAGCTTCTCGACGACGAAGCGGCGTATGCCGCGATGGCCACCGGACGCAATCCCTACGGCGACGGCACCGCGAGCATGCAGATCGCCGATATCCTTACCGCCCGCTGCGATGTCTGATGTCGGGCGCATTCGCGTCGTCTTCGATGCGCATGCGCTGACGCCGCATCGCTCGGGAATCGGGGAATACAGCTGGCATTTGCTGCGCGCGCTGGTGAATGGCTTCCGCGACCGTGTCGAACTGTATCTCTACGTGCCTTCGGGTATTCATCCCGCGACGAGTGAAAAGGACATTCTCCGGCTCACCACCGATATCCATGACGGCGATTTCTTCAAACTGCAGCATCAATGGCGTCTGCCCGCGATGCTGCGCGGCGGCGGCTACGATCTGCTGCACACGCCGGACTTTCTCGTTCCGCTCCTGTGTCCCGTTCCTGTCGTCTGCACCATCCACGACATCATTCCCATTGTGCATCCCGAATTCATACCGCGTTCGCTGAAGGTGCGCCTGTTGCCCGTGTTCCGTGCCTGGGCTCGCCGCGCCGCACAGCACAGTGCCGCTGTTATTACTGACAGTGCGCACAGCAGGGACGACATCATGCGCATGCTTGGCGGACGGGAGGAACGCATTGCCGTCGTTCCTTTGGCGCCGACGCTGGATGTGGGTGCGGGTTCCCTGCCCGCCGAATACGCTGGACAACTGCAGAAGGGAGGATATTTCCTCTACGTCGGCCGGCATGACCCCTACAAGGGCCTCGCGCATCTGCTTCGCGCGTTCGCCGAAGCGCGCGAGAACGGTGGACTGGGCGATGTCCATCTCGCCGTGGCCGGGAAGAGCGATGCGCGTTACGGGTACCTGGAACTGGTCACGTCGCTGGGACTCGGCGAATGCGTGCATTTTCTCGATTACGTACCCCCGGATGCGCTCTCCGCGCTGTACGCGAACGCGTTGGCCTACGTGCATCCCTCGCTGTACGAAGGGTTCGGACTCCCACCGCTCGATGCCATGCGGCACGGCACGCCGGTCATCTGCTCCGACCGCAGCTCCCTCCCCGAGGTGGTCGGAGATGCCGCTCTTCTGGTCGATCCGGAACAGGTCAAGTCCTTTGCACGTATCTTGAGGAATGTGGCAGAAAGTGCTACCTTACGGTCGACACTCATTCAGAAAGGTTTCGAGCACGTTCGTCAGTTTTCCTGGAATCTTACAGCAGCGAAGACTGTTGACGTTTATATGCGCGTCATACACGCAACGCAATCACCATCATGACTCTTCTCGAAAAGCTCGGCGTATATAACGGACTTCTGCTCGCACCGATGGAGGATGTGACGGATATTTCCTTCCGTCAAATCTGCAAGGAATTCGGCGCGGACATCGTCTACACGGAATTCGTCAATGCCGACGGCCTCGTGCGTAGCAAGAAGCCCACGAAATCGCGGCAGAAGATGATCATCCGCGAGGAGGAGCGTCCGGTCGGCATACAGATTTACGGCGGCAACCTCGACACCATGCTCGAGGCCGCGCGCATCGTGGAGACTGAACAGCCCGACATTCTCGACATCAACGCGGGTTGCTGGGTGAAGAAAGTCGCGGGCCGCGGCGCCGGAGCGGGACTGTTGCGCGACTTGCCGTACATGGTGGAGATCGCAAAGGCCATTGTCGACGCGGTGCAGCTCCCCGTCACGCTGAAAACGCGCATCGGCTGGGACCATGACAGCATCCGCATCGTCGAGCTGGCGCGCATGCTCGAGGACGTGGGTATTCAGGCGCTGACCATTCACTGCCGCACGCGGCAGCAGGGCCACAGCGGCGACCCCGACTGGAGCTGGATACCGAAAATAAAGGCTGCTGTATCGATCCCTGTGATACTCAACGGCGGCGTCATGACACCGGAAGATGCGCAGCGGGCCTTTGACGAAACCGGCTGCGACGGCGTGATGATCGCACGCGGCGCGATCGCGAATCCGTGGATTTTCCGCGAGACGAAATATTTCATGGAAACCGGCCACCTGCCCGAGCCGCCGAGTTTCACCGAACGCATCGACACCGCTCTCCGGCATCTGCGCATGGCCGTTGCCATCAAGGGCGAGCGTCGCGCCGTGCTGGAAATGCGCAAGCATTATATCGCGTATCTCAAGTACGTGCCCAACAGCAGGCAGATGCGCCACATCCTGATGAAGCCCGAAACGCTCGCCGAAGCGGAGGACGTTCTCCACAGCCTCGTTTACTACAACGACGGCGAATTCACCGCACTGGCGGCGGAAGGCGATGCGACCGATCCTGTTGAGATCGCGTCAGAATCCTGTTGTTTTTAGGACTTTTCGCGTTCTTTATCTTGACAACTTTGCGAATTCTTGTTTATATTGACATATATGCATTTAACACTTGAGTCTAACCTGTTACTTTAACTCATCACCGCGAAGGAGATTATTATGAAAAAACTCCGGAATTCTGTGGTGCTCGTTTGTGCTGCGGCGACTATGGCAAGCAGTGCGTTCGTTTCCGGGTGCACATCCTACGCCACACCCGAGCAACTTGCGCGTATCGGCGAGCTAGAGCGCGAAATCAGCGCGATCGAATCCGCGATTCAGACGAAGCAGTCCCAGATTGGCACCCTCGACCGCCAGATTTCAGCGCAGGAAGCAAAGCTGGAGCAGTGCGCGAAGGATAAGGAACTGGTCAAACAGCGCCTTGCCAACTGGAAAGGCAACTAACCGCTGTCACGTCTAAAGAAACAAATCCAAAAGCGAGGAGAATAGAAATGAAATGGAATAGAATTTCCGTCC
>JACZJN010000160.1 GCA_014860565.1 Bacteroidota bacterium
GGCTTTGAGCGCTTCAACAGCCTGATGGAATGTTTACGATGGATGGAAAAGACCGAGCAAAGATGGTCGAGGATGCATGAGCGTTCTGCTTTCGAGGCGGTTGCGTATTGCGCACGAAGCTCTCGAAGGGCATCGTGGAGACCGTTGCTTCCCATACTGTGTGCCCTCTGGTGATGGTAACACAATTATGAGGCAACGAATGCTTCCGGGCGACTCGCCCAGTAACATTATTTATGAGTCAATGCGCCTGTGGACGGAACGCTTGACTTTCGTTTTTATTTTTTTTTACTTTCGCAGTGTCTTTCAGGTATTGAAATCCTTAATAGTTTTAATGGTCGCCTGTTCCGGTAGAGGTCGCATGGGGTGCGCGCAGCCGGGTACAATGTGGAGGTTCATCGTGAGGAGTGGAACTCCAGGAAAGGGGGTATGTGTGCGTTATGGTATCGTGGGCGTTGGTCTGGGGTTGCTTCTGGTTCTCCTTGCGGGATGCAGTGATGATGATCCGGTCCTGCCGTTGCCGCCGGAGCCCGATCCTGCCGATACGACAAGCCATTCCTATATCTGGCACACCGATACGCTCGGGGGCGTGCTCTCGGTTGTCAACGATGTCTTCTGTTTTTCGGAGACCGATGCCTGGGCCGTGGGATACTTCTACTTTATCGATAGCAGCGGACAGGAAGACAGGAAAAGGAACGCGAACGCCGCGCACTGGGATGGACGGAAATGGACGCTGGTGAGGATCGATCCACCCTTCCAGGGCAAACCCTCCTTCGCGGAGGCCCAGTCTGTATTTTGCATTACACAGTATGATATGTGGGTGGATTCACGTCACTGGAATGGAGTCAATTGGCAGGGATACTATCTCACTCCCATAGGCCGCGTTGGTGGGACGTATAAAATCTGGGGCGACCGCTCGGACAACGTCTATTTCGTGGGCAACCATGGTTCGATCATTCACTGGGACGGCAGCACGCACACACAGATGGGACCGGATGAGCCCACCGCCTGGCTGCGGGATGCCTGGGGGTGGAACGGGACGATATATGTCGCCGCGACGAATACCGACCAATGGAGCTTTCCGCGCGGACATCTGATACGAATCGAGCAGGGACGCATCACAGGAACGGAGGATCCGGACCACGGATCGCAGGTCGCGGTGTGGGGGATGAACGACACTTGGTATGCGGGGGGTAGCGCGTACCTGAACCGGAAGATCAACGGAGTCTGGGAACGCGTCCTCAATCCCGATCACTGGATCACGGGGATCCGAGGAACGGCCCTGAACGATGTCTGCATTTTCGTGCAACAGGGCGAAGTCATCCACTTCAACGGCAGTACGTTCGCCTCGGTGCTGCAGGAAGATCTTGGATTCTTCACCTACAGTATCGCAGTTGCGGGAAGTATGGTCCTCGCCTGCGGTCATCTCAACAATTACGCCGTCGTCAGACGCGGTTACCGGCAACCGGTTCGGTAAGGAGGCATCGGCAATAAATCGGAACGGCATAGATGCAATGAAAAAACCTCTCCTCCGCGGTCACGGAAGAGAGGCAAATGCAAAAACCAGTCGCGTAACGACCGCACCTCCAAGGTGCAAGGGCTTTGCTATCCCAACATAGCCCTTGAAGAGACAACCCGCAACATCTCGACAAGGAAAAGATGATCATGAGACACATTTGCTTCATCGTCGCAGGACTGCTCATCGGCATGTCCGCCGCTTTCGCGCAAGGAACCGGCGGCTCCGAGGGCGGAAACCACATCATGCATAAACAAGGCCTGCACCAGTACATCGTTCTGGAAGCGTACAAGGTACTCGAGCAGGCCGCCCCACATCAGGCGGCGAAACTTCGCAATCACATTGGATCGATGAGCGATCCGTTCGCTCCATGGCTCGATCAAACCATCAGCGCAGGATCAAATCGCGAGGACGAGGAAGACATCCTGTACGGATACGGGGGAAAGTACACTGAGTGGGATCCAGACATCGATATGTTGTTCCCTAGGAGCCAGTGTGTGGAAGAAATACATACTCAAATCGAAGGAACGCTGAGAGCCGATGCGGATTTTCGGTCCGGGTTCATCACGACCACGCATTTCTGGGAACCCGATGCGATGGACACTTGGCTTTATTCGGAATATACGATCAACGCGTTCGGTCTGCTGTGGTGCCTCGAAGGTCAGTACGATTCCGGGCTGGTTGATCTCCGCATCAAGCCTATGTATACAGCCTGGGATAAAGCCGCCACGTTGCTCGGATCCACGATGCAGACACCGATCAGGGATTTCTGGACCACATCGAACCAGTCTTTCTACAATCCCGGTCAAAATACCTATCTTTCTATCCCCGATCCGAAGCCGGACGAGGGTTATATATTGCTCGGGTATTCATCGCTGGCCCATCTCTATAATACCGGCGAGTGCTTCATGACCTATCACGATCAGGCAAGCGGAGCGCCGGCGTGGCCTACCACTCCATACGTGCTCACGGAGGAGCAGCGTGATCGGTACGTCTGGGAGATCTTAGGCCGGATTTGCCACCTCCTTGAGGACATGAGCGTTCCGGCACATGCGCTCAAGGATGTTCACCCTCCGAATCAGCCGGTCAGCTTCCCCTGGCCATCGAGTGAGTTTATTCTTGGCGGTATCAAGTACTTCATGCTAGACGCCGATTCCTACGAACAATGGATCGCCAATGCCGGGAATGGTCAGGACGGCGATTTGAGTAACATTTACTGGAACGCGGATCTTGTCATCGCGGCCAATCCGAACGAACCGTTCATAGATCCCAGCAATCAGCTGGATCCCCTCTATTATCTGATGCACTCGATGCGCTCGCTCGCCGCGAATTTCGCCTCCAGCGACTTCGATGGCGACGGGACAGTCGATCCGAACCAGGTGAGTGATTTCCATTTCGCGCATTGGACGAATCTCACCGATCCAGGTGAATTGGCGCTCCTGCAGACTATCCGCGATGCGACCATCCCCTACTGTATCCGCGCCGTGGCGGGTCTCCTGTACTGGTTCGCCGACCAGCTGAACATGCCTGAGGAGTTCCTCGTCATCAACACCGGAGTGGAGCATCCGGACAACTTCGGCTATCGACCTGGCAGCAGCGGGGACTATCTCTGGCTGACATCGCCCTATTCCTTCGACCAGCAAAGCTCGTACCCGAAATCGGTCGGCGACGATATGTTCCTGTATTCGCACTTCGATCTGTTCCAGGGACCGACACAGATCTCGAAGTTCTTCAGTTGGTCGAGCGATCAACAGGCTCCGACGGCGATCCACCAGAGCGATTTCATCGTGATGCCGGAAAACGGCAACTTCGAGGCGCTGTACAAGAACGCAAGCACGAGCGATTATCCCAACATCGCAGTCTGGTTCGAACGGGGCGCGATCAATCCCACATCGGAGATCATGTTCCGGAATCCCTGGCTCGTCAATCCCACGAACAGCAATGGGAACCTCTGCGCGCAGTTCGATCAGTTCCTGCCCTATTCGACCGCTCCATTGGCGCAGGGGATTTTCGACCTGTCGACGACGAATAATGGAGGACATTTCCTTGAAGCGGGGGATCCGAATCAGCTGAAATCGCCATACTATTCCCTCGGGTTGCCCTTCGTTTACGACGACAATATGATGCCGCAGACCGGATATGCGCGAGGGGACTGGCTGCTGGAGGGGATGTGGACGGACGACAACGCCCTGCTCCTCGACGATCCCATGGGCGAGGAGAATGGCCTCGATCCCGTCTATTATTATTCGAAGGCCGTCATCTTCGACGATCCCGGCTCGTGGGTATGGGGGAATTACAAGGGACACCTGTTATCCGCCGAACCCAGCAGCACCATCGCGTCCGAATGCGCACTCTGTCCGAATTCGCAGCGGAAACTTGACTGGATAGAAGGCCAGACCGGCTTCGTCAATCCAGCCCGAGGCATCGATGAACTCGTATACGAGTCCATGGGGAACATCTGGTACACGTGCAGCGAGAATCACGGCGACAGCTGGCGGAAGGAACTCGCCATCGATGCGGGTGTGCGACCGTCAATCGTCTCTGCCTGGGACGCGCCGTACATCGTGTATAACAGCGACTCGAAGGTGTATTTCGGGAGGGTCGTCAACAACACATGGTGGGAAAGTCTAGCGGATTTTCCCAGCAGCAACGAAGCCTCGCCGGTTATCGCGACCGACGACTATCTCGGGACAAAACTCTTCGTCTGGGAAGATGCGGGCGGAACGCTCTCCTACTGCCAATGGAATTCGAATGGAACAAACAGCATCGTTGCCAACGTGCATTCATCGAATCCGACGTACGCAGCCATTTTCCCGACTATCGCGCACAAGTACGGTTCCCAGGCCTACCATCTTGCCTGGCGCGAAGGCCCCTACATTTATTATAAGCGAATCGAGGTCGGCACGGGTCTGACATGGCAGCCGGAATTCATCTCGAATTATGGCCAACCCGCCCAAGGGGCACCGACGATTACGGTGGACGATAACGATGCCGCCGCAGTAGCCTGGGCGGCGACACAGCCGGGCCTTCCCGAGACATTTGTCAACTTTCGGCAGAACTCTCCCGGAGGTTGGGGCGGGTTCGCCTCCATACTTCTCGATCCAGACAACGATTACTGGGCGCCATCGCTCTCAAACGTCGCCGGCACGCAACCGGTACCGGCACTGCGCATCGCCCACAACATCAACCACGCCGGCACCGGAGTCATGCAACTGGTCAACGGAACATGGACCGTGCCCTCGCTCCCACAGCCTGCCGCCGATGGACTGCACCCTTCCCTCGTCGACATCGCGCCATCACCCGACCAGCTCCAGGCCTTCACCTTGCCCTGGGCGCCGTATGCCGGCACACTCTGGGGCCTGTGGTTCACCGACGATCATTTGACGAAATCCACCAAACGTGGCTTTTCCCTGGCTTCCTCCCGCGAGATCATTCTCACGAAGGACACCAACCGTGTTGTTTATCGCGTGGGCGAGTTCATTGTCCATACAGGAACTGTCCAGGATACGCTTGACTGGAGTTCGGGAATGGATTCTCTGATCGTAGGCCTGAACAAGCCCGTGCATCGATATATCGAGACATCGACGGTAACGGTGCCATCGAATGGTCTATTGAAATTTCGCACGGTATCCGATCGAAAAGGAACGATGAGCAGCGTGATTCCGATCGTCTTCTCGCTGGAAATCGTTGATGTCGTGAAGGACTCCGTGCTGGCAAGGCCGCACAGCATCGCCGCGAATGCAATGGGAAACGGTCATCATGATGCAAACATCACCATCCCATTGCAGCAGTTCAGCGGGCAAGACGTGAGGATCCGTCTCCATCTCGAGGGCCGGGACAGTAGTATCGGGTTGATCACGAACAATTATTACTATTATCCGGACAAGTCCATTCCGAAAATCGAAGTCGAACCCGGTGTGCAGCTCGCGGACGCGGCCAGGGCAACGCTTGATGCGAACTATCCGAATCCCTTCAATCCGGCGACGGAGATTTCCTACCACCTGCAGGAGGACATGGATATCCGTTTGGTGATCTGTGATGCACGAGGGAGGGAGATAACCGTCCTGCGCGAGGGCAGGGAAAATGCAGGTTCCCATATCGTAAGTTTTGATTGCAGCAAGTGCGAAAGTGGCGTGTACGTCTACCGCCTCGAAACTCCGTACGGGAATCTGTCGAAAAAAATGGTGTTGATTAAATAAAATCGTCCATCCAATTACACGGGATCATCTGGTACTCAGATGATCCCTCGTGACTTTTCACAAATTTCAACCGTTGTTGGCGATGGCTTGGAGGCTTTCGCGATTCGCCTGGATCGTGCGGGCGATGTCTTCGTCGCTGTGCATGATCGAGAGGAAGGCCGCCTCGAACTGCGAAGGCGCGAGGTAGATGCCGCGCTGCAGCATTTCGGAAAAGTAGCTGCCGTAGAGGCCGGTGTCGCAGGTCTTCGCGTCGTCCCAGTTGGCGACGGGACGCTCGGTGAAGAACAGCGTGAACATCGAACCGACGCGGTTGCTGAGGTACGGCAGACCGAGTTCGTCGAGGTTGTTCTGAATGCCTTCAACCAGCATGTCCGCGCGCGCGTCGAGGTTGGCATACAGCTGCGGATCCTCGGTGAGAATGCGAAGCGTTTCGAGTCCGGCGGTCATCGCGAGGGGATTCCCCGAAAGCGTTCCGGCCTGGTACATCGGTCCCGCCGGTGCGACCATCTCCATGATGTCGCGGCGTCCGCCATAGGCGCCGACCGGGAGTCCGCCGCCGATGATCTTGCCGAGCGTGGTCAGGTCGGGCGTGATGCCGAAGAGTTCCTGTGCGCCGCCGGGTGCGAGACGGAAGCCGGTCATCACTTCGTCGAATATGAGGAGAATGCCCTCGCGTGTGCAGAGGTCGCGCAGGGCTTCGAGGAAGCCATCGGCGGGCGGCACGCAGCCCATGTTGCCGACGACGGGCTCGAGGATGACGCAGGCGATCTGATCGGGGAAGGCTTTGACCATCTCCTCGACGGATGCGATGTCGTTGTACCGCGCGGTGAGCGTGTCGCCCGCAGTGGCGGGAGTGACGCCCGGTGAATCGGGGAGACCGAGCGTGGCGACGCCGGAACCTGCCTTGATGAGGAAGGAGTCGGCGTGGCCGTGATAGCAGCCTTCGAACTTCAGGATTTTCGCGCGATGGGTGAAGGCGCGCGCAAGACGAATGGCCGAAAGCGTCGCTTCGGTGCCGGAATTGACCATGCGCACCATCTCGATGCTCGGGACCATCGCGATAATTTTCTTGGCGAGTTCGTTCTCGAGCCGCGTCGGTGCCCCGAAACTCGTCGCCTTGTCGAGCTGCGCGTGCAGAGCGGCGACGACGCGCGGATGTGAATGGCCGAGGATGAAAGGTCCCCAGCTTCCGATGTAATCGATGTATTCGTTTCCGTCGACGTCGCGGAGTTTCGAACCCGCGGCGGAGTCCATGAAGACGGGCTGTCCGCCCACGGCGCGGAATGCACGCACGGGGGAATTGACGCCGCCGGGCAGCAGCGTCAATGCTTCGGTAAAAAGAGCTTTACTGTTTTTCATTCGGCCTTGTTTTCTGGATAGAGGTCTTCTTTCATCACCATCACATCTCCCTGGAGAGCAGTGACAATGTTGCGGAGATTGTTCATCTCTTTCTGGAACTGGCGCAGGGTTTCCTGGAGTTCGCTGACTTCGCTGCGAAGTGAAGCAGGAGTCTCGGCCGCTGCAGCTTCCGCGGAAGGAGTATCTTCATAGATGTAGAATTTGTGGCGGTACCGCGTTTCCTTCTGCCCCAATGCGCGCGGTGCCTCTTCGATATATGGTGCATCGTGGTTGAGCAGGCTGTCCATCGTGTTCTGCGCCGCTTCCATCGTGGGGAAGTTGAATTGCTTTCCCGCACGCGCGCGGATTTCGCCGGTGGTTTGCGGACCGCGCAGCATGAGAATGCTCATGGCCGTTGCCTGTGCGGGAGAAAGACCGAGTCCGTTCTGCCCCGCCCGGTGCATGTACTTGAGCGCACGGCCGACGCCGGAGGCAAACGCCACGACGCCTTTGCCGCGAAGAAGCGTCAGTGCATCCTCGACGATATCCTCGTCATATTCGACGACGGGATCGCGGCTGTTTTTCTGGTTGCAGGCATTGACCAGCGCGTTGAGCGTCATCGGATAGTATTCCGGCGTCGCCTGGCTTTTCTCGATCAGCGCGCCCAGCACGCGGACTTCTTCCTCTGTCAGTATCGGGAGCTGTTGAGACATGCGTTCCTCACTTGAGAAGTTTAGCCGCTTCCTTTGCGAAATACGTGAGCATCATGTCGGCGCCCGCGCGTTTGATGCCCACGAGTGATTCCATCATTACCCGGTCATGATCGATCCATCCGTTCGCCGCGCCGGCCTTGATCATAGCGTATTCGCCGCTGACCTGGTAGGCGGCGGTGGGCATGCCGAACTCGTCCTTCACCCGGCGGATGATGTCGAGATACGGACCCGCGGGCTTGACCATGACGATGTCCGCGCCTTCCTCGATGTCGATGGCCACTTCGCGGATGGCTTCGTCGCTGTTGGCGGGATCCATCTGATGCGAACGGCGGTCGCCGAAGGCGGGAGCGGAATCCGCTGCGTCACGGAAGGGACCGTAATACCCCGACGAATACTTCGCGGCGTAGGACATTATCGGCAGGTTCGTGAAGCCGTGATCGTCGAGCGTTGCGCGTATGACCGCGACGCGTCCGTCCATCATGTCCGAAGGAGCCACCATGTCGGCGCCGGCTTCGGCATGCGACAGCGCTTCGCGCGCCAGCAGTTCCAGCGTCGGATCGTTGACGATTTCCTCGCCGCGCACGATGCCGCAATGGCCGTGTGATGTGTATTCGCACATGCACACGTCGGTGATCACCACCAGCTGCGGCAGCGCTTTCTTGATCTTGCGGACGGCTTCCTGCACGACGCCGTCGGCGTCCCACGCTTCGGAACCGACCTCGTCCTTGTGCCGAGGGATGCCGAAGAGTATCACAGCCGGAATGCCGAGCTTGTAGACTTCGCGGCATTCCTTCACCGCCTCGTCGACGGAGAGATTGAACACGCCGGGCATGGACTTGACCGCCTTGCGCACGCCCTTGCCGGGCACGACGAACAGCGGGTAGATGAAGTCCTTGGGAGTGAGCACGGTTTCCCGCACCATCGAACGCAGACCCTCGGTCATGCGCGTGCGGCGCGTGCGGATGAATTCTGTGTATGGGGTGAAGATCGATTCGCCTGTCTGCATGGCCATCATGGGATTTGAAAGTGAGAATTTCAGTTATCTCTTAAACTTACGGCACTTCGGGGAAAGGATAAAGAGCGGGACGGGTTTTTGCCTGCTGTTTTGAATGAAGCACACGGCCATGCATTGCATTTCGTTCTTGGTATGAATAAATTGCATACCGGAGGTCGAAATGTCGAAAACAAAAATAGCCATCGCCGTGAATCCGATTCTCCTTGCCCGCCTGGATGGTATCGTGGCGGAGGGAGCATTCCCCAGCCGCAGTCAGGCGGTTGAAGCGGCGATCGAGGAAAAGCTCGCGCGGCTTGATCGCACTCGCCTCGCCCGTGAATGTTCGAAACTCGATCCGGAATTCGAAAAAGCCCTTGCCGAAGAAGGCATGGGACTGGAGCTCGAGGAATGGCCCGAATACTGAGAGGAGAGGTCCGCTGGGCGGATCTCAATCCCGTGCGCGGGAATGAGCAGGCGGGTCAGCGACCCGTCCTGATCCTGAGTCAGGATGTGTTCAACGAACGGTCGGGGACAGTCATCGCGGTCGCGATAACGAGCCAGGCACCTCGGGCGGGCTTCCCGTTGACACTCGAAGTTGAGCAGGCGGCGCTTCCGAAAAAGTCCTGGATTAAGATCAGTCAGATCCGAACGCTGTCCGTCGAGCGGATCGGTCGCCGCCTGGGCCGCATTGCTCCCGAGCAGATGGCGCTCGTCATCGAGGGATTGAACGAAATCATCGGTGGTTGACTATGCCGTGATCTGGTCCACCACACCGTGTGCGGACTTCACGCAATCCCCTACCGAAATTCCCCCGCGATAATTTGCGCAGTAATACAGTCCGGGATGCGCCGCCTCGACTTCGTCGATCGCTCGCATGCGTTCGAGATGTCCGTGCACGTACTGCGGAATGGCGTGCTTCCAGCTGGTGACATGGATGAAATCCGGCTTCATCGGCGTACCCAGCAACGCATGCTGCTCGCTGAGCGCGGTCTGCGCGATCTCCTCGTCGGAGCGCAGGGCCTCTTCCGGCTGACGCATGCCGCCGATGAAGGTCGTCAAGTGGACGCGTCCCTCGGGAGCGCGCTTGCGGAAAATCGTGCTCGAGAAAATCGTCCCGAGTATGCGCCGCTTCTCCACCTTCGGGATCAGGAAGCCGAAGCCCTCCATGGGATTCATTCCCGGCGTAGGCGTGAAACCGGTGATTACCTCGGCGACCGGGGGATAGGGAATTTCTTCAAGCACAGCGGTGATCTCCGGCGCGATGTCCTTCGAGAGCGCGCCCGCAGCTGCGGCAGGCGCCGCTATGATCACCGCGTCAGCCGTCACATCCATCTCCGCGCCATCGTGCGCATAACGGACCGTGAAACGGGAAGCATCGTCACCCGCAAGTTCGGTGACCGAGAGGATATCGGCGGAATGCCGCTTCTCGGTGATCGCGTTCGCCAGCGCGTCCGTCAGCGTCTGCATGCCGTCGAGGAAGGAGAACATGCGGGCGGACTGCTTGCTCTCCTCCTTGCTTTTCTTCCGTTCTTTCGCGCCCTTGATCTGTCCCTTGATCAGGCCGCCGTATTTCTGCTCGAGTTCGAAGAGCTTCGGGAACGCGGCGCGGACGCTCAGCAGTTCGGGATCACCTGCGTACACGCCTGCGACGAAGGGGTTGATCGCGTAGTCGAGGAATTCCTGCCCCAGCCGGCGTTTCACGAACTCCGCGACGCTTTCCTGCGCATCGGGCTTCGAGGGTGCGATGAAGGGCTCTTTGAAGAGTCCCAGCTTGGCGCTTAGCGAAAAAAGTTTCGTCTTGAAGAACGCCGGTGGCGTCATCGGCAGCGGGGTGAGCGCGCCGTCACGGAGAATGTAGCGATTCTTCGACGCATCGGAGGCATAGAGTTTCTGCTCTTCCACGCCCGCGTCACGGATCAGTTCGGTGAGCATCGGATTGGTTTCGAGGGTGGAATTCGGTCCCGCCTCGATCAGCCATTCACCTTCCCGCGCGCTGCGGATCGCTCCGCCGAAGCGCGGCGCTTTCTCCAGCAGCAGCACGCGCTGCCCGCGCTTCTGCAGCAGGTACGCGCAGGTGAGGCCGGAGATGCCGGCGCCCAGGATTATCGTGTCGTATCGGTCATTCATGTGCTTCGTTGAAAGTTCTTTGGTGAAGTGATCCATTCGGAAAGAATGACTTTGGCTTTTGACATTGGCAAGAGCTCATGCTTGCCAACGACCGGAGCCAGGCGAAGCGGGACAATCTGCCAAAGTCAACTGCCAAAGTGCTCGCGCGCATCCGCGCGAGCAGTGACGCGGTCCATGCGCCGGATGATCTGTCCCGCCATGGCCGCGATGTACTTCGGAGAGGAATTCAGCGCGGGCATGACGTGGAAATGCTCGATGCCTGCGTGCATTGCGTCTTCGCGCAGGTCGATGCCGAGTTCGTGCAGCGTTTCGATGTGATCGGTCACGAAGGCGATCGGGATCACCATCAGGTCGCGCACGCCCGAGGCGGCGAGTTCCTTCGTCTTCTCGACGGTGCCGGGCGTCAGCCATTTTGCAGGACCCACCTTGCTCTGGAAACTCAGGCAATACGGCAGAGCGTCGCTGCGCCGGCGCATGACTTCTTCCATCGTGGCGCGGATCTGATGCGAGTACGGGTCGCCCTGTTCGACCAGGCTCACGGGCGTGCCGTGCGCGCTGAACTGCAGGGTGACCTGCGCGCGGTGGTCTTCGGGGAACAGCTGCAGTCCTTCGTCGATGCGTTCGTTGATCGCGTCGATGAAATCGTCTTCCAGCGGATACGCCTTCACGCTCTGCACCTTGAAGGTGCGGTTCCCCATCGCCCGGTGCAGGTCGCGCCAGGTCTTGAAACAGGACCCGGTCGTCGTTTTGGAGTAATGGGGATAGAGGGGCATCAGAAACACGTTCGTGAAGCCGTTGTCCCGTAGCTTCGCCATCGCCTCGGCGATGAACGGCTGCCAATAGCTGAATCCCACTTCCACGCGGACACGCACGCCCTCGCCGTAATGCGCCGCGAGCGCCTGCTGCAGCGCCTCGCCCTGCGCGATCGAGAGTTCGGCGATGGGCGATTTCCCGCCGATCATCGCGTAGTTCTTCTTCACGATCTCCGCCCTCTTCTTCGCGATGAAGCGCGCCAGCGGTTTGCGCGCGAATTCCATCGGACCGAAGGAAATGATCTCGCGGTCGAGAAACAGGTTCTCGAGAAACGGACGCACCGCATCGAGGGATGTCGGTCCGCCCATGTTGAGCAATATGACGCCGAGGTGGTTCAGCATGCAGGAGGCAGGAAGCAGGAAGCAGGATGCAAGAAGCGACATGCCTCCTGCCTCCTGCTTCCTGCGGTGAGCAATGTAGTTCTCATGAATCCGTAGCGGCTAAACGGTCTTACTGAAAATGGGCTTCTCCATCTGCTTCGGCAGGTAGGCGTCGAAGGCCATCGCGGCATTGCGGATGACGAGGATGCCCATGCCGTTGACGGTGATGCGGTCGTCGGTGATGGTGACCAGCTTGTCGTCGACGAGTTCCTGCAGGCGCTCGTAGGCGTCGGGGAAATAGTCGTCGAAGACGATGTTCCATTTCTTCTCGATCGCACGCTTGTCGAGTTCGAAGTCGCACATCAGCGTCATGATCACGTCGCGGCGCAGCAGGTCGTCGTCGGAAAGACGATAGCCGACGTGCGTGGCCAGCTTCCCGGCGTCCATCGCCTCGTAGTACTCCGGCAGCGTCTTGAGGTTCTGCGCGTACATGCGGTCGAACTGCCCGATGCTCGTGATGCCGAAGCCGTAGAGGTCCGCTCCCGCGTGCGTCGTGTAGCCCTGGAAATTCCGGTACAGCGACTTGTTCGCCTGCGCGACCGCCAGTTCGTTGTCGGGCTTGGCGAAGTGATCCATGCCCACGTAGCGGTAGCCGGCGGCGTTGAGCATCTCGATCGTGCGCACGGTGATGCGGAGCTTCTCTTCCGGCGTCGGCAGGTCTTCGCTCTTGATCAGCGCCATGTGCCTTTTCAGCCAGGGCACGTGGGCGTAGTTGAATACCGCGATGCGGTCGGGATCGATGTCGATGATGCGCTCGAGCGTTTCCTCGAAGGTCGCCATCGTCTGGAACGGCAGGCCGTAGATCAGATCGAGGTTGACGCTTTCGAAACCGACGTCGTGCGCCCAGTCCAGCACTTCGCGCGTCATGTCTTCGGGCTGGATGCGGTTGACGGCTTTCTGCACTTTGTAATTGAAATCCTGCACGCCCATGGAGATGCGGTTGAAGCCGCCTTCCTTCAGCGCCACGAGATGGTCGCGGGTCATTTCACGCGGATCGATTTCCACACCCGCCTCGATGTTCCCGGCGAAGGGGAAGAGCTTCTGCGTGTAGCCAGCGAGATCGCGAATTTCATCCGGGTGCAAATACGTCGGCGTTCCGCCGCCCCATGCGATCTGCACGACCTCGCGGTCATCGCGGATCAGCGGACGGATCAGATCGAGTTCCTTCTTCACGTACTGCACGTAGTTGTTGATCTTCGCGCGGTCGCGGGTGACCATCATGTTGCAGCCGCAGAAATAGCAGAGCGTGTCGCAGAAGGGAATGTGGAAATACAGCGACAGCGGCGGCGGCGTCTCGACCGCGTTCGTGCGGCGGATTTCCTCCATGTAATCGGCGGGAGTGAAGTCCGTCGAGAACACCGGCGCGGTGGGATAGCTGGTGTAGCGGGGACCCGGCCGCGAATATTTCTTCAGCAGCTCGGTGTCGATATGGTCGAATTGTCGGATGGCCGTACTCATGCCTGTCCTTTCCTTATGACGTCGTTCTTATTCCTGTTCTTCGTTGCGGATCTCGACGGAGATCTCCTTGACGGCTTCGATCATGGCCTGCGCGTGCGCGACCGGAACGGTGGGCAGAATGCCGTGGCCGAGGTTGAAAATGTGTCCGGGGTGATTGCCGAAATACTCGAGCACGCGGCGCACTTCCGCGCGGATGCTTTCGGGCGAGGAATACAGCGCGACCGGATCCAGGTTGCCCTGCAGGGCGACGTGGTTGCCGACGGCCGCGCGCACTTCGCCGATGTCCACGGTCCAGTCGAGACCCAGCACGTCGGCGCCGCAGTCGGCGAGTTCGGGGAAGGTGGAATTCGCGCCCTTGGCGAACACGATCACAGGGACGCTGCTGTTGGCCTTCACATGCTCGACGATCTGCATGATGTAGGGAAGGGAGAATTCGAGGAAGCCGTCCTTCGTCATCGCGCCGGCCCAGGTATCGAAGATCTGCACGATGTCGGCGCCGGACTGCGTCTGCCGCACGAGGTATTCGCCGACGACGCCTGCGAGCTTGCCGAGAAGGCTGTGCAGAAGCTCCGGTTCGTTGTACATCATGGTCTTGATGGTTTCGAAGTTCTTCGAGCCGCCGCCTTCGATCGCGTAGGACGCCAGCGTCCATGGTGCGCCGGCGAAGCCGATGAGGGGCACGCGTCCGGCGAGCTGCTTTTTCGTCAGCGCGAGGGCGTCGTAGAC
>JACZJN010000161.1 GCA_014860565.1 Bacteroidota bacterium
GAACATCGAAGAAACCATTGCCTTTCTCCGCAAGGAAACCATTGAAGGTGCCGAGAGCATTACCTCGCGTCAGATTTTTGCTTCGTCGATGCCGCTGGCGCTCAAACGCATGTTCGAGATCGATATCGACATCTGGGTGCGCGATGAAAAAGGACGCCTTCTGCAGTCACCGCACTTCAGCTACGACGAGGCCGAGGTCGAATCACTGTTCGCCCAGATCGGTGAGAAGGCGCGCGATTATGCCGTCTTCACCACATCGGAGTTCGAGGCCGCGCTGGAGAAAAACGTCAAACTGCTTTTTAACTATGTCTGTCGTCCTCAGTGGACTCTTGTCAAATACCTTTTCGCCGAGCGCGAGCACGCAGCCACCGATGACATACTCGAGGCCCTTCGCTGTTTCTGGCATTACGAATATTATCAGATCATCCTTCGCGAATACTTCGATAAGAAGAAACTCTCGGTGATCAACGCCAAGAAATTCACTGAACTGATCGAGCATATCGATCTGGAAGTTGTCAGGAATTTTGACAGTCGGAAGACGGCACATTTGAGCGAACCGCTGTTTGAATCTTTCAATATCGGGATGAACCCTGAGGAGCAGACTGCTCCTATCGAGGCGCTGTCTATTTTTTACGATGACAAGAATCTTGGTTCCATCGTCGAGCGGCTCGATCAGGAAAAACAACATCACGAGCGTATGAGCCTGCACGATCTGGTAATGCTCATCAGTGAGGCGGACTTCACGCTCGGGGTGGACATCTCGACGATCGTCAATGAGCAGCTCAGACAGGGAGGCGCAATGAAACCGGAACGAACCGCTACGGCGGGCGAAGATTTTGAAGTACCCGCGATTGCGGTTAATGCCGAGGACGAAATTCTCCACGGTGATCTTGGTAATGAGCATGACGCCCTTGATTTCATTATCTCGGACGAGGAAGAAGGCGTCATTGTTCAGGACGGCGATCATATTATGCGTACGCTGGAAGACGATGTCGAGGAAGATATGCAGCGGCGCGACGAACTGCGGCTTATGACCGCTGAAGATGATGTTGAGGATGAATTTGGCGCAAGCGGAGACGATGAAGATACAGTTCTGTTCGCACAGCCGATGGAAGAGATCTCGGAAGAGGGAGAGGACCAGGAATCGGATGACAGTGCCTTTTCTCTCACTGATGAAAGCATACTGAACCTTGAAGCGGAATTCGGTACCCACACCGATTATTCCGCGGATGAGGAATCGGAGAAACCTGCGATATCCTCAAGCGAGGAAGATCTTCCTGATATCATTCTCGGAGACGACGAGGACGAACCGACATTGAATTATCTTTCATCGAAAGACGTCATTCCCGACATCACACTTGAAGAGTTGGGATCGATCAGTTTTGGCGACGGGCTGGATAACTCATCAGCTTTCGAGGAAAATGAGGAGGAAGATCCGTACATGACCAGCACTGTTCTGGACGAACTCGCGGGTGCCGATGTCGTGCTGGATACATCGACAGGAGGGAAGGCTGCTCCGTCGATCGATGAGATTGACTGGGACAAGGAAGCGGAGGAAATGGATGACATCAATCTCGATGATGTCGAACAAGACGAAGGGAAGATTTCGGATTCGCTGCCCGGTGGCGAAGAAGAGATCAAGCCGGCAGAATCCCTTAAAGCGGCAGAGGAATTACTCGGCGAGCTTGATCTTGACGATTTTGATCCCACCCCAGTCTCAAAGCCCTCTCGTCATTCCGATATTCCTATCATTGAAGATGAAACGCCGCTCCCACAGTCGCAGCGTGTTCCAGCACAGGAGACGGAAGAAGACGGGGGAGAGAATGGAGTTGCCACTGAAGAGGTTATTAAGGAGTTTGGCGATTTGAGCCAATTACTGCCCGTGGCGGAAAAGAAGAAATATGTCAGAAGGCTGTTCAACAAGAATGAAGACGCATTCAACCGCGCCATTCAGGTATTGAACGGCAAAGCCACCTGGCGTCAGGCATCCGAATACATTGATGAGCTTTTTATCAAGTTTGACGTCGACATGTACTCCCGACTCGCGGTGAAATTCACCGACGATATTTATAAGCGCTACGCAAATAAGAAGTAAAACACAGTGTTTGTAGACCAGGTAACCATTTCCGTTCGTTCGGGAAAGGGCGGTGCGGGCTGCGTGAGTTTTCGCCGCGAGAAATATGTCCCCAAAGGCGGTCCCGATGGCGGCAACGGCGGCAAGGGTGGAGATGTCATCCTCCTGGCGAATCCACAGCTGCACACATTGCTCGATCAAAGGTATCGCCATGAATACGCAGCGGAAGATGGTGTAAAAGGTCAGAAGTCACTGCGCTCCGGCCGTTCCGGTGAAGACATTATTATTCAGGTGCCATGCGGCACCGTGATACGCGATTCCGAATCGCAGGAAATGCTGGCGGATCTGGTCAAACCAGGACAGCAATTTCTTGCGGCGGTGGGTGGCCGCGGTGGCCGCGGTAACGCGGAATTTGCAACGGCGACGCATCAGACACCAAGAAATGCAGAACCCGGACGTCCCTCGATTGAAAAAGAACTTCTGCTGGAACTCAAGCTTATAGCAGATGTGGGTCTCGTTGGCTTTCCCAATGCGGGAAAGTCCACCCTCATTTCTACAATTTCTGCAGCGAAACCAAAAATTGCAGATTACCCCTTCACGACCCTGGAGCCCAATCTGGGAATTGTCCGGTACCGGGAGTACGACAGTTTCACCGTGGCGGATCTGCCAGGTCTGATTGAAGGGGCTCATACTGGTAAAGGACTGGGAATTCAGTTTCTCAAGCATGTCGAGCGTACGCGGGTTCTTGTGATTCTTATTGAAAGCTTCAGTAACGATTTCGAAAGCGACCTCGCCGTGCTGCGCAACGAGCTTTCATCTTATAGCGGGGAGCTTTCCCGCAAGCCGTGGTTTGTCGCCATATCAAAAATGGATTCCGCGGATGAAGACTCACGGCAGCGTGTGGAAGATCTGAAAGCATCGCTTGACGTCGATGTGCATGCCTTTTCGTCCGTGAGCGGTGAAGGGGTGTCTGCGCTGAAGGATAAAATGTGGAATCTGGTCGGCGTACAGACGGCGTCAGAGTTCAACGAAGAAGAGTGAGCGAACTTCATAAACTCTTGCTTCCCGAACTCATGCGGGAGGTCTGCCTGCAATGAACAACCCCTCGCTTTCAACTCCAGCGCGGACACTGCGGATAAGCGTACTGTTTGCGCTGCTCACCGTTGCCTGTGGTTTCCTTGCCCTGTGGGTGGGGCCTTTTTCGATTTCATTCTCGGAAATCTTCCGCATCCTGATCGGTGATACATCGCTGACTGCGGATTCGATGCGTGCGGTGCTGCTCGAGATTCGTCTTCCACGCGTGCTCATTGCCTTGCTGGTCGGTGGCGGTCTTGCTGTCTCAGGTGCTGTTTTTCAGGTACTGCTTCGAAATGTACTGGCAGATCCTTACATACTCGGCGTTTCCAGTGGCGCGTCCGTCGGCGCACTCGTGGCCTTATCAACAGGACTCTCAACTCTTTTTCTTGCATCGCAGCCATTGTTTGCCTTTGCATCCGCGCTCATTGTTGTAGTGACGGTGTATCGGCTCGGCCTCCATGGAGCGATAGAAGACAATACACTGCTGCTCAGTGGTGTAATGATAGGGGCGTTTCTTTCCGCGATAATTCTTGGACTTGTGTCCACGATGGATCGTCCCGTACGAAACGCTCTGTTCTGGCTCATTGGCTATCTTGGGAATGCCACGATGACAGAAGTACTTCTGCTGTTTCCCGGTGTTGTGATTCTTCTCTTCGTCCTGTTTGTTTATGCCGGACGGATGAACGTCATGGCGCTGGGCGCGGAAGCGGCAGGACATCTCGGTCTTGCCGTTCGGCGCCAGCAGATTGTCCTCTATGTTCTTGCATCGCTGATGACAGCTCTGGTCGTCAGCTTTGCTGGTGCGATCGGTTTTATTGGCTTGCTTGTGCCGCATGCGGTACGGCGGCTGTTCGGTCCGGACCATCGCCTTCTGCTTCCGGTGTCGTTTTTTCTCGGTGCCAGCTTCCTGATAATATCAGATCTTATCGCACGAACAGCCATCGCTCCAACAGAACTTCCGGTCGGCGCCGTGACAGCGGCGCTAGGCGCTCCGGTCTTTATCTACCTGCTTCGAAGAAAAAGCGCGTTACGGACTTGATTTTTTATGCACTTTGTGCATAACTTAGTAGTTCTGTAATGAATATTACCATTATCTAGAAATCATATGAAGCGTACATTTCAACCCAGTCGCCGCAAGAGAAGCAACAAGCATGGATTCCGTGCCCGCATGGCCACAAAGAACGGCCGGAAAGTGCTCGCACGCCGTCGTGCGAAAGGGCGCTGGAAACTCACCGTCAGTGACGAGCCCAAGCACAGATAAACCGGTTAGAAACCGATTATCGAAAAAAGAAATCCTTCGTGGGTACCGGGCTTTCGGACACGTACTTTCCCGTGGTATATACGTGCAACACCGAAGCATCCGGTTCTATTACGACATCAAGCGGGAAATCCCACCATACCACGGTATGGTGGGATTTGCTGTTAAAAAGCCTGGGAACGCCGTACTGCGGAACAGCTTCCGTCGGTTGATGCGAGAATCGTTCAGACAGCGGAAGCATGAGCTGTGGGAGTATTGCCAACAGCAGCACTGTCAGCTGCGATGCGTGATGCTCGTCGATCCCGGTCGCATGAAAGAACCCGTTTCCTTTGATATGATAGATGCTTCGGTCGCAGCTCTTCTGGATGCTGCCTTGAAGCGCCTGAGGCAGACATGAAGCACGCGCTCTCCGCATTGCTCATTGCGTTCATACGCTTTTACAGGGCCGCAATCTCTCCCTTGCTTCCTCCCTCATGCCGATTTTACCCCACATGCTCATCGTATACGTTGGAAGCCATTCAGAAATACGGTCCGTTCCGTGGAAGCTGGATGGGCGCAAAAAGGATCTCCCGTTGCCATCCATGGAATGAGGGGGGGTATGATCCAGTACCGTAAAACCAATAAAAACAAAGCGATATAATTATGGACAGAAATGCTGTCATCGGTTTTATTCTGATTGCCGTACTTTTTGTGGCTTGGATGCTGTATACATCGCCGAGTCCTGAAGAAATTCAAAAACAGCAGCAGCAGGAACAGTTGGAGCAGAAGGAAGCTGCGGGCGAGCAGGCTGAGACTCCAGAGAAAGCGCCTGCAAAGGCACCAGTTCAGGAGGGGAGACAAGGCGCTCTCCAGTCGGACAGCAGCGCACAGGCTATTGGATCAGTTCGCTACGGACAATGGTTCAGTCACCTGGCTGAAGGCGAGGAAAAGACCTTTACTGTTGAGACGGAAAAATACGAAGTCGTATTTTCAAGCCGAGGCGGCAGCATTAAGCGCTGGTTTCTCAAGGGATTCACAACCTGGAACGACAAGCCACTGCAGCTTATCGATTGGGCTAGAACAAGCGACTACAACCTGGTATTTGCCAGTTCGGACGGACGATTTGTGGATACAAAGGATCTGTATTTCCGTTTTGACGGTTTCCCAAAAGACGGTCGTGTGGTGCTCACGGATTCGATGACGTATGCCTTTGATGCGGTACTCCCTGTCCGTGGCGACAGCGCGGCCATCATCAAGCACTATGTCGTGCGCAGTGGCGGATTTGCGATGGACATGGATGTGGAATTTGTAAACATGGCTGACGTCGTCGCCAACTATGAATACCAGGTTACGGTTCATTCTCCCGCTCATACCGAGCGCAACAGCGTGGAGGAAGCAAGCTTTTCTGAAACCGACATTATGGTCAACGGGACCCGTGAAACGGTAAATGCTGATGATGCGGAGGGAGAAAAGGCGTCCTTCGAAGGTGAAACGGAGTGGATCTCCATAAAAAACAAATACTTCCTTGATGCTCTGATGGTGCGCGACGGATTCATGGGCAGCGGTGCCTATGTTGAAGGAAAGATGCACAAGCAGAAAAACGAAGGACAGAGAGAGATATACGAAGCAGGAATCAAGGTGAAGTATCGCGGAGAAAGCCGCGAGACCTCGAAATTCACCATTTTCATCGGACCTCTGGATTATGACGTTCTGGCTCAGCAGTACAAGGGTCTTGAACAGGTATTGAGTCTCGGTTGGCAGTTCGTTGTCCGCCCATTTTCTGAATATCTGGTAATGCCGCTCTTCCATTTCCTCCACAGCTTCATCCCGAACTACGGCATCGTCATTATTATATTTTCTATTCTGATCAAACTGCTTCTTTACCCCTTGACGAAGACGAGCATGCGCTCCATGCAGAAAATGCAGAAGCTGCAGCCGTTAATGACAGAAATACGCGAGAAGTACAAGGACGACCAGCAGAAACAAAACGTTGAGACGATGAAGCTCTATAAAGATTATGGGGTAAACCCGGCAGGTGGCTGCCTGCCGATGGTTTTACAGATGCCCATTCTCTTTGCACTGTTTTCCATCTTCCGCTCCACAATCGAGCTCCGTCATCAGCCTTTTATCGGTTGGATGAACGACCTTTCTGCTCCGGATATCCTCGTAACACTCCCATTTAAGATACCACTGCTAGGCATGAGCTTTATCAGCGGGCTCGCCCTTCTGATGGCGATAACGATGTTTGTGCAGCAGAAGATGTCGGTGAAGGATCCTCGCCAGAAATCAATGGTGTATATGATGCCCGTGATGTTCTGGGTTCTCTTTAACTCTTTCCCGTCGGGACTGAACCTCTACTACTTCATGTTCAACATTCTTTCGATTGGACAGCAATACCTTATTAACAAGAGGCATCAGGATGAACCCCTTGTCAAGGTCGTTTCAAAGGACGGAAAGAAAAAACAGAGTTGGACCGAACGCGCTATGGCCTCGATGCAGGAAAAAGCGAAGGAGCAGAAGTCAGGAAAGAAGCCGCGCAAATTCTAAACCCCGAAACCGTGTTTCACGTGAAACAAACCCCTTGTCCAGGCAGGGGGTTTGTTTTTTGTTTCACGTGAAACAGCTTCGGCTGATACCCCCCTCCCTCTCCAAGTTCTTTACAGGATTATTGATAACGAAGGCCCCTGTTGATTGAAAAGTGTTTAGAGAGTAGTTGTATCGAACCCGGGCTGGATGAGTTGATCACTGCTTTGTCCTGGATGGGGTCGTAATTCATGGCGATCGGTTTCATCAGCCCCGTTAAATGGTGCGGGGTTGAAGCTGCGTTCCGCAGGTGGTTTTGTTAGCCGGCAATCAGTGTTGAATGCGTTGTTCGGAAATCGTGGAGGTCTGAGACTGTAGTCTTGAATGCAGCTGCCGTATGAGCTTCGACTGCGAGCCCGGGCGGGATTGCCGGGGTGTGCTTTCGGACATGTATAATGATGTCGTGCTCTGTACAATAAAGGCGTGCATTGACGATTCGCTTTTACATCGATGAATCATTTTGATTGAACCGGAGGGGTCATAAAGCATCGGATTGGCCGGTGTACGCAGGGGATGCTCCCTATTATGGTTCACGTGCTCTATGTACTTGTTTATATTGCGTTTATGTCGATATGCATGCATAATCTTACAGCAGATCGATAAGGTATCACGAATGCAGGGGTTTGCGCTCCGTGTGAAATTTCATTTCTCCTGCCGGGAGAGTTTCTCTTTGTTCGTTGGGCGCGGTTTCGTAAATTTCTATTCATGCAAAACTGTACGGTGTTTCTCATGCCGCATCGAAAACATGCTTTTTCCCGGATTCGCTTCAGTACAATGCTGTTGTTGATTCTCTCGACGCTGCTGCTTCCCGCCCTGCAAGCGCAGCCCGTTTTTATGGAGCAGAAACGATCGCTTCCTCGAGATTTCAGCCTGGGACTGCTTTCAGCCTCTGATGTAAAGAGTGTTGTTGACTTGAACGGGTCGTGGAGTTATCGCACGGATGATGAAGAGCAATGGCGAAAGGTATCTGTTCCCTCGTCATATAAAGGAAATCACCGCATTCTTTTCCGGCGCGACTTCACGGTGCCTCGTGCCCTGCTCACTTCTTCTGTCTTCCAGTTGAATGCGCTCAGCATTTCGTATTATTGTGAAATAAGTATTAACGGTCAGTTTATCGGAAAACACGCAGGACTGACCTCGTTCACTTTCAAGATCACTCCGGGCATTTTGCGAGCCGGCAACAACACCATCGAGATTCTTGTCCATAACAATCTGAACACGCATGAAACCGTACCGATGTACGAGCAGCTGTGGGATCGTCTGAATTACGGCGGCATTGTGCATGACATCGGTATCATTGCACATCAGGGTGTGTGGGCACAGGAAACGTATGTGTCCACCGATGTTTCCGGTGAAGGACGGTCGGCAACGCTGCATTACAGAACGCTGCTCAATTCTGGTGAAATTTCTTCGCTGCCAGGCGACACGAGTTCGGCGTCTGCCGGATTTGGCAAGAGCTACGTGACACACTACTTCGATGTCGTGGATCCTGCGACCGGCTCTGTCGTGGTTACGAGCGAAGCCAGCCGCGTTGTTGTGGAATCAGATCGCCTCAAGGAAGTCGAAATGAGCGTGACCATTCCGTCTGTACGGCTCTGGTCACCGGACTCGCCGAATATCTACCTTCTCCGCCAGCACACCATGCGGGGCGCGACGGTGCTGGATGAACGGATTCAACAAATTGGGTTTCGCAGTATCCGGGTCGGGGAAAAGGGATTGCTCGTCAACGGTGCACCGATGTTTATCAAAGCGCTGACGTATATGGAGGATTCTCCGCGGCATGGCCGCAGTCTGTCCTTCGACGAAATGGAGCGCGATGTCCTCCTGATGAAAAATCTTGGCGTCAATTCCGTGCGACTTGTATACGGATCCGTGCATCCGTATTTCCTCTCGCTTTGTGATCGCTATGGAATCATGGCGTTTATCGACATACCCGTTCGCAATATTCCTGGCCGGCTGCTCCAGAATGATGGCCTCCGCGTCAGCGCCCGGAATGCGTATCGAGAAATCTCCGCGCGCGATCTTAACCATCCGTCGTTTGTCGGACTCGGATTGGCGCAGGGAGTGCAGGGAAACAGTACGGCACTGAAACAATACGTACAGGAAGTAACTGCAATGTCGCGCATCAAAGAAGCGCCATTGTATTATGTTTCCTATCAATCGATGTTGCCTGCCGAAATCCCTGAAGGTGTTGATCTTGCGGGGATTGATCTCTTTCCTGAATCCGCCGAACATGCCGCGGGCATTCTGCAGAAATACAGCAGCCGGAATCGGAATTTTCCGGTCTTTGTCAGTTCGCTGATGTACCCGGTTCAAGTCGGCAACTACAATGGATACAGCGATTCGCGTTCCATCGATGCACAGGGACAGTTCTTTCTACAGATGTTCAAGGAAACCCGCGACGCCGGATACGCCGGTATTACCGTAAATTCATTTTCCGATTGGGCCGTCTCTCGTCCGATCATGGCGGTTGACCGCATTTATCAGTACACGGCAACCACCGGAGTTGTTGACCGATATCGACAGAAGCGCATAGCCTACGATGTTCTCAAAGCGAGCTTCAATAATGAGAAGCCTCCTGTGCTGGTCACGGGCAATTATGAGGAATTTCATCCGGTTGGCTTTGTCATCATTGGAATTCTGATCATTCTGATTTTTGCGGTGGTTTATAATCTCTTCCGCCGATTCCGTGAAAATGTCAGCCGTTCTTTAATGCGTCCCTATAATTTCTTTGCGGACGTTCGTGACCAGAGGATGCTCTCGATATTTCAAACGTCCATGGTGGGATTTATAGGTTCGTTGTCCGCTGCCCTGCTCTTCGCCAATCTCCTGTACTTCTGGCGAATGAACATTCTGGTGGATGATGTCATTTCGCAGTTTGTGCACGGCAATGGATTGAAGGAGTGGTTGAACTATGCCGCATGGAATCCCTTTGAAAATATCCTGTTGACGACGCTGGTACTGTTTCTGGTGCTTCTCCTGCTCACAGTGTTCATCTGGTTGGCCGCCTTTGTAAGCCGCCGAAAAGTGTTCCTTTTCGATGCGTTCAGCGTTTCCATGTGGTCGGTGCTGCCGATGATCGTGCTCGCACCTTTCGGTATGGTGCTGTATCGGCTGATGGATCTTCCGGTACTCGAGATCCTTGCCGTCCTGGTCTATATCATTTTCCATATCTGGATCATCAGCCGCATTCTCAAGGGTATCGCCATTGTTTTTGATGTTCGTCCCGTGTTTTTCTATCTCGGTGGTTATGTTCTTATCGGCGTTGTACTCGCATGGTGGCTGATGTCGCTGAACGGGGAATACAACATTTTCGCATATCTGCGTTATTTCGCGGATGTCTGGTGGACGATTGCTCAATCCGTCGCCTGATGTCAATTAATAGAGTAAGGGTCTATGTATCTCAGTAAACTTGAGATTTTCGGTTTCAAATCGTTTGCCAATAAAACGAATGTCGTTCTCAACGACGGTGTAACCGCCATCGTCGGTCCCAACGGTTGCGGAAAAACGAACATCGTCGACGCCTTGCGCTGGGCGCTTGGCGAGCAGCGATATTCGACGCTTCGCAGTGACAAGATGGAAGATGTCATTTTCAACGGAACGAAAATGCGCAAGCCCATCGGGATGGCGGAAGTGTCTCTGACGATCGAAAACAATAAGGGCATACTTCCGCTCGAATACAATGAAGTTACCATAACAAGGCGCGTGTACCGTTCGGGCGAAAGTGAGTATATGCTCAACCGGACCAACTGTCGGTTGAAGGATATTCTGAACCTCTTCATGGATACCGGCATGGGCGCCAATGCCTATTCCGTGATCGAGCTGAAAATGGTAGAAACCATTCTCAGCGACAAGGTCGAGGAACGCCGCCGCCTGTTTGAGGAAGCCGCAGGCGTTACGAAGTACAAGGCGCGCCGCAAGGAAGCGCTGCGAAAGCTCGGCGATGTGGACAGCGACCTCTTGCGAGTTGAGGATATCATCACCGAAGTCGGTAAAACGGTGAATTCCCTTAATCGGCAAGCGAAAAAAGCCGAGCGCTACAATGAATACATGGAGCGTCTGCGCGTGCTCGAAGTCGATGTACTGCAGCGCGACTACAATAATCTTTTCCGCCGCCTCACTCCTCTCGAGGAGCGACTGCTCGTGACAATCGAGGAACGTGAAACCATGTCGCGACGCATGGATGAAGAAGAGGCGCTGCTGGAGGAACATCGCAACGAGGAAAATGATATCGAGCATCGTCTCGATACGCGCCGCAATGAATTTTCCGGACTGGTCGCGCGCATCAACGAAACGCGGCAGCAGCTGCTCGTCAATGAGGAACGCGAAAGAGCACTCCTGCACCGCGCTTCCCGCCTGAAAGAGGATAAAAAGAATTATGATATCCGTATTGGTGAAATAGAGACGCGCAAGGGAGCACTCACACACGAACTCGAGTCCCGCGCCTCCGAACTTGAGCTGCTGGAAACGGAAAGTGGAAACCTGCGCGAAACGCATCGGCATATCGAGGAACAGGTTTCGCAGAAAAAACTGCAGGCGGAGAGCAGACAGCAGCGTCGCATGCAGCTGATGCAGCAGATTTCGCAGCAGAACAATGAAATCGAGCGACTCGATTCCCGCAGCGAAACCATCGATACTGTTATCGCACGGCTGTCGAACGAAGACGCCGATGCGGGCAGCAACCTCGATACGCTCCGTGGTCAGCTGGCCGAGCAGGACGCGGGCCAGGCAGTCCTTTCCGACACGGTGCTTGCTGCCGAACGAGAATTCCATCAGATGGAAGAACACAAGCAGGAACTGCGCAATGAAATCGATCTTCTCCAGAATCGTGCCTTTGAAATTCAGGGCATGATTGGCGAGAAAATGACACGCATCGATTTCATCAACGGACTGGTTGACCGCCTTGAGGGCTATAACGAAAGCGTGCAGCATCTTTTGCGAAACCGCGACTGGTCCACATCACGCTACGGGACTATCGCCGATGCAGTAAACACACGCGAGGATCTTCGCGTTGCTGTCGAGGCGGTGCTCGGAGACGCGGCACATTACATTCTCGTCAACGACGTGAGTGAAGCGATCAGTGGTCTGCACAATTTGAGGGATCACCGGAAAGGCAAGGCGACCTTCGCCGTGCTTTCTCGCATTCCCGAAAGCACGGTTGCCACCTTTCCTATCGCAGGTGACGGTATCGTCGGCTGGGCAGTGGATCTGGTGCGTTACGAATCGCAGTACAATCACCTGTTCAGCATGCTGCTTCGTCATGTGCTGATCGTGCGCGACGCGGAGGTTGCCCACACATGTATTCGGGAATATCCGGATCTGCGCTGTGTGACGCTCGGTGGAGACATGTTCGACAGCCAGGGATTTGTGCGCGGCGGCAGCCATGGACAGGATGAAGGCAGCATGATCGGAAAGAAAGATCAGATTGCCGCACTTTCGCGAGAGGTTGAGGCATTGAAGTTGAAGCTGGCCGAAAACCAGGAACGTCTCGAAGAAAAAAATCTCGAGTATGGCGGCATCGATCTCCGCACCTACGCTGAAAATATGAAAAGGACGCAGCAGGATCTTTCCTCACATGAGCGCCGCATCGCGCAGATGATGTTCGAAATCGAGAAGTATGAACGCATCCAGCAGAAAAATGCGGAAGAGCGGATGAGCATCGATTCTGAATTGGAAGGAATCGCCGCGCGTCGGAACGAGCTTGCGCCGGAACTCGAGGAATTGCGTGCGCATCAGTCCAAGGTCGAGACCGAGGTGCAGAAGGAAAACGAAATTCTAGCGGAACTCGAGAAATCGTACAACCAGAGCAACGAAGCGGTAAATGCGGCAAATGTCGCGGTGGTTCAGAAACGCGGAGAAATTCAGAATCTTCGAAATGAATTTGACCGCTTGAGCACATCTCTGCACGAGACGGAACATGCCCTTGAAGCGGCTTCAAAAGAAATCATCGAATCCGAGGAAGCTGCCAACGGCCTGGTGGATGTGATATCACGTCTGCGGATAGAACTTTCCGAAATGGAACAAGTGCATTCGGTGTCGCGGGAATCTCTTTCAGCGATCGAGCAGGAATTGGAAACGAAGCGTGTGGAATTGCGCGGCATCGAAAAAGCATTGCACGACGATCGGCAGAAACAGACGCAGAACGTCAACCTGGTTCATGAGATCGAGCTGAAGGTTTCCGAAATCAAACAGCGCATCGCATCGCTCGAAGAACGCGCCCGGGAAGAGTTTGAGATGGAACTCCTGCGAACAGAAGAAACCGAGGATGATGTCTTCGATCTGGCCCAGGAAAAAGAAGAGATCAACGACCTGCGGCAGAAGATTCGCGCTCTCGGCCCGGTCAATCCCCTTGCGTTCGAAGAGTGGAAGGAAGAAAAAGAGCGCTTTGACTTGCTGACCGAACAACGGCAGGATCTGGTCGAATCGCAGCAGACCTTGCGCGACACCATCCGTGAGATCAACGAGACCGCGAAGCAAAAGTTCTCGGAAACCTTCAACCTGATTCGCGAAAACTTCATCAAGATCTTCAAGTCACTGTTCGACGAAGGAGACGAAGCCGACCTTATTCTTCAGGAACACGAAGATCCTCTCGAAGCAAAAATCGATATTGTCGCGAAACCGCGCGGTAAACGACCCCATAGCATTGACATGCTTTCGGGCGGAGAAAAGACGCTCACGGCAATCGCCCTGCTCTTTGCCATCTATCTGGTAAAGCCCAGTCCCTTCTGTATTCTCGATGAGGTCGACGCGCCGCTGGATGACGCGAACATTGATCGTTATATCAAGATCATCGGCGAATTCTCCAACAATACGCAGTTCATTGTCGTCACTCACAATAAGCGGACGATGGCTGCGGCAGACACGCTCTACGGCGTGACAATGGAAGAGGAAGGTGTATCGAAACTCGTCGCGGTGAATTTCGGCAAGGAAGCGATCGCCAAGTACGCGCAGAATTAAAGCGTACTGTTTTCGTGGGTGGGGCAGTCGCGTTGCCTTCCCTCAGGCATTCTCCGTGCTGCGTTTGACCCATGCAGCAATGCGTTCCATCGCTTCGAGTGTATCGGGACAATGCACGTCCAGAAAGCTGTCCAGTAGATCCTGATCGAGGGAAATTTCCCTGCTGGCGGCGAGAGCTTCCGCACCATCAAAATTGACATAGGCCAAGCGGGCGGACAGTTCGTCTGCCGGCCGTTCAAAATCTGCGCCGGGGAGAATTGCGACGCCGGTATCCAGGAGCAGGCGTTCACATAGTTCCCTGCTGTCGTGTATTCCTCGCGCCTTCAACTGATCGCGCATCGGCTCAAAATCAATGAAGAGATAGAATGCGCCGTCGGGACTATGTACCCGGATGCCCGCTTCCTTCAGAATATCGGCACAGCGGTTTCCAGTCAGACGCAGAATACGGCGCGCATGACTCAGATATGTTTCTATTTCCGGGCCGCCGCGGAACGCTGGAACTGCAGCATACTGAATGGGCGCGCTGACGGATGTGAATGTTTCGCTGGCAACCGCCGCCATGGCATCGAGCAGCCAGAACAGACTCTTCGGGAATGTGAATGTTCCGAGACGCCACCCCCCTGCCCCACACCACTTCGATAGTCCGGAACTGATAATCGTACCCTCAGGATAAAAGCGGCCGACGGAGAAATGTCCTCCCCGGTGTTTGAGCTGACCATAAATTTCATCGGAAAGCAGGATCACTTCGTACTCCCTCGCGGTTTCCGCCAACTCCTGCAGCTCCTCCATCGTGTAGGATTCCCCGTCCGGATTTCCCGGATAATTCAATATCAGCAGGCGCGGGCGAAAGGTGTCGTTCTCCTTTTCGAGGTAGGATCGCAGCCGTGCCGATGAAATGCGCCAGCGCTCCTCATACGTTGTATGGATGAGATGGACGTTGCGGCCTATGATCTTTGCCTGCGGACCATAGGAAACCCAGCAAGGAGTGGGAAGCAGAATTTCACCGTAGTACACAAGCTGAAGAAGAAACATCAGTTCTTTCGAACCCGGACCGATCAACACACCATCGGCGCTAGCATTTATATGATCCTTGCGCCTGTGAAAATCCGCGACGGCCTCGCGTAGTTCGGGCAGGCCCTTGACCGGAAGGTAATCCTTTTCGTGTGCATGATGTCGAAGCGCATTTACTACACACTCCGGGACCGGAAAGGGAGATTGTCCGAGACCCAGTTTGTACACCGTCTTCCCTTCACGGCGCAAGGCGTTGCTGCGCTCGTTGATGGCCAGGGTGGCGGAAGGCTTCAATCCACGCACGTTCATGTTGAGACTGACATGCTTGCCGTTCACTGTACCGACCTCCAGGTTTCTTTATAGCTGTTCAGTCAATCGGGATAAGTCCGTGGAACAGATCCGTGACCGGTGGGTCAGGCTGTTCCTGAAAAAAGCTGAAGTACTCCGTTTCCCATAGCATCCAATTGTCGTAGTTGTGCTCCTCCACATCGCGGGATACGGTTCCATGCGCCTGGAGTGCGCGCACCTCGATATCATGCATGGCGGCGACATCGATCATCGCATGAATCCGTTCTTCAGGCACACCGAATACCTTGCGTGGCCAGTGGGCGATGCGGGCGTCAGGGAGAACACAAAAACATAAACGCTGGAGAAATGGAAGATCGGTTTTCATCTCGACGAACAGTCTTTTTACGACATGGTGCAGAGTGATGTGATCGGGATGTACAGATCCTCCCTGCACGTCGAATGTACAGAGCACATGCGGACGCAATAGTCGAATCTTATCAGCAATGTCGCGCTCCAGAATACGGGGATCGAGATCGCGCAAGCCTCCGTCGGGGTACGCGGCCTGGAAAAGCGTCGTGATGCCGAGTATGCGTGCAGCGTCTGCGACTTCGATGGCGCGTCGTCGGCCAACTTCCTGCGGGGTAAGATTGAGAGTATGCCCGTTGCGGCTGCGCTCCCCGCGTGTCAATGTGTACAGCGAGACCGAGTGACCAGCAGCCGTCATCGCGGCGATACTTCCTCCCATGAGAAACGATTCATCGTCGGGATGCGGAAAAATGCAGAATAGTCTGAAAGACATGGTATTTGAGTATGTCGCGTTTCTTTTAAGTACGGGAAATGGTCTAACAGATGCAAACCGCCGATGAGACCGAAGACCATCTCCAGAGTGGTCAGCGGAGAAGGAGCAAACGTCGCAGGGCCAATGGGGCGCCGTCGACGCGGAGCAGGGCGTAATAGCTCCCGCTCGCAAGTCCGCTTCCGTCAAACGGGAAATCGTACTTTCCCGCCTCGGCCACGCTATCATACAGACGGGACACTTCCCTGCCGTATGCATCGAGAATGGTGAGGGAAACATAGGCGCGCAGCGGCAGGGCGAGATGAATGAGCGTGGTGGGGTTAAACGGATTGGGCGCGTTCTGCAGGATGACGTATTGGCGCGTTGCTTTGAGCGGGTAGAGGCAGTCGCCGCTTACAATCACGTCGCCATTGTAGTAGCGGGCCAGGATGCTTCCTTTGTTGACGCTGCTGGAAAGGGAATCAAACTCAAGCGCCGATGATGCGACGTTGAGGATATCGTCGCCATCGCCGAAACGCACGCGATACCGCATGCGAATAAGTTCGCCGATGCCTTCGAGGTGGCCGCCCTGATTGATGGCGTGGAAGGAAATGCGTCCTTTGCCACCACCACTGCTTATAATCCAACCGCTTTCCAGAAGTGTTTCCCCGGTTTCCCACTCAAGAAATTCGATGAGACTCTCATCGTACGTGACGAAGAGTTCGATGTCCTCGATGTCCTTGTTTTCGGATTCATCGATGAGCACAGGCATGGTAAATTCACGGTTGTACCGCTCGACAACATTACGTGGAATGGTGAAAACGGTGACCGGCGGGATGCCGATGACGAAGATCCAGTCCTCGCAGTACGTCGCCATACTGCCTGTACGGAATTCCACACGGATGGTGTCGAGCACGCCATTGCGCTGCTTCAGCGGCAGAAGCTCCCAACTGACAGTCCATGCTGAATCCACACCCAACGGATCCGGTCGCGAACGCACTGCCGACTCAAGCGATGAGAGTCCGATGTCAGGAGGCAGCAGCAATGTCGCCTGCAGATCTCGCGCGGCAATGCTTCCGCGGTTTGTCACCACGGCCGAAAAAGTCAGCACGTCGTGTTCCAGCGTTGACGTGTTGAAATGCAATGTATCGTCGGGTGCGGTCATAGCGGTGCATTCCAGTGCCGGCAGGAGCGCGGCGTCGATATGGACGCTGCAGCTCGTGGATACGGTCGCGCTGTTGCGGCTGGTGATGCGTATGCGTATCGGAATATCCCGGGGTGATTGAACGGGTAGCGGAGCGAGCTGCCACTGAAGGCGCACTATGGCTGAGGGCGCGAGACGATCGGTGACAAATACGCGCGCCAACGAAGGCGCTACAATTCGGATATCCGGATCAGCTACAATTATTTCTGCGAACAGCGAATCGGCGTTGTCGTTGCCGATGTTCTGCACGTCGATATCGACAGTGAACTCCGCCGGTTGATAGAGCCCGGTCTGGGTATTCACGCGGATCGTATCGGGGACGATCACACAGGATGCGGCCAAGCCGGGTGTCCTCATCGCCGGGAGGATGAGGCTATCGCAGCAGGTCGCCATGCGGTTGAATTCATCGTATACGCGCACGCAAATTTCACTGCTGTCGGGTGTGAACACCGGTTTTGCGCGAATCACCCAGGACACGCTGCGTTCCTCGCCGGCATTCATGTCGCCGATGACAAGCTCGGTACTTCCGCTTTCCAGCACATAGGTGACTGGCAGGGCAATCACCGCGCGGACGTTTTTTGCGCGGCTGTTGCCGGTGTTGCGTACGATGACATTCCAGTTGAATGGATTGGGAACGTAGCGGCCATCCTCGAAACGAATCTGCGGATCGCTTTCACAGCTGAGTTCAAAGAGGACGTCGCGTGCCTTCGGGATGTCAAGCGTATATGAACAGAGCGTATCGATAATGCGATCTCCGAGACCGCCCTTCCCCTGCACTTCGAACGGAAGCACGACCGTGGTGTCGGACGTCCTGCGCACGGCTTCGAGCCGGAAAACGCGGTCGACGCGCTCACCAGGTGCAATCGTACCGAGGTCGAGAACATATTCCTGTCCGTCGGCCGGTGTCACCGATTGTGTGGCAATGTAGAACAGCCGCGTCTCCTTCGAAGGCCCATCGCCGCGATTGATTACCGAGATAGGAATCATCATGGGCGAGGGCATATATCTGTTGAGTGTATCGACGAAAGAAAGAGCAACGCTGCCGGGAGGGGGACAAATGACCTCGTTGACGGGTTTGTATTCCTTTTCCACCCAAACGACCCAAAAGCATTCGGTCCGTGCGCCGTCCTTCCCGGAGACGGCTACGATAATGGTATCGAGTCCGCTGACGCTGCGAGGCTTTACCTGCAGCGTGAAATCAGTGCGGAGGGTGTCGCCTGGCAGCATGCGGGCGGCAAGCAGCCGGCTCGCAGGTGGAATAATGGTGAAGCGCTGATTGGACCGCGGAAACGCGACCACGGAATCTATCGGAGTATCGCCGATATGGACAAGCATGACGTCGACCGAGAAAATACCAGGCAGGTAGCGATTGTAATCAGTCTTGTCGAAGAAAATGGAATCGGGGCCAGTGGCCGTGCATGCAATACGGCGATCATTGCTCTGAGACAGGACGGAGGCCTGGCCGAGCAACACGAAGAACGCAAGGACCACCATGGTCCTTGCGTTCCGAAGAGTGAAACTGTACCTGTGAAATGCCATTCAGTTATCGCGAGAGTATCATCTTGCGCACTTCGAATTTGCGCGATGTTTCGAGACGGTAGAAATAGAGGCCCGATGGATACTGTTCGCCGGAGAAGCGCACGAAGTGGTTTCCTTTGGCATACTGTCCCTCGGCAAGTACAGTGACTTCGCGACCATGTCGATCGAAAACGATGAGGCGTATGTGGTCGTCACGCGGCAGGATAAACTCGATGACGGTCTCGGGATTAAACGGATTCGGCCGGTTCTGGCGCAGAACGTACTGCTCGGTGGCGACAAGAGGTTCGAGACACTGGTTCGTCGCGATCACGCGTCCGTCACGGGTCGAGAGGAAAATATCACCTCGGTTGAGGACGGACATGGCGGAGTCGATGTGGAGCACCGACTCACCATAGCCGGAGATGCCGCTGTTCTCGTTGAACACGCCTTCGACCTGCAGCTTCAGCAGGATTCCTGCGTCGCGCGCCAGCGGAGATCCCGTGGTATAGTCACTGATTTCGAGATGGCCATTGCCCCAGGGTTTGATCTTTGCTCCGACCCAGCCGATACCCGTTAATGTTCCGGCGTTTGATACGCCGAGGACATGCAGCACCGATTCGTCATAATAGAAATGCAGCACATATTCGGAAAGATTCTTCCCGATGGTGCGATCGATGTAAATCGGAATGTCCTGTTTTTCGCCATAGCGCAGCAGCGTATAGTCGGGGAAGGAGAGTGTGACATGCTTCGGCGATCCTTCCACGAAGAGGTCGTCTGTGCAAACTGCATCGTCAGCATTGTCAGCGCGTGCGATGAAGCGGAACTCACGGATCATGTTTTCATTCGACCGCATGGCGCGGAATTTCCAGGTCACCGTGCCGCTTCCACCGGGCTCAAGAACCGAAGGATCCACGGGTTTGAGCGTTTCCTCGCCCGTGATGAGGGACACGCCGGAGGGTGGAATGAGAAGAGCGGTGACATTCTGCGCGTTGACCGCGCCAACATTTGTCACCGTAAACGTGAGCGAGCACTCGGTATACTCAAATGTGCCTGTGTCCCAGTCAAAAAAGAGTGAGTCCTCCGGAAAGGATGAGCATACGGTTTGCAGAATCGGTGTCTGCATTGCTGGGACAAACACTTCGACCTGGCATTCGCGCGACGCGTGGTTGTCGGCCGTGACGGTTATCACAAAGGGAACATCCGCAGGCAAATCGCGCTTCAGTGCTTTGACCTTCCAGGTGATGCGCACCGATACGCCGGGATCAAGATCGCCTACATGTTGATCCATCGGATCCATCAGCTGCATGAAGGAGCCGAGCACGGAAAGGGAGACGTTGACGTTGGTCGCAGCCCCGAGTCCGACATTTGTGAGATTGAGTACGACCTCGAAGGGATTGCCGAGATACGATCCGGTCTGACTGTCGAGGAACAGGGTATCGATGGACCAGCATGACGGCATGAGAATCGGGTTTTCCGTTTTCGGGATAAAGACGTCAGTGCAGCATTGCTCGCTGATGCCGATGGAATCAACTACCTGCGCACAGATTCGATAATCGCCGTCATTCGCACGCATCTCAGGTGTGAGATTCCATGTCAGATCCACGCTTTCGCCCACACCCAGCGCGGGAATATAGCGCTCCGCGGCCTCGCCATCGGCGAGGGAAACCGAGGGCGGTGGAATGATGGTCGGTGAAAGTCCACGCCCCGCCGCATTCCCCACGTTTTTGATGTGCAGGGAGAAAGGCAAGGGATCGGGCTGATAGCGATTGTCGACATAGGACATCGAATCCGGGGCGCTGCATGTCAACTCGTACTCCGGCCGACGCACGGCGGGAACATAGACGGGCAGGCGACATTCCGCGATCACGATCTGTTTGCCGAGTCCGCCGCGCCCGAGCACCTGGAAGACAAGGGTGTCCCACGCGGCCTCTGTGCGCGGCAGGGCGCGAATGCTCCATTGCTCCGAACGTTTGTCGCCGATCTGCATCGTGCCTTCCGGCCGCAGGTTCGTTCCTATCGGTGTGAAGCGCGGTGGGCCCGCAAGCATGATGATGCAATCCTCGGCATACGTTTCACCGATATTCGTCGCGACAGTGGTGACGGTAAAGGGATTGGGTTCGTATTCATAGGTCGCGTCGTTGAACACCAGCGAGTCTATCGGCGTCGCGCAGGTCAGGGTGAACTCGGGCATGCGTACGCGCTGCACCCAGATCGGGTACTGGCACCAGGCAGGATTCGTATCGTCGCCCTGGACGTTGACGCGCACGGTGTCATATCCGTCCGTATCGCGAGGATGAATCCGTACCCGGAATGTGTCTGCTGCCGATTCATTGGGCAGCAGCACCGCGGCAAGATCCTGCGAGGCGGGTGGCACAATGGTGAATCGCGTATCCTGCAGCAGCTGTGCGCGCACGTCGCGCGTCTGTCCGCTCCCGACATTATGCGCCATCACATGGATGTTGAATTCTTCCGGCTCGTAATACTGTTCGCGGAAAAAGATTGTGTCGGGTGCGCTCAGATCACACACGATGGCGGAACTCAGGGCCGGATCAACAAGAATGCGTTTCCAGCATGCAATGCCCGGGTGGTTGTCAGCCTGCACGGAAAAATAGACTGGTATGGAATCGAGATTTTCCTGTTTTGTCGCCCGAAGCGTCCATTGCGCCGTGCCGATGCCGCCTGGTGGAATGGTGCGCGGCGTGAGCAGCTGGGAGGTCGTCGTTGGGGTTACAAGATCCACGATGGAAGGATCCGTGACGATCGTCGCGCGTACATTCCATGCTTCCTTCGTACCGGAATTCATTACCGTGATCGAGACGTTGAAGGGATTCGGTTCGTAGCGCTTTTCCTGATCATTCCATGTCAAAGCATCCGGTCCGGCGACTTCACAGGTGAGCAGCGGTTCGCGGGGATTGATGATCAGACGGCCATTATGCAGTTGGGGGATAAGACAGTAGGCGTCAAAGGTCCAGTTTATCAATTCGATCGGGGTGTAGGTTCTCTGTGCCACATCGCCCGCGCGGAAATGCAGATAGCACATCACGCCGCCTGTGGTATGGAGTTCCATATTTTCGAGGACCGTAATTATTGCTCCCGATCCCGGCAATTGGACGCCGATTTTCTTTCCTTCAAGCAAGGTTCCAGCGATCGTGACATTCGTCAGCTGCATGACGTTGCGGTCATACCCGATGGAGAAAGAGCATTTCCCGAAAATTCCGTTCACCGGAGTCTCCAGAATCACCGGGATGACGATATCCTTTGTCGAGGCAACTTCACCGTCATCGATGCGCAGACCGATTGGCTGGAACTGCGAGCGGTCGAGAGGCGCGATATATGTGCGGGTCTGTGTAGCCGATCCGCCGCAGTAATTCTTCAGCTGCAATTCGACAACGCGTTGCGAACCGTCGGGACAGCCGGTTTCATACTCGATGTAGCATTCCTGGAAGGCTTCCTTCACGGACTGTTTAATGTTCGCGTAGATCTGTGCCAGATCCTGGCCGGTTCCCGTCCGATAGTACTCACCTCCTGTTGCATTGGCGATATAGCGCAAGGCAGCGTCAGCGTAGGTATCGGCGACTTCATACCCGATGGTATAGACTTTTACATCTTGCGCTATCGCGAACTGCGCGACAGCCTGCGCTGTGCGGAGGAACTGACTTTCATTGTCACCGCCATCGGTAAGCACGACGACGGCACGACACCGGTTGGTTCCAGAATTCGTCAGCTCCTGGACCCCGACACCAATGGCATCCCAGACGGCGGTTCTCCCCAGGGCCTTCATGGCATTGATGGCGCTGAGCAGCTGTGGTTTGTTGCTGGTCATGCCCACATCGAGGGTTACGTCTTCATTAAAGGAGATGACCGCCGCTTCGTCGCAGGGTAAGCCGTCGGGATTCATCGAATTTACGAATGCAGCTCCGCCGATCTTCACATTCTCGATCTTGGGTCCGAGCATGCTGCCGGAGCGGTCGAAGACGAGCGCGACCGAAACGCAGCAATCCGGTTCCTGCGGACACCAGAGCGTGGCGTTCTTGACGGGGAGTCCGTTTTCGTAGACTTCAAAATGTTGAGGCTGGAGATCGTTGCGGAAGGTTCCCCCACAGGTGACCTTGAATGCCAGACGTATCTTCGGATACATCACCTCGACGCGTTTGAAGATCAACGTCGGTTGGGCATTCGCCGGTTGGAGCAGGGCACAGGCAACGAGGAAAGCAAATACGTAGCGTATCACCATACAGGCCCGGTAGGATTGTGCATTCAAGGTTTCCGGAACAAGTCAGCGTAGTATATGAATTTTTCCTCTCGGTGTAAAGGGCCGAGGAGACCATCCGACAACTTTTTTAATTGAAACACGTTAAGAATTTCGCTTCATAAACAACTTCAAAATTCCTTCGCATATCAAGAGACAAAATAATGACCTGTTTTGTTACGCCTGAATAACACATCAAGCACACGTTTGTTCCTCGTTTACTTCTTATTTTTGTCGTCGTTCGCGTCGAATTCCAGGGAAGCGGAATTAATGCAGTAGCGGAGACCGGTGGGACGCGGGCCATCTTCGAACACGTGCCCGAGATGTCCGCCACATTTGGCGCACACCACTTCATCGCGGACCATGCCGTGGCTGTAATCCTTGTGGATGGTCACATGTTCGTTGTCCGCCGGAGCGAAAAAGCTGGGCCATCCGCAGCCGGAATCAAATTTTTCTTTCGAGGTGAACAGCAGATTGCCGCAGCCCGCGCAGCGGTAATTACCGTCTTTGTCGGTTTTGTAGTACTTGCCGGTGAATGCGACTTCTGTTCCCTTTTCCCGCAGCACCCGGAATTGCGCAGGTGTCAGTATGTTTTTCCACTCCTGGTCGGATTTCTTGATTTTCTCTATCTGCATGTTCTTTCCTGTCGTTGATTTCAGTGTGGAATGACTATCATTTTTCGTTGTCGTCATCTTTTTACCGCTGTCTTGAGCCTGTGTTGAGACTGCCCCCAGCAGAAGGAGGAGGGCGAATGCCATGTATTTCATCGTATTCCTTTCATTGATTTCGGATACAATTGATAAAACAACAAATGTGCGGATCAAATTCAATGCAATTGCTGATGTCGGTCAAATTGCGGTCGCCAGACGCTGACGCAGCCTGTGTGCTTTCCGCTTTGCCTCCCCATTCCGTATATTGCGGGAAGTCTCCTTTATGAACGGTCCTGGATCCATGGAAAAGAAATACGACGTTATTGTTATCGGCAGCGGTCCCGGAGGAGAAGGCGCTTCGATCAAGGCCGCCAAGGCGGGGAAATCCGTCGCGGTAGTCGAGCGGCACTTCGAGGTCGGCGGCGGCTGCACGCACTGGGGCACGATTCCGAGCAAAACGCTCATTCACGTTATTCTTCAATTCGCTGAGCTGCGTCATAACCGGCTGTTCGACAAGGTGACGCGCAATTTGAAGATGAATTACGATGAATTGATGTCCGTCGTGGACGATGTCGTCACCCAGCAGGTGCGCGACCGCCAGGGCTTCTACGACCGTAACGATATCGAAGTCATCAGGGGCGTTGCAAGTTTTGTCGACGCGAACACCATCAGTGTTCATGAAGCAGACGGCGCCATACACCGATTCAAGGCAGATCATTTCGTCATTGCCACCGGCTCACATCCGTATCATCCGGAGGATGTGGACTTCAATAATCCGTTTGTGGTCGATAGCGACACGATTCTCAAAATGCAGCGCATCCCGGATTCGATCACGATCTATGGCGCAGGCGTGATCGGGTCGGAATACGCATCCGCCTTTCGCGGGTTGGACGTCAAGGTCAACCTCGTCAACACGCGCCAGCGCATGCTCGAATTTCTTGACGATGAAATCAGCGACGCTCTCTCGTATCACATGCGTGATGAGGAGGGTATCCTCATTCGACAGAACGAGGAGTACGAACGTGTCGAGGTGCTCAGCGACGGCGTGGTGCTTCATCTGAAGACAGGGAAGAAAATCAAGTCCGACATTCTGCTCTGGGCCAACGGTCGCACGGGGAATTCGGCAGGCCTCGGGCTCGAGGCCCTGGGCATAGAAATCGATCATCGTGGAAACATCAAGGTGAATGCGCAATACCAAACCGCGCAGCCGCATATTTACGCCGTCGGAGATATCGTCGGTTTCCCTTCCCTTTCGAGTGCGGCGTATGACCAGGGACGCTTCGTGGGCACGCATATCGTCGACGGTACCTGCGACGACAATCTCGTTCACGATTTTCCAACCGGAATCTACACCACTCCGGAAATCAGCAGTGTCGGGAAGACCGAACGTGAGCTCACCGAAGCGCATATTCCGTACGAAGTCGGACGTTCCTTTTTCCGCAACCTGGCACGAGGCCAGATCACCGGAAAAACCGCCGGCATGCTTAAAATCCTGTTTCACCGGGAGACGCTTGAAGTACTGGGAATTCATTGTTTCGGTCAAAATGCGGCAGAAATTCTGCATATCGGGCAGGCCATCATGTCGCAGCCCGCTCCGGTCAATACCATCAAGTATTTCATGACGACGACGTTCAACTATCCGACCATGGCCGAGGCCTATCGAGTCGCTGCGTTGAACGGATACAATCGCTTGTTCTAACACGCTGCACGGTGTTCGCAGCAGTACAGGAACGCATGCATTCTGACGATATTCATAGCGAGGCCTACAGCGGAGCGGAAACCGGCGAGGAAGGAACCGCGCGAGGTTCAAAGGGACGCATGGGAGTGCGGCCTGGAGTGGAATCACCGGGCAGCACTGCACCTTCCGCCAAACGGCGTCCCCCGCGCGAACTCACCGTCGACGAGCACGTCGCAGGCATTCTTTCGGGCGACCGCGTGATTCTCGGGAAAACGATCACATTGATCGAATCGCTGAAAGCTGAACACAACCGCAAGGCGCTCGCGGTGATGGAGCAATTGCTTCCGCACACGGGCAGTGCCATACGCATTGGCATCACAGGGGTTCCGGGCGTCGGGAAAAGCAGCTTCATCGAAGCTCTCGGATCGTGGCTGACAGAGCACGGACACCGCATCGCCGTTCTGGCCATCGATCCCAGCAGCCAGCTCTCCAACGGGAGCATCATGGGCGACAAAACGCGAATGGAAAAGCTTTCGGTAGACCCGAACGCGTTTATCCGTCCATCGCCGTCCGCCGGTTCGCTCGGCGGAGTGGCTCGCAAAACCCGTGAAGCCATGCTTGTATGCGAAGCTGCCGGATTCGATGTCGTATTCGTCGAAACGGTGGGGGTAGGACAATCGGAGACCATGGTGCATTCCATGGTGGATTTTTTCCTGCTTCTGATGCTGGCAGGTGCCGGTGATTCGCTTCAGGGAATCAAGCGCGGCATCATGGAACTGGCCGACGCGGTGGCGATCAACAAGGCGGATGGCGACAACATCATCCACGCCAAGCGTGCGCGATCGGAATATGAAGGTGCGCTGCATCTGATGAAATACCCGGCACCAGACTGGAGTCCGCCCGTGCTGACCTGTTCATCAATCACGCGCGCGGGCATTGCGGAAATCTGGGAATCTATCAGCGAGTATCGCGCGCGCATGACCGCGAACGGCTGGCTCGAGAAAAAGCGGCGTGAGCAGGCGCTGGCCTGGATGCACGAAAGCATCCGCCAGGCGCTGCAGGACCGTTTCCGCGAACACCCCGGTGTCGCAGCTCAGCTGCCGTCTCTGGAACGGGCCGTCTCAACTGGCGAGCAGCCGGCTTTGCTCGCCGCACAGCGTCTGCTTGAAACGTTTTTCGACGAAGAAATTTCTACACTCTGACATATATCATCCCGGAGGGATCATGAAGTACAACATCCTGACACTCGCCGCTGCCATGCTGCTGCTTTCCGCCTGTTCATCCACCGAGGAACAGGTGAAGCCCGAACCCCCGCCAGTGAAAAAAGAAACGGAAATCAAACACGTCGAACCGGTCCGCGTATTCACTTACACGGAACGATACTATGTAAAAGGCGCGAGTATCGGCGATCCGACGGATGTCGATGATCCGCTGCAGGCGATCCGCGTCATTCAGCTGAAGCCTGGGACAGGCGAAGTGCTTGTCGTGAGCAGTTTCGACAAACAGGATGCGACCTCGCTCGAAACGTGGTTTGGCATTGAGCTCCCCTCCTTCGCACCCGGGACCTATGATCTGGCAAAGGCGAAGAAAATTGCGTTCTATCGATTTTATCTCGGAGATGAGAAAAAGCGCATAGACGGACAGTCATGCGAAGGGACACTCAAGGTGGAAAGCAACGCCGACGGTGAACTGATTGGATCGATTGAAGCGACTGTCATCGGCACCACCCGGTCATTTGACGAAGGGAACAAGCCTGTACGCGTGACGTTCACCGGTTCGTTCCGCATCCAGGAAGTGGAGCTTGAAAACACATTGATGAAATCGCGGTAATCGTGGCGAAACAGAAAACACGCTACGTTTGCCAGGTTTGTGGCGTATCCGCAACCCGCTGGAGCGGAAAATGCGATGGCTGTGGCGAATGGAATACGCTGGTCGAGGAAGTCGTGCGCCAGGAGAGCAGCGGCCGTGGCGCGCGCGCGGCGACTGGTGATGCCAAAGTGTATCCGATCACGCGCGTGGATGCGCGAAAGGACGAACGACTGAGCACGGGACTCAGCGAACTGGATCGTGTGCTGGGCGGAGGCATCGTCCCCGGTTCGATGATCCTGCTCGGTGGGGATCCCGGCATCGGAAAATCCACTCTCATGATGCAGCTGGGACGCGGGAGCACCCGCATTCTGTACGTGAGCGGCGAGGAGTCGCTACGGCAGATAAAGCTGCGTGCCGAACGTCTGCAGGTTGGCGGGGAGGATTTTCTGGTTCTCGCTGAAACCAATCTTGATGCGATTTTGCGCGCTATTCAGGAACATAAGCCCGAACTGGTCGTCGTCGATTCGATACAGACGGTATTCCGGCCCGAGCTGGAAAGTGCGCCGGGCAGCATTTCACAGGTGCGTGAAAGCACCGCGGTTCTGCTTCGGCACGCCAAATCGGAGAACATTCCGATGATTGTCATCGGCCATGTGACCAAGGACGGCGTGATCGCCGGTCCCCGTGTGCTCGAACACATGGTAGACACCGTATTGCAGTTCGAAGGCGATCAGCACCACAGCTACCGTATCGTTCGGGGGTTGAAAAACCGCTTCGGCAGCACGAATGAAATAGGGATTTTCGAAATGCGGGAAGATGGGCTGCGCGAAGTTTCGAATCCGAGCGAGGTCTTTCTATCCGACCGTTCACACGGAATCTCCGGATCCTGCGTCACCAGCAGTCTCGAAGGCACGCGCGCGCTACTCATTGAAGTGCAGGCCCTCGTTACGCCGAGCAACTACGGCATGCCGCAGCGAACGGTGTCGGGATTGGACGCGCGGCGGGTTTCGCTTCTTCTCGCGGTACTCGAAAAGCGTTTCGGTATGCATGTCGGACAGTTTGATGTGTTTGTCAACATCGCTGGAGGGGTGCGCATCGACGAACCGGCGGTGGATCTGGCCGTTTGCGCGGCCATTGTTTCCAGCGCGCGTGACAAGGCCATCGATCATGGTACTGCAGTAGTGGGTGAAGTAGGACTCGGGGGCGAAGTGCGGTCGGTCGGACAGGCTGAAAAGCGCGTACTCGAGGCGGAGAAGCTCGGTTTCAAGCGCATTATCGTTCCCAGGGGTGGAATCGCCGATAAAAAAAGGCGAGGGATCGAAATCATCGAAGTCGATCTCCTCGCCGAAGCGATGGAAAAACTTCTTTAGAGCAGTTTTTCGAAGGATTTCACGAGCGCATCCTCCGATATGGCGCCGACATGGCTGTCGATCACTTTGCCCTTGCGGTCGATGATGAAGGTCGTGGGGATGGATTGAATGTTACCGTATGCCCTGGCGATTTCCGCACCACCGAGCACCACGGGATAATTGATGTTCTGCTGTTTGAGGAAAGGCTTGACGACGTCCCATCCCTTGTGATCAAGCGATACCCCAACGATTTCAACGCCTTTCGTCTTGTATTTATCATAGGTACTCTTGAATGCCGGAATTTCGGCGCGACAGGGGGGACACCAGGTCGCCCAGAAATTCAGAACGACCACTTTCCCCTTAAGGGATTCGAGGGTAATGGCCTTCCCGTCCTTGTCTTTCAGCGAGAAAGTGGGAGCCTGTTCCCCGACCTGGGCTTGCAGACTGCCTACGGAAAGCAGGAGCGCGAGGGCAAAAAGAAAAGATTTCATGTCTATCCTGTAAAAGTGTTGTGAAAGCACATCCTGAGTTAACCGAAGCGGAAAGAATTTTGTTTCATTTTCCGTTTCCGTTTGGGCATTGCTATCCCGAAACGCATGCAATGATACAGTCCATTGGATGAAATAATCAAGGAATGGATTCCGTTTTACCCAGCGGGACGCATCTCCCCTTTTTCTCGCCAGGAAAGATAGCCGAGAATGGATACCGCCACGAGGCAGAGCGCACCGCCAATAAGAAAGGGCGTCATCACACCGAAATGTTCTGCAACAGTTCCCATCCACAGACTCCCTATGGGCATTGCAAGCTGAAAGCTCATGCTGAGTAAACTCATGATGCGGCCCCGCTGCGCTTCCTCCACGTTGGTTTGCAGGAGAATATTATTCCCTGCCATCTGCATCATCATCCCGAATCCACATACGGGTATAAAGAGGACCGCCAGATAGAAATTGCTGATAAGGGCGAAGACGATGAGGCTGGCACCGAACAGTACGGCGGCGAAAAACAGTCTGCGCGTGAGTCCCGCAGTGTCCTTTCGCGCCGCCAGAAAGAGCGCACCGATTGTTGCGCCCAGTCCAGAGCCGGCCACCAGCCAGGAGAGACCGGCTGCACCCATTCCGAAGCGTGTTTCGGCGACAACCGGCATCAATGTACCGTAGGGCATGCCGAACAGGGCCATGATAAAGAACAGCAGAAGATACGTGCGTATGCCGCGCTCGCGCCAGGCATAACGGAGTCCTTCGAGCACATGCGAAACCATGGGCTGGGTGCGCCGCTCCAAGATACGCGGTTGGATCCGCATGGCAGCGAGGCTCATGAGAACGGCGATGTAGGTGACCGCATTGAAAAGAAACGCTTCCCCGATGTCCACCGTCACGATAATGATGCCTGCGATAGCTGGACCGACCATGCGAGCGATATTCACCGTGGTCGAATTGATGGCGATGGCGTTTGCAAGATCAGGTTTCCCCACCATTTCAATAACGAAAGCCTGGCGCGCCGGAATATCAAAAGCGGTAATCACCGCCAGAGCAGTTTCGAGCACGAGCAGCAGTGGAACGGTGACATATCCGCTCATGGTCAGAGCGGCAAGGATGCTCGCCTGGACGAGGAATGCGACCTGCGTGATTTTAAGAAGGCGGAAGCGGTTCATGCTGTCGGCAACCGAACCGGCGAAAGGTCCGGCCAGCACTCCGGGAAATAGTCCAGCGAAGCTCACAGCGCCAACCAGAAACGCGGAATGCGAGAGATCCCACGCCAGCCAGCCAACGGCCAGGCGCTGCGCCCAGGTGCCGATAAGCGAAACCAGCTGTCCTGCGGTAAACAGACGGAAATTTCGGTGCTGAAAGGCACGGAGTGTGCCGGTGCTCAGCATTCGGGAGAAACGTGTGCGTATAGACGTTGTCAAGGAAATTCCAATTTTTCTATCACGCGCGTGATAAAACGATGAAGTCTAAAATAAACCATGAAAATACTGCACGGATTTCACAGGTTGTCGAGCCGAGAGGCCAGGAACAGATCCGCCAGGACCAATGCAGCCATGCTTTCGATGACGGGAATGACACGTGGGACGATGCAGGGATCATGTCTCCCCTGCCGCGCCAAGTCCCCGGTAGTACTTGTTGGTTTGATGGCGACACGCATGACGATTCGCTGACCGCTTGTGATTCCACCCTGAATTCCGTACGAGCGCGTGGTGATGCCTTCGGGAGCATTTGCGACAGCGGTATGGAAAGCCGAGCCAGCAAGCAGGCATTCGGTGAATGCTTCGCCAAGCGAAACGCCGGCGACAGCGCCGATCGTCATTATGCCGGAAGTAAGGAGTGACTTCGCCTTGTTGAAAACCGGTTCACCGAGTCCGGAAGGAACCCCGTCAATGCGCAATTCGATGATACCGCCGACGGAATCACCCTGCTCGCGGAGGCGGAGCAGCTCTTCCGTGATCGCAGCATCGGCCATGGAATCAGGACATCGTGTAGGATAAGAGTCCACATTCGCGCGCGTGATTTGGCCAGGGGTTTCTTTCAACGAAACGTGCCCGATTTGTCGTGCGAAAGCAACAATTTGCACTGAATCAGGCAGCAGTTGCTCCGCGACCGCGCCACCAATCACGCGCGCGATCGTCTCGCGTCCTGATGAACGTCCCCCGCCACGGTGGTCCCGGTTGACATATTTGTCCTGCCAGACACGGTCTGCGTGGCCGGCGCGATACACCTGTGGTGAGTAATCCTCGCTGCGTGTATCGTGATTGCGAACGATCACCGCAATGGGAGTACCGAGAGTACGTCCTTCGAAAACTCCGCTGAGAATTTCCGGGATGTCCTCCTCCAGCCGAGTGCTCGTGATGATCGATTGCCCGGGTCTGCGGCGTCGGAGGGCTGCATTGATGTGTTCTTCGGTGAGGGGAACCCCCGCAGGACAGCCATCGATCACTGCACCAAGTGCTGGTCCGTGACTTTCGCCAAAACTGGTCAAAACGAAGAAATTACCAAAGCTATTACCACGCATGTGTACTCCGTGCGAAATTGCTAGAGAAGCGGGTGGTCAGCGCAGTCGGCCATTCCCCACAGGCGCCGCTGGGCCAGCGCCTGCTGTTTATAAAACGTCATACCGCTGTAGAAACGTTCTGCACGGGGCGGCTGCGGGGGCAGATTCCGGTAGCGAAGATCCAGCCAGGCAACACATGCCGGAGCATCTGCTTTCTGTGCAGCGTCCTGCCCAGAAGCATCGACAACGAGCTGCACTGTTGAGGCGGCATGTTCACCCCATCCATCACGCGCACGCAATACGGAAATGGGTCCCCATCCGCGCGATTCAAGCGCGCGCGTGATCGCGGGAGTTACTCCTCCGCTGCCGAATACAAGCGCAGAGCCAGGAGTAACGCCATCGGACTCGATAACTTCAAGTGCCGCTTCCATGCCAGCCTGATCTGTGTCGTACAGAAGGAAGCTGCCTTTCACCAGAGACAGCGTATTGCCGGAAGTAATAGCAAGCTCCGTTCCAACGAAATTCGAACCGAAAACAGCCGTTTTCAAGGGAGAGGTCACGGAGAGTCCTTTGAAACCAATCTGTGGAAGCAGGTGCAGGCAATTATCTATCTCGGTCGCTGTCAGAGGAATTTTCATGTATCCGGCCGCTCCTCTGTCACTTTCCAGAGACAGTGCGCGATGAAAGATATCGCCGAAACTGTGTTCCACGGGCTGACCGATGATGCCGTAGAAGTCACGCGCGTGATCACCCACGACGTGCGGGAGGAAATAGTCAAGCGAGGGTGGACGCTGCGAATGTTCGAGACAGCCGGTGGAGATATAGTTCACATCATTTCCGTGGAAAAGTCTCTGCGCGCGCATCCACTTCCAGTTTTTGCCTTGTGGCAGGAAAGAAATGCGATTCCCCTCCTTTTCGTAGACCTTGTAGAGCTGGTTGGCATAGCGCAGTTCGACCCACGACTTGACTCGAGGCGCATATTTGAGCAGAAGCTGCGGGTACCATGACGGGAGGCTTTTTTCTACCCAGGAAGGAAGGCCAATCAGGAAGTCGAAAAATTCCTTGTACACATCATCGGGGTGGGAACTGAGATAGAGCGGACGCGGATCGAGTCCATGAAGATCCAGACACCGCAGAAAGCCGGTATCGCAATCGAACGCTGTCGCGGACGCGGAGCGCTGGAAAAAGGTGGCATCGTCACTACGCAGGGATGCCAGCCATGGCACCGCCGGCTCCGGAGGATCGGGGAAGACATCGGATCGGATTTCCACCCCGGCCAAGCCGAACAAACGGGCGTCGGCCTCGGCGTGCGGGAGGTCTGCCGCATCACGAGGAACCACCCAGCTTTTTTTCATCCCGGGGGTGCCGGCTGCGTCGGCCAGCCAGCCGGCGAGGAAGATAAGCCTCCGTGCGGCCTCGTCCTCCCCGCAGTTCCGCTCGATATGGACACAGAGATGCGCTGCGCGTCGGTAGCGTTCCTCGCGGGAATCCTTCATCCACGTGATCTCCTCTTCCGGAGACAGGCGAGGACGCAGTCGCGCGCGATCACGGAGCGCACTTTCTTCCCAACCTTCGCGGTACAGCCAGATCGTCCGTATGCCAACCGGCCAGGATTCGCAGCCCCCGCCGGTCGCGATGACGGCATCCTGGGAATGGGTAGCCAACTCATGCAGGACTTCCTGCTCGAGGCGGCGAAATTGCGTTTCGTTTTCCGTGACGAGATCCGTGGCGGAGCGTCCTTCCCTTTCGGCAATCAATTCATCGAGGTCGATAAAGCGAATACCGCGTGCCTCGGCCAGACGGCGTCCGAGCACGGACTTCCCGCTGGTTCTGTGGCCGATAAGCAAAAACGAACAGTTCATGAGCAGGCAGATGGTTGTGATACCCAGGAGAGCAATGTAACCAAAAAAATATTTTCCCTTCCGTGCATTTCGGCATCGAGCGTAATATTTGCCTTTCTCTGTTTTCCTTGCTAATGTATATTCGTCAACACTTCAATACGATATATTCTCACACACACCTTGTGGAGGAGATCATGAGTTTACCACGTTTCGAAAAGGAATGGGATGGTTTCAAGGGACACGTTACGGTACGATGGGACAAAATCCAGGAAGATGATTTGATCAAGATCGAAGGCAACTTCGGAAAGCTGGTCAGTCTCATCGCCGACCGGTACGGAGAGCAGAAATCCGTCATCGAGGCAAAACTACACGAGCTCTATGCCAATTACCTTGAAACCCGAGAACGACTCGCAGAGGAGTTTTCCGAACTCCGGGAGAATGTCAACACGCGATCTCACGACATCGCCGAGAATCTCCGCGAGAAGGCTGGGGTCATTCAGGACAAGGCAAAGGAGCAGATGCAGAAAATTCGCGAGCAGAACATTGACCCCGCGGTGCAGAAGTCCGAGGAGTATATCAAGATCCATCCTTTCTCCGCCGTGCTTGGCGCCTTCGGTGTCGGGATGTTGATCGGTGGTGTGATCGGTTTGCTTTCGAATCACAAGGATTAGCAGTTCTGCAGCCGCTGTATTCCTTCGCGGAGTGTTTCATCCGATTTTGCGAAACACAGCCGCAGCAGCGATTTCCCTTCGTCACTATTCTGATAGAACACTGATGGAGGTATGACGGCGACGCGCCGCTCGGTCACGAGCCGAGTGGCGCAGTGAACGTCGTCGTGCACCCCTTCCGGAAGCTTTACCATCATGAAATACGTGCCTTCAGGGAGAATCGCGCGTAGCGTGCTTTCGCGCAGGCCGTCGTAGAGCAGGTCGCGTTTGCGCTGATACAGCGCGCGGAATTCCGGCAGGTACTGCGTGAGCTGCTCGAGTCCATACGCCATCGCGTGCTGGCCCGGAGTGTTCACTGCGAACGTCACGAACTGGTGAACGGTGCGCACGGCCTGCGTCAGCGAAGGAACCGCGATCGCGTAACCGATTTTCCAGCCCGTCATTCCGAAGGTTTTTCCCGTCGAAGAAATCGTGATGGTACGCTCGCGCATCCCGGGGAGCGTCACGAACGGAATATGCTGCCGGTCATCGAAGGTAAGGAATTCGTAGACCTCATCGCTGATTACCAGCAGATCATGCTTTCGGGCGATTTCAGCGACGATGGCGAGTTCTTCACCTGAAAACATTCGTCCGGTAGGATTATGCGGATTGTTCACCACGATCATGCGTGTGTGCGGGCTGATCGCGGAGGCGAGTTCTTCCGCGTCGATCCGGAACTCTGGCGCATGCAGCGTGACGCAGACAGGGACCGCGCCGGCGAGAAGGCAGTTCGCGAAGTAGCTGTCGTAGTAGGGTTCGAAAAGAACGACTTCGTCGCCCGGATCCAGAAATGCCATCATCGTCGAGAACAGCGACTCGGTCGCGCCCGCCGTAACGGTGACGTCGCTTTCCGCATTCCAGTCAAGGTCATAGAATGTTTTGTGGTATCCGGCCACGGCACGACGCAGGCGCTGCACTCCCGGCATCGGAGCATACTGGTTTTTTGCGGAGCGCAGGGCGTCGGTGAACGCATCCACGATCCAGGGAGGGCCATCGAAGTCAGGAAACCCCTGGCCGAGGTTCACCGCCTGATGTTCGAGGGCCAGCTGGCTCATGGTCGCGAAGATGGATGGTTCGATGGCGTCGAGACGCCGGGCGTGCGTGTGTTTCATAGGGAGATTGAGGAGTAGCGGGAAGGATACTTCCGTTCGGAAGCAGAATCCCGGGAATTCAGGAATCAGTTGATTTTTCCTGGCGGTTCTTTCGCGCCTCGCGCCGCATCGCATAGACGAGCAACGAAGCGAACCCGCCCCAGACGAGCGAGAGCACAACCGCCATTGTTATGAAAGCGCTGTCAGTCATGGATCAGTGTTCCTCGTTCCGCGCGGCGGTTCCACCAAATGAATATTCCCAATGCGATGCCCCATTGCAGAAGAACCGTGCCCAGGCTCCAATCCGCAAACGGATCGAGCGACGCCGCCCAGCCCTCTTGCGAGATGGTCTGGCTCAGCCACCAGACGAGAAGGACCACCGCCTCGAGAAGAACAAAAACCACGAGGTACCGCCACCAGGGTCCGAGGGTAAAATCGCTGTCGTCTGTGTTCATGTGCTCGAGGCGGAATTTTCGCGCTCCGAACTTGATGACGGCCACTGCGAACAGCAGCCCGGACACCATCAGCCCGATGCCCCAGACCGCATCCTGGTTGTTGAAGAAAGACGGACTGAGCGCGGAGGGCAGTCCGAATATCACTCCTGCGATGCCGACCAGCAGCACCGCGCGGGGACGCGGGATCTTGCGGTCCATAAGCACGCGTGTTGCAAGTTCCACCATTGACACGAGCGATGTGAATGCGGCGAAGAGCAGCGCAAGAAAGAACACCGCCATGAATACCTGTCCGCCGGGCATCTGCGAAAACAGCTGCGGCACCCAGATAAATGTGAGACCGTTATTTCCCGCACCCACGATCTCGATGGCGGCGTCGGGTCGCACGGAGAAAATCGTGCAGAGCACGAGAATACCGGCCATCAGCGAAATGCTATTGTTGCCGAAGCCGATCATCGCCGCATTGAGCGTCGTGTCTTCGCGGCCACGTGCGTAGATGGCGTAGGTGAGGATGAGTCCCCATCCCGCGCCGGTATCCCACGCATTCTGCGTCAGCGCCTGCAGCCAGATTTCCGCATTGGCAAGATCGCCCCAGTGCACGGTGAACAGGAAGTTGAGTCCGATATGTGCGTTCGGAAGTGTAATCGCCCGAAGCATAAGCACGGCAATCAGCACGAGGAGGGTCGGGAGAAGGATGCGTGCGATGCGTTCGATTCCGCGGACCCCGCGATACACCAGCGCGGCGGCGGCGGCCATCATGGCTACATGCGCCAATACCGCCTGCCAACTGCCTTCAAAGCCATGCCAGAAGGATCCTGGCACCTGGTCGGGAATTTCACCGGTCACCGCGGCGATGAAAAACCGAAGACACCAACCGGTAACGACGGAATAGTAGAACATGATGGCGGTCGCGGTGAAGGCCACCCATAGTCCCATCCAGCGAAAGCGGCTGCCGATCAGCTTGCCGAAGGACTCGACGGGTCCGGCCCGCATGGATTTGCCGATAGTGAATTCTATCATAAGCAGGGGAATGGACCATGCGAACAGAAAGATCAGCCAAGGGATGAGAAAGGTGCCGCCGTCATTGGTGGCCGCAATGCGTGGAAAACGCCAGACATTGCCCGTGCCGACCGCAAGGCTCAGCATTGCAAGCATCATGCCCCAGCGGGAGGAGAAGGTCTCGCTTCTGCTCATCCGCGCGTCGATTCCTCGAACACCCCGTCGAACAATCGATCGGTGTCCGTTGTCAACGTTGTGTTTCGCTCGTGCAATCGTTGGGCGAGATGCATCAGAGGCCTTTCTCGTAGTGTGGCTGTAATCTGTCCCTCAGGAGAGTAATTTCAAAATGCGAAGGAACACGGGGTTGTCTCTCCGGTGTACACCCGATATATTTCGTCTTTCCACAAACAATTTTGGATCCGATCATGATACGCTTCTCCCGCCTTTCCATTCTGCTGCTCTCAACGATTTTCCTATTCACATCCTGCGCCGCTCTCAAGGATATGCAGAGGGCGATGACGAATCTGTCGCGCTGCAAGTTCAAACTCGAATCGGTGAACAATTTCGCGCTTTCGGGAATCCGGCTCGCCGATAAAAAGTCGGCTTCAGATTTTTCTCTCGTCGACGGAGCGAAGCTGGCGGCCTCTTTCGCTCGTAACGAATTTCCCGCTTCATTCACCTTGAATGTCGCGGCGATAAATCCCAACGACGGCACGGGCGGGACGCAGCAGGCCAGTGCAACACTGACGAGCTTCGCTTGGACGCTGATTCTCGACAACACGCTCACGATAAACGGCGACATCGCCGATCCTATCACCATCCCCGGAACCGGGCAGAAGGCGATCATCCCTCTTGTCATGAATCTGGATCTGGCGAAATTTTTCAAGGAGAAAGGCTATGATGCGGTCGTCAACCTCGCGCTGGCGCTCGGCGGTGCGAACAGTTCGCCCTCGCGCATCACGCTTCGGGCGACGCCGCGCATCCGCACCTCTCTCGGCGACATCACGTATCCGGGTGCGATCGACATCATCGACAGGGAATTTCGCGCTCAGTAACGGTTCGGGAGCTGACCTCAACTCGCCACAGTAGGTCTTCGGCTCCAGCCGCTCTCCTGGACCGGGTCGCGACATGACCTCACCCCCGACCCCTCTTCTGGAAGGAGAGGGGAGGAAGAGGGGAAAGAAAAAAAATCCCGCGGTGATGACTGCGGGATTTTTCGTTATAACGGGGAATTATCTGAAGGTCAGCGAAGTGCCTGCGCGTCAGGGATATCTTCCTTGACGACACGGCGGGCGCCGACGTACGTGCGATTGTAGTAGGGATGCTCGAGGCTGGAAATCACTACGCCGTATTTCGTGCTCGCATGCGCGAAAAGGTTCGTGCCGACATAAATGCCGACATGGGAAACGGGGGTGCGGCGGCGGCGGGTTTTGAAAAAGATCAGATCGCCGATGCGCAGGTCGTCGCGTTTGACCGATTCGCCGATGCGGAACTGCTGGTTGGAGCTCCGGGGCAGGCCCACGCCAAGCGCGCGGCTGTAGATCGTGCCGGTGAACGCCGAGCAATCCAACCCAGCGGTCGCATCCGTCCCGCCGTAGCGGTAGCGCAGTCCGAGGAGATTGATGATCTCGCGCATGAGCTCGGGACGGTTGACCGACGTATTGATTTCCGGGGAATTGTCGGCGTCGACCACGGCGGTCTGCTGAATAACTTTTTCCAGCGCCACGGCGCTGACGGAGATATCCTCTTCGTCGAGATCATCGCCTTCCGCGAGTTCGTCCTCGATTTCCTCCACATCCAGTCCTAATTCGTCAACATGCATCGTCATGCTGACCGCCGACTGGTTGACGATCATCTTCTGAACATCCTCTTCCGACGCGAATGCATTGCTCGCCGATTCAGCCTCTTCCTTGATGCTGGAATAGGAGGCAACAGTCGCAGGGTCGATCAGATCCTTCGAAGTGCGTTCGGCGATAGGTAATTGGTCAGGTGCAAACGAAGTGCTTGAGGTGCGGAAGCGAGGCAGGGGTTCGAGAGAAGCGCAGCCTTGCAGTAATATAAGCAGCAGAGGAAGCAATGCGAACAGACGGAAGCGTCCTGGTGTCAGTGTCACAGATTCTTCCTTTATGAGGTTCATGAATCCGGATGACATTGCCTTCGGCTCGCATGCTCTTGCCCGTCTGCTCAGGAAACCTGAAACATATCTTGTCACGGCGAGATATCTTTGAGATTCTCTCGGGCGACGCGGCAGATATCAAATACTAGCGGCTCAAAAGGTCAGATGCATCCTTGAACTGGTGAGAAGCGGTGACACGAAGGGATACAGACGTTCGGGTCACCTCCGGAGTGAGAATCCACACTCCTCCGTTTCATAATTTATCAGGGTCAACTGGAAAAAACAAACGCTCGCAACCCCCTGAAAAGTAAAGATTTTTTCGGCCGAACTGTATGATATACGGACACTAACAGAACACCCCGCCGGCGGCAGGGTGTTCGAGACATAGATTCGTTCAGACGGAGTATCAGAGCAGGGGCTTGACCTTCTCTTCGATGGCTGCTTTCGGAACGGCACCGACGATTCGGTCGACCACCTCGCCGCCCTTGAAGACGAGCAGCGTCGGGATACTGCGGATGCCGTACTTCATCGCCGTGTTGGGATTGTTGTCGACATCGAGCTTGCCGACCTTCAGCTTGCCGTCATATTCGCCGGCAAGTTCTTCGACCACCGGTGCAATGATGCGGCAAGGACCGCACCACACTGCCCAGAAGTCAATCAGCACAGGGAGATCGCTCTGTTCGACTTCCTGCGCGAAGTTGGCGTCGGTGATTTCGACTGGTTTCATGGGTATTCCTCTTGTTGACTGTAAGGATTAGCTGTCGAGTGATATTCTGACGTTAGATGCACCAAATACCGTGCGGAGTTCAAGGAGCAATTCGCGCGTGACAAGAACCCTCAGTCCGCGGGACATGAGATTCCATGCTTCTCCGTTGCCATCTGTAACATAAAAAAAACAGGATGAATTTCCCGAACCCCGTCGGCGCTCCAATGCTTCGATGCCGTCCTGGATCTGTTTTTTTGTCGCCGAAAGCGTGGAGATGGAAATGATCAGCGACTGCGCAAGCATGGGCAGCGCCGTGCTGATGTCGGTGACCTCCTCTGCAACGATGCGCAGGGAATCTCCGCTGACCTCTGCCTTGCCGGTCATGACGATAGGCCGGTCGGGGGTTATATGTACGGCGGACCGCTCATATGCGTCAGCAAACACCAGGCATTCGGCCTTGCCGGTGAAATCCTCGATTGTGAGGAAGGCCATGGTGCGTCCGCGCTTGTCGATTTTCGTGCGCATTGCGGCAATGATGCCGCTGACCCGAATGAGCGTTCCGTCGATACCAGGGTCGAATTCTCCGAAACGCACTTTGCTGATGGCCTCGACCTCGAGCCGCCACGGTTCGAGCGGGTGCCCTGATATATAGAATCCGAGCACGCTTTTCTCTCTCGCCAGCTTTTCCGCGTCCGACCAGTCGGGCAAAGGCGGAAGTGCGGGCTGGGTCGCCGAGGAGAGATGCGGATCCGTCACGTCATCAAAAAGACTCGATTGTCCGTTTTCAATTTCCTGCTGCTTCTGTACGCCATATGCGATGGCGCTCTCGATCGCGGAAAATCTCTCTGCGCGATTGCCCCCGAGGCTGTCGGTGGCTCCGGCAAGGACCAGGCTTTCCATGGTTTTCTTGTTCACCGCGCGATTGTTGACGCGCTCGGTGAAATCGAAGAGCGTTTTAAAGTGTTCGCCCGATTCCCGGGCCTCGACGATGCTTTCCACAGCACCGACACCGACGTTCTTGATCGCCGCCAGACCGAAGCGAATACGGTTTTCCGCGACACTGAAGTCCACGTAGCTTTCATTGACATCGGGCGGCAGCACTTCGATGCCGAGCTTGCGGCATTCGTCGATGAGTCCCACCACTTTCTCGGTCTTGGCCATTTCCGCGGTCATCAGTGCGGCCATGAACTCGGGGGTGTAATTGGCCTTGAGCCAGGCGGTCTGATAGGCGAGAATGGAATAGGCGACCGAGTGAGATTTGTTGAAGCCGTAGTTGGCGAACTTGTCGATCATGTCGAAGATTTCAGACGCGACCTTCTTCGAAATCCCGCGTTCCTGGGCCCCATCCACAAAGGCCGTGCGCTGCTGTGCCATGACGTCGGCCTTTTTCTTTCCCATCGCGCGGCGCATGAGATCGGATTGTGCGAGGGTGAAGCCGGCGATGCTGCTTGCCAGCTGCATGACCTGCTCCTGGAATACGATGATGCCGTAGGTCGGCTTGAGTATCGCCTCCATGCTCGGGTGCAGGTATTCGATCGGCTTGCGGCCGAACTTGCGGTCGATGAATTCTTCGATAAAATCCATCGGACCCGGACGATACAGCGCGTTCATCGCGGCGAGATCGTCAATGGAGCGGGGTTTAAGCTTGGAGAGCCATTCGCGCATTCCGGAGGATTCGAACTGGAACACACCGACGGTATGTCCTTCGCCGATCATCTCGAAGGTCTTTTCGTCGTCGAGCGGAATGGTATCGATGTCGATGTCAATGCCGCGTGTCTGTTTGACCAATCGCAGGGCCCGGTCGATAACGCTCAGCGTAATCAGCCCGAGGAAGTCCATTTTCAGCAGTCCCGCTTCCTCGAGGTCTCCCATGTTGTACATGGTCATGATCTCGGTGTTCGGCGACTTGTACAGCGGCACATAGTCGCTGGTATCGCTCGGCGCGATCACCACACCCGCGGCATGCATGCCCACATTGCGGTTGAGTCCCTCGAGGATGACCGAATACTCGACCAGCTGCTGGATTTTCGGATCGTCGCTTTTTCGTACCCAGTCCAGTTCCTTGATGGGAAACCATTTCCCGGTGCTGTCTTTCTCGAGGCCGAAGGCGAAGCGCAGCGGCTGCACCTTGCCCATTTTCACCGGAATCTGCTTGGTGATGGACTCGACGATGTTGAGTGGAATGCCGAGCACGCGGCCCACGTCCTTGATCACCGCGCGGGCACTGAGTTTGCCGAAGGTGATGATCTGTGCGACGGAGTCGTTGCCGTATTTCTCCCGGGTGTAATTGATGACCTCCTCGCGTCGGTCGTCCTGGAAATCCACGTCGATATCGGGCATGGAAATACGGTCGGGATTCAGGAAGCGCTCGAACAGCAGGTCGTAGCGCAAGGGATCGACGTTGGTAATGCCGAGCGAGTATGCCACGATGGAACCCGCGGCGGATCCGCGGCCGGGTCCGACACGGATGCCGCTTTCCTTCGCCGCGTTGATGAAATCCTGCGTGATAAGGAAGTAGCCAGAATAGCCCATTTTCGTGATCACCCCGATTTCAAAATCGAGGCGGTCACGGATCTCCGTCGTCAGCGTTTTATACCGGCGTTCCGCGCCTTCGAACGCCAGTCGCTGCATGTACTCGTCGAGCGTCGCCACACCTGCATCGGCCGGAATGGGGAAATCGGGCATGTGGTTGACACCGAGTTCCAGCGCGAAGTCTATTTTCTCCATCACCTCGACCGTCGACTCGATCGCCTGGGGATAGTCCTTGAACAACGCAAGCATTTCCTTCTCGGACTTGTAGTAATACTCGCGCGTCTCATAACGCAGGCGCTGGATGTCTTCCGCCTCGCGCACATCGGCGATGTGCAGGTACACATTGTGGGCGACGGAGTGGTTGCGGTCGACGTAATGAATATCGTTGGTGGCGATGAGCTTCATGCCGAGATCCGTTGCCAGCCGCGGCATGCCCTCACGAATGATGGACTCACGCTCGAGGCCGTGATTCTGGATCTCGAGGTAGACATCGTCGCCGAAAATGTCCTTGAGCTGCCTGGCCACGTCCTTCGCCGCCTCGTAGTCGCCCACGGCGAGGTAGGTCGAGACCACGCCGCCCGCGCAGGCGGTCAGGGCGATGAGTCCTTCCGAGTAACGGCGCAGCAGTTCCCAATCAATGCGCGGCTTGTAATAGAAGCCTTCGGTATGGCCGAATGTGGTCAGCTTCAGCAGGTTGCGGTAGCCGATTTCGTTTTTTGCAAGAAGGACGAGATGGTTGTAGCCGTGGCGTTTGCCTTCGGGATGCGTTTCGGCGGCATTGCGGTCGAAGCGTGACCCGCGCGTCACCATATACATCTCGTTGCCGATAATCGGCTTGATCCCCGCTTTTCTTGCCTTCTTATAAAACTCCACCGCACCGTACATCACACCGTGGTCGGTGAGCGCGAAGGCCGGCATGTTGTTCTCCACCGATGCGGCGATCAGATCATCGACCGTGCATGCGGCGTCGAGCAGCGAGTAGTGCGAATGATTGTGGAGATGTATGAAATCGGCCATGGTCCAGCATTCAGGGAACGATGAATCTAAAATAGAAAAGCATTTCATGGAAAGGCAATCCGCAGGGAGGGGGCGATCGTGGACGGACGCTGTTTCGCCTTGTCCTGCTTTCGTTTGCGAGCGGAGGGCCGCCGTCGATTTTTCTGGAAGCGGCGGGATGGATTTTCGTATCTTTCACGTCCGGTGCCAATTCAGCCGAAGACAGGACATGAACGCAACACATGCGAAGGCCCTCGAGGCCTATGAAAACAAGAACTTTGAACAGGCGATTCCCCTGCTGCGCGACGCCGCGGAAGAAACCGCCGATCCGGCGCTGCGTGAACGTCTGCTGATTAAATGCGGGGTGGCGCTCGACGATCTTGGCCGGCACGCAGAAGCGCTGGAGACGCTCAAGGAAGTACTGGAGATCAACGGTGATTCCGCGGCCGCGTGGAACAATCTCGGCATCGTCTGTCAGCACATCGGAAAACTTGATGAAGCCCGCGCTGCCTTTGAGCGAGCCTACAGACTCAATCCCGAGCAGGCCGATCCGCTGATCAATCTCGGCAGCGTGTGTCTGCGTCAGAGCGATCCCGGAAATGCCCTGCAGTATCTTCAGCTGGCAGTGGAGCTGCTGCCCGGACATCCCGCCGTACATGCGAATCTGGCGCTGACCTACGCGGTGTTCGGACGTCTCGAGGAGGCGGAAGATGCATTGCGCCTCGCAATCCTGTATGGCTTCGAACAGGCGCCGGTCATCGAAGAGAAAATCAATGCGATGAAAAAAGTGCGCGAAGAAATTATTGCCCAGGTCCAGTTGAGGGCTTCCGCGGAGAATGCGGCTCCAGGCGAGGAAACCGGCGAGGACGGAGACGATGCCTCGGTGCAGCCACAAGCCTCGGCGGGCGAGATGGAATTACTGGTACAGCTGGAAAATGAAATGTATTCCCTCGCTGAACGTCGATTCGCGGCCGAACCGGCTGCGGGGGCGGAGGAACGTGCCCGGCTCACCGCGAGGATGGACGCATTGCGTCCCCAGATCCGCTTGCTGCGCCGCACGCTCGGCATGGAAGAAATCACCGAAAGCGATACGGTCATGGGCATCAACTACATGCGCGACGACAACGGCAACAGGGGATGACAGGCTCCCATTTCTTGCCTTTCTCTGCGGGGCGATGTACCTTGCCGATTACGCGAATCCCGTCACTATCCACTTTCACAACCTCGACATCTCGCGGTGAATAAATCCAGTTTCGGTATCGGAGCCGTCATGCTTGCCGCGGCGGCCGTGTTCATCTATTTCGATGACCCGTTGTACGTCCGCATCATCGCTGCGATCATTTTCGTAGCGGGCGCGGTTCTTCTCTACCAGCTTCTTTCGCGCACCCTCGTGGCGGACGCCGAGAGCGAGGGCATGGAAGCGCAGGGAGAGGAAGCCGGCAGCGAATCCGCTGCGCCGTCTCCCCGGGTTCCATCCTCAGCCGATGCCAGTGCGGCATCGTCCGCGGCGCGCAGCATCCCGCAGGCCCCCGTCCACGCCGCGCCGGAGGAAATTCCCTCCGAGCTCTACCGTTTCGATACGGAAACGCTGCCGCAGGACGATCCGCGCGCCGAGTTCGATTTCCTGACCAACAAGCTGCTGCAGGCCGTGAAGGATCATGTGCTCGCGCATACCGTCGGACTGTACTGGATCAACCTGGACCGCGAACAGATCATCATCGGGGAGTTTGTCACCGACAGCGGCAACTTCACGACCGCGCGCAGGCTCAATCTTGGCAACGACCTGATCAGCCGCGTCGGACTCGACGGCAAACCCGTCATCATGTCCGATGTCTCCACGGCGAGCGAATCGGATCTGGTGATATACTATGACGCCGCGGAAGGTATCCATTCCTTCGTGGGAGTACCGTTGTATTTCGGCAGCGAGGCCATCGCGGTGCTGGCTGCCGACAGCAAGGCGCGTGACGCGTTCGGACTCGAGACCGTGGCGGCGCTCGGGCGCTTCACCTCGCTGCTCGCGCTGCTGCTGGGCAGTTACAATCAGAAATTCGATCTCGCGGCCGATGCGCGCATGCTCGCCGTGCTCGATTCCATGCAGCATCGCATCGAGGAAAATCTCGACGCCTACGGCATCGCCAGCGTCGCGGCGAGAGCCGTGACGGAAATCATGGACTGGGACTATGCCGCCGTGGTGCTGCACAGTCCCGAGCGCAAATCCTGGATCGTCGTGAAAAGTCTCGCCAAGGCCGCCAATCTCCCCTACATCTCCGAAGGAGTGACGGTGGACATGGACGGATCAGTGCTGCGCGCCGCGCTCGACGGCGACGGCGGTGTGATCGTCGACGCCCCCGTGACACCGGCCTGGCGTTTCCATGAAAAGGAAGCCATCAACTCCTTCGGTCAGCTTTGCGCCATGCCCCTGGTCACCCCGCAGGCCTATTACGGCCTGATCGTGGTGGAATACCGCGAGACGCATCAATACGCGAAACAGGATCTGGCCGTGCTGCGGCGCATCGCCACGCGTGCCGCGCAGGCGCTGGAAGTGACCCGACTGTATGATCACACGCGCAAGCATCTCATCGTGGACGAGGCCACGCAAACCGCCAGCCGGACTCTGCTGCTGCGCCGTCTGCGCGAGGAACAGTCGCGACTGGCCGCCATGGGCGGCAACGCCGTGTTTTTCCTTGCCGCCATCGACAATCCCGACGAACTCGTGCAGAAGCACGGCGAGCAGGAAGTCGAGCAGGTGCTTGCCCGCATCGGAGGCACGCTGCAGGAGCACATCAAACCGTATGACGTCGTCGGCCGTTTCGAACGCTACGGCTTCGGACTGTTGCTGATGCATTCCTCTCCCGAAGACGCCTATCTACGCGGAGAGAAAGTGCGCAAGGCCGTGGCCGGCAACGTCATCACGCACGGCGGAAGCAGTTATTCCATCTCCGTGAGCATCGCCGGCTGCACGGTCAGCCAGAATTCCGATGTGGATCATATTCTCAAGCTCGCGCAGCAGGCGCTCGAGCGAGCGGTGGCCGACGGCGGCAACTGCGTCAAGGTCGTGTAGCCCCGCCGAAACCTGGAATTATTCCCGTCCGCCACCGGTTTATGTGAACACAGCGGCGCTGTCTGGTCATCGCGAAACGGGTTGAAAGTTTTTTCTTATTGTTGCATATTTAAGTTTGCCCTTTCCGCGCAAGAAGAAAGGGGAAAACCTGTTGTCACCATTCCGACCGTCCGTGCATCTAACGTGGGGCGCAAGGAATGACAGGGGCATTATCTGTGTTAGAGCAAAAGGACCGCGCCAGGCGCGGATAACGGACGCGACAGTTCGCCGTTGATAATCGGCGGCGAAGAGGAAGAAACGGCAGCAGCATGCGGCGCGCGCCGCAGAGCACACCGCAATCATATCACAATCAGGTGATTGAGTGAGAATATCGAAACAGTATACCAACCGGGAAAGCCAGTCGCTCGACAAGTACCTGCAGGAGATCGGCAAGGTCGATCTGCTCACGCCGGACGAAGAGATCGAACTCGCGAAGAAGATCAAAGGCGGCGGCGGCGGAGCGCAGATCGCGCTCGAGAAGCTGACCAAGGCCAATCTTCGTTTCGTGGTGTCGGTGGCGAAGCAGTATCAGAACCAGGGCCTGTCGCTCGGCGATCTGATCAACGAAGGGAATCTCGGTTTGATCAAGGCAGCGAAGCGGTTTGACGAAACCCGCGGCTTCAAGTTCATTTCGTACGCCGTGTGGTGGATCCGCCAGTCCATTCTCCAGGCCCTCGCCGAGCAGTCGCGCATCGTGCGCCTCCCGCTCAACCGCGTCGGCGCGCTCAACAAGATCGGCAAGAAATTCAGCGAGCTCGAACAGAGCTACGAGCGCGAGCCGAGCGCGAGCGAACTGGCCGAGGAACTGGACATGACATTGTTCGAAGTTGCCGACACCCTGAAAATCTCCGGCCGTCACATTTCGGTGGACGCGCCATTCGCGCAGGGTGAAGACAACCGTTTGCTCGATGTCATTCAGGACGATCGCCAGCCCAATCCCGACAACACGCTGATGACCGAATCGCTGAAGGTGGAAGTGCGCCGCGCACTGGCCACGCTCAGCGAACGCGAAGCGGAGGTCATTCGCCTGTATTTCGGGCTTGATCGCGAGCATTCCCTGACGCTGGAGGAGATCGGCGAGAAATTCAATCTGACCCGCGAACGCGTGCGCCAGATCAAGGAAAAGGCCATCCGCCGCCTCCGCCACGCATCGCGCAGCAAGCAGCTGCGCAGCTACCTCGGCTGACGTACATATCGGCATCACATTTTGGCGTCCCGTCATTGCGACGGGACGTTTTTTTGTGTGCGTTCGTTGGCGTCCGCCCTTGGCGGACTTCGGCGCGGGAGCAATGGGCCCGCCTTCGTCCGCCCTTGGCGGACTTCGGCGCGGCAGGCAGGGTAAAAATCCTTCCATGAGACGGATGGGGATTGAGAGTTTGTGATTCAATGGCTATACTTAGCCCTTGTGGATCGCAGATGTTTCACTATGGAGACCTCAATGAAGAAGGTTGTGCTACCATTGTCTGAACGATTCACTGTTCACGCCACGGCCCTTATCAACA
>JACZJN010000162.1 GCA_014860565.1 Bacteroidota bacterium
GATTAGGAGATACTGTGATGGCAGCGAAAAAGAAGACAACAACCAATATGGTGTCATCCGCCGGCAAGGCCGATGATCCCGCTGCAAATAAGAAAACGAAAGCGGCTTCTGTGAGAAAGAATAGCGATACTCCCAAAAAGGCAGCTCCGAAACGTGCTGCTTCAAAATCCGCCGCCCCAGCTCTCGGGAAAGGCGCAGCGGCCGAAAAACCTGCAGCAAAATCTGCTGGAGCCAAGGCAAAGCCGACCGCTGATAAAACAAAAGCTGTGGCGAAGCCGAAGTCGGCGCCGAAGCCGAAAGCTTCTTCGAAACCCAAAGCTGCTGCAAAGTCGGAAACATCTTCAAAGCCCAAAGCTTCTGCAAAACCGAAAGCTTCTGCAAAGCCCAAAGCGGCGGCGGGAAAGAAGGCGACGCCGGCAGTGAAATCCACTTCGAAAAAGGCAGCCACAGAGTCGAAGACAGTAAAAAACGCGGAAGTGAAGGCCCCTGTTAAAACCAAAGCGCCCGTGAGGAAAGCGGTGGAGAAAAGCGCCGAGGCGAAGACTCCGCGATCCGGCAAGGCAAGCAGGAAGAAAGCGGTGCCCGCAGGGAAGGATGTTGTGGATCAGGAAGCGATGGCGGATGAGACGCGTACGAAACGCAAGTACACGCGTCGTTCGAAAAAGGTACCTGTCGCGGTCCCCAAATACCAGGGGAAGCAGGGCCTTCTTGTCAAGAAGAAAGGCGACAGCGCCGCACCCGTCAAGCCGCGAACCCAAAAAACATATTCGGGTAAAGATCTCGATTATTTCCGCGTGATCATCCTTCAGAAGATCAACGATGCAAACGACGAACTGATGAGCATCGAGGAGCGTCTCAATGATTCTTCCTCCGGTGAATTCAGCGAGGATTCCACCTATTCGCTGCATATGGCGGATCAGGGGACAGATGCGATGGAGCGGGAAAAGGCCTACCTCTTTGCCGCCCGCGAACGCAAGTTTATCTCGCATTTGACCGATGCGCTTCAGCGAATCAAAAGCGGGAATTACGGTATTTGCATAGTATGCAGTAACCTGATTGAAAAAGGACGGCTCGAGGCCGTGCCGCATGCGCGTATGTGCGTCAACTGTAAACAGGAGACGAAGGCCCGCTGAGGTACTCCGTCAGCCGGCCACTTGCCATGCGTATACTTTTTCTATCCTTAGGAATCCTGTTCGCCGATCAATTGACAAAATTGATCGTCAAGGGGATCACGATACCGGCACTCGGAATCGCCATTGAAGGCATGCGATACGGGGAATCCATTCCTGTGATTGGCGATTGGCTGAAGATCACCTACATAGAAAATCCGAACATGGCGTTCGGACTGAATGTCGGTGGGAAACTCTTCCTTGTTCTTTTCTCCCTTGTCGCTTCCATTGGGATCGTGTACTATCTCTACCGGCATCGCAACGGCAAGTTTCTGCTCCGGCTTTCGCTCGCCATGATTCTCGCCGGAGCGCTCGGGAATTTGATCGACAGGACCTTCTACGGCCTCATCTCCGACACGGCCCCGTTGTTCTACGGGAATGTCGTGGATTTCCTCGATCTTGACCTCTTTACGATTCAGCTGGGGGGCAGCGCCTTCAAATTCTGGCCGATTTTCAACATTGCGGACGCGGCGGTGTCGGTGGGTGTCGTGATGCTATTGATCACCGGGTTGCCGCATGAAGAAAAGTCCACAGCCAATTCGCCTGACACGCCATCATCCGATGAGCAGGCGCGCAATACTCCCGGCGAAAGGCATGCCTGATAGCATCAACACCGATGCTCCGGAAAATGCAGACGAACTGCAGGGCGATGACAGTCCTGAGGTTACCATATACGAACTGCGCTCGGCGCCGAATGCGCGCAGGGTGCGGCTCGACCAATTCATAACCCGCAGTGTGGAGAATGCATCGCGATCCAAGGTGAAGCTTCTGATCGAGGCGGGTGGGGTCGTTGTCAATGGAGCGGTTATCACAAAAGCAGGACGCCTGGTCTGTCCAGGCGACATGGTCGTCTGCACGGTGCCCAAACCACCGCCGCCGGATGTGCTGCCGGAGAATATCCCCCTGGAAATCGTGTTTGAAGACGATGAGGTCATCATCGTCAATAAGCCAGCGGGGATGGTGACTCACCCCGCCTTCGGCAACTATAGCGGCACTCTGGTCAATGCCCTGCTCTTCTACACCGATTCGCTTTCGCACGAACGGGGAGACGATCGTCCCGGCATTCTGCATCGACTCGACAAAGATACTTCGGGACTGTTGGCGATAGCAAAGACCGCACGGGCGCATCAGGTTATCGCAAAGCAGTTTGCCGACCACAGTATTGATCGTGAGTATCAGGCCATCGTTTGGGGAAGTTTCAAGAATTCAACCGGTCTGATCGAGGCGCCCCTTGCACGGCACCCGAGCGATAGAAAAAAGGTCGCAGTGGTGGAAGGAGGGAAGTATGCCGCGACCGAGTACACGGTGCTCGAGGATTACGGATTTATTTCCCTTGTCCGTTTGAAACTCCGCACCGGACGCACACATCAGATTCGAGTGCACATGGCGCATGTGCACCATCCGGTGTTCGGAGATCCGACCTATGGCGGAAGGAGAATCCATTATGGTTCGGTGACAGGCCGCTTCAAAAGCTTCATACATGAATTGCTTATTCTGCTACCGCGGCAGGCGCTCCATGCGCGAACCCTCGGCTTTGTTCACCCTGTGACCGAGGAACGTGCGGCATTTGAAAGTCCCTTGCCTGCGGACATGCGGGAAGCGTTGGACCGCATACGCGCTTACGCCGCTGCAGAGTGATCTTTCTCGTCCGGACAAAACCGAGAGATTTTTACCTACCGAGGAATGCGGCGTTGAGCATTTTGCTCACGAGCTTGGCCGCAAGAAAGTCGGGCCAGGTGACGCCGGCGACCGGAGCGAGCTCAACAAGGTCGAATCCCACAATGCGACGATGCTTTCCGATCATCTTCATCAGCTGAATGGTCTCATCCCACAGCAGACCGCCCGGTTCCGGTGTCCCGGTTGAAGGCATGATCGATGGATCGAGACCGTCGATATCGAACGTGATATACACATCCTGTCCGAGCGCGTCCAGCACGCGTTCCTTCCACGACTGGCCATACACGCCCTGCCGTATTTCCCATCCGAAAAACGTATTGATCCCGTCGCGTTCTATGCGGTCGTATTCCTCCCGGCACTGAGCTCGGATGCCCACCTGTATGAGTCGATCAGCGGGAAGAAATTCAAGCACCCGCGCCATGACAGAGGCATGACTGAAACGGGAATTCTCGTATTCCTCGCGGAGATCGGAATGCGCATCGATCTGCAGTACTGACATTCCCGAATACTTCTCCAAATGTGCCTTGATGGGAGCCGCCGCGATGGTATGTTCACCTCCGAGTGTGACGACGAACTTGTCCCTCGCGAGCAGTGCGCGTACCTGTTCTTCAATGATGACCAGCGCATCACCGTCGACTGTTCCCCCAAAATCAATGGGCTCAAGAGTGGCGATTCCCTTCTCGAAGCATAATTCACGCTGAAATTCCTCATCCCAGAATTCGACATAATGCGAAGCGGAGAGGATCGCGCCCGGTCCGCTGCTCGTGCCGCCGCCATACGATACCGTGTGCTCGTAGGGGGCCGATACGATTGCGATCTGTGCTGTTTCCAGAGAAGAATGTTGATCCTCGATTCCGAGAAAATTCTGTTCTATTCCAAGCGTGTTCATATGATAGCCAGTTTAGCGAGTGATGACAATGGATTGCATGCTGCGGCCTTCAGCAGATTCGAGGACGAGCTGATAGATCCCCGCGGACAACCCCTCCGTCGTGAGCATGAATTGTTGGGCTCCCGCAGCGACTTGGTCATCGAATACCGTTCGCACACGGCGTCCGAGCGCGTCGTGCAGGCTGATGCGGACATGGCCCTCGCGACCAACGGAGAAAGGGACGATGCCGTTTCCTCGCTCGCGCAGCGGGTGCGGATAGGGAGGCGAAAGTGTGAGCTGCGGCTGTAACACCGCCTCTGCGGAAAGGATGGAGGGTGCCGTGTACGAAATCCGTACGACAGCACTGCTGTCGCCGGCCGAGAGGAGGGTAATGTGGAGATTCGTGCGTATGGTATCCAATCCGAAGAGAAAATCCGGGGTCGGATTCTTCAGAACCGCGAACTCCGGCCGCTCCATCGTGAACGCGCTTCGGGGATCCCCCCACCAGCCTTCGGCCCAGTAATTCTTCCCATTGATGGGAATACGCTGATATCGATTGTAACCCGAGAGCGGGGCGGGCCGAACGGGATACACCGAATTCGTGCTGTCGAGAGCCCAATCGAATTTGCCCTCGGAACTGACGACATGCACTTCCTTCTGGCTCTTACTCCAGCTGTCATAAATTCGGAAGGCATAGAGCCCCTGGAGTGGAGCGGTATCCCATTCTGAAAGCTTTGCTCGATATTCGAGGCTGTAATAGGAGCGATCGAGCGCCGGGAGCGGAATCAATACCGCATCTCCCGTCGTCACATAGTCGCGAAGCATCACGACGGTGTCCACACCGGGCTCAGTTACCTGGAAATCGATATACCCGGCGAGTTGCCGCTCGAAACTGTTCATTGCATATCCATTTCCCGCATTCGCCATGACGCCGAGGCTGCCGAATAATTCGGCCGGATGTCCTTCACCGAACAGCTTGTGTCCGAATTCGTGTATGGTTACCTGAAATGCAAATTCCTGCTCGATGACCATGCGGTGTCCCGGCGAGCGACAGATCGTCAGACCGGACGCACTCGCGTCGTTGTACTGGCCCGAACCTCCATACACCCATCGGGCGAGCGATCCATCGAGAAAATGGTATCCGGCGAAACCGAGATCCGATACTCCCGAGAAGGGCAGGAACGTGCTGTTGGCAATGCTGCGAAAGATGAAGATCAACAGGTCGACTTTCCCGTCGGGACCTTGTTGAAGCCGGTACGATTTCCCATCTGCATCCCAGCGGTCATAGTCAGCGAAATCGAGCTGGGTGTCGAGTGAATCGAGAATTTCCCTGATCGAGCTGCCGAAATTCTGCTCCCAGTAGACATATCCGTCCTCGGTACCCCGGGTGATCATCAGATCGGGATAGATATCGAGCTGCAACTGCATCGTGCTGCCAGACATGTCACTGAAATACCGCTGCACACGATCGACGTAGTCCGATCTCCATGACGGGAGGGATCCAAGTGGCCATCCGTCATCAGGTGCCGAATCATTGAGTGTCTGGACGAACACTACCAGGCCTCGGATCGCGCCTTGGGTTGGCAGATACGCGCCCCCGTGGATTTCTATCCCCTTGAGAAAGGAGGCCTCGGTGGACGACCGCATGCCGCATCGCAATTCCTCGGATGGCGGCTGCACTTGCGCCGCGCCGCAGAATCTTACAATAAGGAACAACACGACAATCAGCGAACTATGTACGGTGCGATGATTTGATCGGGGAAAGAAGAGGGCGTGCCGGAAGCTATCAATGATCATGTGTCTCGGTTTTCTCGCCTGTTATCACGATGGAATGGGGCTTACGTATCACAAAATTAAACAATCGATCGATCAGACGCCAAATCGACCAAGGCAGGAATCGAAGTGCCCAGGAGATGCGGAGAAACACCATGGCCTTGTTCTGGAAAGTAGCATGACGGATATGCCGGAGTCCCGCTTCCCCGAACATAGACATCAGTGCATGTTCATCAAAGGAATGGAGATGCGCGTTCACCGGTGTCGGTTGATTACAGTGAATGCAGAGGTAATAGCGGAGCCGTTCCCTGTAGGGCGTGCTCGTGATCAATCGTCCCGCGGGGGCAAGAATGGCTGCGGCCTGACGCACGACATAGTCCGGCCGGTTGAGATGTTCCAGCACTTCTGAAGCGACAACGACGTCGAAACTGCCGCTGCGGAAGGGGAGCCGTTCCGCATCCGCTGCAACGAGCAACGCGTCCGGATTACGTTTGCGCAGCGTGCGCAGGCTCGCAATGCCAAGGTCCGCACACACCACCCGTTTGCTATGAGCAGGAGAAGATGCGAGCATCTCGAGCAGCCAACCGCCACCGCTTCCCAGGTCAAGGACGCGCTGGGGAGAGTCCCCTGAAACAAAGTGCATCACAGTTTGCTGCAGCCGGGTTGACGCATCGAGGTCCGCACCGCTGCGCTCGGCAAAATAGTCGAACTGCTCGGCATCCTGTTTATAATGGGCGGTATGATCAGAGAGTTTCATTCCCATCAATGTAAAGCCGTTTTTACAGAACATACAAATTGTTCGAATGCGCTTCGTACCCTATTTTTCTTCTTCCCCCGGGTTGACGGCTCACACAGGGGAGACACTGAGAAAAAGCAGCGAAGGACTCGATACGATCACATGACCTTACTTCACGCACAACTCGATAAACCGACCCTGCTTCGGCTGAGTTTTTCCGTCTCACCCGGTGCACTGACTTCCAGCGACATCATCGTTACTCCCGCGGTGGAGGTTCGCTCCCTGCACGTGGAGGGGAATGCTCTTTTCGTCGAGACCGCGGAATTCAGTCTGTGCCGGGAATACACCGTTCTGGTGCGCGGAATGGGGATGATGCCGGTGGACGGCGGTCCATGTCTCAAATCGCTGCGGCCTGACGTGCCCATGGGCTGTACGCTGCTGGACGGTGATTACATATTCCGGCTCTTCGCCCCGCGAGCCACATCGGTTCGCCTTTACCTTTACAACAGCCCCGAACAAAGCATGGGAACGGAGTACTTCCTTTCCCCTTCGAAGGACGGTGTCTGGGAAATATCGCTTCGCAGCGCCCTGACAGAGAAATATTACGCGTTCAGAATTGAAGGTCCGCACGGACACGCCGAGATGTTCAACAGCCAGATCACGGTGGGGGATCCTTACGCGCACGCGGTGGTGACGGCAAACATATGGCGGCATCCCGGACGCTGCGTGCTTCCGGGACTCATCCCCTCCTACGATTGGGAAGGGGATGCCCCGATCGCGATCAGTCCTGCCGATCTCGTGATCTACGAAATGCACGTCCGAGACATGACCGCGCATCCGTCAAGTGGGGTCCCTGCTGAGCGCGCCGGCACGTATCGCGGCCTTATTCAGCAAGGGATGCGCGGCGGCATAGACTATATCCGCAACCTCGGTGTCAATGCGGTGGAATTAATGCCCTGCCAGCAATTCGCCAGTATCGAACTTCCGTATCAGCGTCACGTCAGCGATGGCCTGTACAATTACTGGAATCCGTACGAACGGAATCACTGGGGGTATATGACCTCGTATTTTCTGGCTCCCGAACCCCGATTCTCCGAGTATGCCAACAATACTCCCGGAGAGTGGAACACGGCGGCGCCGGCACACATCAATGAATTTCGCGACATGGTGAAGGCGTTCCACCGAGCAGGTATCGCCGTGATCATGGATGTGGTGTTCAACCACACTTCGCAGTACGATTATCAACCCCTGAAATACATCGACCGAAAGTACTACTACCGGAGAAGGCCCGACGGGGAATTTACCGAAGAGAGTGGCTGCGGGAATGACTTCGCCACGGAAATGCCGATGGCCCGCCAGCTCATTGTCGACAGTATCGTGCATTGGATAACCGAATACCACATCGATGGCTTCCGCTTCGATCTGGCGGCGATGATCGACAGGCAAACTCTCATGGCGGTCAAAGAAGCAGCCGAGGCGATTCATCCCGGCGTCATCCTGATTGCGGAACCATGGGGCGGAGGGAAGTACGATCTCGGGAAATTCTCGGCTTTGTGGTATGCTGCATGGAACGACATCTTCCGGAACGGCGTCAAGGGGCGCGATCCGATGCATTCAAAGGGCTATATTTTCGGGAGTTGGGGAGAAAGTTTGCCCGAGGATTTCGGGAAATGGATGCTCGGATCCACGGAAGAAAAAAACGGCCCCTTCAAGGATTACGCACATGCCGTCAACTATCTCGAATCGCATGATGATTATACACTGGGTGATTTCATTCGAATTGCCACTGGCTCTGCACGGCCCGGACAGGTCATCGGCGATGTGGATCAGAACGTGCGACTGCGTCCTGATCAGTTTCGGATAGCGTGCATGGCGGCCGTGATGCTGCTCACGGCGCGTGGGCCGATAATGCTGCATGCAGGGCAGGAATTCGCTCGCAGCAAGGTTATCGCTGATCATGGGGTGCCAGATGCGCGTCCCGGAGTGCTTGATCACAACAGCTACGAAAAGGACGACGAAACAAACTGGCTGAACTTTGAACACGCGGAATGGAACCGGGAACTTGTGGCATATTACCGGGGACTCGTCGCTTTACGAAAGAAATATCGTACTCTGCGCCACGCGCCCGCGGAAAATTATCGTTTTCTGGCGGCGGATGTGGCGATCGCAGGTGGTTTTGTGGTGAAGGGGGTTGAAGGAGAGACGGATCTCGTTGTCCTTGTAAATGGGAACCTCGAGCATCCGGCGCGATTCAACTTGCCACCAGGAGAAGCCTGGGCTGTTCTTGTCAACGAACATGCCGCGGGTATCGAACCCATGCGACGTCAACGAACGGACACGATAAACGTCGAACCCGGCTGCTGTCTCATCCTGGCAAGGGAACGGCAGTAACAGGCTGCGAGCGGTCTATTTCCGTACTAGCTTGAGTACAAGTACCGCAAGCGGCGGTACGGAGAGCAGGAGTGAATCCGGTCGAGTATGCATCGGGACAGGTTCGCTTTCGACCCGTCCGAAATTGCCGACCCCGCTGCCGCCGTAACACTCGGCGTCGCTGTTCAGCAATTCCTGATAGATGCCCGGCTGACTGACGCCTAGTCGATACCCGTGATGCACCGAGGGCGTGAAGTTGCAGAGGAAGACGAGGCGGTCTTCTTTATCTTTCGCAATGCGCTCAAAGGAGAGAATGCTCCGGTTTGCATCATCGAGATCGATCCACTGGAATCCTTCCCACGACAGATCATCCTCGAACAACGGCGATTCCCTCCGATAGAGATAGTTAAGGTCGCGCACCCACGAGAGCAGCTGGCGGTGCGCATCGAATTCGAGCAGCTTCCAATCGAGCTGTGTGTCGTGGTTCCATTCGTCCCACTGTCCGAACTCTTGTCCCATGAACAGCAGCTTCTTACCCGGATGGCCGAACTGATATCCGAAAAACAAACGCATGTTCGCGAATTTCTGCCAGTAGTCCCCGGGCATTTTACTGATCAGGGCCTTCTTCCCATGCACGACCTCGTCATGGGAGATCGGAAGCATGAAGCGTTCGCTGAACGCGTAGAGAAGGCTGAACGTCAGGTTGTTGTGATGGTACTTCCGGAAGATGGGGTCCTTCTCGAAGTACTCGAGCGTGTCGTTCATCCATCCCATGTTCCACTTCAGATCAAACCCGAGCCCGTCGTTGTCGACCTCGTGCGTCACACCGGAAAAGGCGGTTGATTCTTCTGCCATGACGATGACGCCAGGGTAATACGAATGGATGACCCAGTTGAGCTGGCGCAGGAAATCGATCGCTTCGAGATTCTCCCTGCCGCCGAATTCGTTCGGAAGCCATTCGCCCTCCTTGCGAGAATAATCGAGGTAGAGCATCGAGGCGACCGCGTCGATGCGCAGTCCGTCAATATGGAAGCGGTCCAGCCAGAAAAGTGCGTTGGCAATGAGAAAATTGCGGACTTCCTTCCGGCCGAAGTTGAAGATGAGTGTCCCCCAGTCCATGTGTTCGCCTTTCCGCGGATCATCATGCTCGAAAAGATGCGTTCCATCGAACCAACCCAGTGCATGCGAATCCTTCGGGAAATGCGCAGGTACCCAATCAAGAATCACGCCGATGCCTGCCGCGTGGAAGCTGTCCACGAGAAACATGAAGTCCTCCGGACTCCCGTATCGACTCGTCGGAGCGTAATATCCGGATACCTGATAACCCCAGGAGCCGTCAAAGGGATGTTCGGTTATCGGAAGAAATTCAACGTGTGTGTATCCGTTCTCCTTGACATAGGGGACCAGTTCGTCTGCAAGCTCTCGATAGGTGAGAGCGCGGTCCGGACCATCTTCCACCTCTCTCTTGCGCCATGAACCGGCGTGCACTTCATAGATGGAGACAGGAGAATGAAGGGTGTCATGGTCCCGGCGCTTTGTCATCCAGGTAATGTCGTTCCATGCATACGCTCGGGGAACATGCACCACCGACGCCGTGCGCGGCCGCAATTCCATCGACGTGCCGAATGGATCGGCCTTCGCAAGCACATGGCCGTCCTTCGTCTTTATCTCATACTTGTACAGTTCGCCTTCCTTGATCCCGGGGATGAAGATTTCCCATACTCCAGAGGACCCGAGAACGCGCATCGCATGACGGCGCCGATCCCAGTCGTTGAAGGATCCAATGACGCTGACGCTTCGCGCGTTCGGCGCCCATACGGCAAATTCTACCCCGCCGATGTCACCCACGTCGCGGTAGTGCGCCCCCAGTTTTTCATACACACGATAGTGATTCCCCTCACCGAAGAGATACAGGTCAAACTCAGTGAGCTGTGGGAGAAATGAATAGGAGTCGTAGAATGTATACACTTCTCCATCAGGGGTTTCGCGACGGAGTTTGTACGGGAAAGGCTCTGTTTCCTGATCGAAGACATACTCGAAAAATCCTTCTCCATGCACGCGCAGCATGGGGAAATCCTCCACGTGTCCGTCGGCAAATTCGCGTACGACATACGCGTGCGTCGCGAGCGGCATGAACGCACGCACTGCGACGCAATTCTTGTCCTTGTAGCGAACCTTATGGATGCCGAGCACGGTGTAGGGATCAAAATGTTCCGTGTAAATGATCTTGTAAATGTCTTCGATGGAGGCAGTCGAGCGCATCATGACTTTATCGCTGATGAAAGTTGCTGAACAATCAAGTTACAAAATACACGCAGAGCGGGAAAGGGAGAGCTCATTGACCAAATTGAAAAAAAAGAGGGTCCCGCAGGACCCTCATAACTGTACAACGCGGTGTCATATGTTGAACATGTAGGACACATGAAACAGGACATTCGGTAGATAGAACTGGTCTGCGTAATTCGGGAGATTTGCCCGGGAATCCTTCAAAATCTGATTGAAGGTCCATCCAAGGCTGATGCCGAAATTGAGATCGCCCATGGCGGATTTGACAATCGGAAATTCGCCGCCCGCGCGCAATTCTATCAGCGTGCTGATATCATCTTTTTCCGGCGTGATATCGGGACGAATGCGGCGGCCGACACTGAGGTTTGGTGTTTCTGCCCAATCCGAAGCGGGATCGATGCCACCTTCAGGGATCGTGAAATTGTCACCTTCATTCTTCATTTCGCTTGCAGCAGGCAAGCCGACATTGACGCCGATGAAAAACTGGCTGAACTGCAGCATCGCGGTGACGACGGTATACTGGAACGTGCCAGTAGTGGTCAGTGTCCCGTTGTTCACAACATCGGTGCTGTGATTCTCGATGTTGTCGTTGAACGAAACGCGCTTGTTTTCATCTCTGAAGGAAAGAGTGTGATACCCGAGCCCACCGACGATTCGCGTTTTCCTTCCCAGCGGAATGCTGGCGCGTACTCCGAAATGAGAACCGAGACCAAGAAAGCGCGAAACGCGGCTGACCTGATAGTCGGCAGTGTTCATCGCAAGGGTCAATCCCGCGAGAGCCCCTATCTTCAGGTGCAGGTCGTCTTCATCTCCCGCATTTTCCACCACGACGGTAGTCTGCTGGGCCTGCAGAGAAATGGTCCAAACGCATAGCAATAACAGCAATGGAATGGCTGTCTTTCGCATACAACCTCCTCTATAAAAGTAGTTTCAAGTGATTCGCGTAGCGAAAATTACACTATTGTTGCCAGATATGAAAGCGTTCCGGTACTGCAGAGCGAGTGCGCGCATCGTATCATCGGAGTCAGTTAGCGAAGGGACGAGTCAGTCGGGAAGCACTTCATTGCGGACGATCAGTAGTATCGCCGCATGAGGGACAATGATGTATTTCCTTTCTTCGAATTCCACTTCGATCCCTTGCGACTTCATGAATATCACGAAGTCACCTTCTTCCACCTGCAGCGGAATGTACTTGATTGCTTCCTTCTTCTGCGACCAGGGTTCGTCGTCATAGCCCGGATTCGGTACGGCATACCCCGGACCGGTTTTCACAACGAAACCGCTCTGGATTTTCTCCTTTTCCTGCACGCTGGGTGGAAGGTACAGGCCGGATTTCGTCATGGATTCAGGGTCCTCAGGTGTGACCAGAACACGGTCACCGACAACCAGCAGCTTCGTTACGCTTCGCATATCATGGACCTACAGAAGATCACTCGCGAGTTCGGCCAGTTCGGAGCGTTCCCCTTTTTCGAGTGTGACATGTGCGTAAAGCTTCTGCCCTTTCATCTTATCGATAAGGTAACTCAGTCCGTTGGAACGGCTGTCGAGATAGGGGTGATCGATCTGATAGATGTCGCCGGTAAAGACAAACTTGGTGCCCTCGCCCGCACGGGTGATGATGGTCTTGACCTCATGCGGCGTCAGGTTCTGCGCCTCGTCGACGATGAAATAAATATTGACGAGACTTCGCCCCCGAATGTACGCGAGGGGAGAGATGACGAGCTTCTCTTCCTTGAGCATTTCCTGTATCCGGCGATGCTTGACATCGGATTCCGGAAACTGGTTCTGGATAACACCAAGGTTGTCGAACAGGGGCTGCATGTACGGATCGAGCTTGGACTGAATATCGCCGGGGAGGAATCCGAGGTCCTTGTTGCTCAGTGGAACGACAGGACGGCCGATATAGATCTGCCGGTACAACTTCCGTTTCTCGAGCGCCGCGGCCAGTGCGAGCAGCGTTTTCCCCGTCCCTGCCTTTCCACAGAGGGAGACGAGAGGGATGTCCGGATTGATCAGAGCGTTGAGCGCGAATGTCTGTTCCGAATTCCGAGGGGTGATGCCGTACGAAGGAAACTTGTCGACACGCTTCATCAGTTGGGAAATCGGTTCATATGTCGCAAGAGCCGACTTCTTTCCGCAGCGCACGATGAAGAATTCGTTGGGCCGGAAGGTCTTGTGTTCGGCGAACAGCTCGGCGGCGACTTCGAACGGTGGCTGATAAAGCGCATCGATGAGCGATTCTTCGACATCCTCGAGCACACGGCGGCCGGTGTACAGCGTGTCGATGTCCTTGACCATGTCATTGACGAAATCCTGTGCCATCAACCCGACGCCCTTCGCCTTCATGCGCAGGTTGACATCCTTTGTTAAAAGGATCACCTGGCGCTTTGGAAACTTTTTGTTCAGGCTGTACGCGCAGTGGAGGATGCGGTGGTCCGGCGATCCGGCAGGGAAGCTCAGGGCGAACTCCCGTTCAATTTCCTGGTCGAGTCGGATGCTGATGTTTCCCATGCCGCGTCCGATCTTAACGCCTCCGTCAAACAGCTTGTCGCCGCTCAGGGTGTCGAGCGCGCGCACAAATTCCCGTGCATGAAAGTTCAGTGACTCGTTCCCTTTCTTGAACTGATCAAGCTCCTCGAGCACCGCAATGGGAATGACGACGTCGTGTTCTTCGAACTTGTAGATGCAGGAGCTGTCGTGCAGAATCACGTTTGTATCAATGACAAATATTTTTTTTGTCTTGACAGGCATACCGTTCACCCCGGGGTTGTGGAGAAGCACTTATGGGTAAAATGAGACAGATTTTCCACAATCACAAGGATACGATTCTCCCGGGTCTTTGTGCGATACATGTTCTCGGACGTATATTCAACCCCAACACCTAACCAGGAGCAGCTATGTCTACACGTCTCAGCTGGGACCAGTATTTCATGAAGATCGCGATGCTCGTGGCGGAACGCGCAACCTGCACACGCGCCAAGATCGGGGCGGTCATCGTCAAGGACAAAAACGTGATCGCAACCGGGTACAACGGTTCTCCCGCCGGCCATCCGCATTGCACGGACGTGGGCTGCCTTATCTATGTCTCCCGGAATCCGGACGGGGAGGAGGAAGAGAATTGTTTCCGCACGATCCACGCAGAGATCAATGCGATCGCGCAGGCCGCGAAGCATGGCGTCGAAATCAACGAGGCAGATATTTACATAACTGCGAGTCCCTGCTATCACTGTCTGAAAACGCTGATGAACACGGGCATCAAGCGCATTTTCTATCTCAAGCCCTACAAGATTGACCGCATTCGTCCGCTGTATGAGAATTCCCACGTCGAATTGATACAGGTTGCGTTGGACGAATAATACGATGCGCTGGCAACGTGTCTCAGCATACCCATGGATAGAGAAAAGGCGCCTCGGGGCGCCTTTTCCGGTGGTGTTCGTGGAAGTATACGAGCAAGATACGTACGATCTCAATCATGGATGGGCAACAGGAGTCAGGGCATACGCGCTGATCATGCCGTCCTAACGTGATACAACGCGAAATTCCACCCGACGGTTCATCGCCCGGCCTTCGTCGGTGTCGTTCGTTGTGATCGGCTGCTCCATGCCGTAGCCCTGGGCCCGAAGCCGTGGAGGAGAAACGCCCTTGCTGACGAGATAATCAAGCACGGACTGCGCGCGATCCTGCGACAATTTCTTGTTGTAATCCTTGGAACCAACGTTGTCCGTATGCCCGGCAAGCTCCACCTTCACAGTGGGATTCGCCTTCAGCCAATCCACCGCACGATTCAGATCGACCGCGGATGCAGGCTGGAGGGAGGCCTTGTCGAAATCGAAGTATACAAGTAGCCGAACGATGTCGCGGGTCATGGCGATGTCTTTGCGTATCGTGTTGTTCTTCGAGTCGGCGGGCACTTCAAAGCGATCGGAATAAAAAAGGTAGCCCGGGGATTCCGCTGTAATTACATACGTTCTTCCCGGCTGCAGGACGACAATATAATCGCCGTTGACCGCGTCGCTCTGGAAGCTGCTGAGGATTTCATTGTTCTGAATATCTCGGACTGTCAGCGTGGCGCCGATTGGAATTTTTGATTGCGAATCGGTCACCGTTCCCACAACCGTCGTGATCGAACCAGGGGGAAGAGGATTGGGAATGGCGAGATAAATATCCAGATCTCCGCTACCGCCAGTGCGATTCGACGAGAAATACAGATCCTCACTGTTGAGCTTCAGGCTGCAGAAATAGTCGTCGTACTCGCTGTTTATCGGCGTACCCAGATGCTGCGGTGACGACCACCCACTGCCGGTGTTTTTCGACCGGTACACATCCTGTCCGCCGATTCCAGGGAGCATATCGCTGGAGAAATAGAGCGTTTTATTGTCTGCCGCGATATAAGGAGCGAACTCGTCTCCGATGGTGTTGATCGTACGGCCTAGATTGACGGCGGGTTTCCACTCGCCGCCGTAGCTGCGGGAGCTCATCCAGATATCCGTTCCGCCGGACCCTCCCGGACGCTCCGAGATGAAAAACAGCATTAGTCCATCGGGTGAAATGCTCGCTTGTGAATCCCAGAAGGGGGAGTTCACGTTCGTACCGAGGTTCCTGACGTTGCGCCAGCTTCCTCCGATATATTCAGCGATGTAGAGGTCACAGTCGCCGAGTCCGTCCTCACGGTCGCATGCGGTGAACACCATCCAGTGTCCGTCAGGGGTAATGGTGGGGGCGCCTTCGTCGCCGGAACTGTTCAGAGCGGGACCGACCTCCTGCACCTGTTCCCAATTCCCGGCTCCCTGCACCGCCGAATAGATATTCTGATCGCCGTCGCGGTCGGAAGTGAAATACATGACGCGGCCGTTGCCGAGAAGCAGCGGCGCGAAATCATTGTCGGATGAGTTGACGGGACTGATCGAGCGGATGGATACATCGTAGCGCTCGGGAGTGATCGAGGGTCGAACGGGTTTTTCGTCCTGTGCCCAAGCCGGAAGACTCAGTAGAAGTACCGGCAGCAGCAACGTCGCAATGTGTGCAAGCTTTTTCATGGTACTTTCCTCCTCTATGAGCCCATCCGCCAGCGAAGGCCGAGGGTGAAGAAAACGGTGATCATATTGAAGTCATTGTTGTTTTCCACGATAGGCAGGCCGGTTTCGCCACTGAGCCAATGGAACACGCCCGCGGATTCAAGTCCGGGTGTGAAATCCTTGTCGACGAAACTGCTCAGGGGATATGCCAGTGTCAACTCCGGCACAAGCTGCAGGCCTTCATTCAGCTCGAAACGCCATCCGAATCCGGCCTTCAAGTCAACGCGCGTTCCGAGAAAACCGGCCACTTCTTCAGTGGATGAGGCGGTACGGTAGAAATTCACGATGTCATCAATACCGTTGATGTCCTCCACGTAATAAAGGTCACTGGGCTGAATCAGTTCCTGGTCAAGGGTCGCTGAATTGCTGGATAAGGAACCAAAGGAAGGGCCGATCATGAAATAGGCCGACTCGTTGATATCGAAGCGAAGGAGCAGGTCGAACCCGAGATAGGTGAAGGTCCAGTCCGTCTGGTTACGGATCACGGTAGTCAAGCCTGTCGTCGTTTGCGGATCCACTTCTCCGACATCGAGGGTCTCATCAAAGACGCCCATGCGAGTGTGGTAATTTGCCTTCAGCATGATTCCCACCCAATCGGATACGGGGAAATCCGCGGTCGCGCCAAGGTAAAATCCAAGTCCGTTCCCCTCGTTCACATGTCCAGGACGGGGATACTTCGGATTGTAGGGATTGCTGGTGTAATAGGCGAGGGGGCCGTTCTGAAACATCGAGTATGTCAGCCCAGCATCCAGTCCAAGATACCAGTGATACGCGCCCGAAGAACGTTCGGGACGAAGAACATCGCCGCCGTCGCTTGCCAGCCAGGAGGTCTTGACCTTCCCGGGGTCATGGGCAGCGGCGTGCAGAGGCAGTGCGAGTGCCAGCATGCCAAAAAGCATACAAAAGCACAACAGATTGCGTGTCGATTGTCGCATTTCCTTGATTCCTCTGTGAGACAGAAATTGGCTCGTCGTTGAGTATGAGCTGTCACATGATTGGACGCGCTCGATACAACTATGATGGATATGCGGCTAGTATAGCGGAATCTTCACAGAGACGCAACCCTTTGGGTAAAATGGAAGCAGAATCCGATTAATCGTTCGGGTGGGGATCCGTTGCGGGGGAATGCAGGAAATCTGAATTGAACGGTTCAGGAAGAAGATTGGTGAGTGTGAGCATGCGATGCTCGTTGCCGCTGCCTGCGAGAATCACCGGAAGTGCTGGCGCGAATTCGGAGAGGACCTGCCTGCAGGCACCGCAGGGAGGAACAGACACCCCGTCGGCCGCGACGGCGATGGCAAGAAAAGACTGCACGCCGGCGGTCACCGCCGTATAGACGGCCGTGCGTTCCGCGCAGCATGTGAGACCATAGGAACTGTTTTCAACATTGCAGCCGGTGAAGATCTCTCCGTCATCTGACAGGAGGGCTGCACCGACACGGAAGCCGGAATACGGGGCGTAGGCAGACTCTCGGGCTTCACGCGCAGTGGCGACTAGCTGTTCGATGATTTCTTCGTGAAGGGGCATGGTTTCTCCTCGGTAAAAAAGAAAAGGTCTGAAAAATCAGACCTTTGTGGACCCAGACGGGATCGAACCGACGACCTCTACAATGCCATTGTAGCGCTCTCCCAACTGAGCTATGGGCCCGAAGGGTTTACAAATGTAAGGGGAAAACGAGATAAATGCAACCATCAAAGCATCGGTGTGAAGTAGTCCGTTTTCTCATGCGTGTGAATTGCGATGGCTCCGGCACGGATCAACCGCACAAGAAGCCGTGATGCGCGCCGGTCGGAAACGTTGATCAATTTGGCGTACTCCTTTACCGTGATGCGGTCGTTTTTCTCAAACCAGGCGAACAGTCGTTTCTCTGCTTCACCGAACACCAACCGTACCGGTTCGGAAGCGCCGAATTGATGACGCATCACGCGGATCATCTCCCGACTGGCCTGCACGCTGTGTTCGCCGACACGGACATAAGACCTCTTGTCATCTGTTTCTTCGCGCAGATAATGCGGCTTTCGCTCGCTCTCGGGAATTTCGATGCAGATGACATCGCGGTTGTTCACATTGAAAATGGTGACCGTGTGCGCGATGGGGGGATCGCAAAGATACTCGGCAGCATACGAGATATCGCCCAGCTCCGCTTTCTCACTGACGACGCCAACAATGGTTTTGTCATCGTCAACGCCGAAAATGATGACTCCTCCGCGCGTGTTCGCGAAAGCGATCATTTCCTTCGCGATTTTTTCTCCCGTGGACACGCGCCGTTTGAACTCGGTCGTCAGACCTTCGCCCTCATCGATTTTATCCATCAGTTGGTGATAGCGCATGGGTATCGTTTCTTCGTGTATTCTGGAAGTATGAAAAAAAACTTCATGCCGGGCAATGCCGTTCTTCATCCGGGTCGCAAGGATATGAAGCCGTGGTTTCGTATCATTCCGCATGTCCTCTCAGCCAGATTCGATTGCACCGTTGTTTTGAAAGGTCCCGACGCATGCCTTTGCTCTGTAATTACTATCTGACCTATCGCTGCAATGCGTACTGTGCATTCTGCCATTTCGGAGATCACGGTGCGTTTCGCGATGCGAGGCATGCCCGCACCGAGGATGTGCTCAGGAACATTGCGGACCTGCGTACTCTGGGTGTGCGCTTCGTCGATCTGACCGGAGGGGAACCGCTGCTTCATCCGGATATCGCCCGCATCGCTGCGGAAACACGGCGGCTTGGCATGAAGGCGAGCATCACAACCAATGCGCTGCTGTACCCGAAACATGCAGAGGCTCTGGCAGGGAATGTTGATCTGCTGCACTTTTCTCTCGACAGCGCGGATCCATTGCAGCATAACGCAATGCGTGGCGTGGATTGCTTCGATCACGTGCTCGAAAGCATTGTCATCGCAAAGGACCTCGGCGAGCGGCCTGATCTGCTCTTTACTGTCACGAATGAGAACGTCGATCAGATGGAGGGGGTGTACGAAATTGCGCGGCGGTACGGACTGATGTTGCTGTTGAATCCCGTCTTTCGATATTTTCGCGAGGAAGGGCTCAGCGATGAGGCCATAGCACAGACCGAGCGATTCTCCCGCAAACCCATGGTCTACCTCAATCCATCATTTCTCACACTGCGACGTAAAGGAGGGAACAGCATCGACGATCCCCTCTGCAAGGCAGTTTCCCGCGTGGTCGTGATTTCACCGGATAACGAAATTCTCCTGCCGTGCTACCACCTGCACTATGAAAAACTGCCCATCGGAGAAAGCCTGAAGCATGCATGGCAATCGGAGCGTGTCCGCTGGCATCAGAAGCACGAGGGGAGGCACGAATTCTGTGAGGGATGCACCATCAACTGTTATTTCGAACCGTCATTCGCATATCCGACGAATCTCCTTTCGCTGGCGTCAGTGCCGTCCAAGATCAAATACGGGTATTCGAAATACCTCGTGCAATCTCTCCGGAAACGGTAACTCTCGATGAGATGCGGCTGCCCGTGCCATGAATGCAGCGGGAACAATCACGCCGCCGCATCGGTCAGCAGCGGGAACAATCACGCCGCCGCGTCCGTCAAATGAGATTGTGCCGCCCGGACACCCACCCGTAGCCCGCGAAAAGGATAGGGCGCTTTATTTGGGTTTGCGTGAGATTCCATTCGATGATTATTTTTCCCTGATAGTATTTTTTGCTGGGATCTCCGATACGCGCGTATGCGATCCGGAAGCCCGCCCACAGTTTCGATCATCATCATTCGGACCATTGGAGTGCCAATGCAAGTGAATATCCAGGAAATCAACGAACGCATCCAACAGGAAAGCGCATTTGTCGACGCCCTGAAAATGGAAATCGGTAAAGTCATCATCGGCCAGAAGGGAATGGTCGAACGGCTGCTGATCGGCCTGCTCGGCGACGGCCACATTCTGCTCGAAGGCGTGCCGGGTCTGGCGAAGACCACGGCCATCAAAACGCTCGCCGCGTCGATGAAAGCCAGTTTCCACCGAATCCAGTTTACCCCCGATCTGCTCCCGGCCGATCTTGTGGGAACCATGATCTACAATCAGAAGAACGGCGAGTTCCAGACCAAGCAGGGACCGGTCTTCGCAAATTTCATCCTTGCCGATGAAATCAACCGTTCCCCCGCGAAAGTACAGAGCGCCCTTCTAGAGGCCATGCAGGAGCGGCAGGTGACGATTGGAGAACATACGTACCCGCTCCCGAAGCCGTTTCTCGTCATGGCAACGCAGAATCCTATTGAACAGGAAGGAACCTATCCGTTGCCCGAAGCGCAGGTAGATCGTTTCATGCTGAAAATCAAAATCGATTACCCTTCGCGGGAAGAGGAGTTGGCCATCATGCGCCAGCAGATCTCGCAGGAAATTCCCGTTCCCAACCCCGTTGTTTCTGTTGACGATGTTATCCGTGCACGAGACGCCATGCACGCTGTGTATATGGATGAGAAAATCGAACGCTACATTCTTGACATCGTGGAAGCGACCCGGCGGCCGCGCGATTTCAAGCTCGACCGCATCAGCAGCTACATCGCATACGGCGGCTCCCCGCGCGCGACCATCAACCTTGCTATCGCGGGAAAGGCGCATGCTTTCGTCAACCGGCGCGGGTACGTGATTCCTGAAGACATCCGCGCGATCTGTTTCGATGTCCTCCGCCATCGCGTCGCCGTCACCTATGAAGCCGAGGCAGAGGAAATGAACTCCGAAATGATCGTGCAGGAAATTCTCGACACCATCGAGGTTCCCTGATCTTGGATACGAAACAGATTTTAAAAAATGTCCGGCAGATCGAGATCCGCACGCGCGGTCTGGTCAACCAGCTCTTCTCGGGTGAATACCATTCCGTCTTCAAGGGACGCGGGATGGAGTTCTCCGAGGTGCGCGAATACCAGTTCGGTGATGACGTACGCACAATTGACTGGAACGTATCGGCGCGATTCAATCGTCCTTTTGTGAAGGTGTTCGAGGAAGAGCGCGAACTGACGGTCATGCTGCTCGTGGACATGAGCGGATCGCAGGATTACGGCACTTCGATCAAGTTCAAACGCGATACCGCGGCTGAACTCTGTGCCGTGCTCGCATTCAGTGCGATCAAGAACAACGACAAGGTCGGCATGATCATTTTCACCGATCACATCGAGAAGTTCATTCCGCCCAAGAAAGGACGATCCCACATTCTGCGCATCATCCGTGACATCATTGCCTTCGAACCCGAGGGCAGTGGTACGGATATACGTGCAGCCCTCGAGTACTTCAACCACGTGACCAAGAAGCGCTCCATCGCATTTCTCGTTTCTGACTTCATGGACGAGGGGTATGACCGTCCATTGAAGATCGTCGCACGCAAACACGACCTTATTGCTGTCGAATTGTCCGATCCGAGGGAGAAAAATCTTCCGGATATTGGGTTGGTGAAGTTGCGCGATGCGGAGTCCGGTGCGGAAAAGTGGGTTGATACCTCGCGCTCCGCGGTGCGCGAAGCGTACCGGCGAAAATGGGAAGAGCGCGGTGCGGATCGCCGACGCCAATTCCTCCTGTCGAACGTCGATAGCATTTCCATCGATGTGCAGCAGGGCTACATCCAACCACTGGTTGAATTTTTCCGCATGAGGGAGAAACGCTACTGATGAAACGCATTTTCTGGGCCATTCTGTTTTTCACAACTCTCCATTATGGCGGACAGGCACAGGACGTCAAGGTGTCGGCGACCGTGGATTCTCTCCGATATCAGATTGGAGATTGGATCACACTTCATCTCACCGTGGATGCACCTTCGACCTACACCGTGCGCCTTCCGGCGACTGACGATGATTTCGAGGGCGGCGATTTCATTTCTGCCGGGAAAGCGGAAATGGAGACACACGGCAAGCGCAAGGAATATCGACAGGATGTCGTCACGACCATTTTCGATACCGGAAGCATCGCACTTCGTGTACGTGTGCAATACACCATGCCTGGTGATACGGCGTCGTTCATATCTTTCAGTCCCCGGATCAATTTCGAGATCAGTACCGTCGCATTGGACACGGCGCAGAGCTTCAAGGACATCAAAGAAGTCATGCATGTTCCCTTGACCCTGTGGGATTATCTGCTTTACGCAGCCGTCGTGCTGATGCTTGTCCTCGTTGGCTGGTTTGGGTATCGCTGGTATCAGAAGCGTAAGAACAGGCCGGAAGAAATACTCGAGGAAGCGGAACCGGAGATCCCGGCGTACGTGGTCGCTTTGGATGCGCTTCAGACGCTGCGCGAGCGCAAGCTCTGGCAAAGCGGCCAGCATAAGGCCTACCAGTCGCAGGTAACCGATATCCTCCGCGCGTACATCGAACGACGCTTCCGTCTCCCGGCAATGGAACAGACCACGTCTGAAATCATTCCCAGACTCGCGATGCTCGGGCTCTCCCCGCACCTCGTCGAACAAGTGGAGCAGGTCTTGCACACCGCGGATTTCACGAAATTCGCCAAGTACATACCGTCATCGATGCAGCATGAAGACTCCATGACGGTTTCGGTCCAGTTTGTAGAAAGCACCAAACCCATCGCGGATGCTGCGAACGCTCCGGCTGCCGGCCCTGCTACTCTACAGGCGGCTTCCACGCACGTTGCCACTGTGGACGAAACGGGCTCCGATCTCACTGATGCTCATGGTAGTGAAGGAGGGACACGCGATGTTTGAGCATATCACCCAATTCGCAAATCCTGCGTTGCTCTGGCTGTTGCTTCTGATTCCGATACTCGTCGCCTGGCATATCTGGAAACAGGGTCGACTTACTTCCGCGTTGCGCCATTCATCCCTCGCATTGTTTTCAGGCCTGCCGTCGAGCTGGCGCGTGCGGCTTCGCTTCATTCCCTTTGCTCTGCGTATGCTTGCCCTGGCGCTGCTAATTGTCGCATTCGCCCGACCGCAGTCCTCCGCACGCGGAGAAAAGGTGTATCGCGAGGGTATCGATATCACTATCGTGCTTGATATCTCGGGTTCGATGCTCGCCGAGGATTTTCGACCCAACCGGCTCGAAGCGGCCAAGGATGTGGGGGAGGATTTCATCCGCGCACGAATAAACGATCGCATCGGACTTGTGATCTTCTCCGGTGAGAGTTTTACTCAGTGTCCCTTGACTACCGATTACAGTGTGCTTATCGATCTGCTGAAAAAGGTGGAAACCGGATATCTGCAAGACGGAACCGCGATCGGGGAAGGCATCGCAAACGCGGTCAACCGTATGAAGGACAGCAAATCGAAGAGCAAGGTGATGATCCTTCTCACCGACGGCGTGAATAACATGGGTTCGATCGATCCGGCGACGGCAGCAGAAATTGCGCGCACCTTCGGCATCCGCATCTACACCATCGGTGTGGGAACGCGTGGAATGGCGCCGTATCCCTTTAAAACGGCGTACGGCATTCAATATCAACCTGTACCTGTCGAGATCGACGAAGACATGCTCCGTCAGGTGGCGCAGATCACTGGTGGAGAGTATTTCCGTGCAACGGGCAACAAAAAGCTCCAACAGATTTACGAGGATATAGACAAGCTGGAGCGGACCAAAATAGAAGTCACGGAATTCCATCGCTATACGGAATTGTTCTATGATTACCTTCTGGCAGCGATGGCGGTGCTTCTGTTCGAACTCGCGCTTTCTTTGTTTGTCTTCCGAAAGATTCCCTGATTCACGCAGAGGCATACGCCAGCAATGATTAAATTCGCACATCCGGAATATTTCATCTACATGTTGATCCTGCCTGCCATTGCAGCGGCATTGTGGTTCACCTGGTATCTGAAAAATCGCAGCATTCGCAGCTATGGCGATCAGCGCAGCGTGCTTTCACTCGTGGACAGGCGCAGCCGTGTTAAGTTTTGGCTTCGCGGAGGGATCGTGCTCCTTGCCTTTGCCGCGCTCGTCACCGCATATGCCAATCCGCTGATCGGAACCAAGTTCGAGGAAGTCACTCGCAGCGGTATCGATCTCATTGTGGCTATCGACGTCTCTGCCAGTATGCGTGCAGAAGATATTCAACCGAACCGCATCAGCGCTGCCCGCAAGGAGCTTCAGAATCTGATCAACAACCTCAAGGGTGATCGCATCGGCATTATCGTTTTTTCGGGTGATGCCTATACGCAACTGCCCCTGACGTCTGATTACAGCGCGGCACTGATGCTGACCGACGTCATAGATGCGGGCATGGCCCCGACGCCCGGTACCGCAATCGGGTCCGCCATCGAATTGGCACGAGAATCCTTTCGCAAGGAGGAAGGGAAGTACAAGGCGATGGTCATCATCACCGATGGTGAAAATCATGAGGACGACCCCGTCGCAGCTGCGGCGGAGGCTGCCAATGAGGGCATCGTCATTCATACGATCGGGATGGGATCGCTCGAAGGTGCGCCGATTCCGCTTTCCGCAAGAGGGGGAGAGCAGGGGTATAAAAAGGATAATGACGGTTCGATGCTGCTTTCCCGTCTTGATGCAGAAACGTTGAAGAAAGTCGCTGCCACCACCGGAGGCACATTCACCCAGGCGCTCAGTGGGAGAGACAACCTCGCAACCGTCTTCGATCAGATCGAGCGCATGGAAAAAAAGGAATTTGGCACGAAGCAATTCACCGATTATGAAGACCGCTTTCAGTATCTGGTTCTTTTGGGTCTGATTCTCCTGATATCCGAACTTTTCCTATCGGAAACACGCAATCGCTTCCTGGCGCGTTTTTCGATCTTTTCGCCCAACGACGAACGGAGGAGATCCTGACATGAAGCTGCGCAAGATGGTAATCACCGTTGCGTTATCCATTCTCGCCGCTGGCGCGCATGCACAGTCGTATCGCAGTACCGTCAACGACGGGAACGATTTGTACCACAATAAGCAGTACGATCGAGCGCGAGAGAAATACGAACAGGCAGCCATCGAGGAGCCGGAGCGTCCTGAAAGCTTTTTCAATGCCGGCAATGCCGCGTATCGCAATAACGATATCAAGGCCGCGCTGGATAAATATGAGAAGGCGGGGCTCCGCGTCAAGGACAAACAGACACTTGCACGTACGTTATACAATGCCGGAAATACCTTTCTGAACGCCGCGGAAAAAGGCGAAGAGAATCCCGCCCTGAAACAGGCGGCCGGGGAAGAGGCGGGGAATCTGCAGATGGAGGGCTACAAACAGGCGATCGAGATGTACAAGAAAGCCCTGAAACTCGATCCCAACGATCAGGATGCGAGGTATAATCTGACCTACGCTCGGAAGAAACTCGAGGATCTGCAGAAGCAGCAGCAAAACCAGAACAAGGATCAGAACAAGGATAAGAAGGATCAGAAGCAGGATAAACAGAAGGATCAGAAGAATCAGGACAAGAACAAGCAGGAAGAGCAGCAGAAGAAGGACAAGCAGGATCAGGAAAAGCAAAAGCAACAGAACCAGAAGGACAACGAACAAAAGGATAAGGCAAAGCAGGATCAGCAGCAGCAGCCCCAGCCGCAGAAGGAACAAAACATGTCGAAGCAGCAGGCCGAACAAATCCTGCGTGCACTTCAGAGAGATGAAAAAGAATTGCAGAAGAAGAAAAGGCAGCAGCAGGGACGCCGTATCAATGTCGAAAAAGACTGGTGACACAACATGATCCGGCGCACACTTCTATCGATTGTTATCGTCGCATTGTCGCTGCAGGTCCTGCACGCGCAGGAAACTCAGTTTTTCTGTAGTGTTGACCGCACCGAGGTGCCCGTCGGTCAGCAGTTTCAGGTAACCTATACGCTTTCTGGCGGGAGTTTGAGGCAATACAGCAATTTTCGGGCTCCCGATCTCAACCGGAATTTCATGACGCTCGCCGGCCCGTCGTCCTCACAGCAGATGCAGATTATCAACGGACGGGTTTCCGCGAGTATCTCATGGATTTACGTACTTCAGCCCCGCAATACGGGAACCTTCACCGTCCCTGCCGCGACGATCACCTACGACGGAAAATCCATGACGTCCAATACGGTGAGTATCAAGGTGACACGCGCGGTCCCGAATGCAGGGGGCGCGAATCAGCAGAAGCAGCAGGACAATACACCAGATGTGGATCTTGGCGATAACCTCTTTATTCGCGCGATTCCGAATCGGACGTCTGTCTATCTGGGTGAACCACTCACCGTCACCTATAAGCTTTATTCAAGGGTCGCATTTCAGCTCGATAATCCGATTAAACTTCCACGCATGGTGGGATTCTGGTCGGAAGACATAGAAGCTCCCACGCAGTTGCAGCCTCGTGTCGAAGTCTATAACGGCCGTCAATATGAAACGTACATGCTTCGGAAAGTCCTCTATTTCCCCACGCAGTCAGGAAAGCTTACGATCGAGCCCTTTGAAATCGGCACAACGGTACGGGTACGGAAGCAGCGAAAAACAGGAAACGATGCATTTGATCGCTTCTTCAGCGATCCACTGTTTGACAGCTATGATCATGTGAAAAAAAATCTCCTCACCCAGAAGGTGAACGTCACCGTGCGACCGCTTCCTGAAGACGGTCAGCCAAAGGGATTCTCCGGGGTAGTCGGTTCGTATGAGATGCGAGCGACGCTGGATCGCAACGCGATGAAAGCCAATGAAACCGCCACTCTCAAAGTTGTCTTAACGGGGAAGGGCAATATTCGCCTTCTGGATGAACCGGTGATCACATTCCCGTCGGGCGTCGACCATTACGATCCGACCATCGATGAGGACGCCAAGCCCCTTGACGGAACGCTTTCCGGCAGCAAGACATTCGAATACCTCCTTGTCCCTCGATACGCGGGGAAGGTCACCATACCGCCGGTTGTTTTCTCGTTTTTCGATCTCGACCTGAAGAAATATGTGACGCTTGAATCCCAGGCCTTTACTCTCGATATCGCCGAGGGAGACGTGCGTAAGAACGCAGGCGATCTCACTCAGAAATATGTCGATTACCTGTCCATGGATGTACGGGGAATACGTGAAGGCACCCCTCGTTTCGATAAAAACGTCTCGCACGGCATTCGGCCATTAATCATGTTGCTCTGCTATCTCATACCGGTAGTGCTGTTATTTGCCGCGCTCATGTGGAAGCAGCGATTCGACCGTTTGCATACCGATGTCGCCGGCATGAAGCGGCGGAAGGCGACGCGTGTTGCCGAACGTCGTTTGAGCGAATCGAAGAAGCATCTCGAGGCGGGGAACATCGATGCCTATTACCTGGAAATCGCACGCGCGCTCTGGGGATATGTGCAGGACAAGCTTGATATTCCGACGTCCGAGACCGCAATCGATACCGTAATAGTACGTCTTCGAAATAGGAATGTGGATGAACTCGTCGCGGACAGGATGCGCAACGCCCTCGAAGCGGTTGAGTATGCACGGTTTTCACCGTCGAGGGCCAGTACCGACGAAATGCGCGCGTTGTATGACCAGGCAAAAGAAGCCATTATCCAAACGGAGCAGGCGATGAGGTCCGTCGTATGAAGATCATGATTCGCGTGTTGCTTCTGCTGATTGCCGCCACGGCACTCTCCTATGCGCAGTCTGCGACGCCACTGGAACGATACCGGGAGGCCGTCGCACACTATAAGAAAGCCGAATACCGTGAAGCCGTTCAAATTTTCAAGGAATTGATCGACGAGGGATACGTCAATTACGATCTTTACTACAACCTCGGAAACGCGGCCTATAAAAACGGTGATCTGGGTACCAGTGTTTTATCTTATGAACGCGCGTTGACTCTCGACCCGGGGAATGAAAATGTAACGCATAATCTCAATGTCGTGCGTGCACGCCTGCGCGACCGAGTCGAGCCAATGCCCCTGCTCTTTTTCGTGAAGTGGTGGAATGACATCAAGGACTCCCATTCTCCCAACATCTTCTTTTCCTGGTCGCTCGTCTTTTTATTCCTCCTCGCCGCAGCCGTTTTTGTGTTCTTCGGCTATCGACAGCTCATACTCCGTCGGATAGCACTGATTGCCGGGATTCTATTCTTCACCGTGTTTGCTTCGGCGCTGACGCTCACGATTACCAGAACCGAAGAACTCGATGCCCATCGATCTGCGGTGATCATGACGACGGAAGTGACAGTGCGGAGCACCCCGGATGCCACTGGGGTCGAAAGTTTCATCGTTCATGAAGGATTGAAAGTCGTCATTCTGGAATCGAAAAACGAGTTCTATAGGATACGGCTGGCGGACGGGAAGAGCGGTTGGGTGGAGAGGACGGCGCTTGCCCGAATCTGATCGGTTGTATCTTTCTCGAGACCGTTGTAATATGCCTTTTGTGCAATTCACCTGATGGCCTTCATGCGAAAGAGTATCCTTATTCTCTGTTTTCTCGTCCTGCCGGCCTTGGCATTTGCCGGTCGGCCTCCAGGCGGCGAGGATGACATCTTGCGTCCGGTTCCCTGGAGTATGCATGTCGGTCCTTACGCTGGTGGCGCGTGGATACTCAGCCAGGGGAACTTCAACACGCTGTGCGATTGCGAATACGGGAGCGGGAGCGGCGTGGGGTTTCAACTCGGTGCCTTTGCCGACTATCCATTGACGAATGACGTTTCTCTCTTCGCCACCCTGGGATACCGCATGCTAAATGCCGTCTATGAAAAGTCTCAGCAGAGGTTGGAGTACGTCCCTGTTTCTGGTGGTGGCGATTTCATGTGGGTGGATTTCGACCTCGAAACCCGGCTTTCGATCTCATTGATGGATATCAGTCTCGCAGCAAAATGGGATCTTCCCGTGAAGGGACTCTACCTGGCGGCCGGACCTGAATTCGGCCTTTCTCTCCTCGATAATATCGAAGAGACCGAAACTATTACCACGCCCGGACTGACCTACGACTCAAACGGGCAGGGGAAACAGACATTCATGGACGATAACCTGGACAGGTACTATTCCGATGCCGCGTCGTTCCGACTCGGTTTTGCAGCTCGTCTGGGATATATCCTCCCGATACATGAACGACTGGCTATTGCACCCGAACTGAGTATGTCGCTGCCGCTGACTCCTGTTGCATCCGACTACGGCAGTTGGAGGCTCATGGCCTGGCAATTCAACGTATACCTCCGCTTCGCAATTTAACACTCCATAAACCGGGGATCTCATGGTATCCACTTCCTCGATAGTAAAACGCTGTGCGTCGCTGCTTGTCCTTCTGACCGTGCTGTTCGCAACCGATGGCAGTGCGCAGCGTCTGCAGAACTATCACGGATTCCAGCAAACCTATCCCGGCGCAATAGCGATCGGTGTTCAGACTGGCCCGAATTTCAATTTTGCCGCCAGTGGCCCTTACGCAGATTGCGACTGTACTTTTGATGGCGGAAGCGGTATCGGATACCATGCGGGACTACATTTGGATATCCTCGTAAACCATTGGTTTGGTATACGTTTGCAGGGTTTATATGAAGACCATTCCACCGTATACGTCAAGGATTTCGCCGGTAGCACCTTTGGTGATGACGGTGCGCCCGCTGCCGTCAACATCCAGCGAAGGGCGGAGGTTGGAATCCGATACCTAAGCACGTCTTTCATGCTCACCTGGGTCACCGGCCCGCAAGGGCTCTACCTTCTCTCCGGAGCCTCCTTTGGCTTTTTTCTTGATGGAACCCTCAAGGACGAGGAGTATATCACCACGCCGGGCTATGTGTATCCTGGAACAAGTACAAGCCGCACGGTCTTTGCAGACGAGGGACTTGACGCGGCGCAGGATCTTCCGATGCGGGGTGGAATTGTCATCGGCGTCGGGTACGATCTTCCTCTTGCAAGAGGAATTTCCCTGGGTCCTGAGTTGCAGTTCGATTATCCACTTACCGCAGTGGTTGACGGCAATGCCGATTGGAATATCCCTTCACTCCGGGCCTCGGTTGCTTTGCGATTCGGACTTTGACGCATATTCCGTAGAGATTTACGCTTGAATGAAAACACAGCAGATTGATACCACACTAGCAGCGATGATTGACCATACGCTGCTGAAGCCGGACGCGGGAGAGAACGATATTCTGCGCCTTTGCGATGAATCGCGTGTCTATGGTTTTGCATCGGTCTGCGTCAATCCAAGCTGGGTACGTCTCTGCAGCAACGTGCTTCGGGAATCCACGAGCAGCGTTTGTACGGTGATCGGATTTCCCCTCGGCAGCAATCGTACCGAGGTGAAAGTACGTGAAGCGGAAATGGCTATCCAGGATGGTGCGGTGGAATTCGACATGGTGCTCCACGTAGGGCGTCTCAAACAGGGAGACGCGGCCTACGTTGAGCACGACATCGCGGCTGTCACCGAAGCCGTGAAGGCTGCCTCGGAGAAATATATCGTCAAGGTAATACTCGAGACCTGCCTTCTTTCAGCAGATGAGATTCGCAACGCCAGCGCGATTGTCCGGAATACCGGGGCCGATTTCGTTAAAACCTCAACCGGCTTCAGCAGCGGCGGCGCCACGGTCGATTCGGTGCGGCTGATGCGTGCTGTCGTTGGAGAAGGATTCGGAGTGAAAGCAAGCGGCGGCATCCGGAATCGCCAGACAGCGATTCAAATGATCGAAGCAGGAGCAAACCGCATCGGTGCAAGTTCGAGTATAGAAATTGTCAGTACGTGATGATAGACGGAGGAATTATGTCCATTGGCACATTCATGAAGAGATTTTCGCTGTTTCTTATTTCTGCCTTCCTCCTGGGATGCAGTTCCAGCGATGAACTTGGCAAAACGGATCAGCAAAAACCGGACGAAAACGGCGCGTTTCAACGCGTCGACAAGGAAGAGCCCATTATTCCTGAGACCGATGAGCCTGTGACGCTCGAGGCTGTCGAGGATGAAGATGTCCCCACGAGTGAGACTCCCGTCCCAATGAAGGCTGCTTCCACAAAAGAGACACCTCCAACCGAGGCCGCACCTCCTTCACGTCAGGAATCTGTTCCCGTGCAGGCTGCTCCCTCAGCTTCGCCAACATCGGTTCCGCGCTCGGGCAGTATGATGTGGAGCGTGCAGCTTGGTGCCTTTAAAAGCGAGGCGGGCGCCTTCCAACTGATCGAGGAAGTCAAACAGAAATTCAATCAGCCGGTTTACAAGCGCTACGATCCGGTGACCGGGTACTATAAGGTAACGTTGGGTTCTTATCAGACGCGGGAGCAGGCTGCTGAATTCAAACTGGAAGTCCAGTCTCGCGGTTATCCGGATGCATTTACCGTGGAGGTGGCGCGTTAATTTCTGTGATGGCTGCCGTTTGATGTAATGAACATTCCCAGGTGGACATATTGCTTTTTGGTCGTAGGCGGAGCCTTGATTTTCTCCGCCTGTTCATCCAGTGAAGAAACTGCGAAAGATGCTCCCGGGAAATCAATCCGGGAGCATGAAGGGAACTTTGATCCGACGGAGTACCGTCGGAAGCCAGCAGAGCCGAAAGAGAATGCAGGGGAAGGGGAGATAAAAGCAAAGCCGGTGGAGCCCGCCTGGGTGGAGCGGACGGAAAAGTCTATGGGCTTTCGTGTCCAGCTCTACTCCACAACCAATATTGACGACGCCAAAGCCGTGCTCGAGCAAATGCGCTCGCGAATAGATTCACTGCACATCGAGGCGGGGAGGCTGGATATGAGTTTCGATGCCCCTTACTATAAAATTCGCGCAGGAGATTTTCTGGTGAGGGCGAAGGCCGATACGCTTCGTGAGCAATTACGTTCCGCAGGGCTCTCCGAGGCCTGGGTTGTCAGGGATAACGTGTTCCGAGTGATTCGGGAACGGAAGAAATGAAGAACGCGCTCCGTTTGGGAGCGCGTTCTTTTTAGAACGGATGATTTCGATTCAGTCTTTGCTGACGAGAAGCTTCTGTTCAAGCTGCTTGGCAACCATAGTGAAGAATCCGTTCATGTCGTTCGTTGCCGTTGCAAGTTTTGGATCTATTAATCGTGGGGAGGAAAAAACCGTGCTCGCCAGGGATGCCTTGTAGCGAATGCAGTGCGTGCGGCCATCCTTCACAAGATCGTCGATGGCGGTCTCCAGTGCTGCGAACTCCTGTTCCGGATATGCGATACGAAGATGGAGGGCGTAGTACAAGCTGGATTCGACCAGGCCGTTATTTTCCGAGCTGAGCCCTGCGGTATAATTGGCTTCCGCCTCGGCAAGTCTGTCGATACGGGTTATTCCGAGTCCCGGGACTCCCTCGATAGCATCATTGTTCGGCTGTGCCCTGAGTACGGACATTCCTGCGATGGTCAGCAGGACGATCAAGATAGTGTGGATGGTTTTCATGACTTCCTCTCTTTATGCGTTGCGTTTCGGTTCATCTGAAATCACATGGATGAATCTACGCGTTTCCCGTATCCGGGTTGTTTCGCAAGGGTCAGAAGTTGTCAAGAAATGTCATCGCGCAGGCGCGCGGGAAGGGGCAATCAGGTCAGGATACTTGCTACGCGACGTATACTCCGCAGCCGTCCGCTATTCTGAGGACGTCTTTACAGGGATGACGATACCGTTGGTCTCCCAGCGAGCGCGGACTCGCAGGGTGTCGCGTATAGCCCCATAGGGTTCGGGTTTTGTCCAGGGGAAAGCTTTCCCGAAATCATAGCGGTTGTTCGCATTACTGTCGATATAGGCGTCGAGCAGATACTGCCCCTCGCGCAATCCATCCAATCGGAACGCGCGAGAGGTGTCGGCGCGAGTTGTCTGAATTTTTGGTTGCCGGGAAAGTAGGCGTGCACGAACTGTCACTGCGCCTGAGGAGTCATCGGTTCGGATGCTGCCGGAGAGCGTCCCGCTCTGATCAGCTGCACCCGTAGTAAAACGGATGCATTCTACGCTGTCTCCGACGCTGCGTTCGTTAAGTGAATCGCGCAGTTCCCGCAGGTCTGCACAAATTGTGTACGCAGCTTCCGGCATGAGCGGTGGATGGAGCAGAACAATCTCCGTAGCCGAAACCCGCACCGTCGTCAGTGCGACAGGGACATCGGTTGAATCACGCAACTCGAAGGCGTTCCCGATAATCAGCGGTCGATTGAAGGAGTACTGGAAACTACTGTCAGGTTCGATATTCTTTGCGCGATCCGTGGGAACCGTCCCAACGATGGCGGGACGGCCGGTGTCGGGCAGAACAGAGCCTGGGAAGACTTCCGCCACGTTATTCATGGAAATGAAATTCCCTGCGCCATCCTCCAGTGAATCGATGATAACCAGATATGGTTCTTCACGCAGCCTATCCCCGAGTTGGAAGTCCCATGCGAATCGCTCAGCGGCGGGTGAAACCGCGGAAACGACCAGAAGAGAGTGACCAGTGGCGGAATCGGAAATCTGAATGTGACGCAGCGGAAGGGGTTGAGGGTATACTGTTTCGTTGAACTTGATACGAACGGTGCGCTCATTGATGGCTTCTATCCGTTGTATGGACGGACGCGTAGTGTCCTCCGCATGCATATAAAAACGAAGGGGTGGGGAAGGAGAAAGAGAGTCTTCCACGATGACATCATGCCCGGGAATCCCGATTTCTTCCACTTCGGCGTTGTACCGCATGTCATTGCTTTTATCCCTTACCGCGAATATCCGATAGCTGCCTGGCGCAACGTTGTAGAAATGGAACGCACCGTCATCGGATGACTGCACGGCGTACTCCGGCCTGTCTTTCGCAGGGTTGAGCGTATCTGCACGACCCGGAGGCAGGGCATAGGCGAACAGACTGACGCCCGACGGTGGATCACCGAAGACTGTTCCAGTGAAGCTCCCATTATCCAGACTGTCGCCTGTCGAAAAAGCGAGGTGCATCGTCTCCTTCATCATGTTTCCCCCTCGAAGGTCGCGGACCTTTGTGCCAACCGTTATCACATACGTCCGGTCTTCCAGCAGCGGTTCGGGAAAGACAATGGTGACCGTACGTCCAGACCATTCGTACGTGGGAGTCTTCTCAAGAAGGGGGGAAATGTGCACGGACTCCTGGAACGACTGGCGCTGCACATGTTCGCTGAATTCGAGCACGACCTCCTGTCCCGTAAACTTCACTGTGCCATTGGCGGGAATGGTTTCGACGATGAACGGCGCTTCAATATCGGGAGGACCGCCATCCGGGGGACGTTGCGAGGCGCAGGCCCCGAGGAAAATGAGCAGAGCCACCTGGAGTAGGAAGAGAGCATATTTTGTCGTGATGCTGCTCATGTTATTTCCGCCTGGCTTTGCGATACGCAGCGACGGCACGGTTGTGTTCTTCTACGTTGCGGGAGAATGTATGGCCGCCATGCCCGTCCGCCACGAAATATAAGAAATCGTGAGTCTCGGGAGCGAGGGCGGCGAGAATGGATTCCTTTCCAGGATTGTTGACCGGCCCAGGCGGGAGACCTGGATACATGTATGTGTTGTAAGGACTGTTTATCGACAAATCCCTGTACATCAGACGGCGTGGACCATCCGGGATGATGTACTGGATCGTAGGATCGGCCTGTAGCAGCATGCCGCGGCGAAGGCGGTTGTAATACACACCTGCGACACGTGGGCGTTCATCCGCTTGGCGTGTTTCACCTTCCACAAGGGAAGCCATGATGAGGATTTCCTGCTTGGTTCTTCTCAGAGTGCGCATGCGTTGATATGCTTCTTCGGTGAAGAGACGCTCCTGATCATGGACCGCTCGTCGCAGGAGGGCGCGCGGAGTTTCGTCGTAGCGCACACGATAGGTCTCCGGCAGCAGATATCCTTCCAGCGAAGGGGCGGTCACTCCCAGTTCATGAAGGAAGGCAGGGTCACGGGAAAGCTTCAAAATGGTATCCGCCGCGAAACCGGTTTTCCTTTCGACCTCATGCGCGATCTGTCGGAGGGTTAATCCCTCACGAATCGTCACGTCATGAAATGCCTGATGGCTTCCTTCGGATAGAATGGTGAGGACATCCATCATCGAAAGATGGGGCGGGAAAAGATAGAGCCCGCTTTGGAGGTGTCGCCCTTTGTCCGATAATTTCGCCGCGACGATGAAAAGCAGATCGTTGGAAACGATATCTTGTTCCTCGAGTATCGCGGCGATGCTTCGCAGCGGTGTCCCTCGCGGTATCTCGACGGGTGTTGTTGTCCGATGTGCGCGTGGAACATGTACGGCATAGAATCCCGCTGCTATGGCGAGGGAGAAGACGGCCGCCATGGCGAGGAGTGTGTTACGAATGCGCATCGAACAGTGTGTCTCCGATTCGAGCAAACGCCGGCGCGTGCAGCGTGCCCTTTCCCTCCAGGTCACATTGCAGCGATGCGAGACGTGCGACCATGGCGGCATTATCAGTGGAGTAAATCATGTCGGGGATGAATACGCGGACGGAATGGTCCGATCCTGCCGCCCGCAGTCGACGTTGAAGCTCGCTATTGGCGGATACACCGCCGACAAGTGCGATATCCCGGATACCATTATCCGTTGCAGCGCGAATGGCCTTGCCGATGAGCACATCCACCACGGCGCGCTGGAAGCTCGCGCAGATGTCGTTTCGTTCGTTGTCGGTGAGGGAGAGTGCGCCAGCAGTCGCCAGGCGACGAAGGTGGTAGAGGACAGCGGTTTTCAGTCCGGAAAAACTGAAGCGAAAATCATTGCTGTCAAGCAGCGGACGAGGGAAGGAGTGGGCAGTTGCATTCCCGAGCGCCGCACAACGATCTATCGCTGGACCACCTGGGAAACCCAGGTCCATCATTTTTGCAACCTTGTCGAAGGCTTCTCCCGCCGCGTCGTCAATAGTGCTGCCGAGCAACGCATACTCACCTATGGCGTCGACACGTACGAGCAGCGTGTGTCCGCCAGAAACGACAAGTCCGAGAAAAGGAAATTCCGGATGCGGATCCTGGAGAAACGTCGAAAACAGATGCGCTTCAATATGATGCACCGGGAGAAAGGGAATGTCCAGACTGACGGACAAAGACTTGCCCACATTGAGTCCTACGAGAAGAGAGCCGATCAGACCAGGGCCCTGGGTGGCGGCAACGGCATCAAGCTCGGATACCCCGATCCGCGCTTCACGGAGAGCCTCGCGCACGATGGGCAGCACTGCGCGAAGATGAGCGCGGGATGCGAGTTCAGGAACGACGCCCCCATACTCACTATGGAAATATTGGGACGAGATAATGTTGGATAGAAGCACGCCATCTCTGACCACAGCGGCGGATGTTTCATCGCAGGAGGATTCAATGCCGAGAATGGTCACGCGTCAGGTTGTCTTGTAGTAGTGGAGAGGATTCGGCAGAAGATGACATTCCTCCGCGATGCGAATCGTGGAGGCGATGCGGCCCGCGCTGCGAAGAATATACATTTGTGGCACGATTTTGTCGCGAAGACCAACTGGGGTTATCGGATTAATGAAAATATTCGTCCCGCCTTCGAACCCTGCTGGAGTGTTGATGCGCAGTTTGATGAACACATGCCAGGGGATTTTGAAAATGCTGTCCATCGGTGTGTGATGCCATTCTTCGTTCACCGATGTATCTCCGCTGACGGCTGCGTGCACGGCGCGGACAAGATCGCTCATCCCGCGAACTTCGAGATCGGTGTGATCGCCTGGCCTGGCATTGATGCTTTTGGAAAAAATCTCGATGGTGGGATAGCGATGGCCGATGCCGACAAACGCAAGTGCGTAGTCGTTTTCAGCAAACACAAGATTGTTATGTCCTGCGAAATTCGGTCCGTACGCGTTGTAAACATTTTTATCCTGCACCACCATCTTGATCTGCCGTTCCATCGATTCGCCCCACTCGTCGATGGCGACAATCTGTGTGTGCAGGTGATCAAAGGTCGCGCCAGCAGGCCGCAGCCAGTTTTTGAAGACACTGATGGAGCGGACGTAGCGATTGTTGCTCGCAATATCCTCCATCGCATCGATGATGAAGGTGTAGTACTGGAAATGCTCCTCATCCGACATGTCTGCCGTGGAAAACAGTGCGGTGGGGCGGCCTTCTCCCAGTTTGAAATGCGGTGCCACAGTGATCATCTCATGACCTCCGCCGAAGAAGGCATCCGCGAACAGGAATTTCTCTTCTGCCGTTATAGCGGCGATTTCCTCATCCGATTTTCCTGTTCTCCGCAGCTTGTAGTCGAGCAGATCCATCACGTGCTTCAAGCCGACTTCTTGAGCCAGATAATCTTCCTTCCATCGAAGATTGCGTGCAGAAAGCTTGTAATTATAGTTTCTTCGCCAGTAATCGACGGAGAGAATCTCGAAGAGGTTGGAAATCCGACGGAAAACGGGAGTCGTGGAGTAGTAGTCGGCGGGAGAGACTCTGTGCAGGGTTTGATACCGGCCGGAATCCAGAATCACCCTGGCTTTTTCAGGGGCAGTTTCGAAATAGCGCGCACGACAAAACGCGCAATACGACTCCGGATCCTGCCTCTCAACGGAGTAAGATTCAGGAGATCGAAGTGTATCGCTCAGCGGCTTGTTTCCACGTCCCGATACAGACCAGACCTCGACACCCGAAAACGGGTTGACCTGTTTGACTGTGCCGTCGGCCATGGTGTGGTAGTAGAAATGATAGTCCAAAACCGCATCCAATACCGGGTGTGAAAGGGACAGTGTTTTATGTTTCGGATGGGCGGACTAGCCGCCACAATCCTCCCAGAACAGCGTCAGTTTCAGGATTCGTCGGAGGTGCGCTTGGCGCGGCGGACGGCCTTCTGCTTTTTCATTCGCTTCTTGATGGAAGGCTTGGTATAATAAGTCCGCTTCTTGAATTCTTTCAGAATGCCCGAACGCTCGTACTTTTTCTTGAAGCGCTTGATAGCGCGGTCGATGGGTTCGTTTTCCTGGACGATGATGCCGATCAAGTAGTGTCTCCTAGCTAACTGGTTATAAGTCAGTCAATTATCATTCAGAATTGAAAAATAACACGAGGAGATTTCATAGTCAAGTGAAACCGGCATCGGATATCCATCTGATCGAAAATTCTCCTCAGACCGAACTATGCTTCCGCATACCTGTGTTGTAGAATAAATGATACATTTCAAGAGAATCCAACGTATTACGGAAGAGTCCCGGCAGACAGCATTACTGGCGCTGCTCGGTTTCGCCAGCACCCTGTCCACCGCCGTGGTATTCCCGAACATCGGAACGTTTGTGCGAGACCGCTTTGTACTCTCAGATACCGCGGCATCGCTTTTTGCTGTCTCCTATCTGGTGCCGCACATTATTTTCGCGTTTGTATGGGGAGCCGTGGCCGATCGGTCTGGACGAAAGCGTGAAATGCTGGTGCTCGGATATGTTATCACCGCGATATTCCATTTTGCTCTCCCGTTCGTCAATAATTATCCTTTCCTCCTGCTGCTTCGATTTGGTGAGGGAGCGATGAGCATCCTCGGTTTCTCCATTGTTATGGCGCTGGCAGTGGATATCGCGAAGAAGGGACACTATGGACGCGTCATGGGAACCCTGGGGGGAGCAATCGCGCTGGGGACGACGCTCGCCTTTCCACTCGGAGGAGCGCTTGGTGTAAGATCGATGGTGCTCCTCTGCAGTGTCGGTGCGCTGATACTTCTTCTCTGTGCCGTTCTCGGATATCGCTACCTCGATGTCAGTGCTTCGGGAAGGGCACGTTCTCTACGCGATGCGTTCCTTGTCTTGCGCGAGCGGCCGATACTCTCCATCCCGTATGCCTTCACATTCGTCGACCGCTTCACCGTCGGCTTTTTTGCCGTTACCTTCCCTTTGTACGCTTCGTCGGTGTTCGGAATGAATGCCGCGGAGAGTGGACGTCTGCTTGCAGGGTATCTGCTGCCATTCTCACTGCTGACGATGCCCGTCGGCCGCCTGGTTGATCGAATCGGGGGCGTTCGGCTTATGCTCGCTGGATCGGTTTTCTACGGTGGGGCTGTCATGCTCGTTGGATTTGTGCCAGGCTGGGCTTTGCTGCCTCTGATGGTTGTCTGTGGTATTCTCGCCTCGGTGATGTATGCACCGAGCTTATGGCTCGCTGCCGCGAATGCGCCCGAGAAGAAGAGAGCCTCGACGATGGGTGGCTTCAATGCAGCAGGCTCCATCGGATTTGCGCTTGGGCCGATAGCGGGGGCTTTGATCAGTGACGCATTCAGCTATTCTGCGGCGTTTCTTGCGGCAGGAATTACGGAGATTCTGTGTGTCGCCATTCTGTATCCGATCCTGCGAAAGGTACTGCGAACACCAATGCCATCGATCGTGGAGCAGACAGCATAAAAAAAGAGGCATGGAAGCCTCTTTTTATCACAGAATGGAATAAACGAAATCAGCAGAGCTGAAGCGCCGCATCCAGGTCAGCAATAATTTCATCGACATCCTCAATCCCGACAGAAAGCCGCACCAGCCCATCGGTAATCGCTGCCTGCTCACGCTGCTCCTTTCCCATGCTCGCATGCGTCATGGAAGCCGGATGCTGGATCAGGCTTTCGACCCCGCCCAGACTTACTGCCAACTGGCATAGATGCATGTTGTTCATGAGCGTTATTCCCGATTCGAGTCCACCCGCCAATTCGAACGCGATCATTGCTCCGTGTCCGCTCATCTGTTTGAGACCGATTTCATACTGCGGATGGCTGGGGAGACCGGGATAGCGCACCCATTCCACCTTCGGATGCTGCTCGAGGAAACGTGCCACATGCATGGCGCTTTCGCTCGCACGCTGCACACGCAAGGCGAGCGTCTTCAGTCCACGGTGCACGAGGAAGGAATTGAACGGATCGATGACACCGCCGATCTGATTGAGTGTCTTCCGGAATTGGGGGTACATCTCTTCGTCCTTGACGACGACGACACCACCGACGACGTCGGCATGTCCATTGAGAGATTTCGTCAAACTGTGGACAATCACATCAGTTCCGTGCTCAAACGGGCGCTGCATCGCCGGTCCCATAAATGTGTTATCCACCACGAGCAGAGCGCCATTCGCATGTGCAATCTTGGAGATGGCGTCCAGGTCACTGATAACAAGCGTCGGATTGCCTGGTGTTTCCACGTAAATCACTTTTGTGTTCGGGGTAACTGCCTTCTTGACCGCCTCGAGGTTAGAGGTATCGACAAAGGTTGAATCCACGCCGAAACCCTGCATGACGGTTTTCAGAAGGGTCGAGGTTGGACCGTAAACAGATTCACTGCAGACTACATGATCCCCGCATTTGAGAATGGCTGCAAAGGCAGTATGAACGGCAGCCATACCGCTACCGCATCCGAGTGCACGCGCTCCGCCTTCAAGGATTGCAATCGCGTCTTCCATTGCTTCGACAGTTGGATTACGCATTCGTGTGTAGATGTACCCTTCTTCGACACCCGAGAAGAGATTCGCACCATGCTGGACATCCCTGAATTTGAAAGTGGATGTCTGATAAATCGGTGTGACCACGGCGCCATGCTCGTTTTCTTTCGTGCCGGCATGGACAGCCTGTGTTTCAAATTTCTTGTTCCGGATTTCTTTCACTTGGTTCCTCCAGAAATAATGCGTCTGCGTCAGACGCTGAATGTGATTTGTTATGCGGGTGATGATACGGTCTGAACCCTGCGCGTTGCTGATGCATAGGGGTCAATCAAAAAATACCCAGTCTACGCCAAGCCTGAAAGCCCGGTCGAACATGGGATAAAACTCCGTTGTTATGTATTGATCGTCAAAAACATTGTACAGGACGAGATGAAGTGTCGCACGCTCTTTGATGGTCGCGAAAAGGAAAATATCGATCCGTTTCATGTCCGTATAAGTGCGTGGAGCCTGATCATTGGAAATGGTCCTTAGAAAGAGCCCCGTTTCGGGGTGATACAGAAGCGGTGTAAACTGATCCGCGTATGCGAAACGGGCACCTGCGCGAAGATCCAGTGTCCCTTCGATGAGCACACCCCTGAAATAAAGCTCGGCGGAGTAGGAAAACGGTGGTGCAAGCAGTTCCGTGACGTTGCCGTCTGATGTCACGACAGAACCTTGCTGGTCGAGATGGAAGCGCCAGACAGTAAGACGCGCGTCCGCGCTCCCGCCGTACAGACCGCGCTGAAGCCCCCCCGGAAGCTCTGTCACTTCCAGACGGTAACGGCCAAGATATGAATCTGTAAATGCTGCGGCACGAATGTCGAGATAGCGTGTCTGGTGACGGGCAAAGCCACGTAAATCAAGCGTGAGCCAATCGGTGTTTAGACGTATACCAGCTTCGCCGATGACAGATTTATCCAGGTTCGGTGTGCGGTCTCCATCGACCGAAACGCGCTGGCCCACATACAGACGCTCTACAAGAGAACGGGGGCGTGCAGAGAACGACGCACCGCCCCAGAGACTGACCTGCCCAATCGGCAGCTCGGCCCCGGCGCCAAAGGCAATGGTGCTGCTTCCGAATTGCTGGTCCAGTCTTCCGTATCCGGAAAGAGAGACCGGACCAAATAGAAGGCTGAGTTTCCCGCGGGCATGCGCCAGGATATCCGCATCATCAAGCGTTTCACCACCCATTTCTGCTCCGTAGCGCCCGACCATTCCCTGGAGTTCCATACGCGCCCAGGACAAACTCGTCTGATGATCCAGCACGGCCTTGAACAGGGACCAGTGATCCGTCAGATTCAATATCCCGTCAGCATTCGTGTATTCAGGATACAATGCAAGAATATTATCCCGAAAGCGCCGGACGTCGGAATCGAAACCAATGCGCAGCTGCGTCACTTGCGCCGAGTCCTCGCTCCACTGAACGCGGGCGCCGGCTTCAGCCAGATAATGCTGTCCTTCGGTCAGCATGGTCGTGTTCACAAGTTCAGCGCTTACCGGATCAAATGCGGTCGCGGCGAAAACTCCTTCAGCTTCATTCTCGAAAAAATAGGACTGGGGAGCCGTCGAAAGAAATGTGCCGCGTATTCCACCGTTCAGCAATGTGAGATGCTCGTCGTATTGGAGACGCGTCAACAGTGAAACAGCATCGCCAAGCTTCTTGCGATAGCGCAGTCGCACATTCCAGCTTTCATAACGGTTGTTTGCATACCGTGCAGAGTTATTGCTGCTCGAGGAACCGATGCTCGATCTTGTAAGTCCGAAATAGATGTTGTCTTTCTCACCCGTATTGAGCGTGAACATCGCATCCGTGTAGAGGTATTCATTGGCCGCTTCGGTATGACGCATGCGCGTGATGGGGCGGGGGGCATCCCAATATTTCTCCTCTACGCTCATCACCATGACATCACCGGGCCCCCCATACCAGAACGCCTGGTATTGGGGATAGATCGTGAATGTGCTTGCATCCTCGGTTGAGTAGCGATAGAGGTCTGGCAGCGTATTCAGAAGATTATCGGCGCTAAGCCCGTTAATGGTCACGGATGACTGGAGCGGGGTGGATCCGCCCATTCCCAGCCAGGCGGGTTGTCCGTAATTTCCCAGGGAGAACAACGTGGCTGCCGGGTGGTTTTGTGCGATTTCACCGATGTGGTGGTAATCGATCAGCGCAATCGAATCTTTGTCCCATAACCACACAGCCGATGAGGTGTTTGTTTGGCTGCGCAGGGGAAGAAGGCGGTCAGAGACGCCGTCGAGACTGTCGTCCGGCGCTGTCGGGAGAGCCCTGCGAAGTGCTGCCGACGAGGAACCCGACACGGTCGCACTGCTGTCAATGCCTGTCACCTGTGCCCTCACCAGCGCACTGCAAAAGAAGAGGAGAAGCAGCGTCGATCTCATCGGAATCCTCTCTTGAATCGCAGCCGCTTGATGCGCGCGGCATTCAGATGTCGCACAAAGGCGGGACGGTACCATTCCGCCTCATGATACTCGAAGATATCACCTCCGAAACTGCGTTTGAAATCCGTGACCCCGGGAGTATTCGCGCCCATGAAATCGAACAGCGTACAACCCGACTCGCTATAATGTTGCAGGAGGGCGTGTACCAGCCAATGCGAGGAGGAAGGGGAGACGGAAGGATCGGCGCCAGCCATCCAATCGTAGAGAACGCTTCGACTTCTGATAACGACGCGTACAGCAGCATACCGGCCGTCTGCGAGCCGGGCGGCGAAGCATTGCGCAATTCCTGCCTGGCGCAATGAACTTAGCCACCGACCCATGGTTGCACCGGGAATGGGCGGAAGCTTGCCATGCCTTCGATAGCTTTGTTCGAACATGCGAACGACAAGACTGACCGGAGGATCGTTGTCAAGCAGGAAGCCTCCCTCTGATGCGCGCCGCAACTTCCGGCGCAGCGACTGGTTGTATCCATTCCAGACATTCTCCATATCAAGGAGCGAAATTCTGATCGTTTCCTGCTTACGTAGTTGCCATCCTCGAGATCGCATCAATAACGCGTCTTCAAGTCTCGTCACCGTACTCAACGCGATGAAGTTGAATTTCCGCTCCACCGCATCGAACAGCATTTCAAGAGAAGGAATCCGAGAATCACCATGCAGCAACCCCGCGTATAGCGTGATGGGAAGAGGGGAGGAAACGCGAAGCGGGCCGCGACGGTGCAGCAGGAGAGGAATCCCGGCGACAGGTGCACCGTCACAGGTCAGCACAAATCCGAGAGGGGGGCGCTCGAACGCCCGCCCCATAAGCGTCAACCACTTGGTGCTGCTGAAGATGGAGGCATCGGCGGATGTGTCGTGGAGACTGTCCCAGAGCCCGGGCTGTTCATCCAACGAAACGGTATGCACGGAGCAGTTCTGCATGTTCGCAGGCTCAGAGGGTGAGATTCACTGTATGCTGTGCGATCAGATACGAAATCAGAAAAAGATATTTGACGGCAATGCCCATCTGTATCCCCACGTTCGTTGCCTCCGCGCTGTCGAGGGAAACTCCGTTATTGAGTTCGCCGATCTGGTCGCCGGCCTTGGGATCGATCGACAAAAGCCATAACTGCGAAACCTCGAATGTGCGAAACATACCATTGATAAAAAGATCTTCCTGCTTTTTAGCAACGCGCACACCTTGTCGATATTGTCGGTCAATCTGTTCGAACGCCTTTTCATATCGCTTCTCGGTGTCGATATCCCTGATGATCATGGAGGAGAGGGCATAGCAGGCCTCCGCGATGGCAGCAGCTGCTTCCACTGCGGGCGCATCGGGCCGCAAGGCCTCTATTGTTTCATCGTGTATCTGTTGAATTTCTTTCTGCTTGTCTGCCTGGCCCACGAATTTCATCTTCGCGAGCAACGCATACATGCTGTATGTGCCTGACATCCCGTTCATGATTTTGCCCGCTTCCTCCTTACGCTGATCGTCGCCAGTTCTGAGGCGGTGGAGCTCCGTGTCGATTTCGGATGCGAACAGTCCATCCCTGTCGAGGGCGTATGCTGTCACGCCGAGGATCTGGGTAAGGCTGTATAATTCCGTGATCAGAGTCTGAATATCGGTTGAACGATTTCCCTCGAGGTTCGATTTCCTGATTGCCTCAATATCTCCCACGAGTTTCTTCTTCTTTTCCGGATTTCCCCGGAATCCTTGAGATTCCGGTAACGAAGGAGGCTGCGACTCGAGAAAGGGAGTTTGTGCCGGAGTTTCAGGCGCGGGGCCCGGCTCCTTTTTTCGATCCGTACTACAAGCAGTCATTCCAAAAAACAGGAAGAAGAGAAGAAAAGCGCGGAGAGACATCAGGGCAGTACCTCATTGGTGGTAAGTATCGATTTACGGATTGCCAGGAATGTGTCGGAAAAATTCTCGTAGCTCACATGAGATGCATCGACCGCGGAATAGAAAAGCAGATAGCGATTGTGCGCCGCATCCGCAATCCATTGCAGCTCGCCTCGGACAGCAAGGCCATTGTCATTTGTCACACGCTCGGTACGAAGTAATCGCAGCGGAGTGCTCGCGAGGGAATCTGGATTCCCCTTCAATGAATCCGGAAGAGGCATGGGGAGCGCGGCCACGCGCACAAATGCTACAGGCGTAAGACTGGTCGGATCGATGTATTGAAGAGCGACGCCAGGCAGCGATGATGATTGTGTCGGCACCGTCGTACGATGGAGACTGACGACATCCCAAGCCAAGGGGTATTTCATGAACAGAGAGAGCGTATCCGAAGCGATGCGGGAGAGGCCTTCTTCGCTCATTCGCATGGCGAACTGCTTCTCTTTCTGCCACCAGCTCGATTCGTAGTTCCCGGATTCCGCAAAGGGAATTACCCACGCGCCTCGTTCTCTTCGTAAAATGAAAGTCCCCACGCTCTCGAACGTGCTCTGATGGAGATGAACAAGGAATGTCGCAGTCACGAGCACTCGCATGGTATCCTGAAGCTCGATGTCCAGGACGTCAAATCGAGTGAATGTATAGGAGAATGGCGTCTTTCCAGCATCGGCCTGTTGGTCGAACCACACGCCGAACGAACCGCCGTCAGTGACGCCGGACGCTCGCAGGGCGCGGCGGCTCGCAGCACTGAGCAGATTGTAGGCACCCGAAGCATCATGCTCCGGTGCGAATGCTTCCACCCAGCGAAGAAATGTGTCTCGTGCTTCCCTGAAAAGGAGCATATCCGGTGGAAGTGTATTCGGTTCGCCGGTCTCTTCCTTAGGGATCGCGTGCTGCTCATTGCCACAGGATGATAAAGAAAGCAGGGCAATGAGGAGGGTGATCCCAAGCTGTGCGTATTGGTGTCGAGTGAAACTCATCATAGTCTTAAAAGATACGGAATTCCCTCGGGTCAGGAAACAGAAAGAGGTGCACCCTTGATGGAAAGGCAGCCTCGTTTGGAAGCAATACTTGAGGAACTGGTACTAACACGCAAAGAATCAACCATTTCGAACGGCAATACCGGCATGTCGCAGCTTGACTTTATTTTGCTTCCTGCCTAACTTGTGGTTTGTGTTTCATTTTACAATCACTCTAGACGTTACACAGCATACCATATGGGTTCAACAACTGATTTTCGGAACGGATTGATCATTCGTTTTAACGGCGATCTTCATCTGATCGTCGAATGGCGTCATCACAAACCCGGGAAGGGCGGTGCGATGGTGCAGACCAAGCTGCGCAATATGCGCAGTGGTTCCACGTTTGAGCAGCGCTTCCGACCAGGCGAAAACGTTGATGTCGTGCGCGTCGAACGTCGCAAGTACCAGTACCTCTATCCCGAGGGAGACTATCTGTGCTTCATGGATCAGGAAACCTACGATCAGATACATGTTATGGGATCTGCATTCGGAGATTCTGTCAAATTCCTCAAGGAAGGTGAAGTCTGCGAGATCTTGATGGATGGCGACACGCCTATCAGCGGTGAACTCCCGATCAATGTGGAACTCACGGTCACCGAAACAGAACCTGGCGTTCGAGGCGACACCGCCCAAGGCGGCAGTAAACGCGCGGTTGTGGAAACCGGTGCGACGGTAAACGTCCCACTCTTTATCGAAGAGGGCGAAGTACTCAGAATCGACACTCGCAGCGGCGCGTATCTCGAACGCGTCAAATAATTGCTGCCACACTCATCAAGCGGAGCTGCAATGGATTTACAGTTCGTAAGGAAATGTATCAAGATCGTCAACGATGCACAGATCGCTGAGCTGGAGATAGAAGAGGATGGGAAGCGGCTGCGGATCACACGTTCTTTCGCTAACGAGACGCATGTCATGAGCATGCCGTATCCCGCCGCTCAACAGCCGGTGGCAGCACAGGTGCCTGCTGCTCCTGCGGCGCCGACCGCAGCGATGGAAACGGCCCCTGCCGGAGAGAAGCATCACGAAGTGCATTCTCCCATCGTGGGTACATTTTACCGATCATCTTCCCCTGATGCCGATCCGTATATTCAGGTTGGCGATACCGTCGGCAAGGGACAGGTACTGTGCATTATCGAAGCGATGAAGATCATGAACGAGATCGAGTCGGATGCTTCCGGCCGAATTGTCAAGGTCCTCGTTGAGAACGGACAACCTGTCGAGTACAATCAGCCCCTCTTTCTCATCGATCCTGCCTGATCGTCCGCGATCAGGTAGGTGACCCTACCAGAGGAGTCCATTTGTTTTCGAAAATACTGATTGCCAATAGAGGCGAGATCGCCTTGCGTGTCATTCGGACGTGCAGGGTGATGGGCATCAAAACCGTGGCGGTCTATTCGACTGCCGACGAGCACTCATTGCACGTGCGTTTTGCGGACGAGGCGGTGTGTATAGGTCCACCTGCTGGCCGGGAAAGCTACCTTAATATTCCTCGGATTCTGGCAGCAGCGGAAATAACCGGTGCAGATGCCATCCACCCGGGCTATGGTTTTCTTGCCGAGAATGCCTCGTTCTCAGAAATCTGTCATGAATCCGGTATCAAGTTCATCGGCCCCTCTCCCGACATGATTCATCGCATGGGTAACAAGTCCCTTGCCAAGGAAACGGTGCGCGCATCCCACGTGCCTACCGTGCCAGGAAGCGACGGCCTCGTTGAAAATTTGGAAGTGGGCCTCGACATCATTCAGGATATCGAATTCCCCGTCATTCTTAAAGCGTCGGCCGGGGGTGGTGGCAAGGGCATGCGTATTGTGCGCAACCGAGAGGAATTCGAGAAGCAGTTCCGTATGGCGAAGGCCGAAGCGGAATCTTCATTCAATAACGGTGATCTGTATCTTGAGAAATATATCGAGAAGCCACGGCATGTGGAGATCCAGATCGTTGGAGATCAGCATGGGAACGTGTATCACCTCGGCGAGCGCGATTGCTCTGTTCAGCGTCGGCATCAGAAGCTGATCGAAGAGTCTCCCTCTCCGGCGGTCACTCCCGATCTGCGCTTGCGCATGGGTGACGCCGCGGTAGCCGCCGCGAAGAGTATCAACTATGAAGGGGCCGGGACAATCGAATTCCTTCTTGACAAAAACAAGAATTTCTATTTTATGGAGATGAACACGCGGATTCAAGTGGAGCATCCCGTGACAGAAGAGGTGACGGGGGTTGATCTGATTCGCGAACAAATCCGAGCCGCCGCCGGTGAATTTCTTCCTGAAGGAGGATATCCGCTTCCATTCGGACACGCGATCGAGTGCCGGATCAACGCGGAAGACCCTTCAAAAGATTTCCGCCCCTCGCCCGGTGTCATCACCACGTGGCATCAGCCCAGCGGTTTCGGCGTCCGCGTTGATTCGCATGCCTACCAGGGCTACGCTATTCCGCCTTATTACGATTCTATGATTGCGAAGCTGATCGTGCATGGACACACGCGCGAGGAAGCTCTCGACCGCATGATGCAAGCGCTGGACGAATTCGTTATTGAAGGCATATCCACGACCCTGCCGTTCCATAAAAAGGTCATGCAGCATCCCGCATTTCGCGAAGGTGATTTCGACACTCATTTTCTCGAGACGTTTTCATAATACGGATTAAATCCCAACAGAATTTCAGGAGTGTTCCCATGAATTTCCCGGAAGATCTCAAGTACACCGATACCCACGAATGGGTGAAATTGGATGGCGATGTTGTTACGATCGGTATCACAGAATTTGCCGCAGGCGAACTCGGTGATGTTGTTTTCGTCGATATTCCGGAAGCACGCGCGGTTGCAACGGGCGAGTCGTTTGGTTCCATAGAGGCGGTGAAAACGGTTTCCGATCTTATCGCCCCGGTCGCCGGGACCATTACCGAGATCAATCCCGACCTGGAAGGAAGCCCTGAGCTCGTCAATTCAGATCCTTACGGGCAGGGATGGATGGTGAAGATGGCCATTGACGGAGTCGGAGAGTTGGATAACTTGATGGACGCAGCTCAGTACAAGCAGCTCATCGGAAAATAGTAGTTCCATTGTTAATCGTAATGACCGGACGGCCGCGCGCAGGCCGCCCGGTCAGTGTATTTTTCATCCTCCGGAAAACCCATGATTCATGCAGAATGGATATGTATCGTTGATTTTGGATCCCAGTACACGCAGTTGATCGCGCGCCGCATCCGAGAACTTGGTGTGTATTGCGAGATCCACCCCTTTCATCTTGCTCTCGATGTCATGCGAGCGAATCTGCCCGTCGGAATAATTCTTTCCGGAGGGCCCAGCAGTGTGTATGAGACAGACGCTCCCCACATTGACGGTTCCGTATTCGAGCTTGGCGTACCGCTGCTCGGAATCTGTTACGGTTTGCAGCTCATTGCCTTGCACCATCATGGCGCAGTTGATCCGGCTGCACACCGTGAATATGGAAAAGCAGAGCTTCGACTCGATAACCAGGCTGACCTGTTCAATGGTGTTTCTCAGGATACAACTGTCTGGATGAGCCACGGTGATTCACTTTCTCGCATTCCGGATAACTTCGAGGTGATCGCGCATACGCCAAATGCACCGATATGCGCAATTCGAAACGCAGGGAAGAAGCAATATGGTGTGCAATTCCACCCCGAAGTCGTCCATTCCGTCGAAGGGAAGACGATACTTTCAAATTTCATCTACGGTATCTGCAGAGCGCAGGGAGGGTGGAACCCACGTTCTTTCATTGAGCAGGCCATTGAGGAGATACGAGAGACCGTCGGATCGGAGCGCGTTATCTGCGCACTGAGCGGAGGTGTTGATTCCGCAGTCGCGGCGGTTCTGCTGCACGAAGCGATAGGTGCACAGCTTCAGTGTATCCATATCGACAACGGAGTGATGCGAAAAAACGAGAGTGCACAGGTTGTCGAGACGTTCAGGGATGAGTTCCATATCCCTCTGAAGTTCGTCGATGCCACGGATCTTTTCCTTGACAGGTTGGCCGGGATCTCCGATCCGGAGCAGAAAAGAAAAATCATCGGGGCGACCTTTATCGACGTCTTCGAAAAAGAGGCTTCGGAATTTCGCGATGCAGCATTTCTCGCGCAGGGCACACTCTACCCGGATGTTATCGAATCCGTCAATTTCAAAGGCCCCTCCGCTACGATCAAGTCGCATCACAATGTCGGTGGTCTTCCTGAACGCATGAATTTCCGGCTTATCGAACCCTTCCGTGAACTTTTCAAAGACGAGGTTCGGAATGTGGGAAGGGAATTGGGTATGCCTGCACATATACTTGATCGCCATCCATTTCCGGGCCCGGGGCTTGCCATTCGTGTACTCGGAGATATTGATCGTCCGCGGCTCGACCTTCTTCGCGATGTCGATGAAGTCTATCTCGATGAAATCCGGAAAGCAGGAGAATATGACAATATCTGGCAGGCGTTTGCCGTTCTTCTGCCCGTGAAATCAGTGGGTGTGATGGGTGACGCCCGTACATATGAATTTACAGTCGCGCTCCGTGCGGTCACCAGTATCGACGGAATGACCGCAGACTGGGCACGTGTCCCGTACAATGTGCTCGAGCGCATTTCAAACCGCATTATCAACGAGGTGCGCGGTGTAAACCGCGTAGTATACGATATCAGCTCGAAACCGCCTTCGACGATTGAGTGGGAATAGGATGGTGAACGAGCATCGCATATCGCAGCTGCTCGAGGAGGCGGTCTATTTCGAAAATCATCGCATGTGGCTTCATGCGATTCAGATCTACCAGAGACTGATCCACGACGTCCCCGAGGAGTGGAATTACCGTGTAAGACTTGGGACAGTGTATCTCGAAATGGGGAATCTGCAGGCCGCTGAACAGGTACTTCTGCAGGCACTCCGGTACGACAAGGAAAACCCCGATGTGCTTTATGCGCTGGGGCTTGCCTGCTATCAAAGCGGAGATCTAGATCGGGCACTCTTTTATCTCCAGCAACTGGCGGGGAAAAGTCTTGCGAAGGTCCATTATTCCCTCGGTCTGGTCTACTGGCGACGCTCGGAATTCGGAAGCGCCGAACGGCATTTCCGTATCGCCCTTGATCTGCAGTCCGATCATGTCGATTCTGCCGTCGCACTCGGAGAAACCTGCCTGCGCATCGGAAAAACGCGGGAGGCGGTCGAGGCGCTTCGACGCGCGGCCATGCTCTCTCCGGGCGACGATATGATTGAGCTTACTCTTGGACAATCCCTGGTTGCGGACGGACAGTGGGATTCAGCAGCCAGCGTTTTCGAAACAATGCTTTCCCGTTCACCCGATAATGATGATTGCGCGCATGCGCTCGCTGGCGCATGGATATCCCTGAAGCGCTTAGACGAAGCGGAGCAGCTGCTGAAGAGCCTACTGCTCCGCTTGCCGCAGCAGGCTCGTACATTGGTTATGCTCGGTCGCCTTGCTCTTCTCAAATCCAACCGCGGCAGGGCAGAATCGTACTTCAGCAGTGCTCTCGCCATTGACCCGGAAAACGAGGAAGCGCTTGAACAGATCAGGTATTTCACTCCTCATGGCAATACTTCGGCATAGCGTATGGCTTCTGGCAGTACTTCTCCTGTACGGCACCGCATTGGCGCAGCAGGATGCCCCTTTTCTGGAGCAGGCTCAGAAGAAGTTTGATTATGGACTTCTTCAATTCGACCTCGAGCATTGGCAATCAGCGGCACAGACCTTTGAGGACGTAGCGCGGAAATACCCGACCAATCATCGAACGACTGCTGCTTTCGTCATGGCTGCGCGCGCGTATCTTCTGTATGGCAAGCCATCATACAGTTTGCGGCTCATAGAGGATCTGCAGCGCCGTTTCCCCAACAGTACCTACCTCGCCGAAGCCTATCTGATCGCAGGCGATGCAGCAATCGCCGCGGGAACGCCAAGTACCGCTCTTCGATGGTATGTGCAGTCCTGGTTTGCGGAAGGGGCAGATCGAGTAGCGATCTCCCGAAAGATTCAGGATGTGCATCCCGCCGAAATACCAGTGGGGGAAAGAAGATTCGTCAAGGATTTCCTTGCGACGATGCCGCTCGATAACGATCTACGGACGATTCTACGATGGGACACACCGGGGCCGGGTGGGACGATGCCGCTGGCCAACACCAATAAAGAGGAAACGAGCGAACCGGTGCGCATCGCGGTTGCTCTGCCAATGCATGAGAAAGATGCGAGACGCTCAGGCGCAGTCCGGGATCTGCGTGACGGGATGCTGGCGGCACTGGATATGCACAGGACGAAGAAGAAAACTCCTGTAATAATGGAGTTGCTGGATAGCGGGAATGAGGATTCTCTGCGCAATGCGATGAGAAGGCTCGACATGGACGAGCGCGCTATGGTACTTCTTGCGGGTGCCTTCAGTGACGATGCCGAACGGGTGTGCCGCATCGCAGGGGAGCTCGGCCCGCTCGTTCTCATTCCTACTGCAACTGCGGAGGAATTGACAACCTATGGATCCAATATATTTCAACTCAATACACCGATTCTTCATCGCGCGCGACTCCTCGCCGATTTTTGCTACTTGGAACTTGATGCGCATGAAGCGATCGTTCTCGCTCCTGATCATTCCTACGCGCATGCAATGGCGGATGCATTCATGGATAGATGCCGAATCTTGAAGATTCCGGTTCAGCTCGCTGGATCATACGGGAAGAACGAGGAGGAGGTGAAGCAGATTTGCCATAAGATAGCGTCGATGAATGGGGTAAAAAATGGTATCCTCTTTGCTCCTGTCCAGAGCAGAGACGATATTGTTGCAGTTCTCAATGGGATTCACGAGGCTGGCCTTACGTTACCTGTAGTTGGAGGTGGAAACTGGAATCACCCCGATCTTCTTGCTCGATATGGGAAAGGTCTGACCCTGTATTTCGAATCGGACGTGGTCGAGGATACTTCATCTGTCGAATACAAAAATCTGCGCGAGACCTTTTCAAATCGCAGTTCACGGGCTCTGTCACGTGAAGCGCTTTTCGGCTTTGACGCAATGAACATTGCACTTTCCCTGATCGACAACGTCGGGAGCAGCAGGAAATCAGTACGTGAAGGAATAAAGGATGTATTCGAGGGTCTGCGGGCGCCTGTCAATTTTCAGCAGCAGCGCGTGAATGCAGCAATGAATATCCTCATGTCCCGCAATGGCAGCGTCCGACGTCTTGAGGCGTTCCATGCCAAATAGATCCATTTAAGAAACAATTCTGCACACAAAAAGGGAGCATCAGTATGCAGGAACAGAAGCATCCGAGCGGCGAACGCTTGCAGGGAATCAAGGATTGGCCTGAAGGTGATCGACCACGCGAGAAACTTGTTTCACGCGGAGCAGAAGCACTGACGGACGCGGAACTACTTGCGATAATCATAAACGCCGGAACTGGGAAATTATCGGCGCTCGATATCGCCCGGAGCCTCCTTTCACGACATGGGGACCTACGAGCGCTCTCGCTGCGACCTGTCACAGAACTGTGTCGATTTAAGGGTGTCGGGACCGCCAGAGCAGTTGCCATGCTGGCCGCATTCGAACTTGGCCGTCGGCATGCCTCGATTGCTGACAAGGAGGATGTTGCAATCGTCTCACCCGAGGATGTCGCTCATCGATATATTCCAAGGATGCGTGATTTACAGCACGAACGATTCATGGTGCTGCTGCTTAATAACGCGGGATGTATCATCAGGGAATGTGTGGTTTCAGAAGGGATTGTGAATGCGAGTCTTGTGCATCCCCGGGAGGTCTTCAGGGCGGCTGTCACGGAACTGGCCTCATCGGTGATCCTTCTGCACAATCATCCAAGCGGCGTGAGGGAGGCCAGTAGAGAAGACCACCTTATTACGAAACAACTCGTGCAAGCGGGACGAATGATGGATATTCCGGTCCATGACCATATTATTATCTGCGGAAGCAATTACGTGAGTTTCGCTGAGAATGGCTGGCTGGACGCTCAGTAGGAACGGCGTTTCCAGAGATGACGAAGCTGCTCGATGATGCGGAACTCCCGTCCTTGCGCCGTCGGACGGTAGTACTGCTTCTGCATCAGTTCTTTCGGAAGGTAGTCCTGTTCGGCGAAATGACCTGGAAAATCGTGCACATACTTGTATCCGGAGCCATAGCCCTGAGTTTTCATCAGCCCAGTAGCGGCATTACGCAGATGCAGCGGCACATCATATGGAGGAAGCGAAGCGCTATCAGCCATCGCGGAATTGATCGCCTTGTACGCGGCGTTGCTTTTCGGAGCAGCCGCCAGATAGGTGGCGGTCTGTGAGAGCACTATTCGGGCCTCGGGCATCCCGATCGCATGTACTGCCTGATAACACGCCGTAGCCAGCAGAAGCGCGTTAGGTTCCGCGTTACCAATGTCTTCCGAAGCGAGGATGATCAAACGACGGGCAATAAACAGAGGGTCCTCACCGCCCTGCAGCATACGAGCCATCCAATAGACGGCAGCGTCAGGATCGCTGCCTCGCACAGACTTGATGAAGGCGGAAATGATGTTGTAATGTTCCTCACCGCCCTTGTCATATTTCGCAAATGCGCGTTGAAATGCCTCCTCCAGAACGGTTTGCGAAATCAGGACTTTCCCGTCTTCCTCGGCGAGCAGGCAGCACATTTCAAGACCATTTAACAAGCTGCGGGCGTCGCCCCCGCTGTAGGCGATGAGCATGTCACGGTCATCAAACTGAATTTCTATCCTGCGCAAGTATTCGTCGGTTTCAATAGCGCGGACCAACAGCAGAGTGAGGTCCTCAATGGTCAGCGGATTGAGAATGTAGGTGCGTGCACGGGAGCGGAGAGGGGGGATGATTTCGAACGACGGATTCTCTGTAGTAGCTCCGATAAGGATAATGTCACCCTGCTCAACCGCTTGCAGCAGCGCATCTTGCTGTGCTTTATTGAAGCGATGTATCTCATCGATAAAAAGCACGGTCTGAAGCTGCTCCAGTTCCATTCTTCGCTTGCGGGCAGATTCAATTATTTGACGGACATCCTTCACGCCGGAGGAGACCGCCGAAATCTGTTCAAAGTGTGCGTGAACACGGGAACTGAGAAGGCGAGCAAGAGTGGTTTTACCGGAACCGGGTGGTCCCCAGAATACCATGCTGAAAAGCACCCCTTTTGCAAGCATCTGATAAATGGGTTTGCCTTCACCTATCAAGTGCCGCTGGCCCACGTAATCGTCAAGAATGCGTGGGCGCATCCGTTCCGCGAGCGGAATTTCCGGCAACCGAACATCCATGCTCATTAGCGGGAATCATTCAGCGGTTTGGCGGGAGTGTCCTTCTGCAGGCGCCGCAAGGAGTCAAGTCGTCTGAGCGAATCAGAAATTGTGCTGTCTTTGAAAGCAAGCCCACTTTCATCTTCGAAGAACCCCCGGGTGCGAAACTCCGTTTTTTGCTTTGATTCGGAAGGGATCACTTTTGCGGGGGCGGGGGTGACGGTACTGCGCCCTGTCTGACGCACGGTCTTCTCCAAATCCGTCGGGGTAGGAGATTGAGCAGGCGCTGAAGGGGGGATATTTTCATTCGCCTTGTCAAAATTACTTGTGCCTTGCTGCACGGCATCTACTTCGCGGGATTGCGGCGGGGTTGGCGGAGAAACGTGCCGTTGCTCCTCGGTAGGCTTGGAATCCTCAGGGAATCCACCGGGTGTTTCAATGCTCTGGCGCTGCGGTTGACCAGAAGGGCCCGGCTGATCAAGCTGCTGCTGTATTTCTCTCTGAAAATCCGTTACAGATATGACATACACTGATATCACCATGACAACCATCGCAGCCGCTGCCCCATAGGCATACGCCGGAATGCGGAAGCCTCCGTCAGCGGCGGGGAGGAAAAAACGCTTCCACCAGGGCAGCGCAGATTCCGCATCGAAAGCATCAATTGCGTCCGACAGATGGTACGAGAAGTCCATCGGCGCAGATACCTTGGGAAGTGACTTCAGGTCCTTAAGGAGACGCGCGGGTTCGAAAAGGGCGTCGCCTTCATTCAATCTGGTATCATTCGGTTCAGACATGGCAGACACTGGAGCAATTATTCATAAATGTCTTTCAGTAATTCCTGAAGCTGGAGGCGTCCGCGGCTGATGCGGGACTTCACCGTTCCGATGGGCATACCGACGATTTCGGCGATTTCTTCGTAACTCAATTCCTGCACATCGCGCAGAATAACCGCTTCACGGAACACATCCGGCAACTCGAGCAGGGCCTCTTGTATGCGGTCATAGACAATACTGCTGTCAGCGCTGCGATCGGGTAACGGATCATTATCGATCAAGGGAATCGAATACTCTTCATCATCGTTTTTTTTACGATCGATCGGCGTCAGATACTTGCGATGGCCTCTTCGCAATTCACTTTTCGCGAGATTGCCGGCGATAGTATAGATCCAAGTCGAAACGCGTGCGATTGTCCGGTACAGATGCTTTTTCCGGTACACTCGGATGAAGGTGTCCTGGAGAATATCCGCGGCGTCTTCGTTGTTGCCGGTGAAGCGGAATATATAGTTCATCAGGGGATTTTGATATCGCTCCACCAGGATGTCGAACGCAAGCCGTACATCGCGTTGAAACAGCAGCATGAGTTCTTCATCGGACAGCGAATCGAGGGTGACACGATCCAGCTTTTTCACCTCGATAAGCTTTTCTACCCTCTGTTCCAGGGAAAGTTCCTGGGTTTGATCCATGGAGTGACTGCGATGGTTTAGTGTGGCGAAACGGATGTCAATTGGACAACAAGCCGCGTAACGGCGACGGACGGATCAATGGGTTGGGATTTGATTGCGATGTCTGTGTCCAGAATATATTCAAAACAGCGGTCAAAATACGAGGAATCAGGAAAATATTTCACATACTTGCGGATGTTTTCAATTTGCCAGGCCCAGATCAAACCGAGGTTTCTTGCGTCTTCGTCGGTAGTGCGCCCGCCGAATCGGTAGCCACGGACACGCCACATCAACAGAAGCTGTCGGAAAAGCATGTTGACGATCATCAGCGGGTCTTCTGTTGAAAGCAGATGCTGAACGATTTCCTGTGCCCTGCGTCCGTTCCTCTCGAAGACGGCAGTACTGAGTTCAAAAACGTTGTACTGCCGTGACGCTCCGAGATTTTCATACACATCTTCAACTTCGATTGTCGCTTTTTCCGGTAACGCGAGCAGCATCTTTTCGATTTCAGATGAAAGCTCGCGTGTCGCGTTTCCTTTCAATGCATGGAATACCGTGCACGCTTCGGGGGTGATCGCCTTTCCTCCTTGTTCGAATTCGTGCACGATCCATTGTTGGGCAGCGGCATCTTTCAGTGACTTGAATTCCACGGCGCATCCGACCGGCGTCTTGATTTTTTCCTGTCCGAGAAGGAAAACAAGGATATCGACTGCGGACGCGGTCTTTTTCGCACGGGAACGGCCTGGTTTCAGCTCACCCCCGCAGAGGATCAGAACCGTATCGCGGGATGGATTTTGCACATACTGAGCGAGGGAAGGTTGCTTCAGCAGGCCATCACTTTCCCTCACAAAGACGACACGTTTGTCTCCCATGAAAGGGAAGGCATTCGCCGCGATTGTGATCTCCTCCGCTTTTTGTTCGCTTCCGCGGAACAGATCGAGATTGAAAGACGGATCGTTATCCCCGAGTGCCGCGGAAAGCAGCTTCTTTGCCGTACGCTCGATTAAAAACTCTTCCTCCCCGTAAAGCAAGTAAACGGGGAGGAAGGTCTTATTTTTGATGTGCTGCTGTAGATCTCTGTCCGTCACTCTATTGTCGTACCTGAAGAATGATGATTCTTACTTTACATGAACTTTTTTCATGATCATTTTTTCAACCGGGCGATCCCCGGAACCCGTTTTGGTCGTCGCAATTTTGTCGACAGTGTCCATGCCCTCTACGACCTTTCCAAAAATTGTGTAATTGGGCGGGAGGACGATGTCCTTGTGGCAGATGAAAAATTGACTGCCATTGGTATTCGGACCTGCATTGGCCATGGCCACGACGCCTCTCTTGTATCCGGTTTTGTAGAGCGGGGAGTTTGCGTCGGTCTCATCCTCGAATTTTTTTCCATAGATGCTCTCGCCGCCGCTTCCGGTTCCCGTGGGATCTCCGCCCTGGATGACGAATCCATTGATGACGCGATGAAAGATGATTCCGTCATAATAGCCCTTCTTCGCGAGCTGGACAAAGTTTTCAACGGTCTTGGGGGCTTCAGCACGATACATCTCTATTTCGATGTTTCCCATGTTGGTCTCAATGACGACGATTTCCTTCTCCACCTTCTTCTCCTTTTTGTTGGATGTATTGGCATTCTGGGCGCTGGCAAGGGATGTGCCCAAAGTGAGCGCTACGATGAGCGCAGTCAACATACGGACAGTTCGCATATCGGATCTCCTGTTATGGTTTGACAAAATCCATGGATATCATGAGTAGGATACCGGCACCAAGAATGATCCGGTATATGATAAAAAGCCATGTGCTATGGGAGCGAAGGTAGCGCAGAAGGAAACCAATCGAAAGGTATCCGACGACTCCGGATACCACAACTGCGACAAGCAAGGCAGCACCCAATTCCCCTGCGAGCAAGGAGCGGAGCTGGTACAACTGATACAGTCCGCTGAGGGTGATCGCGGGAATACTCAGCAGAAAAGAAAAGCGGGCGGCATCCTCCCGGTTCAGATCGAGAAGCAATCCGGCGGTAATCGTCGTGCCTGAACGGGATGCTCCCGGAATAAGTGCGACAGCTTGTGCGAGTCCGATCAGTTGTGTATCGAGCAGAGTCATTTGGGAGAGTGTGCGACGCCTCTTCCCAACCTTCTCAGCGAGAGTCAATAACAGGGCAAGGATGATGAGGGACAACGCTATCACCGTGAGCGAGCGAAATTCTGTTTCAATCAAATCCTTGAAGAGTAAGCCGAAAATGCCAATAGGGATAGTACCGAAGAGAATCCACCACGCCATGCTGGATTCCTTCGTTCCGAACGGCTTCAACGCCACAACGGATCGCAGAAAGGCAGTGAAAAGGGAGACGATATCTTTCCAGAAATAGACAAAGACCGCGATAAGGGTCCCAATCTGCGTGACTGCAGTGAACGCTGCGCCAGGATCGTTCCAACCAAGAAATGCTGGTACAATCCGTAGGTGCGCTGTACTGCTCACAGGAAGAAATTCTGTCAGGCCCTGAACGATACCAAGGACTATGGCCTCCAACAGGTTCATGCGCACCTCATCGACTGATTCGATTCATCAAAGCGCAACAACTTCCTTCCTGTTTAGTGCTTCAAGAATGCGGTACGTGGCGCGGGAAGTCGCCAGGATGCTCTCGAGTGGGATCACGGGATTGGATTTTTTTCGAATGGCATTCATGAATGCGACCACTTCGTTGTGGTGGCCTTTGTCTCCGTCGCCTTTCTTGCGGTTCTGTTTTCCATCACGGGCGAGGGTGAGGGTCTGGAAGTTGTCCATGACCGCCGTCGCGTTGCCGCAGCTCATGGTGATGCGCTCTTTCGGGATGGACGAATCACCGTTCGCGACATACGTGATGATGCCGATCGAGCCGTCGGTCATCCTCATCGTGATGTTTACGCTGTCGAAATTTGTCACTGCATCATTCTCTGAAGCGATGGATTCGGCGCTGATCCGTTGCGGGAGGGCTCCGGTAAGGAACTGAATTGTATCGACGAAATGGCATACTTCACCAATGATGCGACCGCCTCCGTCCGTAGGATGCTGTGTCCAATGATCCTTTGGGAGGAAACCCGCATTTACGTAGTAATGCACGACAGCGGGTTCACGATATTCAGCAAAAAAGGTCTGCATATCCATGACAAGGGGAGCAAAGCGGCGATTGTATCCGACCATAAGCTGTACTTTCCCGGTCAATTCCGGATGGGTCAACAGCAGAGATTCAATGGGTGCCAGCTCTTCTTCATTCAAGGCGAGTGGCTTTTCAACAAACACATGTTTTCCATGGCGCAGAGCTTCATACGCAAAGGGTGCGTGTTGGCCGTGCCGCGTTGCTATAAACACCGTCCCAATAACCTCGTCAGAAAGCACATCCGCGGGATTTGTACTTGAACGGCGGAAACCAAATTTCCCGCGCATGTCCGCGCCGGTCAGCCCGCTGCGATTACACACGCATTCAAGTGTGACATCATCCATGGCCTTAAGGTGAGGAAGAAGGTAGCCGGAGGCGAAGCTGCCTGCGCCAACGAACCCGATCGAGAGAGAACTCCTCCTGGGAGAAATCACCGGCGCAGCCGGGATGGATGCATCCTGCGCAAGGGATTTCAAAGCTTCGGCATCCATATCATCATAGGCCAGAACAATGCCGACGTAGGGCTCAGTCTTTTCCCCTTCGATCAGAGCGTACGCTTCGAGAGCCTCGTCGACACCGAAGCGATGCGTTGTCAGCACATCGGTATTGATGCGTCCCTGCGCAAGCAGCTGCAGATAGGCCTGCATGTTGCGATTCTCTGTCCATCGCACGTATCCGATGGGGTAATCAAGGCCCTCTTCCTCATAATGCTTGTCGTAGCGACCGGGTCCGTAGGAACGGGAAATGCGTATGTCGATTTCCTTCATGTAGTATGGACCACGCGGAATGTTCATGGAGGCAGCGCCAACAATGACCACCCGGCCACGTTCGCGTGTAATTTTTCCCGCCAGATCAATCGGATCGTTGCTCGAAGTCCCGGCGGTGATGATCACGGCGTCAGCTCCGTAACCCCCGCTCATGGACTGTACGACGCTCACAACAGGATCGTCATGCCGGTGCAGCGCGGCGTCGGCACCGGAACGGATGGCCATTTGCACAGCAAGAGGATCGAGGTCCACGCCGATGACCTTGCAGCCGTTGGCCTTGAGAAACTGTACTGTAAATTGGCCCAGAAGTCCCAAACCGATGACGACGATGGTTTCCCCCAGCAGCGGTTCAGTCTGGCGAACGCCCTGCAGGGCAATGGATGCGATGGTCGTGTAGGCGGCGGACTCGGTGGATACGCCATCGGGAATGCGCGCCACGAGATTGCGTGGGACGGCAACCAGATCGCTATGGAACGCATACTCCGCTCCGGCGCAGGCAACACGGTCTCCGATCTCCAGGTCGTGAACACTTTCCTCAACTGCCACCACGACCCCAGCGGTACTGTACCCGAGCCCGGCGTACGAATCGAGTTTCCCCATGATGCGCTTGTAGGTGCGAGTCAGGCCGTTTTTCTTCACTTCATCGATCACTTTCCGAACTTCCTCGGGCTGACTTTTTGCACGCTGCAGCAGGGAAGATTTGCGGGAATCAACCGACGTTTTCTCTGTCCCCGCGCTGATCACGGAGAAATAATTTTTCACGAGCACCATGCCGCTGCCGATGGCCGGAGTGGGGACATCGGATACTTTCATGGCGCCGGTTTTGATGTGTTGTGCGATCTGTTTCATTCCCAAAAAGTAAGCTTTTACCCCGTTTTTTCCTATACAATAACGGCTCCCGCAGGAGCCGTTGAATGCGATTTGGCCAGGATATCAGCGACGCGGTGGCCGCCCGGCATTTTCGAGCAGGCGTCTGACTTCCTGACGGAAATGCTGTTCAAAAAGGACGATTTTTGCTATTTGCTGCATGCTGAGAAAATCGTTCAGAGAAAGAAGAAACGTGTGTTTTTCATGGGCAATTTGTGCATCGATTTCGTCCAGATGCACAAGCTGATTTCGCAGAGCACTGTCGTCTGCCTTCTCCTCGATCAGTCCATGCAATCCCTTGATAATGCCTTTCCGCTTTTCAAGGAGCGCTCGCTCGCCCTCACGGAATTCCTTCTCGCGAACGGAGAGACGGAGCGCCTGCTCCTCATTGAGATCCAGCGCATCGATCATTTTAATGCGCCTCAACTGCTCGAGTCTCTCACGTCCTTTACCCTCGGGCAGAGGATCGTCTTGCGCGTATGCGGCAGTAAATAGAAAAATGGTCATCGATAGCAGGAGCAGTGTGGTTTTCATGGTCGCCTCACAGAATCCTTATCTTTTGTTGTTCAAGTTCCCGGACAATGCTTTCTGCTTCCGCATCGCTGAGTTTTTCAAGTACATCTTCTTGCGATAAGTAATTGAGGCTCGCGGAGACGACCGCAGAATAGGGAACATCGTCGAGTAATGTCAGATCAATTGCGGTATTCAGACTTGATGCATCGCTGGCGGAGGACGCTTCCTCGGAGATGAGTTCTCTATTGGCTGATTGCTCAAAAATCATGATATCGTCCAGCATGGGCGTAGTGGGGGATAGGTCAGCGATCCCAAGCAGATCGTTTTCATTGAACAATCCAGAGAACAGTGCCTCCTGAGAATCCAACGTTTCCACCGATGGGAAAAGGACTATCGCGGCAATAATCAGAAGGACCGCTGTAGAAAACAAGGGGACAAAAAGAGCTGGACGGCCGATGTGGCGCAGTACAGGCCTGTAACCCCTTGCGTTTCGATCGATGCCAGCGTTTACGCCAACAAGAAAACGGCCGGGATCGGAAATACCTTCGCCAGGAATATCGCGAGTGAGAATACCGGAAAAGAACTCTCGTAGCTCACGTTCCTCAGCAGCACATGAAGAAGAGGTTGACAGATGCTCGCGCATCATACGGCTCTCCTCCGCATCGAGTTTCCCGTCGACGTAATCGGGCAGACGCCCGTCGCAGATTTTACATTCGCGTTTTGACATATTCTTCAATTTTCTTGGTGGCGTGATGATAATTTGCCTTGAGTCCACCAACCGAGGTCTTCAGTATTGTGGCAATCTCGTCGTACGAAAGTTCCTCATAATAACGGAGAATGAACACCGCTTTCTGTTTTTCTGGTAGATGATCGACCCCGTCCCGCACGAGACGTCGCAGTTCTTCCTGTTCGAAGCTCACGGATGGAGAGGGAGAGGTGTCCTGAATCTGATGATGATCGTCGCTCATACTGAAAAACGTGCGCAAACGCCCTTTCCGTATATGGTTGAGACTGAGATTGACAGCGATGCGGTAAAGCCAGGTGAAAACCTGTGCGTCGCCGCGAAACTCGGCCACTTTCTCGTACGCCTTGATAAATACTTCCTGCGCGATATCGCGCGCGTCGTCCTGGTCGGCAACCATTCGATGCACGACCTGGAACACGCGGTCCTGGTATTTTCGCACCAACAGGTTGAATGCGGCGCGATCTCCCTGTCGGCAGGCGTCGAGTATGTCCGTTTCGCGCGGTGGTTGCATGGATGTCGAAAAGTACGAACTGCATGATTCTGTTCCGATATGTGATTGATCACGGAACATCGGTGCTATTAGAAACGTGCTCCACCGCGACGGTTTGGCATGTTGCCACCTTTTCCGCGAAACTCTTCTCTCGCCGAGAGGAATTCCTCCAACGTCACATAGCCGTCGCTGTCCTTGTCCATACGCTGGAAGCGGTCTTCCGGGGCGCCTCTGCGTGAGGGCATATCGCGGAATTCGTCCCAGGAAATCCGTCCGTCCCCATCCTTATCCATCCGTATGAAGAATGCTTGCGGGTCGCCTTCCGGTGGACGATCCGGCTCGGATGACGAGCACGATGCCGCAAGTACTGTAACGGGCAGTAAGAGCATGAAAAGGAAAGGAGGGCGCATAGCGGTTGTTTCCTGAAATGAGCATGAACGAACACTCGGATTTGACACGAGGATCGCCTGCTGGTTTAATTCGAGGAAGGAAGGAAGGAAGTTCCAACTGCCGGTACAGACGCCGTCGTTGTGCTCCAGTATTGCTCAAGCAGGCTGAATTGCATATTATACCTTCTTCCAAGCGCACAAATGTGAGCGCAGTGCATCAAATCTTGATCTGGTAAGCCGAGTTCATGAACAACAATCGTATTCTCGTTACATCGGCGCTTCCGTATGCGAACGGCGCCATTCATTTTGGCCATCTCGCGGGCGCGTACTTGCCTGCTGACATGTTTGTCCGCTATCAGCGGCTCATGAAAAGAGACGTGCTTTTCATTTGCGGATCGGACGAGCACGGGGTCAGCATTCTGATTTCGGCACGCAAGGAAGGTGTCGAACCACAGGTCATTATCGATCGCTACCACAATCTCAACCGGACAGCCTTCGAACGGATCGGCATGAGTTTCGACAATTATTCGCGAACCTCTCTGCCCGTGCATCATGAAACCGCGCGTGAATGGTTTGTGGAATTCCGCGACAAAGGTGTTCTGACGCAGAGCGTTGAGAAGCAGTTGTATGATCCCGAAGCGCGGATGTTTTTACCGGACCGCTTCGTCATCGGCACATGCCCGCACTGCGGATATGAGCGCGCATACGGGGATCAGTGTGAAAATTGCAGTAAATACTACGATCAGACCGAGCTGCTCAATCCGAAGAGCCTCCTCAGCGATGCCGTCCCTGAAATTCGCGAAGCACGACACTGGCATTTTCCGCTCGGGGACTATCAACAGCGGCTGGAGGAATACATTGAAAAGAATGCCGGTCGCTGGAAGGAGAACGTGCTTCAACAAGTGCGCTCCTGGTTGAAGAGCGGGTTGAGTGACCGTCCTATCTCACGCGATATGGACTGGGGTATCAAAGTACCTGGCGAGGAAGATGAGGGAAAAGTGATTTACGTATGGTTCGAAGCCGTGCTTGGATACATCTCTTCGAGCAAGGAATGGGCCGCTCGAATCGGCGAACCGGAGAAGTGGAAAGAGTACTGGTGCAGTGAGGACACGCGCTATGTGCCCTTCATCGGCAAGGATAATATCGTCTTCCATTGCCTGATGTTTCCCGCGATGCTCATGGAGAAGGGCGGTTACGTGCTCCCGGATAACGTTCCCGCAAACGAGTTTCTGAATCTTGAGGGAAAGAAATTCAGCAAGAGTATGAACTGGTCGATCGAGCTCAATGAGTTTCTCGACACATACCCCGCTGATCCGCTCCGCTACACCCTCGCGATGAACATGCCCGAAACGCGTGACAGCGACTTTTTCTGGAAGGATTTTCAGGCGAGGAACAACAATGAACTTGCGGACATCCTCGGAAACTTCGTGAACCGAACGGTGCACTTCGCGCATAAGAATTTCGGCGGAAAGGTGCCGGCGGCTGCGGAGCTCGATGAGGAAGACCGCCTCTTTCTTGAACAATTTTCGACGATCGCGGATCAGGTCGGGGACTGCTATGAGCGCTACCGCTTCAGGGATGCCGTGACGGCCACCATGAATCTTGCCCGTGCCGCAAACAAATACTTCAACGACAGGGAACCGTGGAAGTCCATCAAAACAGACGCTCAAAAATGCGCAAATACAGTCAACTGTAGTCTGCAGGCGGTGTACGCTCTCTCCATTCTCATTGAACCGGTGCTTCCGTTTACCGCGCAGAAGCTGCGGCAACTGCTTAGCGTGAGCGATCCCAAGGCCTTGGCCTGGGACGCTGTCAAGAGCTGGCGTCTGCCGGATGGACATCCCATCGGAGAACGTGTCATCCTCTTTGATAAAATCGAGGACGCGACGATAGACGATGAAACGGCGAAGCTGGGAAAACTTACCGAGCTGCCGGAGCGTCACTTCCCGCCACTCAAGGAACAGATCACGATCGACGACTTCATGAAAATTGATCTGAGGGTCGGGAAAATACTTGAAGCGGAGAATGTGCCCAAGTCGAACAAGCTGCTCAAACTGAAAGTGGATATCGGTTCGGAGCATCGGCAGCTCGTTGCCGGGATTGCTGCGCAGTATACGCCAGAGGATCTGATTGGCAAGCACATTGTCATTGTTGCGAACCTGAAACCTGCCAAATTATTCGGCATAGAATCGCAGGGAATGATATTGGCGGCATCAACTGAAGAGGATGGCCCTGTTGTGCTTACTCCCGCCGTGTTGATCCCCGAAGGAGCCATCGTCAAGTGACATTCCGTCGTCATATCGCTCACGCCATTCCGCTCTTGTTTCCAATGCTTGCTGCCTTCGCCGTAACCCTGTATCTCAGCGCCTGCGACGATCACGGGCTCTCCCCGGTAAGCGCGGTCGAGACCCCGGGGTTCAGCGGAACGATCACGGTGCGCAGCACGTGGCCGCCGCAAGACAGTGTTATGGATCTCCGCATCGCAGCCTTCCGGAACTATCCACCGAAGGATATCCTCTCCGAAATAATAAATGGGTCAGCTGTCTTTAGTGATGAACTGCCCTACGGAGTGGATACCCTCAACTACCGCGTGCAAGGCGCTGAGCTGAACGGGCCATTCGCATACGTCGTAGTTGCACAGAATTATGGTCCGGATCCATTCATGCAATGGAGGGCCGTCGGCGTATACACGCTCCTGGGTGACGTCGCTTCGCCGAGCCCCATTGATCTCGGATCGGGCCGTTTCATCAGAGGCATTGACGTTGAGGTAGATTTTATCAATCTTCCTCCGCAGCCCTTTTAATCCAAAACTCACACATCTCGGGATGTGGCTCTCTTGCACGCAGGAGGGCATTTTCGTAGTTTCCGTAAACCTGCATTCCTTGTCCATCAAATCAAGAATACTATGAAAGCTGTCATCATGGCAGGCGGATTCGGCACTCGGTTACGTCCGCTCACCTGCAACATTCCCAAACCCATGGTACCGATGGTAAACCGGCCCATGATGCTCCACATTGTGGACCTGTTGAAGAAACACGGATTCTCCGACATCATCTCCCTGCTCTTCTACCATCCGAACGTGATCAGAAATTTCTTTGGTGAAGGGAAAGAGTTCGGCATCAACATGCATTACACCCATGCGGAAGCCGATTTCGGAACGGCTGGAAGTGTACGCAATGCCTCCGACAAGATAGGAAAGGACCGCGTCCTCATTATAAGTGGTGACGTGCTTACTGATTTTGATCTGGGCGAAGCCATCCGTTTCCATGAAGAAAAGGGCGCGGACGCCACGATCGTACTTACGCGTGTGCCAAACCCACTGCAATTTGGCGTGGTGATCGTTGATGACGAGGGAAACATCACTCGGTTTCTCGAGAAGCCCTCTTGGGGCGAGGTGTTCAGTGACACGATCAACACAGGGATTTACATTTTAGAAAACAGCGTTCTCGAGATGATTCCCTACAAGGAGGATTACGACTTCAGCAAGAACCTCTTTCCGCTCATGATGCAGGAAGGGAAGAAGCTGTGCGGCTACATCTCGGAAGGGTACTGGAGAGACGTGGGGAACCTTGGGGAGTATCACGAAGCCAGCATGGATTGCCTGACCGGAGCTGTCGACGTTGTGATCGACGGGACAAAGGAGGGCGAAGTGTACGTCGGTGAGGGGAGCACCGTTCCTGTCGAACGGCCGCATTGGAGCGGACGCGTCGTGATTGGACGCAATGCGCGCGTTGCAGACTCGGCAAAGCTAATAAACAGCGTCATCGGCGATAATGTGACGATTCATGACGGTGCCGTGATCTTGAATTCCGTGATCTGGGATGGCTGCACGCTCGAGCAATCGGTGCAGATTTCAAATTCCGTCGTTGGTTTCGATTCGATCCTGCACGCTGGAGCAACAGTAGCGGATAATGTTTTCATCAGTGATCGATGCAGTATCGGCAAGGATGCCTCTCTGCTTTCCAATATCAAGCTGTGGCCCGAGAAGGTGGTGCAGGAGGGAGCGGTACTGACCAAGTCTCTTGTCTGGGAGGACAAATGGCTTCGCGAGCTGTTCGCTGACGCCCGTATCACGGGGACTTCGAACATTGAGATCAATCCGGAATTCGGGGCCAAGCTGGGAGCCTGCCTGGGCGCAGTGCTTGGGGTAGGCAGCCAGGTGCTGGCCTCTCGTGATCCTGATAATGCCTCGCGCATGATCAAGCGTGCGATAGCCTGTGGACTGATGTCTTCAGGTGTTAACGTGCATGATATGCAGACGACAGCCATCCCCATGCTCCGGCAGGTCTTGCGTAGCGGCAAGTATATGGCCGGCTTTCATGTCCGTAAATCCCCATTTGACAAGCGGTCGATGGATATTATCTTCTTCGATGCTGACGGGCAGGATCTTTCGAGCAAGCGGACCAAGGCGATCGAACGCCAGTTTTTCTCCGAAGATTTCCAGCGCGCCGATTATGATACAATCGGGTCGTTGTACTTCCCGGAGCGTACGACGGAAGCTTACCGCGAACGCTTCCTTTCAACACTGAACCATGAGCTTGTTTCAAGCAAATCGTTCAACATCGTCATTGATTATTCCTACGGCATCGCTTCGTCGATTTTCCCGAATATTCTCGGGAAGCTCGGAGCAGAAGTAATTTCACTCAACGCATACATCGACCGGACGCGGCTGACCCGCTCTCGAGAAGAATTTTCTGCCGCGTGCCAACACGTATCCGGCATCGTGCGTTCACTGAGCAACGTGCTCGGGATTCTTCTCGATGCAGGGGCGGAGAAAGTTTTTCTCGCAGATGAGACCGGAAACTTCCTCGATGAGGATCGAGTGGCAACTGTCATCACCAAGCTCTTCCTCGAAGCACGCCGGCTGCAAGAGCACCCCGTCAGGAAAATGGCCTGTCCTATCGTGGCCTCCGCCGAGATGGATGTACTGGCCGAGGAGTATGGCGTTACGCTGGTGCGAACACCGAACACTCACGGGGGCATGATGAATGCCGTCCTCGCTGATCCGGAGCTGGATTTCGTTGCAGGAACAAGAGGCGGTTTCATTTTCCCGGAATTCCTCTTTGCTACCGATGCCATGTACAGTGTGGCAAAGATTCTGGAAATGATGGCAATCACAGGGTGGCGCATCGGCGAAGTCGACCGCAGCTTGCTGCGCCTCTGCCGCGCATCGCGCACGATCAACTGTCCATGGCAGGCCAAGGGGCGTGTCATGCGCTTCGCGATGAATGCCTCCGAGCAACACGAGCGTCAGCTGATCGACGGGATCAAGATTCTGTTCGCCCGCCATACATGGGTTCTCCTCGTCCCCAGCAAAGAGCACGAGGTTTTCATGGTTTATACCGAGGCGACCACACAGGAAGAAGCCGATCGATTGGCATCCGAGTATGAGGAAAAAGTTGTTCAATGGCGCGATAATGCGTAAATTTGAAGGACATATCTCGTCACCGAACAACAGACCCCCTTTTCTATGAAAATTACCAGCATTCTGACGGAAGACCTGATTCAGGTCAATATTCCCGGGGAGACCAAAGACGATGTCATTAATGCCATCATCGATCTCGCCATGAAATCTCAGAAGATCAAGGATATCGATAAAGTTCGTCAGGCAATTTTCGAGAGGGAAAAGATCATGTCGACGGGAGTGGGCAAGGGATTCGCCATTCCGCACGGAAAGACGGATGCCGTGTCTGACATCGTTGCCGCGTTCGGTGTCACCCAGAAACCGATCGATTATCAGTCCCTCGATCACGAACCTGTCCGCCTGTTGTTTCTTCTGATAGGGAAAGACAGCCTTGTCGGCGCGCATATCAAGCTCCTCAGCCGTATTTCAAGACTGATGAACAAGGAAGAGTTGCGCACTCGGCTCATGCATGCGGAGTCCTCAACTGAAATCCTTGAAATCCTCCGTGAGGAGGAATTGAATTATCTGGACGTGTAATCCCTGCACAGCAGTGTCGCGTTCAATGTTATCGAAATGAAGGCATGCCCCTGGCGTGCCTTTTTGTTACCTCCGAACATTGTATCTGGAATGAGACATGGCCTACAAGTCGGTTAAAGGAACAAAAGATTTACTCCCGCAGGATACTCTTGCCTGGCAGCACGTGGAACAGGTGATCCGGACGGTGATGGAGTCGTACCGATACGGAGAAATCCGAACTCCCATTTTCGAAGAAACTGCTGTCTTTGCCCGCGGCATCGGCGAGGAAACAGATATCGTCGGAAAGGAAATGTACACGTTTGTCGACAAGGGCGGGAGCAGTCTCACACTACGGCCCGAAATGACGGCGCCGGTTATTCGGTCGTATATTCAGCACAGCATGGGTGAGCAATCATCCCTCAACAAGCTGTATTATATCGGACCGATGTTCCGGCAGGAACGCCCCCAGGCGGGACGCTTCCGTCAATTTCACCAGTTTGGCTTCGAGTGCATCGGGCAACAGGCTCCTGAATGCGATGCGGAAATAATTGCGATCGCCGCGAGTATCTACCAGCGTCTTGGCATATCCTATTCACTGAAATTGAATTCTGTAGGGGATCCCTTCTGTCGCCCGAGATACAAAGAAGCGCTGCAGGACTTCCTGCGCGGCGTCTACGACCACCTTTCGCCGGAAAGTCAGCGCAGGACGGATACCAACCCCATGCGTGTGCTCGACTCGAAGGATGAGCGGGACCAGGTAGCGACGGCCAATGCACCGGTCATTCTCGATTACCTCTCGGATGAATCCCGCGCACATTTCGACAGGACGTGCGCGTTGCTCGACGAGCTCGGGATATCCTACACCCTCGATCCGAGACTGGTCCGAGGACTCGATTATTATACCATGACTGCGTTTGAATTCGTCAGCACGGATCTCGGATCGCAGGACGCACTTGGGGGTGGAGGTCGTTACGACGGACTCGTGGAACAGCTTGGCGGGAAGCATACGCCTGCGGTTGGGTTCGCGGCGGGGATGGAGCGGTTGCTTATCGTGATGGAGAAAAATGGTTACGTCTTCCCGTCTTCAGCCCCGTCGGTCTACCTGGTGGGTATGGATGATGCCTCACGCGCTTGGGCGTTCCGTTCAGCGATTGATTTGCGTACGAAAGGTATCGCAACGGAACTTGACTACGCCGGTCGCAGTCTCAAGGCACAGATGCGCGAAGCGAATAAACTGGCGTGCACGTTCGTCGCCATCGTAGGAGAGAGCGAAATGGCTGCCGGGCAAGCGCAAGTGAAGGACATGCGAAAGGGCACTCAGGAGTCCGTTGAGTTTTCCCGTCTCGCTGACTACTTTACCAAAGATACTGAAAACGCATTCTGAAATACGGAGGAACGATGTTTCCGCGCATAGACAAGGGACCGATAGAATATTCCGTGGAAGTGTTCCCTGCGTACAGTGTGGAGAAGCAACGTGATTGCATCAGGTTTCGATTTCGTACAACGGAAGAGTTCAATCATTTCCAGTATCATATCGCCATCGAAAACAAGCACGAAAAAGGACGGCTCGTCTTTGCACTCAGGGGGCTTAAGGCGAAAGGGTTGCTCCCAAGTGTCGGAGTCGCTGAAACATCGGTGGACCTGTTCGATCTATCGGGAAGCTACGATGTTTCCGTCATCAAGCCGGGTGATATCACCAACAGTTTCCGGATAAGCGTCGGAGAAAATGGCCCTCGCCTGTTGAAGGAACTAGGCGAAGGCGATCAATTTCTACAAGTCTTCATTAGTAACGATAAATAATGGCACGGATGACAACGCAGCGCTCGATTTTCCCCAATCACCTCCTTTTTCCGGCTCTCGTAATCTCTTTTGTGCTTCTCGGTGCCATGGACTGTCAGTATGCGCTTGCACAAACTGCATCAGCATCGATTCCACCTGCCTCTGGGTCTGTGCAGCGTTGGGTTCCGGAAGTGCTGCATGACAGCCTACCGAACGGCCTCCAGATATATTTCACAAGAGTCAACGATCTGCCTCTTGCGGAAATCAATGTGATCGTCGATGCTGGCATAATGGTAGAAGAGAACGATGAACATGGTGTTGCCTACGGCGTGAATCAACTGCTTCTTGCTGGGAGCAGCAATCGTACCGGCGCCATGATCAGCAATTATCTCGCCCAGCTCGGGAGCATTGTCTTACCATACACCCACTACGATTATTCCCAGCTCTATGCGAAAACGCTGTCAAAGAATTTCTCTGCTACACTTGGTGTCATTGCCGACGCGGTCTCCACGCCCAAATTTCCCGAACAGGAGCTTCTGAGGCTCCAGCGGGACGCAGCCCTGCGTTTATTCCGACATAGTTCAAGCGGCGAGAAGGCAACAATCGCGGCGGTTCAGAGTCTCTGCGGAGAGAGTTCTGCAATGTCCCGTACCCTGCTCCCTACGGAAGAGGAAGTGCAGGCGCTTACGCTTGACCAACTTCATGCATTTCATTCTGCATGGTATCAGCCGCAACGTACAACCGTGATTATCACGGGGAATCTCGACTACCGTTTTATCCGTACCGCGCTCATCGAAGCATTCGGAAAGTGGGAACGCGGCACAGCAACATCGCAGGAGCAGAGTTTTCACGGAACCATGCCTCTCGGCACGAATAAACCTGTGTTATTGCTCGCTGATACTACGACCCCCCGCGGTTTGGCTTATTTTCGAATGGGATGCCGCATCGGCGCGAGGAATGGCAGGGACTTTGCAGCTCTCATGCTGCTCAACAGTATTCTCGGCGACGGCGCTGAATCCATGCTGCGAAAAACGCTGTGGGGAAATCATCTCATATCCCCGAATTTCTCGACGACAGTGGCGTATTCCCGCGACTGCAGTTATTTCATGATTTCGGGTTCTTCTTCTCCAATGATGACGGACAGCGTCCTTCAATCGGTGGACGATATGCTCGTTGATATCGCGCGTCACGGAGTGGGAGAGGGAGCGCTTAGTGCGGCGCGCGAAGCGATGCTTGCTCAGGATGCGATTACATTCGCCTCCAACCGCAATCTGCAGAGTCTTCTCAAGGAAGCCGTCGTATATGGCATACCTGTCCAGGTGCAGTTTGCTGTCAATGAGACGATCAGAAAAGTCTCCGTGGACGATATTCAAAGGGTTGCGCGGGAGATACTTCAGCCGGATAAAATGGAGACCGTGATTCTCGGCGATGCGGAAAGAATAAAACCACTTATCGATGCAACGGGAAGGACGGCTTTGGTCAGGCACTAGTTGATTGCCCGGAGGATTCCCGGCCCCCGTCACTATTGCTCTATGAAGACGCGCACTGAGTCACTGACGTCACCGTGATCCTTGACCACGAGTTTCGCACATATCAGATGTTCGCCGCTCTGCCCGGTGATATTCCAGTCGTAATAGTAAAACGGTTGATAGTGGGAGTAGAGATGAACGCCGTCGATATAGAACTCAACGTGGGCATTGCAGCCACATTGTGACGATGTTTCCGTGAGGATGCGCAGCACCGTACCGCTTACGATCTGACTGTCCGCTGGTTGTGTGATTTCGATGCTAATTGGTTCTTCAGGAGTATTGGAATCTTCGCAAGCGAACAAAACGAATCCTGCAAGGACAAGAACGACCATCGGGAGTACTGAAAGGCGGAGCGTGTGTGAGACGGTGGAAGAAGGGGGGGCACTCATTTGACCGATCCGGATAATTTCAGAAAAGCGTTATATACGGTTTCGACTTCGAGGTCGCGCATGCAGATATTCCCGATTTCACATCGTGTGAGATTACAGCCGAGACAGTCGAGGCCATCAAGGCGAACCCAGATACTCTCCTTTTGAAACGGGCCCTGCAAATCAGGATTTGTCGGACCAAAGATGCCAAGCGTGGGGGTATTGACAGCGGCGGAGATATGCATCGGCCCCGAGTCGTTGCTGATCGTAAAGTCACACTGAGCCAGCAGAGCCCCCAACTCTCCGATGCTTGTCAGCGGGGCAGGGAGGGCCGCATGTCGCATGCACGCCTGAATCGCTGCAACGTCCTCTTTTTCTTGCGGTCCCCAAAGTAAGAGCACATTTGCATCGAGGCGCTCGATCAGCATGTCCGCGAGACGGGCAAAATGTTCCAATCCCCAGCGTTTGGTTTCCCATGTCCCGCTTGAATTCATCGCGATAAGTGGGCCTTTCCGTGTACGGAACTCCCTCGTGAGATTCACAAAACGCCGAACGCGGTCGTCTGGAAGCGGAAAGCACAGGCGTCGTTCAACAATAGGAATTTCCAGATGGGCAAGTGCATCGAGATTGAACTCTGTATTGTGGACGCGGTCGGCGCGTGTCTCTACGTGAATATTGTAGGCCCAGGCACGACCGCGAAAAGGATATCCGACGCGGAGCGGCGCGCCGGAGGCATATGTCATCTGAGCGGAGCGGGGGTTGCAAAATAAATCGAAGACAAGGTCGAAGCGAGAGCGGCGGAGCCGCAGGAGCAGTTTAAGGTAATTGTCAGAAGCGGCATCGAAGACGATGGCTTCATCTACGAATGAATTATCCCGTATGATATCGGCAGCGGGTTTCTCGGTCAGAAACGCAAGAGAAGCCTCAGGGAAGGCGGATCGAAGGTTTGGGAGGACAACAGTACTTAAAAGCACATCCCCGATCGCACGGGGTTTGATGACCAGAATTGAGCGAACGGGACGCACAAGAAGTGCCGGGTAGAGATACTGTTCCGGTGCCGACATTGTGCGTCCCATATTGCCGATGTGATTATTCTACAGGATCGAGGACGTGGTTTTTCTTCATGTTACGCATCGACGGTGGCACCTGACCGTTGACTATCGCCATGGTATCGAGGGCGATAACGAGTTCTTCGTTTGTCGGAACGATACCGACGACCGTTGGTGACCCTTCTGAAGTGATGAGCCGCTCCTTCGGACCGCTGTTGTTAAGCGCGGCATCAAAATTGACACCCATGAAGGCGAGCTGTCCGCATACCGCCTCACGCACTTTCGTGCTGTTTTCGCCGATACCACCGGTAAAGACGATCGCGTCGACGCCGCCCATTGCGGCGGTGTAGCCTCCGATATACTTGGTGACCCTGTAGCAGAACATGTTGAAAGCTATCTTTGAGCGATCATGACCCTTATCCGCCTCCTCCTCGATCTCACGCATATCGCTGCTGACTCCGGAAATGCCCATCAGTCCACTATGCTTGTTGAGAAGTGTCGTCGCTTCAGCGAGAGAGAGACCCTCCTTGCCCATAATGTAGAGAATCAACTGAGGATCGAGATCCCCGCTGCGGGTTCCCATGAGTAAGCCTTCAAGGGGTGTGAAGCCCATACTGGTGTCGATGGACTGTCCGTACTTCACCGCTGCCATACTGCATCCGTTGCCGAGATGGCAGGTGATGATCCGCAGATCCTGAATCGATTTTCCGAGAATCTCGGCCATTCGATTCGAGACGAAAAAATGGGATGTCCCATGAAAACCGTATCGACGTATCTTGTATTTCTTGTAGAACACGTAAGGGATGCCGTAGAGGAACGCGCCCGGTTCCATGGACTGATGGAAGGCCGTATCGAACACGCCCACCTGAGGTACCTCCGGAAGATGCTGTCGACAAGCAACGATACCGCGAATATTATGCGGATTATGAAGCGGAGCTAACTCGATATTGTCGCGCAGTGACTGCAGGACCGCATCTGTAATCAAAACGGACCCTGCAAAATCTTCCGCTCCGTGGACGACGCGGTGCCCGACGGCGTGGATTTCCGACTTATCCTTAATGACACCATGGTTTTTGCTGAGGAGCACGGCGAGTACGTATTCGATGGCCATACCGTGATCCAGAATTTCACCTGTCAGTTTGATCGTATCGTCATCATGGCGTGTGTTTGTAAGGACAGCACCGCTCATCCCGATGCGTTCGACCAGGCCTTTCGCCAATCTTGTATTCGTTTCCGCTTCAATGAACTGATATTTAATGGAGGAACTGCCGCAATTAACGACCAGAATATTCATCATGATAAGGTGCTCCTGTTCTTAGTTCTCTGTGATTCGTTTCCCGGACTCATCATAGCGGAAGAAACCCTCTCCGCTCTTCTTCCCGTACTTCTGCTCGCGGACTTTTCGGCGCAGCAGGGGACAGGGACGGTATTTCGAATCACCGAGTTCCCGGAACATGGATTCCATCCAGGCGAGCAGCTCTTCGAGACCCATGGAATCCGCGAGTTCAAGTGGTCCCATCGGCATATTGTAGGCGAGACGCATTGCGGTGTCGATATCGTCGGTCGATGCAACCCCTTCCATCAGCACATTCATTGCTTCGTTGAGCATCGGGATGATCACACGCGTCGTGATAAAACCCGGATACTCATAGACCTCCACCGTGGTTTTTCCAATACTCTGAATAAACTCACGCGTACGTTTGAACGTTGCATCGCTGGTATGGAACGCGCGGACGATTTCGCAAAGCGGTGTTTTAGGCACCGGGTTGGCGAAGTGAAGCCCGATGATGCGATCGGGGGTCTGCACCGGCTTCGCGATTTTTGTGAGGCTGAGCGTCGATGTGTTCGATGCGATAATGGTGGTCTTGGGGCAGAGACGATCGAGTTTGACGAGCAGATCCTGTTTTAGTTCAAACTGCTCGTCGACGACTTCCATGACGAAATCCGTGCCGGCGATTTCATTGATGTCTGTTATGACTTTGATGCGGCTGAGAAGGGCACGTTTTTCACCCTCGGTCATCGCCCAGCGTTGAATCTCTCGGTCCATATTTTCCGCGAGACCCGCGAGGCATTCTTGTGCCCGATCTTCGTTTTTCTCCACGAGAAGGACGTTGAGGCCATTGGATGAGAGTGTTTGCGCAAGTCCGCGCCCCATGACTCCACCACCAACCAGACCGACGAATTCGATGCGGAAGTCTGATTGTGGGGCCATGGGCATTTCGTCTTCGAGTTCCTTGAGAGAGATAGGTTGATCTTGCATGATAATTGCTCCAGTGATCGCCAAATATCTGGCGATTCTGATGTCCTAAATGTGCTATGAAAGGTTGTCTGTCATCGTTTCCGGCACAGGATCCGCCGCAGCGGCGTATGTCTTCAGGCAGCGAGAGGGTGGATATCCTGTATGAGAAAATCCCCTGATTGCCATATCATTACAAAATTACCACAGGAAAACAGGATACACAAGCCCGTAATGTATGCACATGACGCCTTTGCTTCCACATGTGCCTGATTCCCCACGTTATTCGAACATTTCACGAGTCATCCAGGCATGGAGAACGATGCCGATAGCGAGCATGCTCGTAAGGAAAAACGATCCTCCATAGCTCATGAACGGCAGTGGGATGCCAATTACAGGCAGCAGTCCCAGAGTCATCCCAATGTTGATGAAAACATGGAACAGGAAAAGTGAGGTGATGCCGATGACCACGAGGCTGGAGAAGCGAAATTCCAGGATTCTGGCGATCCGCAGACTTCGGAAAAGCAGGAGAGTGAACATAAGAAGAATGCTCATGCCTCCAATAAACCCGAATTCCTCGGCGGGAACACAGAAGATGAAGTCTGTCCATTGTTCAGGCACGAAGCGCAGTTGTGTCTGCGATCCCTGCAGATAGCCGCGGCCGGTCATACCGCCAGACCCGATGGCGACTTTCGACTGAATTACGTTCCATCCCGCACTGAGAGGGGCTTCGGTTGGGTCGATAAAAACCGCGATCCGATTTTTTTGATATTCAGGGAGATGGGAGAAAGTGTACTGCACCCCGAATCCGATGGAAAGATTCAGCGCCAGAAACATCAGAGCGATACCGAGATTTCGCTTCATGACATAAAAGAGGGTAGACACGACAAATGCAGCAATCAGGAAATACCAGATACCGATGACGGATAGTACGGAGATAATTACAGGGGAGAGCAATGTGAGAAGAAGTACCATCTCCGCGCCCGCCCAGAATATCATGGCGAGAAAAATCACCCAGAAAATGAGTCCCGTCCCGAAGTCCGGCTGAAGGAAAATGAGAACCCATGGCAAACCGACAATTCCGATTGCTTTCGTGAGGTCACGGAATGAGTGCATGCTGGTGGTGCTGTCGGAGAGGAAACGCCCGAGGGCCAACACGGTTGTGACCTTGGCAAATTCTGATGGCTGAATGCCGTACCCTCCGATTCCGAACCATCCCGCGTTACCACCGATGGTTTTCCCGAAGACCAGCACGAGCAGCAGAAGAACGATGGCGACGCCGTAGGAAAGGTATGCGATGTAATGGTAGAAGCGGGGCGGGGCGAAGAGCACGAGCACCATGAGCAGTACCCCGAGAATTGCCCAGAAAACCTGCTTCTGAAACTTGATAAAAATATCCGCGTTGTGTGTGGCGCTGAAAATGGAGAGCAGCCCCGCTACAACAAGCACGACGACAGGAAGAAGGATCAGGAGATCCACTTTCCTCAGACTGAACGTCGGCAAAATGCGCGCCATCAATCCTCCACGGCTGCGTCACGCAGCGGAACAACAGGAATGACGGGGTCGGGGACTTCGGTCGGTTCATGCTCTCCCTGAGGTGCATACTCTCCGAACAAGTACCTGCGGATCATAGCACCGGCGATAGGAGCGGCAACGGTGCCGCCGAAACCGCTGTTTTCCACTATTACCGCGATAGCGATTCTTGGATCTTCGAAGGGAGCATAACCAACGAACCATGCATGATCAGGATTGGGAGGATTCTGGGCTGTCCCGGTCTTCCCGGCGACTTTTGTTCCTGATACGCGTGCGGCATAACCCGTTCCTGAACCGTTCACTACGCGAAACATGCCGCGTTGGATCACAGCGAGTGCTTCCCTGGATATCGGGAGACGCTCAGGCTTGTTGTCCACCATGGTGGTTTTGTTTGAGACGCGATCCTTGATCTCCTTCACGGCATGTGGCCGATAGTAGGTTCCGCCATTTGCGAGTGTGGCGGTGTATGCAGCCATTTGCAGCGGAGTCGTATTTATTTCTCCCTGGCCGATGCCGAGGTTGACGAGATACCCGATATTCCATTTCGAACCGTAGCGCTTATCGTAGTATTCCCTCGAGGGCAACAATCCGGTATTCTCGTTGCTGATATCCATCCCCGTGAGACGACCGATATGAAACAGGTGTCCGTATTTTTGAAGATTGTCGAAGCCCAGCTTGAAAATAAGTTTGTAGAAGAACACGTTGCACGAATGTTCGATTGCACTGACGACATTGATGTCGCCATGTGCACCATGACATCCAAATTCCTGCCCTGCGAGGAGATATGACCCCGGACAGTTGATGCGTGTATTGATATCGATGATGCCTTCCTGAAGTGCCGCGACAGCGACAAGCATTTTGAATGTTGATCCCGGAGGATAGGCAGCCATCGAACAGCGATTGAACATAGGCGACGCCGGATCATCGCGCAGAGCGCTCCACACATCCACCGGAATGCGTCCGCTGAAATCACTCAAGTTGTAATCTGGCGAGCTGACGAACGCCAGCACCTCACCGTTGGTAGGATCAAGGGCAACGATAGCGCCTCGCCTGCCATGCAAGATTTTTTCACCATATAACTGGAGGTCCATGTCGATAGTCAGGACAAGATCGCTGCCCTCCTCGGCAACAATGTCAGCGCGCCCGTGATCAAAACTCTCAATGACCTTCCCTCTCGAGTCCACGGAATGATACCCATATCCCTTTGTTCCCCGGAGGATATCCTCGTAGTATGCCTCGATACCGTTGAAGCCTACGATGTCTCCGGGCTGATAGTAGGCGCCGAGACTTTTCAGGAGACCGGGAGATATTTCCTTTGTGTAGCCGAGCAAATGTGCAAGGTGGGGCTTGAGATGATACACGCGGCGTGACTCGATTGTGTAGTTCACACCAGGGAGGAGTGTCCTGTTTTCTTCCAGCAGCGATAACTGAGCAAAACTAAGATCGCGCGCTATCTTGACGGGTTGAAACGAGTTTATCCCCGCACGGCTGACACGGTATCGAACTACGTTGGTATCAATATCGAATAGCTGTTTGAGGAGGGGAAGGATGCGCCACTCAAATTCAAATGGTGTCACTGTCAGTGTATAGCTGGGATTATTATCGACAAGAAGCTTGCCGGTACGGTCATACATGAGTCCCCGTAGCGGATCCTTGGCTATCTGCCTGATCGAGTTCGTTTCCGCCTGGGACCGGAAGGATTGGAACTGCACAAATTGCAGTTCGTAGAGGCGAATGGTCAGAATGGCGAGCAGGCTGGCAATCACTGCTGCCATAGTGTATGTACGTTTCCTGCTGCCGAATGTGATGTGTTCCATGTGTCAGAACTGTCCTAAACCTTCATGCGTGCAACCCTGCGTGACAGGATTAGCACCGGAATTGCCGAAAGAACGGCGGTATAGACCGAAGCACCGAAAACATGGAGTGCAATGATGCTTCCAAGGTCAATTGTCAGGCTCTGAAAGTATGCAAAGACGTAGATTGCGTGAAAAAGCAGCGCGCACAGAAAGACGATCAGGATAGTGCGGGGACTTTGAAGTGACACTTGCGCCTTCTCCTCGTCGTAAAGGAATCCGGCGGCAAACGCAGCGATGGTCAGACTGAGCGACGTGATTCCCACAAGTGCGGAGAAATATGCATCGGCAAGTAATCCGGCAGGAAATGCAACGAGCATTCCCGTCATCTGTCCCTCGCGAAGGCTGACGAACACCGCACCGATCAGGAGGAAAGAAGGCACGACGCCGTTGAGGCTGATGAGTGGAGCGATAGTGACTTGAACGATAGCGAGTAAAAGCAGAATCGCTGCCATCATAAGGACGCGTTGCATTTTCGGGGTCATGGCGCATCCTCCGAGGTTCCGTACGCGCGTTGCTCCAATTCTGCGCGCACAGGCTCACGATGATAGCGCACGACAAAGACGCGTTCCAGCGAGGCGAAATTTACTCGGGGCTCCACATCTATTCTGCTGAACAATCCGCCCTGACCTGGACCAATCGTACGAATGATCCCAATCATGATCTCAGGTGGAAAAATATTGCTGTACTCGGATGTTACCACAGTATCACCGGGGATCACATCAGCGGTTTTCCAGACGTTCTGGAGGACGAGATTCTCACCTTCCCGCCATGCGATGATGCCGTCGATGCGTGAGCGCTTGATTTTAGCCGTCGCTCGAAAGTCGCGGTGCAGTGCAAGCATAGCAATGCTGAAACTCCCGCTGGTCGCGATGATTTTACCGACAAGACCTTCCTCGTTGATCACGGGCATGTTTATCGCAACGCTGTCATCTTCTCCTACATCCAGCGTGATCATGTTTTGCCCCAGCGCCAGATTTTTTCCGACAATCTCGGAGGGTACCAGAGGCCAGTTGCTGCGGTCGCGAAAACCTATTTTTCGTCGAAGCTCCATGTTCTCCTGGCGAAGACGGCGCAATTGCATGACCTCTTCCATCAGGGAAACATTAACATCACGAAGCGTCTCTGCGTCCTGATTCGAAGAGAAAAGAGTGGCGACCCAGTTGGAGGAGGACTGCAGGGAGGCGAGAGTGAAAAGGGAATAAGACCGTAATACCTGAACAGGCACACTGTCACTGTTGGCAATGAGGACGATAGACAGTCCGGCGAGGACTGTTACCGTAATGTATTCACGGAATACACGTATAAAGGCGATCAGTGTCTGCACTGTACATCACTCGCCGGTTCCTGACTCAGTACTTTTTCCCTTTGAGGATCACCTTGCTATAATGATGAAGGTTTTCCATGATCGCTCCAGTACCGCGCACGACAGCGGTGAGGGGGTCTTCCGCAACATGAACGGGGAGATTGGTTTCTTTGCGAATGCGGCTGTCGAGTCCCTTGAGCAGGGCACCGCCGCCGGTGAGCATGATGCCGCGGTCAAGAATGTCTGCCGCGAGTTCGGGTGGCGTTCGCTCGAGTGTGGCCTTGACGGCTTCGACGATAGCGCTGATCGGTTCCTCGAGTGCTTCGCGTATTTCTACACTCGACGCCTCGACCGTGGTAGGGAGGCCGCCCACGAGATCGCGACCCTTGACGCGCACCACCAGTTCCTGCTTAAGTGGAACGGCGCTGCCAACTTCACATTTGATGATTTCCGCAGTGCGCTCACCAATCAGGAGATTATGGTGTTTCTTGAAATGCTGCATGATTGCGTTGTTGAGCTCGTCGCCCGCGATACGGATTGATTCTTCCTGCACGATGCCGGAAAGGGCGATAACGGCAATTTCCGTGGTGCCGCCGCCAATATCGATAATCATATCGCCGACGGGAGCGTCAACAGAAAGTCCGATACCGATTGCCGCGGCCATTGGTTCAGCGACAAGGTACACTTCCTTGGCGCCGGCATGTTCGCCACTGTCTCGCACGGCACGCTTCTCGACTTCGGTGATACCGCTCGGAACCGAGATGACGATGCGCCTGCTGGGAATCCAGCTGTTCATGATTTTCTTGATGAACGCGCGCAGCATCCCTTCCGCGATTTCGAAATCGGCGATAACTCCGTCACGCATGGGACGAATCACCTGCAGGTCGCGGTGGGTTTTGCCTTGCATTTCACGAGCATCATTGCCGATCGCGATGATTTTTTTTGTGTTCTTGTCGAAGGCGACGATTGAAGGTTCGCTGAGAACAACACCCTTGTCCTTGACCCAGATGAGGGTGTTCGCAGTTCCGAGATCAATTGCGAGATCGTTGCTGAAAAGACTGAATATGCCCATAGATGTTTCTTGCTTGTCAGTGCTTGAAGTGGCGGGTGCCGGTAAAAATCATGGAGATGTTATGTTCGTCTGCTGCCGCGATGACCTCTTCGTCGCGTACCGAACCACCGGGCTGGATGACCGCAGTCGCGCCGGCTTTCACTGCAGCAAGCAATCCGTCGGCGAAGGGGAAGAATGCATCCGAAGCGACGACGGATCCCTCCAGGGAGAGGGACGCATTGGTGGCCTTGAGCGCTGCAATGGTGCTGGAATCAACACGCGACATCTGTCCCGCACCAATACCGAGTGTGCGTCTGTTGTCTGTATACACAACGGCGTTCGATTTCACGTGCTTGACGATGCGCCAGGCGAACTCGAGCGCAGTTCGTTCGTCCTCTGTCGGTTGTCTGCGCGAGACCACCTCCCATGCCTTGGGATTCTCGGGTTCCGCATCGGCCATCTGGCAAAGATAACCATTTCTCACAGATTTCACCTGCAGGGGCAGGGGACCTGGGCGTCGGGCGAGGAGTCGGATCAAACGGCGATCACGCTTTCGCCTGAGGATGTCAAGAGCGTCCTCAGCGAACGAAGGGGCAATGATGACCTCGGAAAACATTTCATTGAGCATCTCTGCGAGCTCGATATCCACTTCACGGTTCAGGGCAATGATGCCTCCATAAGCGGAGGCCGGATCGGTTGTCAGTGCCGCGCTGTACGCCTCGAGCAAACTCTCTCCAATCGCGCAACCACAGGGATTTGTGTGCTTGATGATGGCGGCGGCAGGGCTGTCAAATTCTTCGATAAGCGCAGCGGCGGCATCGATGTCGACGATATTGTTGTAAGAGAGCTCCTTGCCGTGAAGCTTGTCGAATGCGTCGAAAAAGCTACCGTAAAGAGCAGCCGGCTGATGCGGATTTTCACCGTACCGCAGATGCTGGGTCTTCTCGGAAGAGATGAGCAAATGTGCAGGGATTCCGCCCGATGATTCTGTCTGCTCCAGCAGAAATGTTGCGATGGCGTTGTCGTAGCGTGCGGTAAGGGCAAAGACCTTCGCAGCAAGAATCTTGCGCAGCTCGGGTGTCGTATCACCGTGGTCGACGATCATGCGTGCGACGGAATCATAATCGGCAGGATCGCAAACCACCGTGACAGCGGCATGGTTCTTTGCCGCTGAACGCAGCATGGAAGGTCCCCCGATGTCGATCTGTTCGATGCACTCTCCAAAAGTAGCGCCTGCAGCGACCGTCTCTTCGAAAGGATACAGGCTGATAACGAGCAAGTCGATCAGTTCAATGCCATGCTCGGAGATCTGCTGCATGTGCGCGTCCTGATCCCGCCTTGCGAGCAATCCCCCGTGAATCATGGGATGAAGGGTTTTCACGCGGCCATCGAGCATTTCAGGGAAGCCGGTGATCTCCTGGACTTGTTTGACAGGCAGGCCTGCTTTCTGAAGCACGGAAAAAGTGCCACCGGTTGAAATCAGCATCACGCCATTTTCGACGAGTGTACGCGCAAAATCAATGATTCCAGTCTTGTCATACACGCTCAGGAGAGCGCGACGAATGGTCGCCATGTTTCCTCTAGTTTCGAATGAAGATCCTGTTATCTATCACTTCGACGCGGCGCTCCGCGAAAAGCTGCAGGGCTTCAGGATAAATTGTATGTTCCACATCCAGCACGCGCTCCGCAAGTGAATCGACGGTATCGTCACTGTGCACAATGACGGAGCGTTGCATTACGATAGGCCCGCGGTCATATTCTTCGTCGACCAGATGGACGGTCGCTCCGGAAACCTGCACCCCGGAGGCGAGCACCGCTTCGTGTACACGACGTCCATACATGCCTTTCCCCCCAAAGGCAGGGAGCAGGGCAGGATGTATGTTGACCATGCGCTGTGGGAATGCCGCCACTACCTCGGCGGGAATCAATTTCACATAGCCTGCCAGGGCAATGAAATCAGCGGACTGCGCTTCCAGGAAATCGAGCATGACACGCGCCTGTTCGTCCGGGAATTTACCCTCGACAGACAGGCAGGGAATTCCCTCTCCCTCCGCAAAGCTCCGTGCAGGAGCACTGTCGAGGTTCGTGACGACGGCAACGATTTCGGCCGTGAGGCGCCGTTCCTTGATTGCCATATGGATGGATCGGAGATTGGATCCCCGTCCCGAAACAAATACCGCGAGTTGAAGCATATTCTCTAATCTTGTTCAGAAATGAAAGTTACGCAAAATGCCTCTGTCAATCAATGCAAAGGGGCAGAAGGGAACCGGAATGTCGCGGAAAACTGTTACCTTTGTGATTGAAGCAACGTTGTCACGAATTGGAGAACTACCATGATGTCATTTGTCGGCCGCGAAAGAGAGCTGTTCGACCACATGCGGGAGCGGGGCATCCCCGTCTACCATCTCAGTAATCTTTTCGTACGCGATATTCAGGCCGCAATCCGGGATTTCGCGCGGGAAAAGGAGAACACAGACATCGGGACAAGAGAAATTGACCGACTCGCAGAGGAATTCGTTTCCGATTTAGAGCATAGGGGCGTGATCATCCCGTTCAGAAATAATACCTATGTACTCCATATGGAGGAGTATCGGCTCAAATCAGCCAAGGACGAAGAGACGGAGACCGCGGCATCACCTTCTGAAGCAGTTCCGGCCTGACGCGTTCGTCTCTTGCATACATAGCGCCTTTTTGAATACGTTAAAGAATAAATGTTTCCGTGATCATACTGGAGTCATAGAATGTCCGAGCACATGACAGAAGCAATTGGTGAAATCACTGTTACCGATAAAGCAGCCAAAGAAGTCGCGAATATTCGGTCAGAAAACAACATTCCTGAAAATTATCTCCTTCGCATCGGCGTGAAGGGAGGGGGCTGTTCGGGTCTGAGCTATTCCCTCGGCTTCGACGGCGATCTCCACGATACAGACGAGACCATGGAAATCAATGGCGTCAAACTCGTCATCGATGCAAAAAGTCTTTTCTACCTCGGTGGAACCGAACTCGATTATTCCGATGGTCTCAACGGCCGCGGTTTCGTGTTCAACAATCCCAATGCCGTTCGCACCTGCGGCTGCGGATCCTCCTTCGGGGTGTAGTCACTCCCTCGCATACTGCGAAAATGAAAGCGCCTCGGTGATGACATCGAGGCGCTTTTCTCATTATAGTACGATTCCGGTATGTCCTAGGGAGTATCTTCTTTTCGTGAGGCTGAGCTCCGGAGATGAATCATTCCTTGTTGCCGCGCAGCAAGGCCGCTTCCCAGGACTTCCTATCCTCCAGAAGCTTCACAGCCCTGGAAATCGTTTGATCTCCTTCGACAGAAGTATTGATCCTCGCGGTTTCTCCTTCAAGCTGGAATACAAATTCCTCTGTCAGAAGTCGCTTGATCTCATCCCACTGCCGGTCAAACTGAGCTGCGCGCAGCGCGGACACCTCTGAATCAAGAGCGCGTATACGATCGAGCCCCCGGGATTGCATGCCCTGCCGCAGCGCCTCGGATTTCAGATTCTTCAACGCATCATCCAGATCGTTTCCATCTGCGATCGCGAGAGAGTCCGCATATTTCATGAACAAGTTGCGAAGGCGGCGATCAATCGCAGGTACGCGTCCGGGTTTATAGATGTTCACGTATCGAGCGACAAAAGAAAAAATGGCATTGTGCTTGTCGAGGGTTGTCAGGAGGGGCGAGAGAGAATCTTTTGGGAGAAGGATATCTGGAATGATTCCGTTGGATTCGTGTACAGGTCGTGAAAGACGAAGGGTATGGAAAACCGGAGCATCGGTCGCTTCCTCGCGAACATTCCGCGCTTGACCATTTTCATAGCTGAGACGCTGTATACAGCGGCCGGATGGTATGAAGTAACGTGAAGTAGTGAGCTTCAGGAAGGCGTTGTATGTGAGCGGGATGAGTGTCTGTACGAGTCCCTTGCCGAACGTGCGTTGCCCGATGATCACGGCACGATCAAGATCCTGCAATGCACCGGCGACGATTTCCGAAGCGCTCGCGCTGTGTTCGTTCACAAGTACGACAATTGGAACTTCCGCGTCGATGGGTTCCGTTTTCCCGAAATAGCTGCGGGCATAGTCCGCCTGTCGGCCCTTCATGGCGACTATCGCGGTTCCGGGAGTGACAAATTGATCGACCAGGGCGACGGCCGTCTCGAGCAGCCCGCCGGGATTGTCCCGCACATCAATGATGACGCCCCGGACAGCGCCATTCCGGTAGGCGCGCTGCAACGCCACTTGAATCGAATCGATGGCGGTACGAGTAAATCGCGTGAGTTTCATGTAAAAGATTTTTTTCCCGAGCACGTTCTGATAGGGCAGGGGATCAATCGAAATCTCACGTCGCAGCACGGTCAGGAGGAGTGAGTCGTACAATCCTGGCCGACGAACGAGAAGTTGGACACCCGTTCCCGGCTGCCCACGCAGCAGTGGACGAAGGTCATCAGGGTTCTCTTTTCTCAGATCGATATCATCGATGCGCAGGAGGACATCACCCAAGCGCAGGTTGGTCAGTGGTCGTACTTCATCGTAGATGTAGCTGACGATGTGTTGACCATTTTGCTTTCGCACCTTGATACCAAGCCCGCTGTAGCTGCCGCGAGCAAGTACGTCAACTTCGCTGTTCTCCTTTTCTTCGATCAGCTCAGCATACGGGTCAAGTTGGCCAAGCATACCTTTAACCCCTGCACGCAGCAGATCGTCGGGTGAGGCCTCCTCGACGTATTCACTGAGAATACGCTGGTAAACATTTGACAGTAGTTCATGCCCGCGGATCGTCCGCTGTCCGGTATCGTCGATCGCAGCCATGATGAAAATCGCTGCAGTGAAGCCAAGGACGGCATTGAAGACGCGTGATCGAAAGATGCGCATGGTTCAGGACTCCTCAAACCTGGTCGGAGGCAGCGATGAAACGACCCATCCCCAGATCTCTTCCGATACGGATTCCGGTTGTCGCATTCCGTTTATGATACGGAATCGAGAAGGGGAAGTCGAGGCGATTTGGTGATATCCATCACGCACCCGCTGATAAAAAGCCGTATCCGCGTTTTCCATGCGATCGACATGCGCGATTCGAGCGGCCCTGCGCATCTGACTTTCTTCGATGCTGATGTCTATGAAGAAACTCATATCGGGAAGTAAACCATGCGTGACGAGTCCATGTACGTGCTCGATGGAATCGATGGGGATCCCACGTCCATATCCCTGATAGGCAGTTGTCGAATCGTGAAAACGGTCAGCAACGACGATGGCACCACGCCGGAGCGCAGGGAGGATGCGCTCCGTGACAAGCTGCGATCGTGACGCGGAAAAGAGCAGCAGCTCCGTACAGCTGTCCATGTCCCCGTGTTTCAGATCGAGGAGAAGATCACGGATACGTTCTGATATTTCCGTTCCCCCGGGTTCGCGGACGATCAACACCTCCCGTTGCTGTGCTTGCAAACGGCGAGCCAGAAAATCGATTTGCGTCGATTTCCCTGAGCAATCTATTCCTTCGAAGGTAATAAACATGCGGAAGCCTCCGGGTCAGGACCGTGGATGGAATGTGCGATGCACTTCCTTGATATAGTCTCGATCCACGTGCGTGTAAATCTGTGTCGTACTTATGTCAGCATGTCCGAGCATCTCCTGCACCGATCGCAAGTCAGCACCACCTTCAAGCAGATGGGTCGCGAAGGAGTGCCGAAAAGTGTGGGGATGGACGTCCATACTGATGCCGGCAAGTGCGGCATATTTTTTTGTTATCGTCAGGATGCTCATGCGGCTGATGGGTCCACCGCGATGATTGACAAAAACGACATGATGCTGTTTACCACGTTGCAGCAGTCGTGGTCGCACACTACGAAGGTACTCTTCACACCACCTCCTCGCCTGGGAGCCAACGGGGACGATGCGTTCCTTGCTGCCTTTGCCAAAGACGCGTGCAAGACCTTCCTCGAGAAGCAGTTGCTCAAGCGTCAGGGAGGTCAGTTCGCTGACGCGCATTCCCGTCGCGTACAGCGTCTCGAGTATCGCACGATCACGAAGGCCGAGGAGCTGAGCCGTGTCGGGTTGTGCCAGTATCGCGATCATTTCATCCTGCGTTAAAACCAATGGCAGATGACGCGTCAGCGAGGGCGTGTCGAGCTGCTCTGAAGGATTGGTATTGCAGAGGCGCTCGGTAAGCAGGAAACGGTGGAAATGTCGGATCGAGGAAATCGTACGTGCCATGCTCGAGGCGGCGAAGCCGGTTGCCTGGAGGCCACGCAGAAAATCGGTGATGTCACGCAATGCAATCTGCGCGGGTTCGACGATTCTACGATTATCTTTCAGCCATGCACTGTAGCGCGTCACATCAAGCATATATGATGCAACCGAATGCTCCGAAAATCCGCGCTCAAGGCGAAGATAGTTTCTGAATCCGGTGAGTGCTGACTGCAGGACAGGAGGCATGTCAGAATGAATCCAGTTTCTTCATTCGCTGCATCAAGGCATCCGTCGTGGAAGGAAGATTCAAAAGCTTGGCGGTTCTATCTGCAATTTTCTTGGCCGCCGCGGCATCCTCCTCGCTGGGATACTTGATGCGGCTGTGATGAATACCAGTGAGAATATTCAGGAAACTCAGCTTGATCGTAGTCAGTTCGCGAAAGGTCAGGTCACAGTTTTCAAGTTCGCCATCCGCAAGGCGCTTGCTGACGACCTTGTCGATCAATTCCCGGATTCTATCGATGGTCGGTTCCTCGATTGCGCGTGTGGCGGCTTCGATCGTGTCCGCCAGCATGACGATACCGGTTTCCTTGGAGTAGGGTTTGGGCCCAAGATACTGGAAATCTTTTTTCTGCACTTCCCCCGTGCCCAGAGATTTCTCCTTTTCATAAAAATAAGAGACCAGTGTCGTTCCATGATGAGCGGGAATAAATTGGATTACACGGTCGGGAAGATTGTACTCCTTGGCCAACTCGATACCGCGGATGACATGATCGATAATCTTGCGCGCACTGTCCTTTGGTTCCAGGGTGTCATGCACATTCTGATTGCTGATCTGGTTTTCGACGAAGTATTCGGGTTCGAGCATTTTCCCGATATCATGATAGTAGGCACCGACGCGGGCCAGTGTAGCATTCGCTCCAATTGAAGTGGCAGCGGCCTCCGCGAGGGTCCCCATCACAATACTGTGATGAAAGGTGCCTGGAGCCCGTGAGGAAAGATCGCGAAGCAGCGGATGATTGAAATCGGAAAGCTCCAGCAGCGTCAGATCAGTGGAAATCCGGAATACCCGTTCGAAGAAGATGAGAAGTCCAAACGTGAAGACAGGCGACAGCACCGAGTTGACGAGTGCGTAAGTGGATTCGATGGCCATTTCCTCCACCGGAACTCCTCGCTGCAGACCATTGATCAGGATGGCAAACACGTAGCCTGAAAAAATGAACATGAGGGATCGGAAAATCTGGGAGCGGTTCTTGACATCACGAACCGTATAAATCGCCAATGATCCGGCGAGGATGGAGGCGAGAATGATGGCATATTCATTGCCGCGAAGGGCTCCCACGAGAAATGAGATCGATACGGTGGTGTAATACGCGACACGTGAATCGAAAATCACGGTCAGCAGCATCGCGGCCGTGGGTACAATGATCAAATATTGTACCGGACCCGTCACCGGGAGCGTGTACGTCAAGTAGGAGAGAAATGCAATAAGGAGTATGATGATGGCGATCAGAAGAAGGCGGGAATTATCGCGGATAATTTTCTTTCTGAACATGAAGATGTACATGACGGGGAGAAACAGGATGGCGATCGTGTGCCCGACGCGGCCCAGAAACTGCAAAAGCTGGTTCACATCCCCGGTACGGTCGGATTTTGCGCGCATGTACGAATCAAGCTTGGCCTTGATTTCCGGTGAAATTCGTTCATGTCTGCTTATGATGCGTTCGTTCTCCTTGACGATACCATCCGTGCGCATCACGTAATTCCTCGCAGCCTGTATGGCAAATTGGGTTTGCGCGTTATCATAGCGCACGTTCGGCTGCAGCAGAGGGTAGACCAGGTTGAAAACACATTCCACCTTGGCCGAATCCCGATTGAATCCGGCGTAGTACAGATTCTGCAATACCTGGGCCACATCGATGTGATCGTAAAAATCCTTCACGGGCTTGCGAAGTTCCGTGGTACTGTCGACACGGATGGCGAGAACCTCCTGACTGAAGCTGGATTTCTCCCTGTCCAGGTAGCCACGCTGGTATATCTGCCGCATGCCGTTTCGTGTTATCTCGAGAATGGAAGACATGGACGAGGGCAGATCCCCGCCCGTCCAATTCAACATCCAGTATCTCCAGTATCGCTGTGGAAGGCGGGCAGGGAATTTCGGATCTCGTGCCGCACTTCTTGCGAGACTATCGGCGAGCGAAATCACATCCTGCCTGCGATAGCGACGCGACAGATGCCCTGTGGCCTCACGCGCGGTACTTGCCAGATACCGCAATGCCTGCGTGACCGTATCGAGCATAGCCTGCTCCATCGATGGCAGACGCTCGAAGCTCAGGGGAGTCGATTCAGCCGCCTGCTTCTGTTCTTTTTCGACGACGGCCTCATCTCGGTAGATGGAAAAGCCGAACGGAGCAATCAGATCATCCTCAACCCAGATATCACCTTCACGATATTCATACTGATATTCAAGACCTTTAGGGAAAAGCATGGCTATCACGAACACAAGGACCACTCCCAGCGTGAAGCGGGCAACCTTCCCATACTGCAGCGCCTCAAGGAAGCCGCGCGGCGAATCGGTATGATGTTCTGTTTCGGACATGATATCCTTCTATTATCGATCGCGACTGTCAACGATCAGACGTAAAAATTCCGCGACGCCGCCTTCGTCGTTGTCCGCTTTGGTAATATAGTCGGAAATGTGTTTGAGATCCTTGAAACCATTGCGCATTGCGGCGGAGACACCAGCAAATTTACACATTTCGAGGTCATTCGAGTAATCACCTATTGCAGCGGTTTCCTTGCGGTCGATGCCAATCGATTCAATGGCTTTCTTTAGCCCGACGGATTTGTTGACGCTGCTTGCGCCGACTTCAAGATAATACAGGTCCTTTCCGCTGCCGCTTTGATACATGGCGCGCTTTATGCGTCTTCCGAATTTCCGTGCAAGTGCGAGTGAGAGCTGTTGTATCGCCCGGTAAGATCCCCCTGCGCAGAGCAGCAACGCGTAGTCGTAGTAGTGCCGTAAGTCCTGCACGCGAACGATTTCGTCCATGTCTGAGCGCAGGTACCTCGGGATCACCGGCAGTTCGTCCAGGGAAAGAATGCCATCGGAATTAAACAGCGACCAGGAGAGCCCCCCGCCAGTGCGCTGTGTGCCAATTTCTTCAGCGATGTCCACCACGCCGCGCGGCAGGGGGGTTTCCGCGAGGACGTAGCCGTCCGCATCCTTCACAAGGGCGCCATTGAGAGAAACGACAGGTGCCGTGCTTCCGATTTGACGGGCAAAGCTGCGCGTGAATGCATCAGTGCGGCCAGAGGCAAGGATAATCCGTATCCCAAGATCGCGTGCATCATCGATAGCTGTGCGCACATTATCCGGAATGGTGTTGCTGCTCGTAAGCAGGGTGCCATCGAGATCGCACGCAAGGCATCGGATACGCGGCATACGCCGCAGCCGAGTCCGTCGAGTTTCAAATAATCGAATCATTGCCGGTTTTTCGTTCCAGTCGAAGCAGCATCTGCCAGAGTAAGATAGAGGAAATAACGGCGATCGCCGCCCAGAGAAGGATGTCGGTACCGCTGCCAAAGAACACCGACCCCAGGAGGAAAAGTACGGAATAGATGAGAAGAACACCAAGGATCCATCCTGAGAAACGGGCGGCGATGTGTCCGCTGGGAACAATATCGGGATGCCGTTCCGGAAATTCTTTCCAGAATCCAGACGGACGCACACGCCGATAAAATGCATCCAACACATCCTTGCTGGTCGGACGCGTCAGGAAGGTAACGGCGATCCACACCACGGTTGTGGCGATTACGATCAGGAACATGCTGTCCGGGAAAATGATGATCGGTTCAGGATTGGCCGCATTGACAATGGTGATGATCGTGTAGACGACTGCAGGCGTTATCGTGGCTGCAATTTCGCTCCATGCGTTGACCCGCCACCAGTACCAACGCAGGAGAAGCACCAGTCCGAGCCCGGCACCACACTCGAGAATGAATTGCCAGGTACCGGCAATGGAATCCAGCAACTGCGTTACGAAAAGCGCGGCGATCATCAGCAGCACGGTGGTGATGCGAGAAACAAGCACATAGTGCTTTTCGCTGCGATTCGGCGCTGCGAAACGGCGCCAGAGATCGTGGATCAGGTACGACGTTCCCCAGTTCAGATGCGTTGCGATTGTGGACATATAGGCGGCAAAGAACGCTGCGACGAGCAGGCCCTTGAGTCCAGGAGAGAGATAGTCGTTCATCGCGTAGATGTATCCGAGGCGCACGTCCGTGCCCGTGAGCTGCGGGTAGAGAACCAGCGAAGCGAGCGCAACAAGAATCCAGGGCCAGGGTCGCAGACAGTAAAAAGTTATCTGGAAAAAAAGAACCGAAAATACGGAATGCCGCTCATTCTTGGTGCTCATCATGCGTTGGGCGATATAGCCGCCGCCGCCGGGCTCGGCTCCGGGATACCACGACGCCCACCACTGCACGCCGACGTAGGCGAAGAATGCCCCTGCTGACAATGCGAGCACACCCGTCGCTCCGTCCGAGACCGATGTGATCCGGGGAAGGATGCGTAGTGTATCCGGCGGCAGTGCCTGCTGCAGCTGCGTCAAACCGCCGATGGCCGGATCATTGACGACGACAATGGCGAGGATGATGCAGCCCGCCATCGCGATGACGAACTGTACGGCGTCGGTAACCGCCACTCCCCAGAGTCCGGAGACTGAACTGTACAACGCCGTGAATACCATCGCCGCGGCGACGTACCAGAACACCTGCCCGGCGGGAATGCCGAACATGCCCTCTATCACGCTTGCCATCGCGAGATTCACCCACCCCATGATGATGGCATTCATGAACAGGCCCAGATACAAGGCACGGAATCCGCGGAGGAACGCCGCTGGCTTGCCGGAGTAGCGGATTTCGATGAACTCAAGGTCCGTCATGATACCTGCGCGGCGCCAGAGATGTGCGAAGAAAAATACCGTCACCATCCCGCCGATCGCCATATTCCACCAGAGCCAGTTTCCTGCGATGCCGTTTTTGGCGACCAGTTCCGTCACAGCCAGCGGGGTGTCCGCGGCAAACGTTGTGGCGACCATGGAAAGTCCAGCCAGCCACCATGGGAGATTCCTCCCGCTGAGAAAAAACTCTTCCGTATTGCGCCCTGCGCGTCGGGCGTAATAAAGCCCTATCACGATGCTGAGGGCGAAGTACGCGATGATGACGGACCAGTCGAGTGAAGTCACGATTGATCTCCTGTACGTGAGGACATTCCAGCCAGGATTTGTTGTACAAAAAGAGCGACGCCGATCGTGATGAGCGCACCAGTAAGCGTGTACCATGTCCATGCAAGCGGTGTGAGCAGGATGATCAGACCGTTGCCCGCGATCCCCGCAAAAAATCCGGCTGCGACCGCGGAGGATCGGATGCGCTGCGGCAGGAGGCTGAGAAAGAAGAGACCGAGCAACCCACCGTAGGTGTAGGATGCGATGCTCAGGGCGAGCTCTACCACTGTCGATGGTGTCTGCACGAACAGCACTGCGGTCAGCAGAAGCACAATAGCCCAGAACAGCGAGACCGCCCGCGAATAGCGCAGCGCCTGGGAATCATCAAGTGGCGCAGAACGGAGCGGAATCACCAGGTCCATCATTGTGGCAGAACTCAAAGCACTGATTGAACTCGAAAGGGTGGACATTGCCGCAGCCAGAATGCCGGCGACAATCAATCCCGTCACTCCTTGTGGAAGTTCGTGCAGGATGAAGGCAGCAAACACCTCGTTTGCCGTGTACGAGGTTTCCTGGAAATACAGAGAGAGGAGGGCACCAACGAGCAGAAAGGCTGCGAACTGGAAAAGGATTACTACTCCGCTCATCACCATGGCCTTGCGCGCGGGCGATGTCGCGCCGGCTGCGAGCACGCGTTGAACGATGAGCTGGTCGGTTCCATGCGAAGCCATCGAAAGCACCATCCCGCCAACGAGCCCTGAGATCAGGGTGTAGGGCTCGGTAAGGAGCGACCCGAGTCCCCCTTCGGGCAGAAACTGAATAACCCTGAGTTTCCCCGATTCAGCGAGTCCGGAAAGCAACTCGTACGGCGTACCCGGCAGCAGTCTGAACAGAATGACGAGAGAAATCGCAGCACCGAGAATGTAGATCACCCATTGGACGACGTCGGTCCAAATCACTGCCCGTATGCCCCCGTAAAACACATAGACCAGGGTAAGCATGGTGAGAACGGACATTGCGGCGAGATACACGATAACCGGATCCGCACCCGGGAACAGTCCGAATCCGTCTATCAGAAGCGCGAGCGGAATAGCGGTGGTATAGAGTCGGACACCATCGGCGAAGAGCCTGGTCAGCATGAACACACCGGATGCTGCACGTCGGACACCGGGGCTGAACCGCTTTTCAAGCAGAGAATAGGCGGTACTGATTTCCCCTTCGAAATACCGCGGGATGAGAAACACAGCCACGGCTATCCTCCCGAGGATATAACCGAATGCCAACTGCAGAAAGACCATCGAACCGGTAAATGCCACACCAGGAAGGGAGAGGAAGGTCAGTGCGCTTGTTTCCGTCGCGACAATCGTCAGACAGATGGCCCACCACGGTATTGCCCGCTCGCTCACGAAATAGTCGCGGGCTGAGCGCTGCTTGCCCCCGATCAGGACACCGAAGAGCGCGATGCCTCCGAGGTAGACGAGAACAATAATGCCATCAAGAAGGCTGAATGTCATAGCGTGCCGGTAGCGGACGCCCTGGCACATATGTTACGCGCCGCGCCCGGTGAACAAGAAGAATCAGTCCTCAATAATAAGGTCGCGGGCTTCTTCAAGCGTGGCGACGAGCGGAATGATATCGGTGAGCTTCGCGATTTCAAACAGCGAACGGACCTTGCCGCTCGAATCCACGACGATGAGGCCGCCATCCCGTTCGCGCAGCTGTCGCTCCGCGAGGAGTATTGCACTCAGACCACTGCTGTCGCAAAAGGTGACCTCGGAGAAATCGAGAATCAGAACTTCGATGCTGGACTGGCAGAGAATCAGGAACTCGCTTTTCGCTTCGGCGGAGTTGGTGGAATCAAGTCGGCTCTCATGCAGGTGAAAGATTGCAAGGCCGTTTTCCTTGTCGACGGTGAATTTCATACCGCATCCTCTGATGTTCTCATTGATTCAGGTAACTGTGAAAGAAAGGCAGTCTCATCGATCACGGAAATGCCAAGCGAGGCGGCCTTATCGAGCTTCGAACCAGCGTCCGCTCCGGCGAGGACATAATCGGTTTTCTTGCTGACGCTTCCAGTGACCTTGCCACCGAAGCGTTCAATCAATTCCTTGGCATGATCTCGAGTAAACATGCGAAGCGCGCCCGTCAGAACAAAGTTTTTTCCCTCGAAAAACGGAAGTGTTTCCGAGGTCGCGGTTTCCGGCATCTCGCTCGTGACGCCGCTCGCCATGAGGCGATGCACAAGTGCCAGCGTACGTCTATCGGAGAAAAATCGATGAACGCTCTCCGCAATGCGCGGACCGATGCCGTCGATTGCTTCCAGCTGATCGATCTCCGCCACCATCAATGCATCGAAGGAGCGGAGCTTCTGAGCAAGAATGCGGGCGACGCCCTGACCGACGAAACGAATGCCCAAACCGTGCAGTGCGCGATCGAAGGCTTTGGACTTGCTGGCTTCGATGCCGGCGAGCAGGTTGCTGACACTTCTCTCCCCGAATCTATCGAGCGCTGTCAATTCCTCACGTCGCGCTTCCAGGAGAAAAAGATCAGCATAGTTGTGAATGAACCCCTGTTCGACGAGAACGTCAACCACGGCTTCACCGAGTCCCTCGATATCCATCGCATTGCGCGAAGCGAAATGTGCGATTCGTGCGCGGATCTGGGCGGGACATTCGACATTCTCACAAAACCATGCCGCTTCTCCTTCGGGTCGAACGAGCGCTGTTCCGCAGGCAGGGCATTCCGTGATAAAATGAAAAGGGGCGGCATCCGGCTTGCGCAGTTCCACATCGGCTGCAGTCACTTTGGGGATGACATCGCCACCTTTCTCTATCGTGACCGTATCACCGAGATGCAGTCCCAGTTCTGTTATAAAATCCTCGTTGTGAAGTGTAGCCCTGCTGATTGTCGAACCGGCGAGATGCACCGGCCGAAGAACGGCTACCGGCGTGATCGTCCCCATCCGACCAACCTGGTATACAATATCCTCAAGCTCTGTAACCGCCTGACGTGCGGCAAACTTGAATGCGATTGCCCAGCGAGGACTTTTTGCGACCGCTCCCAATGCATCCTGTTGACGAAGTCCGTCGAGCTTGACCACGACGCCGTCAATCTCAAACGGGAGTTCATCGCGATGCTCTTCCCAGTGCCTCCAGAAAGCAAGTACTTCGTCGATGTTATGACAGACACGGGCGTGCGGACTGACCTGGAATCCACAGCGTTTGAGAAAAGCCATCGCCTCGGACTGGCTGGCAACGCCGGGGACATTACCGATCAGGCTATACATGAACACATGGAGACTGCGCTGCGCGACCAGAGAAGAATCCTGCATCTTCAGCGTGCCCGCCGTCGAATTGCGGGGATTGGCAAACAGCTTTTCTCCTGCGGCATCACGCTCTTCGTTGAGCCGGAGAAAATCATCTTTGAACATTACCACTTCTCCGCGCACCTCAAGCCGCTCCGGGGGCGAGGCGTCTGCGCGCAGACGCAGCGGAAGCGAACGAATAGTACGCGCATTCGAGCTTATGTCATCGCCCTGCGCACCGTCTCCCCGCGTCGCAGCGCGATCGAAGGTCCCCTGATGATAGCGAACGGCAAGCGCCACACCATCGATTTTCAGCTCGACGTGGTACGCGACCTCGTCGACGCCCAGATTCTCGATAACGCGGCGATGGAAATCACGGACATCTTCCTCGCTGTAGGTATTCGAGAGACTGAGCATGGGAACATCATGCACCACGGAATCGAACTCGCGTGTTACCGCACCTCCGACGCGCTGCGTAGGCGAGTCGATTGTTCGCAATTCGGGGTATTCCTTTTCCAGCTGATCGAGCTCACGCATCAGGTCATCATATACCTGATCACTAATCTCCGGATCGGCCAGAACATAATACCGGTAATCGTGCGTGCGAATGGCTTCGGCGAGCTCTTCGTGACGGCGGGTGGCAGTGGAAGGGACGCTCATGCGCAGGCTCAGTTTCCGCTGAGTTGCTGGCGGGATAGCGTAAGGTTTTTTACGACAGCGCCTTCGTCTCCCAGCGTACCGATTTCCTTGCCATTGAGAAAGAACGTGACCGCACCGGCATCGCCCAGAGTAATGACAAAGTAATCACGGGCTTTCCAGATACGGTGCTCGTTCGATGACAGAGAACCGCGCTCGGTGCGCAGTGTATCCATTTTGACGGAAAACCATACAGGCGCACTGGTAAAGGCTTCAAGCACGAGGCTGTCCTCGCGGGCAAAGACTCGCTGCTTCGCTTCCACCGGTTCGGGCGGAGTAATAGGTTGTGTGACGGTGTCTTCCGGGGCGAGGTCCAATTCCGTGAGCGCGTATTGGGAACTGTCAATAAACCGTCCGGCTTCAATACTCGCTTTGATCGAAGTTGAATCAACCTCGGCAGTACCGTCGCCGCTTCCGGAACTGAAGAAGAAAATACCGTAGATGCCGATCGCGAGCATGGCGATGATAACCAGTCCCATGCCGATGATGCGTTTTTCATTACCAGCGTCGACATTTGGAAGCAGGGAAGAGCCGCCAGAAGCTGCCGGCGCCGCCGTGATTGAAGCCGCAGGCTCTCTTGTCGGAGGTCGAGGTGACGGTGCAGACTGTTTTTCTGTCTGTGGAGTTTTTGCCACTGGTGCAGAAGTTTCCTGCTTGTGAGACCGGGGTGGGGCGGCAGTGGTTTCCGCTGGTGTGGTGGACTGCACATCAGTTGTCTGTTTCGGCGCTGCGGGAGTTTCCTCCGGGATTATAGGTGGCGCTGCTGCCCTTTCCTTGAGAGGAGCGGATGGTGTCGCTGGTGCCTCGTTCTTTGGCAAGGTCGGCGTCGATACAGGTGTAGCTTCCGGAGGTGCGGGGGGTTGCTTTGGAGACAAAGGTGGTGTCGATGCATGTTCCGCTTCAGGATATCCGCTCGTGCGAATATCGATTGCCTCGGCATCACCGTCCCGTACATAGGAGGATTTTCGCACTGGGGGAACAAAACTTTCCGTTTCCACCTCAGCCGTTCCTTCAATCTCCACATGGGATGGTGGACGGCTGATCGGTTCGATTACTTCAATCGTATCGTCGAGACGTGGCAGAAGATTGGAACTGTCAATTGCGGCTGGTGGACGCGGAATACCCTTGTCACGCTCCGCGGTTTCGTTGTACGCCGAAATTGTTTCTTCCTCATCGAGACCGATTGTTCGGGCAAACTCACGCACGAATGCGCGGACATATGTCTGAGGGATTGACGGGAAGTCCCCGGATTCGATCAGGCGCAGATTTTTCAGGCTGATGCGCGTGCGCTCATGCAGGTCTTCAAGTGTGAGACCTGCTGCTTCGCGTTCACGCCGCAGGTATGTTCCAAATTCCTTCATGCAGGAGAAATCACTTCAAACGAGGGTATATAAAGCAAGACGAGTAAACAGAGAAAGTTAGCCAGCGACTCGCGGAAATGCAAGGCGGAAGGGGCTGATCAGCGTGGGACATCGAGTTCCTTTCCGCTACGGAAATCAAATGCAGTGCGCCTCGCCATATCAGCGAGCGCGAGATGATAATCGATCACCGCTTCGAGAGCGGAAAGCCGCGCCTGCAGAAGGCGTGATCGGGCCTGTGCGAGTTCGGTAGAACCGATCGTGCCGACTTCATATCGTTTTGTGCTGATATCGTTCGCGATCTCGGCTATGTGCCGGGACTGTTTGAGCACCTCGGCTCGGCGGGACGCGGATTCGATGCTTCTGATGAGATCGAGAATTTCCCTTTCGAGATTCAATTCGAGGTTTTCCGCGGCCAGCTGGGAATTGCGCAGGCGGGCTTCCGCGGCTTCGACGTCCTGGCTATGCTTTCCCCAATCGAATACAGGGATGCTTACAGTGAGAACCGCGCGACGCGTGTCGCGCAAGTCATTATAGAGACCGGCGAATTCCGCGTCATTACTATTCAGGCCATAACTGAGGAAAAGGTCACCGCGAATACTGCGTGCGGCATGCACGTTTTCCAATGCCAGTTCGCTTCGTTCGATATTGTTTTTAGCACGCTGCAAGTCAACGCGCGTTCTCTTTGCCCGTACGGTCGCCTCAACGGGATCGATCTGTACATGCGCCACGGTCGTGTCTCGCAAGACGCAGTAGAGGGAATCCTGGATGGGCATCCCTAAAAGAATCTTGAACTGGTTCGCTCGTGAGACGAGTGTGTTCTGGGCCGCGAGCAGGTCGTTGCGAGCGGCGGCCAGATCGACCTCGAACTGAAGTGCCTCGACTTCGGCGATCAGGCCGGCACGGTATTTTCGTAGTCCCGTCGTGTATGTTTCATTCTCCTGCCTGACGCGGTCTTCCTGGATCGTCAGGCGCTCCTGCGAAGCGTACAGGTTGTAGAACTGCTCGGTCACGGCGTAGCGGAGTTCGAGCGTATTTCGCACATAATCCGCCATCGATTCCTCGAAATCTATTTCCGCATTGCGAAGAGCGATACGCTGCGTATTGGGGACGAGGAGCGGCTGGCGCAGTTGTATCGCCAGGTCGGTGTACCAGTCACGAAAGGGCTCGCCATCCGGGCTGAGGTCGCGCTGCTGCTGTTGATAGAGCAATCCGGAGAGTGTGATCGTGCTGTTCGTCCATATCAGTGGCTGATTGACATCGAGACGTCCCGACCACTGCGTCCGTTCCAGAGGGAAAAACTCATTGCGTCCGGTGATCGGATTGAATTGCGGAAAAAGAGTGCGGCTGTAATCCGGGACATCGAATTCCATGTCCACACGCGAATAGAGCGAGAGGCGGGCGGCTTCGGCCGCGGCTTCCGATGCCCGCAATTGTTCACGTGCACTGCGTGCGGTATAGCTGCCTTCGAAGGCCATGTCAAGCGCTTCCTCCAGCGTGAGTCCATGCTGCGAAAAAGCTGCCGGAACGAGAAAGAGGAAAAATGCCCCGATCATTGCCGCGGAGACATTCAGGGAGAGCAGGGTTCTATTCATATCGGAGAGCCTCGATGACATCCTTGTCGGCGGCGCGGCGCGCGGGGAAGTAGCCAAAAACGATTCCCGTAGCAGCTGCGACGGTGAACGCGAGAATGATTGACCAGAGACTTACGATGGTGCGCCATTCCGCATAGGCGGTAATGATTTCCGTGAGTCCCCATCCCAGGAGAATGCCGGCAATGCCGCCGAGAACGGAGAGCATCGTTGCCTCAGCGAGAAACTGGGTGATGATCATGGTACGTGTCGCGCCGATTGCGCGACGAACTCCGATTTCCCTCGTTCGCTCGAGCACGGACGCGAGCATGATATTCATGATGCCGATCCCGCCGACGAGCAGTGATATGCCGGCAATCGCCCCCATGACGATATTAAATATGCTCTGGGTTTTCTGGCTTTGTTCAATCAATTGCTCCGGGATGGTGACGGTGAAATCGAGCTGGTCGTTATGCCGTTTTTTGAGGAGCCGTGAAATGATACTCGCAGCCTCTGTGATATCCGTGTTTTCATCCACACGCACTGCGATCTGGTCTATCGTGCTGCGGTCGAGATATTCCTCATCCGACTGTCCGCGGAATCGGCGACGTCCCATGCGAACGACGCTGCCGGTGACTTCGCGTGGGAACTTGGCCATGGCTGTCGTGAGGGGAATCAGGATACTGCCATTGAGTGACGGGAGTGCGGCGCTGCCTGCAAGCGCTTCTTTCTTTCCGGCAAGTACGCCAATGACGGTGAACCACTGGTCGTCGATTTTCACCAGCTTATTCAAAGGATTTTCAAACCCAAATAGTTGCTGTTTTATTTCGCTGCCGATCACGCAGACATTGGAATACTCGGTCAGATGATGCTTGGCGAGAAAACTCCCTTCTTCCATTCGGACATTGAAAATTTCCTCATGCTCCGGTGTCGTCCCGATAAGCTTGACGCGCGCCGTCCCCTGGTACGTACGTGATTCCACATCCGATTCCCAATTCACTGCGATCTCCGTGGCAAAGCCGCATACCTGCCGAATCGCATCCGCGTCCTTGAGGGAAATACCATAGGGGCGGACCGTACCGGGATCGTCCTCGCCGTCCGATTCAGGCTGGGCCATCGAGCGAATGATGACATTGCGCACACCCAGTACTTCGATCTGCTCGAGGGATTCCTGCCGGGCGCCTTCACCGATGGACAGCATTGCAATGACGGCGCCTACCCCGAAGACAATTCCGAGCATGGTGAGAAAGGAACGTGTTTTGTGCAGTGCCAGACTCTGGAATGCGATCGAAACCGCTTCACGATGTTTGGAAATGTAATGCATGACGTCATTTCCCCGCTGGAGATGCAGGAGGAAGCTGCCCATTGCCGTTCTCGAGCGCCTTTTCATCTGCCGATTCCTGCTCGGGGTTCCGCAGGGCGACCTGTTCACCCACGGCGAGGCCTTTCTTCACGATGACAAAATTATCATTGCGCGCACCAAGTAGCAGTTCACGCTTTTCGAACGAGGATCCCTCGCCGACATACGCATAGGTTTTCGCGTCCTCCTCGACTACACTGATAATCGGAATGGACAGGACTTTCTGCAACTTGTCGACCACGATTTTATTTGTTGTGGTGATTCCGGGTTTCAGTACATCGTCGGTTTCCTTGATGTCAATGACGATATCAAAGACCTTTACATTTGAGCCCTGACCTTTCTGACGGCCTATTTGAGAGACGCTGCTGATTGTGCCGTGAAAAGACTTGTCGGGGAAGGCATCGGGTATGACGAGTACCGATTGTCCCTTTTTCACTTTCGAGATGTCCATTTCATTGACGCTGACCTCTGTCTGCATGGCGGAGAGGTCGGGAAGACTGATCAGGGGCATGCCGGGCCAGGGCTGATCACCCTTGGCGATTTTCCTTCCGGTGGACCAGTTGTTTTCATACACAATCAATCCGCTGATCGGCGCCTTCACAGTCAGCAATTCCATTTCCTTTTGTGATTCGCCGATGTCGGAGCGAATCTGTTCGATCCGGAGCTGCAAATTCCCAAGTTCCGACCTCCGCACGATGTTTTTATTCTCAATATTCAGCTTCGCCTGGTCGAAGGTCAGTTTCGCACGCTCGAACTCGATTTCAGCCTCGCGTTTCCGTGCTTCTGGTTCGAACTGCATCTTGTCGCGTGCGATCTTGGCGAGTTCAAAATTCAGCTTGGATGATTCATATTCGGTTTTTGCCTGAGATTCGTCAGCCGCCTGTTGTGCACGCATTTTTGCCAGATCCGCCATGGCGGTTTTGAGTTCCGTCTGCTTGTCCGCCATTCTTTTAAGTGCGGAACTCGGATCGAAGCGCACGAGCACGTCATCCACCTTTGCGATCGTTCCCTCCGGGGCGAGGGTGACGACCTGGAGATTCCCGCCGGAAAGGATGCGCGGGGCGGTGATGGTGAAAGAATTCTTTGCACGGACCGACCCGCTTTCAATCACGTAGATCTCGAAATCTCCGCGTTCCACATGGTAGGTGGGGATGGACGCCGCGCCGGATGGCCAGAGCCAGTAAACGGCAAGCAACAATACAAGAACCCCGGCGGCATAGGTAATTTTCTTCTGATTTCCTGTCATGCTCTTTCTTCGATTTTGTTCGCAGGCGGCAGCGTCACAATCGGCGACTGCCTCTCACAAAATATTTCCCCGGGAGTTGCCTCACAATGCCATTCAACTCCATCTGCAATAAATCGACGAGCAGCGAAGGCAGCGAGAGACCGCACTCGACAGCAAGTTCATCGATATGCGTCGGCTCCTCCGAAAGCAAATCATGCAGGCGTTGCTCGTTGAGTGACAGCTGAAGGGGGGGCAAGTGCACCGATTTATCGCCGCGGCCCAGCGCCGCGACCTCTTCGAGAACATCCTCAGGCGACGTCACTGCCTGCGCCATGCTCGCACGGAGCAAACGGTGGGGACCGGCACTCCGTGGATTATAGATGCTGCCCGGAACCGCGAACAAATCCCGATTCTGATCCAGCGCGATATTTGCAGTGATCATGGCACCGCCCCGTACATCGCTTTCTGTAACGATAAGGCAGCGTGACAGGCCGCTGATGATCCGGTTGCGCCGAGGAAAGTTCGTAGCGTCAGGTTTTGCGTCTAGCGGCAGTTCTGACATCACACAGCCTTGTTCGGAGATCGATGCGGCCAGCCCTCGGTTCACCCCGGGATACACATTCAACACGCCGCTTCCCAGCACGGCGATGGTACGTCCGCCTGCGCTTAGAGAGCTTCTATGCGCGACAGTATCGATTCCCATTGCCAGCCCACTGACGACCGTTATCCCTTCGGCGGCAAAATGCCGGCAGAAATGCTCGGTGACCTGACGGCCGTAGTCGCTCGGACTACGGGTGCCAACGACGGCTGCGCTGCGTTCGTCTTGTCTCTTCAATTCTCCGCGCATGAAAAGAAACAGGGGAGGGTCGTAGATGCTCCGTAAAATGGAGGGATAGCCCTCCTCCGGAAACGAGACGAAGCGGATGCCATGCCGCTCGCAGAGCCGGCGGCTTTCATCGACGGTTCGTTCGACAGCGCCGCTTTGCCGTTGTTCCCGCAACGCCTGGGCGATGCGTCTCGAAAGCTGCGTGTTGATGCCATCGACCTTGCGAAGATCTGCTTCACTGGCGGAAAGCATATTCTGAAACGAATGGAATTTCGAAAGCAGGGCACGACCCCGTGCCGGTCCGATCGAAGGCAGAAGGGATATGCGCAGATAGTCAAATGCATCGGGCATGGTTATTTCCGGATTGTTCTCCCTGATATTGGAGCATAGTAGAAATCCGGGAATTTGAAATCAAGTGAGAAATGCAGGTACCAGGTCGACGAGGGCAGGAACCAGACCTAGAAACGCAGGAGGAAGAAAATCAATATTGCTTCAAGCCCTTCTTTTCAATAAGTTGAAAAAATGATGAATAAAAATCGTGCCATGTTCATTGCGAGTTGATCAGAAGATCATATCGACCCGATTCGTCTGCGATCTTGCTGCCTGCAAGGGCGCCTGTTGCACTTTCCCGGGTGGAAGTGGTCCTCCTGTGAGCGAGGAAGAGGTGCCCATTCTGGAACGGGCCTGGGACGAAGTGCGTGATCTGATACCGGGGCTGCATCGGCAGGAAGGGGATCGTCTCGGGCTGTTTGTGCCCGACGGGGAAGATCTCACTATTCGCTGCTACGATCACCGTGCCTGCCTGTTTGTCATGTACGAAAAGGACGTGGCCATCTGTTCAATACAGAAACTCCATCAGGAAGGAAGATTTGACTGGCCCAAACCGCTCTCCTGCCATCTGTTTCCGATCAGGGTGCGCGGTCGCAGGCGTGACCAACTCCGCTACGAGGAGTTTTCCGAGTGCGCTCCGGCGCTGGCTCTTGGTGAAGCAGAGGATGTACCATTGGTTGACTTTCTCGAAGTCCCGTTGAAGCGTGCATACGGTGCCGGTGTTTTCACCGAATTGAAGACCCGAAGCGACGCATTCCATGAGACCGATGGTGAAGGGAGGTAGCGCCGCATGCTTCATTTGACGCAGACGCAGAAGCTGCAACAAAGACTTTCACCTGCGCAGGTTCAATACCTTAAAATACTTCAACTTCCAGTCATTCAGCTTGAGCAGAAGATTAAGGATGAGCTCGAATTGAATCCGCTGCTCGAAGAGGGTATGGAGATGGAGGAGGAGCAGGACGAGCGTCTCGACATGCTACAGGATGCGAAAGTCGAGGATGCGACGGAAGTTCCGACTGATGAGGAAGTGGCGCCTCCAGAACGTGTCAAGGAAAGCAGCGATGACACGATGGATAAGGAAATCCGGGAGCATTCCGATGAGGAATATTCCTGGGAGGAGTTCTTCGAAAATAACGAAGGTTCCAGTTCCACCACCCAGTACTGGGACGAAGATGACGGCCGTGAAGCTCCCACACCGGCGACGGTGACATTTCGGGAACGCATCTCGGAGCAGATTCAGATGCTTGATCTCACTGAAACGGAGCTACTGCTCGCTGATGCCATCCTCTGGAACATCGACGACGACGGCTATCTGCACGCAGATTTCAGCGAGCTGCTTCACGATTTTAATCTCGAAAACGAGATCGACCTTTCCATGGAAGCTGCTGAATCGGTGTTGCACAAGCTGCAGCGTTTGGATCCACCTGGAATCGGATCGCGCTCCCTCCGCGAGTGTCTCCTGGTGCAGCTTGAACTGATGCCGAATGTCAGCACCCCGCGCATTATCGCATTACGCATCCTTCGTGAAGCATATGAATCCTTCGAAAAGAAGCATTTCGACAAATTGATGCAAGAGCTACATATCAGTCAGGATATGCTGAAGCGGGCGTTCGATGTAATTCGTACTCTGAATCCGAAACCCGGGGAAGGCGATGGCGTTGTTTCCGTCAACTATATCATTCCTGACTTCTTTGTTCACAAGGAAGACGGGGAATTTATCATCACGCTCAACGATCGCGGCGTACCCCCGCTCCGCGTGAATCGCGCTTACAAGGAAATGCTGCTCAACCAGCGCAAGCGCATCTCCACCGAGACCCGGCATTTTCTGCGTCAGAAAATGGAAGCCGCCAAGTGGTTCATTCAATCGATTCATCAGCGACGGAACACGATGCTTGCGGTCATGCACTCCATCGTCGAAAAGCAGACGAGCTGGTTTGAAAAGGGACAGGGGTACTTGCGGCCTCTCATCTACAAGGATATCGCGGAAGACATCGAAATGGATATTTCCACGATTTCCCGCGTGGTCAACGGCAAATACGTACAGACGGAATGGGGCGTATTCGAACTCCGGTATTTTTTCAGTGAAGGAATATCCACTGACGACGGGGAGGAAGTGGCCAACAAGGAAGTCATGGCGATCATGAAGGACATTATTGACGTTGAGGATCCACGCAAGCCGTTGAGCGATCAGGCGCTGACGAAAATCCTCCAGGATCGGGGCTTCAACATTGCCAGACGCACCGTAGCGAAGTACAGGGAATCGATGGACATCCCTGTCTCCCGGCTGCGCAAACGACTGGTGTAACATTGCAACGAATATCGAGAAGCATATGAAAAACGAAACCATTCACGCCACAACCGTACTCGGACTTATTCGGGACGGCAAGGCAGTACTCGGCGCCGACGGTCAGGTGACAGTAGGTCAAACGGTCATGAAGCATCATTCCAGGAAAATCCGGAAGATGTACCGCGGCACGGTCCTCGTCGGATTCGCGGGTTCGGCAGCCGATGCTTTCACGTTGTCCGAAAAATTCGAAGCCAAGCTGGAGGAATACCGCGGGAATTTCGAACGTGCGGCAGTGGAACTCGCAAAAGAGTGGCGCACGGACAAATACCTACACCGCCTCGAAGCGCTGCTCGCAGTGCTCAATCACGAGAAAGCGCTCATTATCTCGGGTTCGGGCGACGTGATTGAACCCGACGACGGCATCGTCGCGATAGGCTCGGGAGGAAGCTACGCGCTGGCCGCGGCGCGCATGCTCGTCAAACACACAAAGCTTCCGGCCCGCGACATCGTGAAGGAGTCCCTGCTGGCTGCATCGGAAATCTGCATCTACACCAACAGCAACATCGTGATCGAGGAATTGTAAAAAGATATGAAAGAAGATTTGTTTCATTTTCTCCAGGACTCCCTGACGCCGAAGCGCATCGTCGACGAACTCGACAAGTACATCATCGGCCAGGACAACGCCAAGCGTTCGGTTGCGATCGCGCTGCGCAACCGCTGGAGACGCCAGCAGGTCGACGACTCCCTGCGCGACGAAATCATGCCGAACAACATTATCCTGATTGGACCGACCGGAGTGGGCAAGACCGAAATCGCGCGCAGACTGTCAAAGCTCGCAGGCGCGCCGTTTCTGAAAGTCGAGGCTTCGAAGTTTACCGAAGTCGGGTATGTCGGACGCGATGTCGAGTCGATGATACGCGATCTGATGGAAATCGCGATCAATCAAGTGCGCGCGGAAAAGACTGCCGAGGTACAGGAGAGGGCCGCGCAGCTCGCTGAGGAGCGTATCCTTGACATCATTTTTCCGCGTACGCCTGGGCAGGAGGGTGATGCCGAGATGCACTCGCAGACTCGTGAGAAACTTCGCGAGCAGCTGCGTGCCGGCAATCTCGATGACCGCGAGGTCGAAATCGACATTACGGTGCAGGCGAACCCGAACATGCAGATATTCGGGCCGATGGGACTGGAAGACATGGGTGTCGACATCCAGAACCTGCTGAGCAACATGATGCCGAAGCGCTCAAAGAAACGGAAAATCCGCATTGCGGACGCGCGCACGCTTCTGCAGCAGGACGAGGCACAGAAGCTCATAGACGTCGATGCCGTTTCCCGAATCGCACTTGAGCGTGTGCAGAATGCAGGTATCATTTTCCTTGATGAAATCGACAAAATCGCAGGCTCTAAATCCTCAGGCGGAGGCATCGATGTCTCTCGGGAAGGCGTTCAACGAGACCTTCTGCCGATCGTCGAGGGAAGCAACGTCAACACCAAATATGGCGTGGTGCGCACGGATCACATCCTGTTCATCGCATCAGGGGCGTTTCATGTCGCAAAGCCGAGTGATCTGATACCCGAGATGCAGGGACGCTTCCCAATCAGAGTGGAACTCGATAGTCTGACGGAAGACGATTTTGTCGCCATTCTCACCAAACCAAAAAATGCGCTGCTCAAACAATACGCAGCGTTACTGCAGACCGAGGGTGTGGCGCTCGATTTCAAGGACGACGGCATTCGTGAAATTGCCCGGATTGCTGCAGAGGTGAACGATAGAGTCGAAAACATAGGCGCCCGCCGGCTGCACACCATTCTCACGACGCTGCTCGAGCAAATCCTTTTCGAGGTGCCCGACGTCATTGAGGCCGAGACCGTTGTGATTGATGCGAAAATGGTTCAGGATAAACTGTCCAGCATCGTCAAGGACAGAGACTTAAGCCAGTATATCTTATAGGAATTCCATGACAAACAGATATGCGCCCGCCAGGGGATGGGACGACACGCTGTTGCGTGCAGCACTCATGTTTTTGATTATCGCCGGTGCACTCTGGCTGGGCGGCACGGTGTATCGCGCCCTGATTGCAAACGAACTCTTCATTCCCGGTTCCCTCGAATTCGATCCGGCCATACAACCTGCACAGGAGCAGACGCTGTATCAGCTCATCTTCGCGTCATCCATTGTCGTTCTGGTTTCCTATGTTATCACACTGATCTCCGCCATCATCGTTTTCTGGCGCATACCGCTTCGCGTGAAGGAACACGGCTGGCTTCTCATGGCCGCAATCCTGGTTTTCATGTTCGTCCCGGTGGAAATGTTCACTGCGTATCTCGACATCCACTTCTTTTATCTATGGGACTGGACAACAGATGCGATGCAATCACAGGGTGTGCAGGCGTTCATGGACGTGCAGACCGAATTGCGGAAGACCATTTCCCACCGTATCGGCGCTCTGGCTGGGCTTCCCGTCATGGCCGCCTTGTGCTATATCACCGCGTCTGTCATCGTTATATGGCAACCGATGCGCAGGAAGCAATCCTCGGACGCGACCCCAGAAACGGAGCAAAAATAGAACATGGCTGGCATGGAAAACGAAGCGCTGCTGGAAGAATTGCGCGAAACCTGCGAACACCTCGGATACAAGATTCGCTATGAAAAGGGGGATTTTGACGGAGGGCACTGCATTCTCAAAGAAGAGCGGCTCCTCGTCGTCAATCGCAGATTCACGATTGAAAAGAAAATTACTACCGTGGCCCGAGCATTAAGCGAACTCGGAGTGGACGCGGTGTTCGTTAAACCCGCGGTTCGCGCACTCATTGACAAGGAACGAGAAAAAGGCGAGTCCTGATGAACGTATCTCTGCTCATGCTGGGATCCGGCACGTCGCAGGGTGTACCCGCCATCGGTTGCCGCTGTGAAACCTGCCTTTCTGACGATCCGCGAGACAAACGGCTGCGTCCCTCCGTACTTTTCACAACCGGTAGAAGCACGCTGCTCGTGGATACGTCCTCGGATTTCAGACAGCAGATGCTGAGAGAGGGAGTGCGATGCATTGATGGAGTTTTGTATACGCATCATCATTTCGATCATATCGGCGGCTTCGATGATCTGCGGCAGTTTAATTTTCTCCAGAACACTGCGATGAGAATCTACGGTCTGCAGAACACACTTGACGAAGTGCGTCTGACATTTCGGTATGCATTCGGCGATGCGCTTCAACTGGGAGGCGGGGTTCCGAGTACGATTCTGCACGCAGTCAAGCCCGCAATACCTTTTTCAATTGATGCCGCGACCGTCACACCGATCCCTGTGATGCACGGCGTGCTGCCCATTCTCGGGTACCGTGTCGGCGACATTGCGTACATTACCGACACGAACCATATTCCGGAAACTTCGTTTCAGCTGCTGGAAGGGCTGGATGTTCTCGTGCTTGATGCACTCCGCCATAAGGAACATCCTACGCATTTCTGTCTTGACGAAGCTATCGAAATCGCGCGTCGCATCGGTGCGCGCAAGACCTGGTTCACACATATTGCACACAACATAATGCACGAGCGCGACAGCGCGCTCCTTCCGGAAAACATGGATTTTTCGTATGATGGTCTTTTGATCACATCGGAGCGGGGCAGCCATGATTGACGCAGTCGTTTTTGACCTCGACAACACACTTGTTGACTTCATGCTTATGAAGAGGAAGGCTGTCGATGCGGGCATTCGCGCGATGATCGATGCCGGACTCTCGACCTCATTCGATGATATCGATATGGTTGTGTCACGGATATACAAAGAACAGGGGATTGAATATCAGCGCGTATTCAATCATGTGCTAAAGGAACTGACCGACGAAGTCGATCACAAGATCCTCGCGGCCGGGATCGTTGGTTATCGAAAGGCGCGCGAAGCGATGCTTGTCCCGTATCCGCACGTCCATAGGACATTGTTCACACTGGCGCGGATGGGGCTCAAGCTTGGTGTGGTTTCCGACGCACCCAAACTCGAAGCCTGGCTCCGTCTCTGCTCACTGAATCTGCATCACATTTTCGACGCCGTCGTGACCTTCGAAGACACCGGTGAACGAAAACCGAGTCCGACGCCGTTTCAGCGCGTCCTGTCTCTGATGGGCGTGCATCCTTCGCATGCAATCATGGTGGGGGATTGGGAGGAGAGGGACATTCTCGGAGCACGCAACATCGGTATGTATACGGCCTTTGCCCGTTATGGCGACACGTTCAATACAGGAGAATCGACCGCGGACTACGACCTCGCGAATATCAGCGATCTCGTGGGCATTATTCGCGAATTACGTCGTGGGGCCGTATGAGTGCGGTACTCGGCATAGGCATCGACATCGAGGAAATCGCACGGTTTGAGAGTCTCACTGAACAGTGGGGTCTGCGGTTCGAGAAAAAAGTATACACCGAGGAGGAGATTCGCTACTGCAGTGGAAAGACGCGTCCCCCGCAGCATTTTGCGGCGCGCTTTGCCGCGAAGGAAGCGTTCTCGAAGGCAATTGGCACCGGCTGGACGGGTTCCTTCCGTTGGACGGATGTTGAAGTCCGCAACGATGAAGCCGGCAAGCCTTCGTTTGTGCTGCACAATTCCCTTGCGGAAAAATTCGGGGAGCGTAATATCCAGCTCTCCCTTTCACACAGCGGCGCCTACGTCACCGCAATGGTTATAATACAGAGCAACGATGCATAAGCAATAATTTTATTGGAGGAGTTCATGGAGCGGTTTTTCAAGATATCACTTTCCCTATTCGGCATCATGTTCGTCGCGGCCTTGCTGAGTTTTGGAGGTTGTTCGGGCGATTCCAGCACAGACCCGACGCCGGTCGACACCACGGGTAACAATGACACAAACACCGTGAAAATCGACGACAAGATCCGCACGATTGTATTTGTGCATGGGACAAACGAAGCAGCAGACGTCTTCAGCGAGCTCACACAGCGTTTCGCATTGAACGGCTACACCGAAGCACAGTTGGTGGCGTTCGACCTCGAGAACTACTACACGGGCAGCGACATCGATATCGTGAAGATGGCGACCCAGGTCCAGAGCAAGGTCAGCGCGGCCATGGCTGCCTCGGGTGAAACACGGATCGATATCATCGCTCATGGATCCGGCGCGAATGCCGTGCAACACTGGCTGGTAAACATGGGCGGCATCGACAAAGCGGCGCATGTCATCTTTACCGGCGGCAGCTACGATCTCTCCCTTACCGTCGGCGGCGACGTGACACCGGGCCCCTGCAAATACCTTACCCTGCGCAGCGACGGCAAGGATGCCGCGCAGCAGGGCAATGCTCAATACGGCAGTCTGACCGGCGCGACGAATCAGCAGTTTTCCGGACTCGACAACCTGCAGCTCGTTTCAGACAAAGCTGCATTCGAGAAGATGTATGCCTTCATTACAGGGAGTGCTCCTGCGGAGAAGAACATGCCAAACTCCCGTGCAGGCATGACGTATGAAATCAAAGGTCGTGTTATCAACTTCATTGACAACACACCGCTCAGCGCTGCCATGGTCATTCCCATCAAGATCCGCACGCTTTCGAGCGGAGAAATTCAGCGCCAGGTGGGAGGCAACATCATCACCACCGATGCCGACGGGTATTTCGCATTCAGCGATCTGGTCGGTCCGGATCAGCATCTGGAGTTTCTCGTGCGCAGCGGCAACAACGCGTATTATGACATGCATATCTACCGTCAAGCCTGGCGCACGAATTCCAATACTGAACGTTTGCGCATGATTCCGCGCTCCGGCGGAGGCAGCGACCTGCTCAACAATTATGGTGCAGCACTGAAAACCGGGAACCACGCTGTCATGATGGTAATGACACAGAATCGCACGATGCAGTTCGGCCGCGACGTGGTGACGCTCAAGCGATTCAATCCGGCTTTCGAACCCACGGGTGAAATCAGCGTCCTGACACAGAGCAACGCGCCCGTGCCCGGAGGAAGCGGACAGAACGGAAATACATGGTTCCTCTCACTGGTGGATTACGATTTGAACGGACAGGACGGAACCGGTCCCATCAGCACCCCCGCCCTTAATTTCTGGGGTGTGAATTCCTTCGACTGCTTCCTCGACGCAACGACCACGAATTTCCAGACGCAGATCGACGTCAATGGAGTCGTGCTCGGAACATTCAACTACAAATCCTCGGGTTCGAGCGGCAGCAATAACTCGGGATTCAACCTCGTGCAGTTCGAGTATTGAGCCCTGTGATCATGAAGACACGTGTCACGGAACTCTTCGGAATCCGTTATCCGATTATCCAGGCAGGGATGGTCTGGGTGTCGGGCTGGAAGCTGGCCGCCGCCGTTTCGAACGCCGGCGGTCTCGGATTGATCGGCGCCGGTTCAATGAAGCCGGAGTTGTTGGCGGAGCACATCCGAAAGGCACGCGCGGCGACTGATAAACCACTCGGCGTTAATCTCCCGTTGCTGCGCGGTGATGTGGAGGACCTGGTCCGCACGACGATTGATCAGGGCATCCGCATTGCATTTACATCCGCGGGACATCCGGGGAAATTTCTTCCCTTGCTCAAGGATGCCGGCTGCGTCGTGGTACACGTCGTGCCCTCGGTCAAGCACGCGATCAAGGTGCAGAGCGTGGGCTGCGATGCCGTGGTCGCCGAAGGATTCGAAGCGGGCGGACACAACGGCTTCGAGGAAACGACAACGATGGCGCTGATTCCACAGGTAGTAGATGCCGTTGAGATTCCAGTGATCGCCGCGGGCGGTATCGCAGACGGCAGGCAGATGCTCGCCGCATTTGCACTCGGTGCGGAAGGGGTCCAGGTCGGGACACGTTTTGCCGCGACCGAGGAGTCCTCGGCACATTCGCTCTTCAAACAGAAGATCGTTGAGAGCGGCGATGGCGACACGGTTTTGACGCTCAGGAAACTCGCACCCGTTCGTCTGATCCGCACGGCGTTTGCCATGCGTGCGGTCGAAGCCGAGGCGCGCGGTGCGGACAAGGAAGAACTCGCTGAGCTTCTCGGGCGAAAACGCGAGATGCGCGGCATGTTCGAAGGCGATCTCGAGGAAGGTGAGTTCGAAGCCGGACAGGGCGTGGCGCTCGTGCGCGACATTCTTCCCGCAGCGGAAGTCGTGAGGCAGCTCATGGATGAATTCCTCGGCGCCAGACAACGCGTTCTCCAGTCGCAGGAGGAATGATTTTCACCTTGCGTTCTGACGGAAAAATGACGTAGTTTTTTTCATTGTACCAAACTGAGGAACCGGGTCTCATGTCCCATCGAATTCGCACTACCATTCTGCTCGCTTTTTTCATCGCGGCGCCCGCGATGCATGCAATGGCGCAGGACTACACCGCGTTTGATTTCCTCCGCATTCCGATGAACGCGCGCGCCGCCGCACTTGGCAACACGTATCTGACAGCGCGCAACGATGTCACTACGCTGTTCACCAACCCCGGCGCCCTGAGCACGCTTGAAGGCCCTTCGGCGTCCGTTGGTTTTCTCAAACATCTGCTCGACGTCAACGCAGGATATGCGGTGTACGGTCAGAAATGGGATGATCTGGGCTGGTTCAGCGCGGGCATTGTGTTCCTCGACTACGGGTCATTCGAAGAGACCGATAAGTTTGGCGACCGGACGGGGAAGGAATTCGGCGCTTCCGACCTCGCGTTGAGCCTGGGGTACGGAAACGCGGCCGGGAACCTCCACTATGGCGCCGCACTGAAGATCATTCATTCGTCGATCGAAGAGTTCAGTTCTACCGGGCTCGCCGTCGATGCGGGCATCTCTTACTACATTCCCGATCAGCAGATGGTGCTTGCCGCAGGAGTACAGAATGCAGGAATGCAGGTCAGTGCTTTCGGTGATGAGGATGAATCGCTCCCGCTCGATGTGCGTGTTGGAGTGGGCAAGAAACTCGAACATCTCCCGCTCAATATCATGCTGAATTTCCATAAGCTCAACGAATCGTCGGAGAGTTTTTTCGACCGTTTTTCCAATTTCTCACTCGGCGGCGAATTCGATCTGAGCGATGCGCTCAAGGCGCGAATCGGATATTACAATGAAATGCGCCGTGAATTGAAAATAGGTAGTTCCGCCAAACTTGCCGGTTTCTCAGGCGGTTTCGGGTTGAAGGTAGCGACGTACTTCGTCGATTATGCCTACACTTCGCTAGGCGAGATTGGCGCCATGCATCGATTTTCCCTGAGCACCAATTTCTAGAGAACGAATGAGCAGAAAGGAACGTAGCACGGACAATACGAAAGAGCGCTCCCTCGGGACCGCTCTTCGTGCTTTTATGGTGGAAGCGCGCCGCGAGCCGCGCGATGTGGTCATCGTTTTTCTCGCGGTTGCAGTGGTCGGCATTCTGTCGTATCAGTATGGCAGTAAGCGGTTTTTCTATGATCAGTGGTACGGGGACCTGAGCGGTGAGCGGCTCTACGATTTGTATCAGTACCTTTACTGGTTCACAAGCGAGTTCGTGCTGTATTTTCTCCTGCTCATTCCGGTCATCCTGTTTCTGCACCGCAAGCGCCTGCGCGACTTCGGCGTTACGGTGGGGGATTGGCGCTTCGGACTTCGCGTTTCGCTCCTTTTCTACGCAGTGATGCTGCCGATTCTCTGGGTTGTGAGCGCCTCGGCATCGTTTCAGGACGTGTACCCGCATTCCCAGATCGTGCGTGGAGATTGGACGCTTTTTCTCATCTATGAAGCTGCGTTTATCCTGTATTTCATCGGCTGGGAGTTCATCTGGCGCGGGTACATGCTGTTCGGACTCCTGCCCTATACCGGGGCTACCGTCGCGGTGCTCGCACAAATGATTCCGTTTGTGATTCTTCATTACGGCAAGCCGATGCCGGAAACCTTTGGAGCGATCGTCGCCGGCATTGCGCTCGGGGCCTTGTCCGTGCGCACGCGCTCATTCCTGTACGCCGTGCTGATTCACTGGTCGGTCATGCTCACCATCGATCTGCTCGCGACGCTTCGATTCCGTAGCGCTATCGATGGTATTGGACCGGCGGCTTTTATCGATGTTTTCTCTGCATTGCTCCGCTGAGTATATTTGTTGACGAGATGCCCGTATGCGCGGGTATGATGATTTTCAGCAGTATTTCGAGGGTATGTAACATGCGTCTCTGTGTCAACATTGATCATTTCGCGACCATGCGGGAGGCACGCGGCGGACTCGAGCCCGACCCCGTCACCGCTGCGCAGCTCTGTGAACTTTACGGAGCGGAAGGCATTGTCTGTCACCTCCGCGAAGACCGTCGGCATATCAACGATCGCGATCTGCGGCTCCTGCGAGAGACAGTTAAAACCAAGCTGGATCTCGAGATGGCCATCACCGACGAAATACTGCAAATCGCGATTGAAACGCTTCCGGATCTGGTGACGCTCGTTCCGGAGAAACGCAAGGAACTGACCACGGAATCCGGTCTTGATGTCATCAGGGAAGGAGAAAAAGTGGCACACGCCATCCGTCTCCTTCATGAGAACGACATCGAGGTCAGTTTGTTTGTGGATCCGTTGGATGAGCAGATCGAAGCCGCGGCTGAAGCGGGCGCGGATATCATCGAAATCCATACCGGCGAGTTTGCCAACGCGCGCAGCGAGGAGGAGATGCTCGAGCAGCTCGATCGCATCAAAGCAGCTGCTGCGTACGCAAAGACACTCGATCTCGGAGTCAACGCCGGTCATGGGATCAATTACGTCAACATTCGCTATATCACAGCCATCCGGGAAATCGACGAACTGAGCATCGGGCATGCACTGATCGCACGTGCCATGTTTGTCGGACTCCCGAAGGCAGTCGAGGACATGCTCCAGCGGGTTCGTGGCTTCTAACGCGTGTACAGGACGAATTTTCTTCATTCGTTCTCACATTTTTCTTTAAGTACTATTGATTTATCTGCGCTCCTTACATATATTTGTGGACCTTCGTCGGGTTCTTAGCTCAGTTGGTTAGAGCGCTACCTTGACATGGTAGAGGTCACAGGTTCGACTCCTGTAGGACCCACACTCTGTTGAAGAAAAAATCGGAGCGAATCCGATTTTTTCATTATACACACGTGCACAGGCAGCAGTATGCAAGACGTGATAACTATCACCCTACCGAATGGCGACAGCAGGGAATTTCCCCGCGGCGCGACCGGTCTGCAGATCGCGGAAGGAATTTCCGCCGGGCTGGCACGCGAAGCGTTGGGCGTGAAGGTGAACGGTCACGTCGTCGATCTTCACCGGCCGATCGAGAGTGATGCCAGCGTGCAAATTCTGACCTGGAATGATGACGAAGGGAAAGAGATTTACTGGCACAGTTCCAGCCACCTCATGGCGCATGCCATCGAGGCACTTTTCCCAGGTGCAAAATTCGGTGTCGGCCCCGCCATCGAGGAGGGGTTCTACTACGACATCGATATCGAGCAGGTGCTCACTCCAGAAGATCTCGAGCGCATTGAGAAGAAGATGGCCGAGCTGGCGAAGGAAGACAAGCCGTTCGAGCGAAAAGTCCTCACGCGCGATGAAGCGTTGGAATTCTGGGGCGCCAAAGGCGATCAGTACAAGCTTGAGCTTATCAGCGGTCTCGCCGAGGATGAAATCATAAGCTGCTACAGTGAAGGAACATTTACCGATCTTTGCCGCGGTCCGCATCTTCCTTCCGCCGGACGAATCAAGTATGTGAAGCTGCTGACCGTTTCTGGTTCATACTGGAAAGGTGATGCGAACAACACGCAGTTGCAGCGCATCTACGGCATTTCCTTCCCGAAGAAAAAAGAACTCGACGAGTATCTTATTCGGCTCGAGGAAGCGCGCAAGCGTGATCATCGGAAGCTGGGACGTGAACTCGAGCTGTTCGCTTTTCATGACGTCGCACCAGGTGCACCGTTTTGGTTGCCGCGCGGTATGATCCTGTTCAAGGAATTGCTGAACATGATTCGTGACTTGCTCGACGGTGCAGGATATGATGAGATTTTGACCCCCATTCTTGTCAAGAAGGAATTGTGGGAGCAGTCCGGCCACTGGCAGCACTACAAGGAAAACATGTTCCTTGTTGAGGATGGAGAGGACCAGATCTTCAGCCTCAAGCCGATGAACTGTCCCGAATCCACTTTCGTGTACCGTCACAAGGTGCGCAGCTATCGCGATCTCCCGCTGCGATTTTCCGAAATCGGTACGAATCATCGCAAAGAACTGTCCGGGGCCTTGAACGGTATGTTCCGTGTTCGGCAGTTTCACATGGACGATGCGCATCTGTACGTGCGTCCCGACCAGATCCTGGATGAGATCTCGGATTTGCTGAAGCTGGTGGATCGATTCTACAAAGTATTCGGCTTTGAGCCGTTTTATAAGCTTAGCACTCGCCCCGAAGAGGCGATGGGCGAGCCCGCGCTGTGGGACACCGCAGAGGCTGGTCTCTCCGATGCTCTGGCCGCAAACGGCATTGACTACAAGCTGAATCCGGGCGACGGCGCATTCTACGGTCCGAAAATCGACATCAGCGTGCGCGACGCCCTCGGCCGTTCATGGCAGCTGGCAACGATTCAGCTTGACTTCCAGATGCCCGAGCGTTTTGAACTCGAATACATCGACGAAAACAACGACCGGAAGCGTCCGGTGATGATTCACCGCGCGATCATGGGCTCGATGGAACGCTTTATCGGCGTGCTCATCGAGCATTTTGCCGGGGCGTTCCCGACGTGGCTTTCCCCAGTACAGGCGGCTGTGCTCCCGATCAGCGACCAGTTCATGGAATACGGCCGTGAGGTGGAAGCAGCGCTTCGCCAGGCCGGCGTGCGTGTGGAATTCGACCAACGGAACGAGAAGATCGGATATAAGATCCGCGATTGGGAGATGCACAAGGTACCGTATATGCTGATTGTCGGCGAGAAGGAAAAAGTAGGTTCCGCCGTGTCGGTCCGCCGTCACAAAGAGGGCGATTTGGGCTCGCGCAGCATAGAAGAATTCGTGCAGCTCATCACAGAAGAGATATCAGCAAAGTCATTATAACAAACCGGAGGCACCAACGGCTACGTTCAATCGTCCAATACGGACACCCCAGCGACGGACACGAATAAACGAGGAAATCAACGCAAAGGAAATCAGGCTCATTGGAGCCGAGGGAGAGCAGGTAGGTATTGTCTCTCCAAAACAAGCCCTTGCGATGGCCGCGGAAAAAGAACTCGACCTTGTCGAGATCGCACCACAGGCAACACCGCCTGTGTGCAAAATCATGGATTACGGCAAGTTCAAGTACGAGCAGCAGAAAAAAGAGAAGCTCCTCAAGAAGAAACAGCTGAACATCGTCATTAAGGAAGTGCGTTATCATCCGACGACGGATACGCACGACTTCGATTTCAAGCTGCGTCACGCCCGGCAATTTTTGCTCGAAGGAAATAAAGTCAAGGCTGCAGTGGTGTTCCGCGGGCGTCAGATGGCGCATCAGGAGCTCGGATATCAGCTCCTCACGAAACTCAAACAAGCGCTGGAAGACATAGCCCTGGTGGAAAAAGAGCCCAATATGGAAGGCCGTTCGATGATCGCCATTTTTTCCCCGGACAAAAAGAAAATGGCTGCCATCGAAAAGCAGAAAATTGAAGATTCCGAACAGTAATTTACTGGAACGGAAACAAGAATTTCCTTATATTAATCAGCTAGATTATTTCGATCGAACCGAAAAGGAGTACGAGCAAATGCCCAAATTTAAAGGCAAGTCCGGTGCAAAAAAGCGTTTCACGCTTACCGGCACGGGCAAGATCAAGCGCAGGAAGGCATACAGCAGCCACATCCTGACCAAGAAGACGACCAAGCGCAAACGCGGGCTGCGTCAGGGCACCCTTGTGGATGCCGCCGATGAAAAACGCATCAAAATGATTATCTAAATAGACTCACAGGTGAAGAATGCCTCGTTCAAAGAATAAGGTCGCCGCGCACCGTCGGAGGAAAAAAACACTTGATCGCGCCAAAGGCTTTTACGGTGCGAGCAGCAAGATCCTCACGGTAGCGAAGCACCGCGTCGACAAATCCCTGCAGTTTGCGTACCGCGATCGCCGTGCCAAAAAGCGCACCATGCGCCAGCTTTGGATCACGCGCATCAACGCAGCCTCACGCATGCATGGCGTTTCGTACTCGCGTCTGATCGATGGATTGAACAAACACAATATCGACATCAATCGGAAGATGCTCTCGGAGATCGCAGCCACGGACAGCACTGCTTTTGCTGAAATCGTGAAGCTCGCGACCCTGTAAGCCCTTTTTGATCGTACGGCGGGCATTGCATAGAGAGTCGCCTCTCGTGTCATGCCCGTTTTTTTTTTGCCGAAGTATTCGCAGGAGTTCGTCGTGAAAGATCGTATAGAAGGGCTGCTCGCCAAGATCCGGGAAAGTGCGGCCAATCTCTCGACAGAGGAGGGACTGGAACAGTTCCGTATTGCATTCCTCTCAAGAAAAGGGAGCATCGCACAGTTGTTCGAAGACCTCAAAACGCTTTCGGCGGATGAGAAACCCTCGATGGGCAAGGCACTCAATGTGCTACGTCAAACTGCGCAGTCTTTGCTTGACGAAGCCGTTGAGAACCTTCAGCGAGAGAAAAAGTCGGGAAAGGACGTGCTTGATATTACGTTGCCCGGACGCGCCCAGCATCGCGGGCATATGCATATCGTTTCCCAGACCATTGAGGAGATATCGGATATTTTTCGTCGCATGGGCTTCAGCGTCGCCGACGGTCCTGAAATTGAAACCGACCACTACAATTTCGAGGCATTGAATTTTCCTGCTGATCACCCGGCAAGGGATATGCAGGATACGTTTTTTATTACCGATTCACATCTGCTGCGCACACACACAACTCCCGTGCAGGTGCGTCTCATGGAAAAATATCAGCCACCGATCCGCGCGATTTTTCCCGGGAAAGTTTATCGCAATGAAGTGATCAGCGCCCGGAGCCATGTGCAATTTCATCAGATCGACGGACTCTTCGTCGATAAAGGTGTCACGTTTGCAGATCTGAAGGGCACTCTGGTCACCTTCGCAAAGATGTACTATGGCTCGTCACTGAAATACCGCTTTCGTCCGAGTTTTTTCCCGTTTACCGAACCGTCGGCGGAAATGGACATCAGCTGCTATCTCTGCAACGCCAAGGGATGCCGCGTGTGCAAGCACACCGGGTGGCTTGAAATTCTCGGTTGCGGTATGGTGGATCCGAATGTGTTTTCCTTCGTGAACGTCGATCCCGAGGAATTCAGCGGATACGCATTCGGCATCGGCATCGAGCGCACAGCAATGCTCCGGCATGCCATCGATGATATCCGGCTCCTTTTCGAAAATGATCTACGCGTCAATCATCAATTCAACTGATCATGCAGCTCTCATTAAACTGGCTCCGTACATACGTCGATCTTCCTGAATCCCTCGAAGAGCTTGAAGCTCTGTTAACAAACGTGGGATTAGAGGTTGAATCCATTGAAGATCGCCGCGATTCTTTCAAGGATATTGTGGTAGGTGAAGTGCTCACCTGCGAAAAGCATCCCAATGCGGATAAACTTTCGGTATGCACAGTCAGCAACGGAGCGGATGTTTCCACGGTTGTCTGCGGTGCACCGAACGTCGCAGCCGGACAGAAGGTAATCTTTGCCCAGGTGGGCGCACACATCGAGAAGCTTGGCTTCACTATTGATAGACGAAAACTGCGGGGGATTGAATCCGCCGGCATGATCTGTTCGTCTTCAGAGCTCGGACTCGATGACGATCATTCCGGTATTGCCGTGCTTCAGCCAGGCGCGTTGCCCGGAACTCCGATCGCACGGTACCTCGGCTTTGACGATGTCATTCTCGGCATCGGTATCACACCGAACCGTGGCGATGCACTGTCGCATATCGGGACCGCGCGCGACATCGCAGCTGCAACCGCAGGGGAGCTTCGCGTACCGACGCCCGAGCTCGCGGAGTGTCCGGATCCCGAACCATTTTCAATCGATATCCGCGATCCGGAGCTTTGTCCGCGCTACTCTGGTGCCATCGTGCGGGACGTAACCGTGACTGATTCGCCTGACTGGTTGCGCAAGGCGCTCACAGCGGCGGGAGTGCGTCCGATCAACAACGTCGTCGATGTAACGAACTACGTGATGATGGAGATCGGACAACCGATGCATGCCTTTGATCTGGAGCTGCTCGAAGGGAGCAGTATCGTCGTGCGAGCCGCGGAACCGGGGGAGACGATCACGACACTCGACGATGAAGAACGCCGTCTTCCTGAACGTGCGCTGCTCATTTGCGACGCCGTAAAACCGGTCGCTGTTGCAGGCGTCATGGGCGGTCAGCATTCCGCGGTTTCAACGTCAACGACCTCGATCCTGCTTGAAAGTGCGCATTTCAATCCATCATCGGTGCGACGCACAGCCAAGATGCTTCAGCTCTCGACGGACTCGAGCTACCGTTTCGAACGTGGGTCGGATCCGAATGTCACCTTGTGGGCTTTGCGTCGTGCCGTGCAGCTTATTTTGGAGACTGCGGGAGGGAAACTGCGTGGTTTGTACGATGCATATCCCTCACCCGTGCTCGAAAAGATTGTCGCACTGCGCCCAGCATTCGTGAACCGCATTCTCGGGATAGAGATTTCCGCATCCGAACAGCGCCGAATCCTTGAGGCATTGCAGGTCCGAATTCTGGGAGAGGATGATGCCGCATTCCAGTGCAGCATTCCTACTTTCCGCAGTGATATCGAACGGGAGATCGATCTCGTCGAGGAAATCGCGCGCATTCATGGTTATGATAACATTCCTGTTCCCACACGCATAGAGATGAATGTTGGGACACGTTTCGATGATCAGGCTTTTCCTGCACGTCTACGGAATCTGGTGCTTGGCTTCGGCTTCGATGAAATCCTTTCATCCAGCCTTGTCTCACGTGGTCGTGCCGGTGTGAGCGGAGAGGGAGGCACGGTGGTTGACGTCCTCAATCCGGTGAGTAAGGAGCGTCCCAGCCTGCGTACAAGTCTGCTTCCGTCGATTCTCGAGGCAATCGACCTCAACATCCGCAACGGCATGCCTTCAGTGCGTATTGCTGAAATCGGCCATGTTTTTGCAGCGATGGAGGAGAAGAATTTTACGGAACGCAACATGCTTGCCTTCGCTATTACTGGCAACGCTCAGGAGCGCAGTTGGTATGCACCCGGTCGCGAATCCGATTTTTTTGATTTGAAGGGTGTGCTGCATCAGCTCGTCGAAGCTCTTTATATTGACAATGACACAATCTTTTATTATGATAGAACCAGTACTTTAAGTGAGCATGTCCTAACGCTTGAAGTCAAAGGCAGATATGCCGGACAAGCTGTCGAAGTTTCTGATGCGATTCTTGCAAGCTTCGATATTGGTCAGCCGGTGTATTATGCCGAGCTCGACATAGATCTTTTGTGCGAGGCTTTGCCAAAGCGGCAGCGGTATGTTTCGGTAGCGAAGTATCCCAGCATGACACGTGACCTTGCGGTACTCGTCGCGAAAGACATCTTGGCGGAACAGATTACCCGCACCGTTCAGCTCGGCAATCCTGCCTACTTGAAGAGTGTTCGCGTTGTGGATGTTTTCACGCATGGAAGTATTGGAAAGGACAGGAAGAGCGTGGCGTTCACGATGACGTTTCAGGCAGACGAGAGAACGCTCACGGACGAAGATATCAACGACTCGGTCGATGCCATCGTCTCCGCTCTGAAGCGGGAGTTACAGGCCGAGCTTCGCGCATAACGGTTTCGTTCCATCAGCCCGGATGCTCACATGACACAGCACGAATTGCCCGTACAGGGCGGAGCGATGCAGAACATCATTCAGATGGCCCTCCAGGGTCTCTGGGAACGTGCGCAGAAAGCCGTTGAACTGATTTCACGGCTTCGCAGCGAAAACGCTGATCTCGTGCAGCGGGTTGAAGAACTGGAAGCAGCACAGCGGGCATTCGAAGCACAGCTTGCCGAGAAGGACCATCTCATTACAACTTTGCAGGAGAAAAAAGCGACGCCTACGTCTGTTGACGTTGGCGATGGACTTTTATATCTTTCGCCGGACGAAAGAGAGGCTTTGGAACGTCAGATTGGTGACCTGCTTCGTCGCATCAACGCGCACCTCGGGTCATCCAGGTAATCGACAGTGGCATTTATAGACTGATTGTAGAAACACTTTCAAGAAGTTTGAATACGAATCATGGAAGCCAAGAGCATACGACTACGCATATACGGCACCGACTACCCCCTGAAGGTAGACGATGAAGAGTTGACACTCAAGGCGGCGGAACAACTGGACAGGATGATGCATGAGTTGCACACGCAGATTCCGGATCAGCCGCCCACGACACTCGCCGTTCTCTCCGCGCTGAATGTCTCTGAACAGCTGACCCATGAGCAGCAGGAAAAAAAACAGCTGACCCGAAAAGTTGAACAGGAACTCCGGTCCATCAACCAATTGCTGGACGGAGCGTTGAACGTAGACTGAAAAGACGACGAAGAACAAGTAACCGCACTACAATCCGGTCACTGGCCACGTTAAAAAGAACCAACACTTTTTACCTGGGAATCTGACTCTTACCATCAATTGCAGGCCTCGATCTTCGCGATTCGTTCGCTTCGGCGAATGACAGTGGAAGCAAGAGATGTGAAGGCATTTACCCACTGTGTCATGGATGGGTTCTTTTTTCCCACCACCAGTAGCTAGGGGTAGTGCGGTACTTTTTTATTCTGGAGGAAATAGACAATGAACGTCGAATTATACTGGCTTTTACCAACCATCGCGGCACTGAGCGCATTGTTTCTGTTTCTCGGTTGGTACATCGCCTCCCGCGTCGGACAGAATAAAATCTCCGTTGCAGAAGAGCGCGCGAAGGAGATTGTGGAAGCCGCGGAAAAAGAAGCCGTCCACATCAAGAAAGAGAAACTGCTTGAAGTCAAGGACGAGTTGTTTCATAAAAAGCAGGAAATCGAGAAAGAACTTAACCGCCAACGAAATAAGCTTCATACGCGCGAGAAGCAGCTTACCACCAAAGAGGAGAGCATCAATGGCCGCTCCGAACTGCTGACGACGCAGGAAGACAAGCTCAAGCAGACCGAAGAACGCATCGAACGGAAAGAGCAGGAGCTGCAGGATCGAATCGACCGGGTGCGCAGCATCATCGAGGAGCAGACAGAAAAGCTCGAACGTATATCCGGCATCTCTCGCGATGACGCTCGAAGCGTTCTCATGGAGAACATGATCAGCGACGCCAAGCTGCAGGCAGCGCAGCAGCTCAAGGAAATCCGTGACGAGATGAAAGGCACGGCAAAAAAAGAGGCGCAGCGCGTTATTCTGCAGGCAATCCAGCGCACGGCCTCGGATCACTCCGTTGAGACCACTGTCAGCGTACTGAATCTGGCGAGCGAGGATATGAAGGGGCGCATCATCGGAAGGGAAGGCCGCAATATCCGCGCATTCGAAGCCGCGACTGGAATCGATGTGATCGTCGACGATACTCCCGAGGCAGTAATCCTCTCCGGCTTCGATCCGTTCCGCCGCGAAGTGGCACGCATCGCGCTTGAGACGCTCATGGCCGATGGTCGGATTCACCCGGCACGCATCGAGGAAGTTGTCGAGAAAGTACGCAAGGATCTTGAAGAAGAAATATTCCGCGTTGGCGAAAACACGCTGCTCGATGTCGGCATTCATAACGTGCACAATGAAATCAAGAAACTTGTCGGAAAGATGAAGTTCCGTTCCAGCTACGGTCAGAATCTACTGCAACACTCGATTGAAGTGGCCTGGCTGTGCGGCATCATGGCGGCGGAGCTCGGTCTCGATGCGAAAATCGCCACCCGCGCCGGACTGTTGCATGACATCGGGAAAACACTCGATCGCAATATCGAAGGTCCCCATGCGCTTCTTGGAATGGATCTCGCAAAGAAATTCCGCGAACATCCCATCATCATCAATGCGATCGGTTCGCATCATGACGATATTCCGATGGAATCTCCGTATGCGCCGCTGGTGCAGGCGGCAGACGCCATCAGCGGAGCCCGTCCGGGTGCCCGGCGTGAATCTCTCGAAGGCTATGTGAAGCGTCTCGAGAAACTGGAGACCATCGCCACCGGATTTGAAGGTGTGGCGAAGACATATGCCATCCAGGCCGGCCGCGAGGTGCGCGTGATGGTCGAACACGACCGGATAGACGACACGCTCGCCGACCAGCTGGCGACGGATATCGCGGAAAAAATTCAGAATGAAATGGAGTATCCCGGCCAGATCAAGGTGACGGTCATCCGGGAAAAACGTTCCATCGCTTTTGCCAAGTGACACAACCTGGAATACAATGACAACGCGACCGCAGGCGTCGCTACTGATCGGTCTTACCGGCAGCATCGGCTCCGGGAAAAGCACTGTCGCAGCTCTCATCGGTGAAGAGTATCCTGTGCTGGACACGGACCGCATCGCACGCGACATTATGGAAAGCGACGAGGCGGTCCGTGCTTCGTTGATAGAACGCTTCGGCATGCAAACCTATCTCTCCGACGGAACGCTCGACCGGCAATTCCTCGCTTCTCTGGTGTTTGAGGACACGGCGAAGCTGCGCGCCCTCAATGCCATCGTTCATCCTCCGACCATGGAGCGGGTAATGATACAGGCGGCGAAACTGCATGCCGAGGGGAAGCGTCTTGTGTTCGTCGAATCGGCGATCATCTTCGAAGTGGGAATCGAGGAGACTTTCGATTATACCGTAGCCGTCGTCGCGGAAACGGAGTTGACGATCACGCGCATCATGGAACGAGACAAAAGCGACAGGGACGCAGTACTCAGCCGGCTGCGGCATCAGCTGCCTCCAGAAGAAAAATCAGGCCTGGCAGATTTCACCATTCGCAATAACGGCACTCTCGAGGATCTGAAGAGTGCCACGGCATCCATTGTGCTCATCCTCTCACGACTGGGCAAGCGCCAGCCATCATGACCACGCTCTTTGATCGCGATCGCGCATCCATCCTGAACACCTATTCCCGGCTTCCGATTGAAATACAGCGGGGCGAGGGGGTATACCTGATCGATACCGATGGCCGCAGATATCTCGATTTCTTCGGGGGCCTTGCGGTCAACAGTCTCGGTTATGGCTATCCGTCCGTGCTCCAGGCCGTCCTCAAGCAAATAAACGCGTACATGCATCTCTCGAATCTTTTTCCCCAGCTTCCACAAATCGAACTGGCAGAGCGATTGTGTGCCCGGAGTGGATTCGATAAGGTGTATTTTGCCAACAGCGGTGCGGAAACAATGGAGGCGGCATTCAAACTTGTACGCCGCTGGTCCGCGACACGCGGGAAGAACGAGATCATAGCATTCAGCGACGCTTTTCACGGCCGTACCATGGCGGGACTCTCGATGATGGATTCCATCAAGTACCGAGAGGGATATGGTCCGTTTCTGGAAGGCTGCCGCACGCTGCCATACAACGACACCAAAGCGTTGAGAGATGCGGTCGGGACCAAGACCGCGGCCGTCGTACTCGAGTGCATACAGGGGGAAGGAGGAGTGATGCCGCTCGATCCCGCCTTTGCGGCTGAATTAGTTGCCCTTCGCGACCACTTCGGCTTTCTTATTATCGATGATGAAATCCAGACAGGTATGGGGCGCACCGGGAAATTCCTCGCTGCCGAGCACTACGATCTTTCTCCCGATATTGTCACACTTGCGAAATCGCTTGGTGGGGGATTACCACTAGGGGCGGTGCTGGTTCGTGATGCGTTGGCAGATGTGTTTGGGCCCGGCGGACATGGCAGCACCTTCGGTGGAAATCCCGTCGCCTGCGCGGCAGGCATCGCTGTTATCGATGCACTCGAGACAGGCGTCATGGAAAATGCGCGACTTTCAGGCGCGCAGCTCCACATGGGGCTTCTTGACCTGAAAACGCAATTTCCCATGCATATTTCGGATATTCGGGGACGCGGCTGCATGCAGGGTATCGTTTGTACACAGCCCGCTCGCCCCGTGCTCGAGCATTGCCTTCGAAACGGATTCCTCGTAAACGTGACACGCGACCGGGTTATACGACTTCTCCCGCCGCTGATCATTACGGAACAGAACATAGAAACAGCTCTCATGCACCTCCGCAACGCATTTGCAGACTGGCAGTTACCAGTCTGAGATAAACTGGATTGCATCAATCGTGTCACCACAACATCAGTCTGACATCCTCGTCATCGGCAGCGGCATTGCCGGCCTCTTCTACACACTGAAGGTTGCCGACCACCGTCACGTCGCACTGGTGACGAAAAAGGAGACGGTCGAATCCAACACCAACTATGCGCAGGGCGGCATTGCATCGGTGTTCTCGAACGAGGATTCGTTCGGGCTGCATATTGAAGACACACTGCAGGCGGGTGCTGGGCTCTGCCATCGCGATATCGTGGAGATCGTTGTCAGTGAAGGTCCCGCCCTGGTACGTGATCTGCTGAAGCTTGGCGTCGACTTCACGATCAAGGAAGGGGAATCCCTGCATCTTGGCAGGGAGGGAGGCCATTCCCGCCATCGTATCGTTCACGCAAAGGATTTCACCGGCAGGGAAGTCGAGCGCGTATTGGTCGAAACAGTTCGGCGCCATCCCAACGTCACGGTGTACGAGGATCATATCGCCATTGATCTGATTACCCAGCACAATCTTGCGGAGCGTCCGACGATCAATCCGGAGGATATCCACTGCTGGGGAGCATACGTACTGAACAAGCTGACGGGAGAGGTGGAACGTTTTTTTGCCCGCAGCACAGTGATTACTGCCGGTGGCTGCGGTCAGGTATACTTGCACACGACGAATCCTGAAATCGCCACCGGCGACGGAATTGCAATGGCATTTCGCGCGGGGGCGCGTGTCGGCAATATGGAATTCATCCAGTTTCATCCCACAACCCTGTATCATCCGCAGGCACGTTCGTTTCTGATCTCGGAGGCAGTGCGTGGCTTCGGTGCGATGCTCGTTAACAGGGCAGGCGAGCGCTTCATGGAGAAATACGATCCCCGACTCGAACTCGCGCCAAGAGACATTGTCGCACGAGCAATCGACAGCGAACTCAAACGCCGCGGCGATGAAAGCGTCTTTCTCGATATGCGGCATCTCAGCGCGGACGATGTGCGATCGTCATTCCCTAATATTTACGAGAAGTGTCTTGAGGTAAACATAGACATTACAACTGATTTGATACCGGTCGTTCCAGCTGCGCATTACTCCTGTGGAGGTGTGCTCAGCGACGCGTATGGCCGCACCAACATCAATGCGTTGTACGTGGCAGGGGAAAGCGCGATGACGGGACTGCACGGGGCGAATCGCCTTGCGAGCAATTCACTCCTGGAAGCGATGGTGTTCGCGAACCGTGCCGCACAATCGACCCTCGAGGTCGATTTCGATGCGCCACCCATTGCAGAGATTCCGGAATGGGATGACAGCGGGACATACAATACCGAGGAGTGGGTTCTGATCTCTCACAACAGGAAGGAAGTGCGCACGTTGATGTGGGATTACGTCGGCATCGTACGTTCATCGCTTCGTCTTCAGCGTGCCCGGCGGCGCATCAATATGCTCCGCAACGAAGTTGAAGATTTCTACAAACGAACACGTGTATCGGAAAAACTGATTCAGTTGCGCAACATCACACTGATCGCGAGTCTCATTATCGAGAGTGCCTTACTGAGAAAGGAAAGCCGTGGTCTGCATTACACAACGGATTTTCCAACTCCTGACCCTGAACTGGAGCAGCTGGATACAGTACTTTCCAACTTCGATACCCCATAAACGGTCTTCGCATCCATTGAAGTGTTATGTCATCGACACCTGATTCCACAGTATTTACCATCGCACAGCTCACGCGTCTGATCAAGGATACTCTTGAGGATTCCTTCGGGGCCGTCACCGTGGTAGGGGAGATTTCCAATTTTGTCCGTCACAGCTCAGGTCACTGGTATTTCACGTTGAAAGACGCAAATGCGCAGCTTTCCGGGGTGATGTTTCGGGGCAACGCCATGGGGACGTTCTTTCGACCGCAGAACGGTATGGAAGTCGTGTGTCGCGGACGCATAACCGTATATGAACCTCGCGGTAATTACCAGATTATCGTGAGCGACATGCAGCCTCGCGGCGAGGGTTCGCTGCAGGTCGCATTCGAGAAGCTCAAAAGGAAACTGTTTGAGGAAGGGCTGTTCGATGAGGGGCGTAAGCGTCCGCTCCCGGCGTACCCCGAAACCATCGCTCTGGTCACATCGCCGACCGGCGCAGCCATACGCGACATGATCAGCGTTATCCGTCGCCGAAATCCAGCAGTGAAGCTCATGGTCATTCCTGTTCAGGTGCAGGGGGCGGGTGCGGCGGAGCAGATCGCGTCCGCACTGGATATGTGCAACGAACACGGAGAGGCGGATCTCATCATCACGGGAAGGGGCGGGGGATCCATCGAGGATTTGTGGGCTTTCAACGAGGAGATCGTCGCTCGGGCTATTGTGCGATCGCGGATCCCCATCGTTAGTGCCGTCGGACACGAAGTTGACGTTACCATCGCAGATTATGTCGCCGATCTTCGCGCTGCAACACCGTCCGTAGCCGGTGAGCTTGTCGTGCGCACCCGGGAAGAAATGCTGGAGCAGCTGAATAGCATTGCGAACACCGCGGGGAAATTCGTAGATTTCAGGATGCGCGCTCGGAGGCATCTGTTGCGTTCCATGTTGACCGATCGTGCATTTTCGCGTCTTGACGGACGGTTGCGGGGATCCGAACAGCTCCTCGACGACCGCATGGAATTGCTGCACCGCGCTCTTGATCGCTCCGTCGAGAAGAGGGAGCATTCCCTGCAACTGTTGAGGCAGAAACTCGCGGCGCATGATCCGGAGCTTTTTTTCCGCCGTGGCGCCGTGCTGCTCTCGCAAAATGAATCATCCATCACCAGCGTCCGACAACTGAAGCCGGGCGATACGATTTTTCTCCAGTTACGGGACGGCAGCGCCGACGCGACTGTAGAACGGACGTCTGAACATGAGTAAAAAACAACCTGCCAGCTTTGAAGCTTCCGTCGAACGGCTCAATGAAATTGTTCGATCACTGGATGCGGAAGAAACCTCCCTCGCGGAAAGCATCAAATTATATGCGGAGGGAATTGAAATTGCAGAAACGTGTGTTAAGGATTTGTCTGCAGCCCAGACGCGCATTATTGAATTACGCAAGCGTTCGGACGGAGTGTTCGAGCAACTGGACTTCGACGAGGACTAACCGCTGTGTCATCCACTGGAATGCCCATGACTGAAAAACCGCTCACGCCGCTGCTCGACCGCATCGATGATCCCTCCGATCTACGCAAGCTGTCCATCAATGACCTGCGGACGGTCAGCAAGGAAATCCGTGATTTTCTGATCGACGCAATATCACGTACGGGAGGACATCTTGGCGCTGGCCTTGGAACGGTTGAGTTGGCGGTAGCGCTGCATTACGCATTCCAGACGCCGGAGGACAAAGTCATCTGGGACGTCGGGCACCAGGCATATCCGCATAAGATCCTCACCGGGCGAAAGGATCGATTCCACACCATACGCCAGTACGGCGGTATCAGCGGCTTCCTGAAACGAAAGGAGAGTCCGTATGACGTTTTCGGCGCTGGACACGCAACGACATCCATTTCCGCAGCGCTCGGCGTGGCGGCCGCGCGCGATTTTCACGGGGAGAATTACAAAGTCGTCGCGGTGATCGGCGACGGATCGATGACTGGGGGGATGGCCTACGAGGCGATGAACAACTGCGGTCTGCTTAAGAAGAATATGATCGTGGTCCTTAACGACAACAACATGTCGATCTCCCCAAACGTCTGGGCACTTTCCAATTATTTCAACGAACTGATCGCATCTCCGACCTACAACCGCTTCCGTGCGAACGTCTGGGATCTCGCCGGAAAGTTCGACGAGCTGGGCGACCGTTTCCGTAAGGTCGCAGCTCGTCTCGAAGGCGGCATCAAGGCCGTCGTTACTCCGGGCATGCTTTTCGAGGCCCTGGGATTCCGCTATTTCGGCCCCATCAACGGACACAACGTCGTATCTCTCGTGAAGATTTTCGAGGAGGTGCAGGACTGGCCCGGGCCGGTTCTCGTCCATGTCGTGACGCAGAAAGGGAAGGGATACGCCCCGGCGGAAAAAGACGATATGAATCTTCACGGCGTGACACCTTTCGACAAGATCACCGGGAAAGCCGCGAAGAAGGCGGACGCAGCCCGCAGCTACACGTCGATTTTTGCGGATGCACTCGTGGAAATCATCAAGGCGCGCGACAATGTCGTGGGTATCACCGCAGCAATGGGATCGGGCACCGGACTCGACGTCCTGCAGCGGGAGGTCCCTGAAAAATATTTCGACGTAGGCATCGCCGAGCAGCACGCAGTAACGTTCGCGGCGGGCATGGCGGTGGAGGGCTACGTTCCTGTCACCGCGATTTATTCCACTTTCCTGCAAAGAGCATTCGACCAGGTCATCCACGATGTCGCCATTCAGGATCTGCATGTCGTGTTTGCAATTGACCGAGGCGGCCTGGTTGGAGCCGACGGGCCGACGCATCACGGAGCGTACGACCTCAGCTATCTACGCATGATCCCGGGCATGGTCATCATGGCGCCTGCCGACGAACAGGAACTCCGCGACATGCTTTTCACCGCCGTGGATTACGGCAAGGGACCGATCGCCTTGCGCTACCCGCGAGGCAACGCCATCGGCGTGACGATTCGCGATGGATTCCAGGCTATGGAAATCGGCAAGGGCATTGTTCTCCGCGAAGGGGATGAAATAGCGGTTCTCGCCGTCGGCAACATGGTGCAATATGCACTGAAAGCATCTGATCTTCTTTCCAACAGCGGGGTCCGTTGCGCCGTCGTAAATATGCGCTTCATCAAACCGCTCGATACAGCACTTCTCGACGAGTTGTTCTCACGCTACAAATACATCCTCACCGTGGAGGATAACAGCGTTCTCGGTGGTTTCGGCGGCGCGGTTGCGGAATATCTTGCTGCCTCCCGAGCGCAGGGGGTCGTCCTGCAGATTCACGGCATCCCTGATGAATTCATAGAGCAGGGCACGCAGGAGGAATTGTATCGGAGCATCAACCTCGATCCGCTGGGGATAGCCCGTACCGCAGGTGCCATGTGCGGCCTAACCCTGTCGGCTCCGATCGAGAAAACCGCCTGATGAATACAGTTCCCATGCGCACCCGCAACCTGATCACGGCCATTGCATTCGTGCTCACCCCGCTGACGGTGTTCGCTCAGCCAAATGCCACGACTGCACTTCCTCCAGACAGTGCGCGTGAACTCGCCCCGGGTATCCGTTATTCGCATTCCTACGTACCAAAATCCCGTCTTTCCGTTCACTGGGTGACCGTGGACCTCCGTAATCCGCTTGTCGGTGTGCGTGTGGGAAAAGGGCTCGATCATGTATCCGGACTCGAACGCGTCTATAGCATTCTCGGGCGCTACGACAGCTCTCGGGCCGCTATCCGCAGCGTCGCTGGGACCAACGCCAATTTCTGGAAAGCAGGTACACTGCATCCCATGGGACCGACAGTGAGCGACGGAGAAATCATCACCGCAGACAAATACAAGAACTGGTCGTCCGCTGCGTTTACCGATCGGGGTGAGGTGATCATTGATACATTCAACCTGAATGTCGCTGTGCGTACGCGTCTGGGAGATATCCCCGTTTCAAGGATGAACCGCAGAGTGGACAGTGCCGAAGTTGTCCTATACACCACCTTTTTCGGCTCATCGGTTCCGTTCATCGACACGACCGGTATTCGCGAAGCGTCGCGCGACACCATCACCGACGAGACCGAGGCCGCGATCGACACCATGATTCTCGCAATGATGGACTCGGTGTGGAGTGTCAGTCCCGAGAGCGGCACGCTGAAGCTGCAGTTCCGTTATCTTCGTGAACCGCGCGCCAATACTATCGTGCCATGCAGAATCACCGCCCTGGACACTGGATTCGTCGCCATTCCGGAAGACGGGGGAGTGCTTTCATTCGGCCGCGGACCCTTCCCGCTGTTCACTTCGCTGTTCGTCGGCGACACGTTCACGGTGTCGAGCCGTCTGCAGCCCATCGTCGCCGCGCCGGTCGTTCAGATGACGGGCGGGACGCCACGTATTGTCCGCAACGGCGGTGTCAGCGTGGAATGGGCCGAAGAAGGATTGAAGAAGGTCCGTTTCGTCGAGGGACACTACGGCCGCAGCGCGATCGGCGTGTCACGTTACAGCGACACGCTGATCATGATGACCGTTGAGCCCTACAACCGGAAGGCACGGACCCGGGGAGCATCTCTCGAGACGCTCGCGAAGCTCATGATCGCGCGCGGAGCATGGAACGCAATGAATCTTGACGGCGGCAGTTCAGCGACCATGGTCGTGGAGGGGAGCACTGCCGTACCTCGTGCCGGCAACCGCGGCAGCCGGAAAATCTCCACCGCCCTGATGGTTTTCCAACGTCTGGGCGGCGTAACCGGGCACGAGACTTTCCCGCGACCGAGAAAAATCATGCGCCTGGAATAACAGCTTCATGCACGAAAAAAAAGACAGCCTTTACATGCAGAAGTCCCTCCAGCTCGCGGAGCGCGGCAGGGGCAACGTCGAACCCAATCCGATGGTTGGCGCCGTAGTGGTGTCCGGGGGACGCATCGTAGGCAAGGGTTGGCACCGCATGTACGGCGAACCCCACGCGGAAGTGGAGGCTCTTTCAGACGCGGGCGTGCAGGCCCGCGGCGCCACCCTGTACGTTTCACTCGAACCCTGCAATCACTACGGAAAAACTCCTCCCTGCACGCAGGCTATCATTGATGCAGGCATCCGAAAAGTCGTCATCGGCATGCCGGATCCCAATCCTGACGTGGCGGGACGCGGCGCCAAACGCCTCCGTGACGCCGGGCTGACGGTCGTCGAGGACGTGGAGCGTGCACGATGTGAGGCTCTGAACGAAGTCTTCATCGTGAATGTCACAGAAAAGCGTCCGTTTATCCTGTTGAAAATAGCTCAGACGCTCGACGGGTATATTGCGGCGCAGAAGGGTACTTCGCACTGGATCACTTCGGAGGAATCGCGTGTGGAAGTGCATCGTCTCCGTTCCCTCTATGATGCCGTTCTTGTCGGTGCGGAAACCGTGCGCAAGGACAATCCCTCCCTGACGGTGCGGCATGTAGACGGTCGGCAGCCGCAGCGCATCCTCTTGACGCGCTCGTGGAATGTATCCCCTGCCGCGGCAATATTCAGAGACGGCGGAGAGGATCGGACCATCGTGGTCACTTCGAAGAAAAGTGCGCGAACGCACGCTGAATTCATCGGCAAACTCCGCAAACGCGGCATTCGGGTCATCGAAGTCACAACCGACACGCTGGAATACGCTTCGCTGAAATCCGCGCTGCAAGTGCTCTTCGAGGAACACAGCATTCGGTCGATCCTTGTGGAAGGCGGGGCTGAAGTGTTTTCCGCCTTTGTACGCGCGCGTATCGCGGACAGAATCGACATCTTCACCGCTCCGAAAATCATCGGACAGGGGAGAGGCGCCTTCTCCGGATTACGTCCCTTGCATCTCACCGACGCGTATCGGTATCGCGTGGAGGACGTTCTCCGCATGGGCTCCGATGTCTACACCATCCTCAGGCCCGACAAGGAGGACTGACACATGTTTACAGGTATTATCGAGGAACTCGGGGCACTGCGCGGTGTAAAGCAGTTTGGAAACGGTCGGCGTTTCGATATTGCTGGCGCGGTCGCGCTCGACGATATCGCTGTCGGCGACAGCATTTCCGTTAACGGCGTTTGCCTCACCGTCACGCGTTTCACGGGCAAGACTTTCACCGTCGAAGCGGTGGAAGAAACGATGAAGAAGTCCACGCTCGGCATGCTTGCAGCAGGCGCGCAGCTGAATCTTGAACGTGCGCTTCGTGCCAACGGCAAACTCGGCGGACATTTTGTGCAGGGACACGTGGATTTCATTTCCGAGATACTCTCGATAGACAAGCGATCGGAAAGCTGGGTAGTGACGTTTTCTTTCCCGGAATCCGCGGCTACCAACATCGTTGCAATGGGCAGCATCGCCATCGACGGGATCAGCCTCACAGTGTCAGACAAAACCGCGTCAAGCTTCAGCGTCTCGGTCATTCCGCATACATGGGACACGACGCTCTTCCACACATACCGGCGCGGAACAAGCGTGAACATCGAATTGGACATGATTGGGAAATATGTTCTGAATTACCTTCGTGAGAGCGGCAGGGGAAGCATCAGCGAGGGATTTCTCAAAGAACTGGGGTATTAGAAGAAGCTCCAGGCGGCAAACGAATGAGGGCGCTTACCCGTTCCAGTCCGCAATGGTACGGCGGATGATTGCGAGCGTTTCATCAGTCGCAACGTCCCAATCGAATTTCGCGGCCCATGAAAGTGCCCGTTCCCGAAACGCATTCCTTTGCTCCGTGCTGTCGAGGAAGAGCCGCATCTTCGTCACCAAATCGTCGATATTGCCAAATTCGTAGAGCAAGCCCGTCTGGCCGTCGACGACAGAATCGCGCAGTCCTGGCACATTCGCAGCGACAACCGGCGCACCACAGGCGTTTGCTTCCACAACCGTCAATCCCCAGCCTTCCTTCGACGATGTATTGACCACGAAATTCATTTTCTGCAGCATCGGTGCTTTTTCTGACTCATCGATGAACCCGTGAAAGGTCACGCGGCTATCGAGGCCGAGCTGAGACGTCATCTCCTCGAGGCGTGGTTTATCATCACCGTCGCCGATGATATCGAGATGAAGACTGGGGTAGTCGTCTCTGATACGGTCCATCGCCTGAAGCAGATGGTCGACGGATTTGTATTTTTTCAGTCGACCAAAATATCCGATCCGCTGTACATCATAGAAATTACTTTCATCGGGATAGTATATATCCTTGTTGACACAGTAATTAACTACTGTCACCTGTTCCTTCGGAAAGCCCCATTCCAGATACTCTTTGTGCGTACTCGGAGATCCGATGATAAAATGAACGCGGCGGTATACCGGTTTGATCAGACGTTCCGAAAGATAGACATAGGCGGCAAACGGGAATATTGTCTCGAGAAAGATGCTTTTCCCGAAGAGGTGATGCGTCACGCCCTGTACGGGCTCACGGGAAAAAAGGGGAGTATAGAAAGGTATTTTATTGACATCGTCTACGATAACATCGAAGCGTTCTTTGCGAAATCGTCGAAAATAGGCCAAGGGGACATGGAAATTGAACAGCGAACGGCCTCCCTGGCGGACGATGCGGATTCCGTTCCGCATTTCCTCACGCGCAGCGCCGTCAAAATAATGGCAGAAAAGTGTGACTTCATGGCCGCGCGCCGCGATTCGCTCGAATACCTCATGAAGATGGACTTCGGCACCGCCTGCCAGTGGGTTTGTGATATCCTGCCAGTTAAGTACAAGTATTTTCAATGGTTTCGTATCCATCAGCACCATCATTTCCTCGCGATCACGCCGATGGAAAGTGACGTATTGAGCTTCAGGGTGCTTCCGTCCAGTCCTGTGCGAATTTTTTCTCTCAGACGCGAAACAGGTGGCAGAAGACGCGGATAAAGAGGCAATTTCACGCCGAATTTATAAAAAGCCTCGCGAATTGTCCGATAGATCAGACTCGGATACATCCATTCGCCATAGGCGTCCACCGGCTGCACGCCGAGTTCCTTGAGCAGATTCTTCAGCTCACGGACGGAGAATTCCCGTTCCCAGCCCGCAAACCAGGCATTCAACGCTATGAGGACATGTTTGATCACCGTATAGATATGCCAACGCTGCGGGACATCGACGACGAGAAGTCCGCCTGGTTTGAGCACGCGTACATTTTCCTCGAGAAGGCGTCTGGCGTCGCTCTCACGGAAGTGCTCGAGGAGACCCTGGTGGAACACTGCATCGAAACTACCGTCCGGGAACGGCAGCGCAAATGCGTCTCCGCCGACAGCGCTGATATGGTCTGTGTTCGGAAGCAGCTTCCGAATGATCTTCAGTGAATTCATCGAATAATCGAGAAGTATGAGTTCCGCACCGTCCTGTGCCATATAGAAAGAGTCACGCCCGGTGCCGGCGCCGACTTCCAGCACGCGTTTACCGTTAAGATCAAGATTCCGCGCGAGATTGCGGCGAATGCGATCCGTATTCGCATAGACTTCTTTTGTATCGGCTTTCTGGTCCCAGAAATCGTCCCAGTTCTGCTTGGTAGATTCTTTCATATTGCGTCTATTTCCTTAAGCCCTTACTTCCTATAATAAACATTATGTAAAGTTAGAGTGTTTGCTTTCATGCCCTGTCCGGCAGCAGGTCGCATCATATTATTGAAACACAACGTTTGCATCGGCTCCAACCATTCCCTCAAATTACATCCTTTTACCATTCGTTCAAAGGCAGGACTTCCGCTCAGATGTTCCTGTCATTTCCATTCTCCATGCGTTCGACGGCGTATGGGATGCAAACAATATCTCAGGTTTACCAGTGTTTTGTGCGTACGGGGATGATATCGAGCGGCAGAGAGACCTGATATCGTTCAGACTCGCTGGATTGCCAATATTCTCCGGTAATATACCCCTCTCCGACGACCTCGCAGTACGCGAGCCCTGTCTTCACCAACCCTTCATTCTCCGCATACGGATTCAGTTCCAGCATTCCATTCGGAGGGATGATGTGCTTGTCGCGTGTGAGTTGCTTCCCGCGGTCGAGATAAAACGTGACCGCAACCGTAACAGCGCTGTCCGCGGCGGGATTGACCAGAACGAGGCGCGAGCCGATATCCGGAGCAGAGACGAAATGCTGACACAGCAACGCTTTCGAACCGTGAGCATCGGAGGCAGGTATGGCTGTATTAAAGACTGAACGCTCCGGATTGCGGTAGAACTGCCAATACTGCGCCGATACGTTGCCGCCATCAGAATAGATGCGAATGGTCCCTTTGAATTTTCTGCCTCCCAAGTCATCGGCCGGATTATAGTTGACTTTGCCGAATATCGGGAGGAAAAATGATTGCGCGGCCACAAGTGAACCATCGAGGTCGTGCAGCAGCACATTGACCACCGAACCCGTGCCTTCATGATCCGTGATGACGAGATGTGTTTCGAACACGTCCGGGTCGGCTTCGAAATAATTCACGATCAGCTGATCCCCCACTCGCAGCTGCGGCGATCTCTCCCCTTCAAAGGCAAATTGCGCGCGCGTCACTACGGACACGCACGCAATTGCGATAATCATTATTCCAATTCTGCGCATCAACTGCGCCATGGCAATTCCTAACGGATTTTGGACACGCCCTCGAGAGGCAGCGCGACCTGGTACTTCTCACGCTCGGCAGCCTGCCAGTATTCACCGGTAATTTTACCCGCGCCGACCACGACGATGTATGCCGTGCCGGTCATCTGCACGCCCTTGAGTGATTTAAACGGATTGATACTCGCCACTCCATTTGCAGGGATGACGCGTTTCTCGACGCCGACGAGTCCACCGTTGTCGGAATAGAACTTCACATCGATGGTCACGGGACGGGCGACCTCGGTGTTGCTGACGATGATCTGTGAATTCACGGATTTGTCACTGACAAAATGCTGGCAAACCAGCTTGTCATAACCCTTGCCGTCGGCAGCAGGCACGGCGATGTTCAAATACGCACGTTCGGTGTCGCGGTACTTCTCCCAGTACTGGCCGGCGATGTTGCCGCCATCGCTCTCAATGCGCACGGTACCGATGAACTTCGGATTCTGATTGTAGCCGTGCTGATAGGCATTCAGATACGTCAGAGGATTATAGTTGATCTTCCCGAATGCGTTCAGGGTCTCATAGCGTTCGTACACCAGACGACCTTCATCGTTATAGATCGAGATCTTGAGATTGGGACCGACGCCGTCCACGTCGCTGATCACCACATGCGTTTCGATGTTGTCAGGATCGGAGACAAACCGGTTAATGACGAGGTTCTGTCCGACCTGGGCGTCCACCTGCACCGTGCAGATCAACAGCGCGGCTACAGCCACCAGGATGCTCACAAACGCTTTCGACGATTTCCGCATTGAAATTCCTCCATGGAACGTATTCGGGTATCTAAAGAATCTACGACTTCAAATAAGAATTTCCGAGTTCAAGATACGCATCAGCGGGCAATTCAAGAAACGCTTCCGCGAATCGTGCGCGTCTTCCACCAAATGTCATGGCGCGATACGCGTTGAGACCTTCGATATGATGCGTGTAATCAATGGCGTCCTGCTGACTCATATAACAGCGCATGGCTTCGCGCTTTCTATCGATGTGCCCGGTGATGTCAGTAACGGCAGTGGCAGGGAGCGGACTCCAGACTTCGAAGCCTCGGATCAGAGGACGGAAAACATGATGATCTCGTAGCGTCCGCAGCAGCCAGACATTGAGTATTCGATGATCATGATGATTATCGAATAACGAAGGAAGATACAAAACATCGGGTTCATTCTCAATCAGCGCAGAAAAAGCACGTTCTCTGTATACATGTCGGGTGAAGTCGGTGTTCCCCATACGCAGCGCTTTCCACTGGGTGATGCCGAGTGTGTTCATGGCCGCCGCGAACTCCGCCTCCCTCTTCATACGTTTTTCTTCGTCGCTCCAATCCGAACTGTCAATCGACGTGACGTTGTCTGAGAACAGGTACATATGCACATCGTCGCCATGCGCAAGATGCTGCAGCAGTGTTCCGCCGGCGCCGAACGTTTCGTCATCGGCGTGCGGCGTAAGGACAGCGATGCGGCGCGGCGGTCCCTCAAAAGAGATTTCTCGGGGATACACTGTGACATGAGGATTCGTTGCAAGCGCGGCAATCTGCGATGCGCGCAGATGCAGCTTGCGCATCGAAAGAAAATCGAGCAGTTGCCGTATTCCGATCATGCGTTAACGCCCTCCACTGTTCCGCGGCGAAACGTAAGACCGATCACGTGGAGTGCCGAGAGACTTCCGCGAAAATCGAAGAACGCCTTCTCGATACCCCGGAGCGATGCGGTGTTTCCCGCTTCCGCATAGATCCAGATATAACGGAGTCCTTCATCCGCTAACAAGCCACTGAGTCGTCGAAGCGCCTCAGGATAGATTCCTCTTCCCCGCCATGCATCCATTGTCTCAACGTCATATACCACCGCATCCGTATGTGGGAGATTCCACGTCCACGAAAGTTCATCGATGCGCAGTCTGCTTCTCTGAAGCCACGCAGAGAAAACGACTTCCTCCCCGCTTCTTCCAATGAAGGCGACTCCACCGTCAGCAAAACGCTGCCGATACACGTTGATGTTTCCGGGACGAGGATTCTTATCCCATGGAAATGCGGTGCTATCGACCAGTCGATATTCGATCTCCCCGGAGAGAACGAGGACCGGTTCGCAGATGCGTCGATAGAAGCGCAATTGATAGTGTGCAAAGATTCTCACATCCGGTCCACCGCCTTCCTCCCCTTCTGCATTGCGCGTGCAAGCGTCCATCGCGTCCGCCCACGCACAGCAGGGATCGTCAGATGAACGCTCATTCTTTCCTCCGGTGCGAATTCACGCTTGTAGCCTTCATCACCGCGGAGGAAGTCGAAATACCGGTATCCCTGTCTCATCGCCCAGCGCAAGGTGCAGTCGAGATTCATCGTTCCGGGACTGAACCGCTTTGCGTCCTCGTTCATGCCGGAAAGTACGTAGTGCACAGTGTCCCCATGCAGGTAGCTCGCCATAAGGTGAATTGGCGTTCCACCGTCAGATACTTCGGATATCACGAGCTCGTTATCCATGACACCGGAGAGCGCACGGAAGAACGCGGTGTTGCGTTCGTCAGCGAACCACGATGCTTTGCCGAAGCGGGCACGATTCAACACGATCAGCTGCTCGATCAATGTCGCATCCGGCGACTGGTGGCAGCGCCATTCCAGGCGATCTTCCTTTTCAAGGAGCCGTCTGGCGCGGAGGATTTCCCTCTGCATGTGGGGGGAGCAGTTACCGAGCCGAATCGCCTCGTTCCCTTCTGCAAGGACAACTCTCAAGTATGGTTCTCCGGGGCTGCGTTCGCCGCCCTCGGCGAAGAATGAAGCCGCCGTGGACTCGGGCAGCACATCATGCAGCGTCATCCAGGCATCCGGATACTCCCGATGCATAAACGCCTGTATGGCGGGCCAGAGCGCGACAGCATCGCGTTCCGTCGTGACAAGATCGGGGTATTGCGAAAGGCGATCAGCGATCCAGAGAAGATACCGCCACGCCCTGATCGGGCCTGCGTTTCGCTGCTGCAGGAAAAGAGGAACTGCCGCGACGATGCGTCCCTGCTTTTCCACGCGGAGAAGGACAAGTTCGCGACGTCGATCATCACGCACGAAATGGTCATGCCAGGTGCTGTTCCATTCCCATGATTGGAAGAATGTGTTCCTCGCCAGTATGCCGGAGTTATAGGAATCCGTCCACCAATTGCGCAGGAGGTCGTCATCGAAATTGCTGCGCGATATCTGAACGTCCGGCCCCGCGCCGCTCATACATCGCCCCGCATGCGGATAAGACGGGCGGGGGTTCCGCCGACGATCGCGCGGGCGGGCACGTCATGTGTCACCGTCGCGTTGGCAGCGATAACTGCACCGTCGCCGATGCGCACACCCTGAAGGATCACGGCATTGGAACCGATCCATACATCCGTTCCGATGTCAATAGGAACCTGTGTGCCGCCCTGTTCTCGTATCGGTTTTTCGAGGTCATCAAAAACGTGATTGCCGTCTATGATCGTCACGAAGCCGCCGATCAGCGTACCGCGTCCGATGCGCACATTACCCGATACCGTGCAGTGCTGAGAGATAAACACATCTTCTTCGATATCCAGCGTATTCCCTGCGTGCGCAATCACCCAGCTGTCATGCAGCACCTGTGTCCGCTCTCCGATGCGGAGCCGGGCCCGCGGATCGATGCGTAGCTGGACGCGGGTACCGAATGTCGCGGAAATCGCTACCTGCTGTCCTCCCCTCCGCAGTTCGCGCAGGACCAGAAACAATTCCGCACCCTCCAACTTCCTGAAGAGCCACGCGGCGATATGGGCAATCAACGCTTTCATGTTTGTACTGCGTTTCTGGCGGCGATGACTTCAATTTCTTTTCGGTGCAGATAAATATATAGCATGGAAATGCTCCCTGCCGCGAACCAGACCAGCACGCTGCTGATTGCTGCTCCCATCGATCCCATGTGCGTGATGAACCAGTAGTGCGATGCAACGGTCAAGACGAGTTGCCCGAGCGCCACCCACGTGCCGACGCGCTCGCGTCCTATGCTTAGCATGAGCATGGTAAGTGGATTCCCGATTATCGTCCAGGCATATCCGATAAAGAGGACGGCAAAGAGTGGCATCGACTCAGTGTACTTCGGGAAAAACGCCGGGGTGACAAAATACATCGCGATAAGATAAATGAACCCGATTCCTGTCACGGGAAGGCTGACCGCGAATGTGCGTCCTACGTAACGCCGCATCTCCTCAAGCGAACGCAGTTCCATTGCCTTGGGAAAAAACACCGTCGACACCGAGCCCGCCAGCACGATGAGCGGCGTGCAGAGCTTTGTTGCAGCAATATAAAGTCCCGCTTCCTCCGGTCGGTCGGCAAGCATCGGAGAAATCATGAACACGTCGAGACGCATCAGAAACATGGTGGCGAAAGACGTGACCATCATCCATTTCCCGAATCCCAGTACCTCGCGTCCGATATCCTTCCAGTCGTAGTCGACGCGATCGCGCAACGAGAAGACGAACAAGACCGCGACGACCGCGACGATGAGCGGTGCAATTGCGTAGGATGCGTACACGAGCGTGAGGGAAAAGGCGGATAGCAGAATAGCGGCGTAGATGACCCCGGTTTTTATCGCGGCCTCGAGAATGCGGATGAATGTGAAGCGAGTGAATTCCTGCCGCGCCTGCAGAACGGCAAGGACAAACTCCATCATGCCCCCGCCAAGAATGGCGAGGGTCATTATTCTGAGTGGCACGACCAGCTCCGGTGTCCGCAGCAGAGTAATCGCGACCGTTTCCGCACTGAAGTACAGTGCGATTGCGGTAAGAATGACGATCACCGTTTTTACTTTGATGGCAAACTGAAAATGTGCCTGCGCGCGTGGAGGGTCGCTGCGTTTGTAAAGGGCATAGAAACGGATGAAGCTCTGATGAAGCCCTGAATCGGTAAACTGGTTAATGGCCGCGAGAACGGTGATGAACAGTCCGTAAAGCTTGTATTCGTCCGGCGTCAGCAGCGCGAACATCGAGAGTGTGATCAGGAAGGTGAGGAATTTCGAAGACACATCCCCGAAGAATACGACGCTCGCATCCCTGGCCCCATGAGGAATCAGGTCGCGCAGTCCACCGATGATGCTTCTCGCTTTCACGCGGCCAGAACCTGTGCGCGGAGATGTCCGATGAAGGCGTGCACTCGATCCTCCCAGGTATGCGTCTCTGCAAAGCTCCGACGCTCTTGACGTCTTTCAGGAGAATCTTCTGAAAGAGCCTCACGAATTGACGCGACAAAGCTTTGCGTATCGTGCGCGAGATACATCAGGGATGCGTGATGCGCGAGTTCAGCCGTTCGGGTGGCGACGATCGGGAGTCCCGCTACACTGTATTCGTAGAGTTTCAGTGGATTTACCAGACGCGTAATTTCATTGTCGAGAAACGGAATGATCGCCACGTCGAAGCGCCGTAAGTGCGCCGCAAGCAGATCATGGCTGACGTAGCCGTGCAGCGTGACATTCGGGTAACGCGCACAGGCAGCGGCAAAGCGCTTGTCCACAGGACCGATGATCGCCACATGGCAATCAGCACATTCGCGGATCGTGGCAAGCACGAGTTCCGTGTCGAACCACTTCCCGCTCGTCGCTCCGATGTAGCCGATGGATCGCGGGTGTCCGTTCCGGTGAAACAGCGGCTCACGATCCACACGTTCGATGAAACCCCGTGACACTGCGTTCGGCAGGAACAGCGCCTCGGCATGGGGAAACTTGCTGCGCACCTCCGTTTCCATTTCCCGTGCGCTGAATGTGATTAATCCTGCCTCTGCTCCCAGTGCCGCTTCAGCTTCGCGGAGGCGCCTGAGGGTGTCATCGTTTCTGCTCTGTACCTCCAGGGAATCACAAATGTCGTATACAAGCAGTCCTGGATCGAACAACTCGCGATCGATATAGTTGTTCCACCATAACGGCATCATAACCATGGCGATGACCTGCGAAAAATCCACTCCCTCGAATCTCCTCCTGAACCAGCGCCGGAAGATCGCACGGTCGAGTGCGGGCGTCATGCTGTTGCGAAATCCAGTGGGAAGCGTCGGCGGTGTGTGGATGCGCAGATTGGGGATCTCCACGTCGAACGTGAAGCCGCTGTCGCGTGAGAGTGGCGAAAACACGCGGTTGAAAAGCGCATGCGCCTTCCCGGCGATCGATGGTGCGATTTCGATGAAATCCACGGTATGGCCGAGACGCGCACATTCGATCGCGATCGCCTGCTCGCGCTGCGGAAGGCTGGTGAAGGATGTCAGCCCAAAAAAAAGAAAATGATATGAACGGTCAGCACACATGTGGTTGTCGCCGCGTTTCATGAATTTTCACCTGTGAGACGATCCGTCCCGCCTCGGGTGTCTCCTTCTCGTACCAGGTTTCGAGCAAAACAATAATATCCGCCCAAGCAAGATGGGAAACAAACTCACGTGCGCGTACCGCTTTTTGCTCGATAACAGCCTCAAGTTTCCCTGCAAGCAAAGCGCTGAAAAATGCGTGGCTGCCTCCACTGTCCCGCAGGATCGTCAGCATTTCCTGCGCATCGGGGATAGATGAGAAGTAGTGCTGCTTCAGGAAATCATACGCAGGTGCGATGACGGGTAAGCCGGTATCGAATGCCTCGAAAACCCCGAGAAAACCTGTAGCGATAATCCATCGTGAAGATGCCAACAGCTGTCCTGGATCCTCCAAAACGCCAAGCATGTCCACTTCAACAGTCGGACTGCGCAAACGCTCAATCTTTTCACGTAAGGGTCCCTCCCCGGCCAGGCGGATCGTGATCGCGGTGCAGCTTTCTTCCGCGGCACGAGCAAGAGCCGTCAGCAGCGGGAGAATCCCTGTGTCATCTGCCAACCTGCCTACATAACCGAACACAGCCTGGTCGGTCCGCTGAAATCGAGGCAGGGATCTGATTGGAGCACCGAGGTATACCGCGTCGACCGGATGGCCGTACAACTGCCGCACATAGTCCCCCACCGCGAAGCGCGCGTCACAGCACGCGGCGGTGACGGAGCGGAAAAGGCGGTGACGGCGCTTTATCGGCCAATGCTCGAAGCCATGAAATGTGACGGCGTAGCGCGGGCGACGGATCAGAAGGCGAAGTGGAAGGAACCAGTGGAAGAAGGTTGTGTAGTCGTGAAAGTGCAGGACATCGGCGGAAGCGAACAGCTTCCGCTGTCCCCACATCCAGCGCCAGTACCCCAGTCGTGTGAACGGGCGGCGAAGCGGCACATGGAAACGCATGATGCGGAACGGCAGCGCTTCATCCCGGGATGTTGCGTCGGCCTTCGTCTCCGTAACAAGGATAAGCTCATGTCCACGCGCAGCAAGCGCCTCGGCCGTGCGCAGCACGCTCCACTGCACGCCACCGACCGAAGGAAAGAAGTGGTTAACGAAAAACACGATGCGCATGGATGGCGGGACTAGTCCACTTTCTGGTAGAATTCGTATCTGGGGGGACGGCCATCGGTGGGTGTGTACCCGTAATCCTTGACGAACACGCCGTCCATCAGATCGTCATTCGGGTTCCACGGTTTGTCGTAATCATTGCCGGCTTTGAACACATAGCTGATGCCCTTGAATGCCGAGTATTTGCGTGAACGCGCCTGACCGCCGTCGGCATCAAGATCCAGAAAATGCGTGATGTGATCGCTGTAATTGTATTCGGGAAAACCTGTGAACAATGTACAGTTGAAGCTGTTTTTTGCTTTCTGAACCGCATTCTTGACGAGCACGTGAACAGTCTTGTGGAAGTAGTTTCCATACTCACCGTCGGTCCCATGCGTGATGACGAGATCCGGTCGCTCACGAAAGATGAGGTCCTCAATACTTTTCTGCATTGCTTCGCGCATAACGGAGCCGGGACCGAAACTTTTCTTGAAATCGAATCCCATGTACTCACCAATTTGCACGATTTGTTTCCCGTTCAGCTGGTAGCGGACGGGGAGCACGCTGATATCGACACCGAGCGCGCGTCCATATCGTCGGGCGATTTGCGGTTTCTGCAAACCCATCAAGTCCGTCGCAACGCGCACGCTGCCGTCGGGCATGACACCGGCACAATTGTAGCCGCCGAGGGCCGCATCGGCATCGTCCTCGAACCCCATCGATCCGTCGGCGCCGTTTGACAGAAGGAATACCTTCACATTTTTTCCCTTCAGCGCTGAGGCAGCGATCAAACCGCCGGTAAGCAGAACCTCGTCATCCGGATGGGCCATGATGACGATGATGGTTTTTGCGCTGTTGATCACAGTGTTCATATCCGTAAAACGTTCTGCGAGAACATCGGGAGTGCGGAGATAGCCGGTATGATCATCCGCATCAAATACGCTGAGATGATAGTCGATTTTGATTTTCTCATTTCCCCCGTCCCCATACATGAAATCCTTGACGTACACCACCTTGTGATCCACGCCGGGCCATTCGTCAAAATCCCAGGTCCCGTGTGCGACTCCCGCCGGAATGTCGTTGCCCGCACGGTACATAGCCGGATCAAGAGTATGTGGGACATCCTGTGCGGCAGCCGAGAGCGTAAGCGCGAGTGCAGCTGTAATAATCATCGATTTCATATACGACCTCTCGGCTCTAGAAAACAATAAGGCGGTTCGTTTGGAAGTTTTGATGCACAGACTGCAAAGATAAAGTATATGCGCCCGACGAGACCATTGTTCCGTCGTCGCGCGAGCCATTCCAGAAGATGCTGTGATTGCCCTGTGTGTGCGCATAATATACGATTTTTCGGATTTGCCGGCCTGAAGAATCCACAATGCGCAGCGTGAATTCCTGCGGAGCATCCACCGGAAATCTTATCACAGCCACACTCACCTCTCCCCGCATAAACGGAGAGGGATATACTTCAAGCTGTCGTAGTTGCGCGGGGCGCCTCCTCTCATCGACCAACGCTTCCATAATACGTGGCAGCAGGGCAATCGCGATGAAGCGATGCCCGTCAGGTGTCGGATGTACACCGTCAAAACCCAGCAGTTGAGCATCCGCGATGAAAGCACTGTCCAGGCGAAGCAGCTCCACGTTTTCATTTTCCGCGGCGATATCCGCCAGGATATCCGCATAGGCCGAACGCAATGTCTCGACGCCGCCGTCTCCCTCGTAGAGCGTGCTGTCGAAATATTGATAGAAACGAACTCCGTTCACGGGCGGGGGTGCGAGAGCAATGATGTGTGTGCCGCTCCCTGCGAGTTTTTCGAACAGGACGCTGCAGTTATAGCGAAAGTGCGCGCTAGACACGCGAGAGGCAGGTGGGTCGCCCCAGATGAAATAATCGTTCGAACCGTAGCCGAAGATCACGATGTCGGCATTGGCAGAGAGTACATCGCGATCGATGCGGTCGAGCGCATCCTCCGTCGTTTCTCCTCCATGCGCTGTGATGACAGAGGTCACAGTGACTCCTTGCGCTGCGAGCATGGAATCGATCAAGGCAGGGAAAGCAAACTGCGGACGATACTCAGCATCCATCCACCCCTCGGTGATGGAATCACCGAAGTAGCAGATTTTCTGCTGCGATACCGCCAGGGATGGTAGGCCGGAAAGCAAAATGATAAGCAGAAATCCTTGACGCACGATGCACACCGTCGAAATCAAACAGGCAATCGATCGGGAAGCTCGATGTCGTGATATTGGGAGGTCTGATCCGCCCCGGCAAATCGCGGTACGGGACGCGGTTCACTGCCCAAAGCATGCAGCAGGCGGGCCTCATACTCACGTAGTTTTGCCTCGAGAGAATCACGCTTCATGCTTTGCATGACAATGGTTTCGCGGTATCGTTTGAGAAAATATCCAATGGTCTCGACGCGAATCTTGATGCTACCGCTCGGACGGTTTTCATCAATATCCTTGAAGCTAAAGTACGGTGTCCCTGCACATTCGACGATTTCCTGGACGGTGGCGTAAATGGGTCCGTCATGTCCGCATTTGAAGCTCGAGAGCTCAAGGGCGACGAGATTCGGATGTCGTGCGACGTATTTGGCAGCCCAAACCTTGCGGCTGGTATTCTCGCTATAGGAATTCTTCCACACATCCCCGATCTCCATAGCGTGTGAGATGCGACCTGCACGGATATCCGCACCAAAGACCTTCTCAAGCGACTCGTCGTCAACGGGCAGACTGTCCTGAGTAAACACAGGGTACCCAAGTTTCTGAAATTCAGAAAGGATCCCGTGATTTATGCCGGTATCGTTGTGGTATGGACGCGCAAGAAGCACGATGCCAATTCTCTGTTCCTGTTCGATCTCACGCAGCGCTTCCCCTGCCTGCACGCGCAGTTTTGCCGTGAAGGCATCGAGTGCTGCATATGCAGCTGCCATCGCGGACTCGTTTTCCTCGCGTGAGAGGGCAAGCAAATCCTTCATTTCATCGAACATCTGTCGCTCAGCAAGCGCGCGTTCGGAGAGATTGAGGAAAGGATGGACATAACGGAGTCCCGCCTGGGCGAATATGTCTCCTTCCTTTGTAAAGGCCGCCTTGGCGGTCTCCACACTGCCGACGACGGTAGGACAGGATTTCGAAGCCTGCGTGCCCACGAGATCACTCGGCATATCGTCGACCATGGGGAAAAATATCCAGTCCAGCGGCCGCTGGGCATGCTTCTTTTCGATGAGATTGTGCACGTGTGCGAGCGCCAGTTTGCTCGGGAAGCACGGATCGATGCTGCCGCGCTTGCTCCCCTCGCGGAAGAGGGTGTCGTTCGTCTGTTCGGAAAAAATCAGGTTTTCGAACGGAATGCCCAGTTCCATGAAATAGCTCGTGAAAAACGGCGCATGGGCATACATGTTGAGTACGCGGGGAATGCCAATGCGGAGGTCTCCGCGGCGTATGCGACGTCCCTGAGAAGAAATCCATTGAGCGCTGCGCTGCTCGTTGAGCGCATGATGCGCGTGGAACACTTCCCGCGCCGCGATATCGGCGAAGTTGGGGAACTGTTTGCGTACACGCGCCAGATCCCGGGCGATGCCACGCATATCATCTGCCTCCTCGACACAGCCTTTTTCACAGGTCGCGATGATCAGTCGACGCTTATTCCCAGCGCCGCTGTTCCCGTTCCCCTCCACTGTTTCGACATCTATGAATGTTCTCAGGCAGGTATTCTTGCAGAAGCCGCAGCGTGTGCTTTCATCCCGTTTCGAAACGAAACGGATATGTTCCGCCGCCGAGAGCCCTATGAACGTCGTCTCCCTTCCGCTGCCATGAAGGCGTGCCGCCTCCACTGCAGCACCGATAGCTCCCGCCTCGCCGGTGTGGCGATGGACAATGATACGGGGACGCAGTTCATGGAATTTCTTCCTGATGAAATCTACCTGCGCCTTTACTGCCGCAAGATTACGCTGCGTTCCCCCCTGAAGCACAAAGGTCCCACCGAGTCGCTCGAGGTTGCTGATCTGCGAGACATAGAGCCAGATATTTTTCGGCAGCACCTTCGCAAGTCCGGCCATGATTTCTTCCGGCTTCCATCCCTGCCGCTGAAAATCCACGATGTCAGACTGCAGAAATACCGCGCAGCCATAACCGAAATCCGGGGCCTTCGTGGCTTTGAACGCAATGTCGGCGTAATCGCTGATGTCATACCCGAAACCTTCAGCCGTACTCTGAAGGAAGTAACCATTCCCGGCCGAGCATTGAGTATTCAGCTTGAAATCAACGACCCTATCCTGATGCAAAAGAATGAGTTTGATGTCCTGACCTCCGACATCACAAATCACATCCACATTGTTATAGAATCGCTGCGCGGCCTGCGTGTGCGCGACGGTTTCCACAAGAGCGACATCTGCACCGATGGTGTCCTTGAGGATGTCCTTCGCGTAACCCGTGGTGCCGACACCCAGAATGCGGAGTTCTGCACCCTGTGCGCGCACCTGTTCATGCAGTTCAAGGATGATCCGTCGCGTGTCGTCAATGGGGTTGCCATCGGAAAGTCGGTACGCCTTGAACGCCACATCGAGGTTGCGGTCGAGCAGCACGCCTTTGGTGGTCGTCGAACCTCCGTCAATTCCAAGATAGGCATCAAAACGCTGTCCGCGCCGCAGCACAGCCGGCTCGAATTCCGGAATGGAATACTCGGCGACAAAGGCCTCAAGCTCTTCCCTGCTGCTGTAGAGCGCCTGTCCGACCTTGTTGCGCTGTGCCTGCTCGCGTCCATGCGCGATATACGCGCGCAGCGGGTCCAAGCCTACGAAGGTCTCTTCGATCTCGTTGCGCCTCGCATAGACCAGCGTTCCGAGCGCGGCAAAAAACTGGGCATCGTCAGGGACGTAGATCATGTCGGCCGGATTGCGTTCTTCAGGCAACGGGTAGCCGCGCTCATGCCACAGCTGGACGATATTGTGCTTCCATGCCTCAACGAGTCCACGGATAAACGTATTGGGACCGCCAAGCAGCAGCACATCATGACGCAGGGTATTGCCGCGCGTGAGCACCGAAAGGTTCTGCTGAACGATGGATTCGAAGAGCGAAGCCATGAGTTCTTCGGGGGGGACACCTTGCTTCTGCAGGCCGTTGATGTCCGTTTCCGCGAACACGCCGCATTTCCCGGCAACCGGGTGGAGCCGCACACCATCGTAGCGCAGATGCGCGAGCTGGTCGGCAGGGATGCGCAGCTTTGCATTGATCTTGTCGATGATCGCGCCTGTCCCCCCTGCGCATTTATCGTTCATCGAGGTGAACTTTTTACTGCGGCCCGTGACGGGATCGCGATGGAATATCAGGATTTTCGCATCCTGTCCTCCAAGTTCTACAGCAGCGCCCGCCTGCGGACAGCGTTCCTCCACGGCAAGCGAGACCGCGTTGACTTCCTGCACGAAACGGGCTCCGATATGCTGGACGAGGTTCTTCGCTCCGGAACCGGTCATCAGGATGCGGTACAGAGAAGGATCTCCACCGAATTCCGCCATGATGCGCTCGAGAAAGGAAAGAACAGTCTCCGCTTGACGCGTTTCATGCCGCCGATAGTCCTTCCAGAGCAATTCGTCCTTGTCGTCGCGCTGAACCACGGCTTTTACCGTCGTACTGCCGACATCGAGACCGATCATGTATGATGGCTGAGGATGACGCATCTATTTTCCCTTTTCCTTCCGGAGATCTGCGATACGGCGCGAAAAGCGCGCCGCGGTGCCTGCATCCTGCGATGGGAGGCGTAAAAACGGATCCGACAGCGCTTCATTTTTTCTGAGTTCTTCCTGCAGCGTCGCTTCCGAAAGGCCACAGCTTTCGAGAGTCGATGCGAACTCTTCTCGGGCGCGCTCGCGTGCATCGTTGAGCGTCATCTGCACACGGCTGTGCGCATTGGCTTCGCCTTCACCGGACGTCTCGACCGGGAGGAAGATGATGTCATCGTGATGCGCGACCACGGCGGTCTGCACACCGTCGGATTGGGTACTGGGCAGACAGCCAAACGGTTTGACCGAGAGCACCATGTGCGCGAGCTTCTCGCGCGTGTAATAAATATTCTTGGCGACCTCCAAGTGTCCTTCTCCCCCTTCGATACGGCTATGATAGTAGGGATGAGCGATTCGCTGGAGATCATTCTGGTCAGGGATATCCTGCGGCAGAAAATCGAGACGTGAACGAAGCCGCCGGTATTCGCGCGCGTACAGCCGCTCCGCCAGGGAAAGCAGCGATGACTTCTTCACATATTGCCAGTAGCCCCTCACAATCAGCGCAAGGCGGTATCTTCCTCGCGCATCGGGAGGAAGATCAAGAAGGCGGCGATCCCGTGTCCATTGCTTCTCCTGATGGAGGAGATAAAGCAGCCACGGTGCCACGGGTTCGATGAGAACCTCCGCTCCCTCCTGCTCGAGAAAATCGAAGATGCGGAAATTGCCGTCACCTTCGGTTGTCTGTGCCCAGAACTCCCCTGTAATTTTTACCACAGGCTTCACGCGCGTCCGGTCGACGCGGATCTCAGCAAATAATGCGCGGCACTCGCGCAATAGCGCGGGGAAAGGACTGGCAAAGAGCTGGCGCAGGAATTTCATGATGCTTTCGGCGCCAGGCAGATGCTTGCGGAGGAACGGGAGTCGACTGAACGCCGGGGGCAAATGGTAAATGGGCTCTCGTTCGATCGCCGCGGCCACATGCTCAAGCGACTCCGTCAGCGCTCGATTCGTGGCACCGGCTTCGGTCTCGTATGGTCGAATCTTATATGCGATATCATTGAGAAGATCCGCGACCAGGAATGCATTGAGAATGCCGAGGGTGAAATCGAGGTTCATTTCGAGACCGGCGTCTTCGCTGCTCTGGTCGAGACCGCCATGCTGCTGGAGAATCAGCACGCGAAACCCCTCGAAGCCAGCGTTCCGCAGCGCCAGACGATACTCCGACTCATACATGCCGAAACGGCACGGGCCGCATGCGCCCGCCGTGAAAAATACATACGACTCAATGATCTCACGTTTCGACATGCCGCCTGCCTCAAGCGACTGTAGATGTGCGATGAGATTTCCAACAGTGAAATACGTTGGATTACAGAGACCGTTATTCCCGAATTCCTTCCCGAGTTCAAAAGCGCGGACATCCGGGGAAGGAAGGTATTCTGCCATGTAGCCGAGCCGGCGTAAATTCGCCTGGATCAGACGTTCGTGCTTCCATGTCAGTCCGCCGAACAGCACGACCGTGGTATCACGTTCGCTACGTGTGAAAACGCGCTCTGCCGGACGTTCCCAATGGCCGTTTCTCGGGACGAGTCCGGATTCACGCTCGAGACGCTGACGCTCCAGCTTGAGCGCGTCGTCAATGGTCATCGTGCCATTGCGCAGTGCTGCGAGGATGGCGGGATCGATTCCCTCCCCCTCGTGATGCGCGTGGGCATTCCGTACCGTATCATGCATGAAAGCGTTTCCTTTACCCGATTGCCATGATGAAGCATAGACTCGAAAGGCGGTCTCCGGACCGACAATTAAACTCAATCCTTCAAAATACGCATTTTGGCGCAGATTAAAAGGCAGGAGTACGTGACCATACGTGTCGATATAACGGGTCCATTATGCACGGATTTTCCATCGAAAGCAACCATCGGTAACATCGCATCCTCCCTTCCGCTTACAATTTGCGTCTTAACGCTCCGATTGCTAGAATACAGATACACGCAATGTTTGGAGGTTGTCATGAAACGCCTCGGAATGACACTCCTGCTCGTCGGAGCAGTGCTCTGCGGTACCCCTGCGATGTCGCAGCAGAAGGTGATGCGTATCGTCGTGAGCGGTACCATCAACCCGGCGTCCGCGAAATACATCCATGATGCCGTCATCGCCGCGGAAGACGAGGGTGCAGCTGCAATCGTCCTGGAACTCAACACGCCCGGAGGACTTCTGCAATCCACGCGTGATATCGTTTCAGATTTTCTTGCATCCAAGGTGCCTGTCATCGTCTATGTGAGTCCCGGGGGCGCACAGGCCGCATCGGCCGGCGCCTTCATTACCCTCGCTGCCCACGTCGCAGCCATGGCCCCGGGCACGAATATCGGTGCGGCACATCCGATAACACTCGGAGAGGGTGCGCAAAACATCGCCGATTCCACGAACATTCCTCTGACGAAGGCCACCAACGACGCGGCGGCATTCGCACGCACGATCGCGGAGAAGCGCGGTCGCAGCGTGCGCTGGGCCGAACAGGCAGTACGGGGCAGTGTGTCCTCCACTGAAACCGAGGCCATCAGAGACGGCGTCATCGACGTTGTTGCTGCGACCCTTGCGGACCTCCTCCGTCAAATCGATGGGCGCGAAGTGCAAACCAGCAGCGGAACAGTTACACTCCGCACTGCGCATGCGCGGATCTACGATCGAGAGATGAGCTTTCAGCAGGAGGTGCTCGACGTTCTCAGTGATCCCAACATTGCCTATGTTCTCCTCATGCTGGGCATGTACGGACTGTTTTTCGAACTCTACAATCCCGGATCGATATTCCCCGGGGTCGTCGGTGTCATCGCTCTCATCCTTGCATTCTACTCTATGAACACTCTGCCGATCAACTACGCGGGCCTCGCGCTCATTGTTTTCGGTGTGATCCTTTTTATTCTTGAAGTAAAGATCGTCAGTCACGGACTTCTGTCGATCGGAGGCGTCGTCGCTCTTTTCCTCGGATCCATTATGCTCATCGAATCACCTCCCGGAACAGATTTCTTTCAGATTTCGCTTACGGTGATCATCACCCTCACGCTTTGTACCGCAGGATTTTTTCTCTTCGTCGTCGGCAAGGGAATTGCTGCAATGAAACGCAAACCCACAACAGGTGCAGACGGCATGCTCGGTGAGCGCGGACGCGTACTTGAGGCCATTTCGCCCGAAGGCAGCGTGGCGGTGCACGGAGAGATCTGGAAAGCACGGTCGTCGGACGGCGCGCCCATTGCTTCGCAGGAAGTCGTACGCATCACCCGCATGGAGAATCTGACACTCGTCGTCGAACGCGATGCATCGGAAAAAAAATAAATCAATATTCCCCCGGAACAGTCCTCAGGAGCACCCATGGATCCCGCAGGAAGCATCACACTCGTCATTGTACTTTTTGTCCTCATGTTGCTGGCCTCCGCGGTTCGCATTCTGCGCGAATACGAACGAGGCGTCATTTTCCGGCTTGGCCGGCTCATCGAAACGAAAGGCCCGGGACTGATTCTGCTGATCCCACTCGTTGATCGCATGGTAAAGGTCAGCCTGCGGACCATCGTGCTTGACGTTCCCCCGCAGGACGTGATCACGCGCGACAATGTCTCAGTGAAAGTCAGTGCGGTCGTGTACTTCCGGGTCGTCGACTCGGCGAAAGCTATCGTTGAAGTCGAAAATTTTCTGTTTGCGACCAGCCAGCTTTCGCAGACGACGCTGCGCAGCATTCTCGGACAATCGGAGCTCGACGAACTGCTTGCCGAACGCGACAAGATCAACAAGCAGTTGCAGGAAATCATCGACATGCAGACCGAGCCATGGGGCATCAAGGTGAGTCTCGTGGAGGTCAAACATATCGACTTGCCGCAGGAAATGCAGCGCGCGATGGCGAAGCAAGCCGAGGCGGAGCGCGAACGCCGCGCAAAGGTGATCGCCGCCGAAGGAGAGTTCCAGGCTTCAGCGAAACTGGCGGACGCCGCCAAGGTGCTCTCGGTGGATCCGGCAGCGCTTCAGCTACGCTATCTGCAGACGTTGACCATTGTCGCGGCGGAGAACAATTCCACAACACTCTTCCCTATTCCAATCGATCTTTTCAAACCGTTTATGGAGCATCGCTCGAAATAAAGGTTCCGCATGAATCTCATTTTGTCCTCGGATCGCATGAGACGCATTGCCACCGGCATTGCATTCTTTTCGCTGTTTTTCATAGCAGGCTGTTCCCCACAGCATCGCGATACGGAGTTTACCACTTCCCCTGCCTATGTGATCGGCAGCTACACGAATTTCGAGGTCGTCGACGGAGACACGTTCCGTATAAAGACTTTCTCCCGCGGTGTCCGTTTCCTTTGCATCGATACGGAGGAAGTGCCCCGAGGACGCGAGGCCGCGAAGGAGCTTGCCCGGCTGCGCGCGACCTGGCCCGCCCCGTATTGGAAAAAGCTCGGAAAGGGACGCTTCCCCATCAAGATGCCGTCTCCATTCGGCTACGAAACCGCTGAATGGGCAAAGACCTGGTTCGCTGATGTCGACAGCATCCGCTTGGAACGAGACAGCCCCGATAATGTGTATGGGTATTTTGGCAGATGGCTTGCCTATGTATTTGCCAGAAAAAATGGCAAATGGCTGAATTACAACATCGAGTGCGTGCGCCTTGGTTACTCTCCGTACTCAATGAAGTACGGCTTCAGCGAACGCTTTCACGAACAGTTTTTGCAAGCGCAGGATGAAGCCCGCCGGGCTGGCCGTGGCATTTGGAACCCTGCCGTGCAGCATTATCCGCAGTATGAGGAACGGCTGGCATGGTGGACGCTGCGGGGAGATGCGATTCGCGAATATCTTGCTTTGCGAAAAGAGCGCCGCGATCTTTTTTTCATCGGACGAGACGGTGAGTACGAACGTCTCGCGCTCGCTTCGAGGGATACCGTATGCGCCTTCGGTGTACTCGGCCAGCTCCCCGACCACGGAACCATACGTGAATGCACCATGTCTCACAAAAAGGATGTTGTTGTCCGTTTACAATTCAATGAGACGGCGGATGTCGCGTTCCTTCAGCAGTTCGAACAGCTCTACGTCTATGCGAGGGGAGTCGTTTTTCTGGACGGAAAGAATATTGTGCTGCGTCTGCCTGGCCCCAAAGCCATTACTCAGCATCCTTGTCCCTGAATCGGCGGCGCCATGAGGGCAGCGTGGGCGTGCGCGGGAAGTCGACGTTGGCATTCAGGCTGCGCCGTACGACAGACGTCAGGCTGCGCGTGGAGAAAAGATCGCGCATTTCCTTCCGTTCGGAACTCATCTCAGCAATTTCCGCGGCGAAGAGAACCGTCACACTCGAATAATACACCCAGATCGCGGTCGCGACGATGATGGCATACGGACCATAGATGGTTCCGAATTTCCACATGTTGGTCAGATAATACGCGAAGATGAATTTTGCGATGCCCCACAGAACTGCGGCGATCGCGCTGCTGGTAATGATCAGCCTTCCGGAAAGTCTACGGTCGGGGACGAGATAGAAGACAAGCAGGAACAGCACAAAGCTGAGCACGAAGGGAGAAATCAGGTTTACGGCGTCATTGAAGATCCATGACTGAAATTGCACCCCGAAAATATTTTCACCGATTTCCTTGATCAGGGAAACGCCATAGAGAAATACCGTCACCGCCATCAATGCAATGCCGACGATGCTGAGCATTGCGAAATCCTTGAGCTTGGAAACGAAAATATTCTTTGTGTCCTGGATGCTGAAGACGCGATTGAGCGCGGTGCGGAGAGCTGCGAACAGGGCCGACGAGGTCCAGAGCAAACCCACGCCGCCGAGTGCACCTGCCAGATGCGACCCGCTGACGAACTCCTGCATCAGGCTCATGACCATTTCACGCAGCTGATCCTTCTGATACGGGAATAGCTCCAGTTTCTGAATCCAGGTATCCACCGTAGACATTGCATCCGCGGAGTTGAGGTAGAGTCCGAGAGCGTAGAAAATGAGCAGGAGCAGCGGAATAAAACACAGAAGCGCATTAAAACTGAGTCCTGCCGCTGAAAGGAAGATGTGATTCGATTCCATGCGCTCAGCGATCCGAACCAGATACATCCAGATATTGCGCACCCAGCGAAGCGTGATGAAATCTTCCAGCAGCCGCAGCGCCCTCTTCAGCAGAGATATGCCTCTCGTTTTTTTCACGCTTTTTCGAGAAGCTTCGAAAGCGCCGTACCGTGCGCGTCAGACATCTCGGCAACCACCAAATCAATATCCTCGTTGATCCGGAGGCGGTCGCCACCCGTGGTCCCAATATCCGTGGCAGCGATTCCGGCCTTGGCGGCAATCGCGAGCACAGCATCGGCATGCGCCGGGGAGCAGCTGATGATAACCCGTGACTGTGACTCACCGAAATACAGCGCGTCCTTTCGCAGTTCTCCCCTGTCGATATTCACCGTCGCACCGATGTTTCGATCGCCGATGAAGCAACTCTCGGCGAGGGTGACCGCCAGACCGCCATCAGAGACATCGTGTGCGCTGCGCACGAGACCGGTACGGATTGCTTCGAGCAGCATGCCATGCAGACGATGCTCCTCATCGAGATCGAGGTAGGGAGCGTCTCCACCGACGATGCCGTGCCACGACGAGAGATACTCCGTCGCGTTTATCTCGTTATGATTCGTTCCCAGGAGGATAATGCGATCGCCTTCCGTATGGAAGCCGGCCTGCGTGATGTGGTCGATATCCTCTATCAGACCGAGCATGCCGATCACCGGCGTGGGATACACCGCCCCAATCGGATTCTCATTGTAAAAGCTGACATTACCGCCGGTGACGGGCGTTTCAAACAGACGGCATGCTTCCCCCATACCCGCGCAGGCTTCCTTGAACTGATAGTAGACATCGGGCTTGTAGGGGTTGCCGAAATTCAGACAGTTGGTGATCGCGAGAGGCTGTCCACCAGTGCAGACCACGTTGCGCGCCGCCTCCGCAACGGCGATCTGTGCGCCGCGACGGGGATTAAGATAGACATAGCGTCCGTTGCAATCCGTTTTGATCGAGAGCGCCCGACGCGTATCCTTGACGCGGATCACGGCGGCATCGCCGCCGGGTCCCTGTGCCGTATTCGTGCGCACGGAAGTATCATACTGTTCGTAGGCCCAGCGTTTCGACGAGATATTCGGAGTTGACAACAAGTGCATCAGAACTTTCCCGGCGTCTGGTGGAACGGGAATAGACTCCATGCGGAACGCCATGGTCATATCAAGATAATCCGGACGCCGTGTTTCGCGGATGTACACCGGAGCGCCTCCGCCGAGCGCGAGACTGTCAGCGGGAACAACTGCCTTCACTTCCCCGTCCCGCTCTATCGTCACCATGCCGTCGCTGGTGACCGTCCCGATCGTAACGGCGTGCAGATCCCATTTTTCAAAGATCTCCTTCACGCGTTGTTCATTCCCCTTCCTGGCGACGACCAGCATGCGCTCCTGTGATTCGGATAGCAGGATCTCATAGGCTGACATGCCTTCTTCTCGTATCGGTACGAGATCGAGATTCAAACGCATGCCGCTCTTCCCCTTGGCCGACATTTCGCATGAGGAGCATGTAATACCCGCTGCCCCCATGTCTTGTATTCCTACGATGAGGTCTTCGCGAATGATTTCGAGCGTGGCTTCGAGCAGCAGCTTTTCCGTAAACGGATCGCCGACCTGTACCGAGGGTCGCTTCGATTCGGAATCCGCACTCAAGTCAACAGAAGCAAACGTGGCGCCATGTATACCGTCGCGTCCCGTGGAGGAACCGACGATCATCACCGGATTTCCCTCGCCCTCTGCAGTGGCGGTGGCCGTTTCGCCGTGCTTGACGATACCGACAGCCATTGCGTTGACAAGCGGATTGCCCTGATAGGACGAATCGAAATAAATTTCACCCGCCACGGTCGGCACACCGAAGCAATTACCGTAATGACCGATGCCATGCACGACGCCCTTGACAAGGTACTGCACGCGGGGATTGTCGGGATCGCCGAATCGAAGTGAATCGCAAGCGGCAATGGGACGCGCGCCCATCGTGAAGATGTCGCGAAGAATGCCGCCCACCCCGGTCGCCGCGCCCTGAAACGGTTCGATGGCGGACGGATGGTTGTGACTTTCGATCTTGAAGGCAACCGCGAGTCCGTCGCCGATGTCAACCAGTCCCGCATTCTCCTCTCCCGCATTCACAAGCAGCCTTCCGCCGCTCCGCGGCAGCGTCTTGAGCACGGCGATCGAGTTCTTGTACGAGCAATGCTCGCTCCACATGACACTGTACATGCCAAGCTCGGTGTAAGTGGGAGTGCGGCCGAGATAGTCGAGCACCATCCGGTATTCTTCGTCCGTGAGACCGAGATCCCGTGCGATTTCAATGGTGACTGCAGGTTCCGTATGCATGGAGGCTCCGAAATTTCGTGCGGATGAGATCGGGGTGAAAGCGATACTGCTTTCAGTCTTTAAAAATACGAATCAGCGGGGAGAATCCCTTCACAAAAAACCCGCGCATCCTTTGAGGGACGCGCGGGTTGTGAATCGCGGAGGGAGCGTGTGGTCTATTTCACACCAAAAATGCCATGCAGGTTTTCGGTCGGGAACTGCATATCAAGCGTCCAGCGGAAGGCGCCGCGTTTGCCGGTGCCGACGGTGACGGGCGCCGCAATGCCAGGGATATTGTAAAACGGAATGTAGCGGATGTTGGCGCTGTATGCATTGTTCATCGTCTCGATGAATTTGTTTGCGACGACAGCACTTCCGCGACTGCTCAGATGAACGCCGTCAAGACTGAAGAGTCCACCGGAGATGAACGCCGTCGTAAACTCATCACCGGCGGCACTATATCCGTTCGCCTGAATATCGTTCAGCAGGCCGTTGACATCGACCAGGGCAAATCCGTTTCGCTCGGCTTCCGTCTGCAGGATATTATTGAAATCGGTCACCGCCTGCAGTGTAACGGATACCTCGGCATTGTCGAGAACGAACTGGGATGCCAATGGCGCGTTTGGTGTGAGTCCAATACCTTTCTGCAGCTGTTCCTGCGCGGTGAGCAGCACATAATCGTTTTCACCGACGATACCGACGTTCCCGGCTTTGTTCCGGTAGTAGATGTTGAGCATCTGCGTGGGATTGGTCGGATTGGGAACGCTGCGGGGTACGGTTGTGAAGAACGGCACGGAAGTCACGTTCGGAATATTCGCAACGAGCACCTTGGTGTTCGGCAACGAGGCCTTGAGCTTCGCGAATGCGGCCTGAATGACCTGCTGGAAAATCGCGCGCTCCGTGGGCATCGTGTATGGCGGGTCTCCGCCGACTCCTGTATTCGTGCCCTTGACGCCGCCGGATGTGGCGTAGCCAAGAACATCATTGTTCCCGAGCCAGAATGTGAGCAGCGTGGGATTCAATGCGATCGCCTGATCGACAAGCGACTTGCCGAGGTTCTGATCGCGCATGATGAACATGTAGAACGGATTGGAGCGCTGCTGTGCGCGCGTCAGGATATCGGACTCGTCGATGGCATCAAAAACGATCGCGCCCGGGAGGCCGAGATTGTTGAACGGACGCGCCAGCGTTGCGTTGGTGGGGATGCTCTGAGTGATTCCATTCGAAATGATCACCGCCGAAGGCGAGAGTGTCTGAAGGATACGCAATTCGCCGGTGCCGGGATACGGCATCAGTGGCTGTTCGAATCCCACGGAACCGAGTTGCTTGGCGAGAAGATTGGGATAGCTGTACAGCTGCCCTTCTTCAAAAAGGGCGCCGGACTGGTAGCCCGCCGTGAGACTGTTGCCGATCGCGACGTAGGTCGTCGCGTCGACGGATCCCATGTTGGGATCTCCGACGGGATTATCCTCAGTGCATGCGCTCAGAAGAAGGACCGCGCAAGTCATTATCCAAAACAGATTCAAGGATTTTTTCATGACGGTGCTCCTTTAAAACGCGTAGGAAATATTGAAAGCAAAGAGATCCGCTGTACCGGTGTAGCGTCCATCGAGATAGGCGCCGCCGGGATAGCTGGTGGCTTCCGTGACGCGGTCAAGGAAGAACAGGTGCAGGTAAGCCGCATCGAGTGTAATGCTCGACAGTACGTCGAAACCGATGCCGATATTCAGGCCATGGCGATCGGCATCGGGAAGCAGCGGCTCAAGGCTTTTATCCGGTACGGGATTTTTATCATAAAAATACCCTGCGCGTAACGCGAGCCCCGTGCCGGTCAGACGATACTCCATGCCAAAGCGTGCAATCCACGTATCCTCGTAGTCTTTGGCCGACGTGACGTCGTCCTGCTTCACGCCAGGCGTGTTTTGTGCGTCGGTGACGAAATCAATCGTCAGCTTGTCGTAAGAAGACCACTGAATGCCCTGGAAATCGAACTCGAGATCAAAATTATCGACCGGCGACCATGCCACGCCGGCAAACCATGTCGCGGGCGGGTTGATGCCTGTCTTCACATCGCCGCCCGGGAAAAGCGGTTCGAGAGATGCGGGTGGATGGAAGTTTGCAGTTCCTTCGAACTCCAGCTTGGTCTCCGCGCGATAGGTGAAACCGAGCGAAACATTCTCAAGCGGCCTGAACATGACACCGGCATTCCAACTGATCGCGGTATTCCCCGTGCCTTCGAGTTCGAGGTCCATGGTGGGCTCGAAGTTCGTCACCGCGCGGCGAAGCGTCACATTGGAAAACACGATATTCAAGCCGGCGCCGACTGAGATGAAATCGTTGAATGCGTACGAAACCGTGGGCATGACATAGAATGTCTGCAGTTCGATCTCTCGCGTCACGGCACGTCCTACCCAATTATCTTCCCATTCCGTTCCGAGACCATACGGCGTCGTTACGCCGATGCCGACCGCGAGCCCCTTGAGCATACCGTCCGTCCAGGTATTCGTGAGATACAGGTTGGGCGGATAGAACATCTTGGTTTCCATGTCCCACTGCTCGTTTGAGTTGAGGTTGCTGGGTCCATAGTAGGAGTAACTCGGTGTAATCAGAGTCGCGCCAGCCATGAGGTGTGCTCCACGCTGGAAGGAAAGTCCGGCGGGATTGAAGAAGATGGCGGAAGGGTCATTTGCACGGGCGGCGAATGCGCCGGCTTGCGCCATGGCGCGTGCCCCGTGCTCATTGAGCTGGAATCCGCCCGCAAAGGCTGCAGAGGACATGACGAAACTGCAGAGCAGAATCGCTGATATCAGTAGACGTTTTCTCAAAACGACCTCCGAATAGTTGAGCAAATCACGAGATTTCTATAAGAATGGCGTTTTTCTCCACTGCTTCAGATTCCGATACTCGCACTGCTTTTACGATGCCCGCAGCCGGGGCTTTTATTTCATTTTCCATTTTCATGGCTTCAAGAATCAAGACTCCCTGCCCTGCCTCGATCAATTCTCCCTCGCTCACCAGCAGTCGGGAAATTTTTCCCGGCATCGGCGAACGGAGAACGGCTGAATGGACCTTGGTGGTCTTTTCTCCTCCCAGGCTCTTCAGCAGCGCCGCGCGCTCATCCTCGAGCTCGACGTGGAGGCTCATCCCGTTGAGCAGAATGTGATAGCTCCCGATATCGTCCTCCTCCTTGCGGAGCGAGGAGACATCGAAGCTACGGGCGCCGATGCGCAGGTGCTGCCGGTCTCCCGCGAACACGCGCGTTACGTCAATGATTTTCCCATTGACGGTGAATTGTCCGTCTTCGGCATGCTCGATGGTGAATTCCTTCCCTTCGATCCGTGCGGTGAATTTTCGTTTCATCGCTCGCCTCCATATCGGTGCCGTAGCTTCCAGGGTGAACAGCTCTGCGGCGCGTCATCGCCGTCGGTTTGCTGCTTGTCCACAACCGTCCCCTTGCCTTCCTCGGCAAAGACCGCGGCGAGGACCGCGGCGATCTGTTCGTCATCGGTCGGACGACGCAGATATTCAGGCCTAAAATACTTCTGAACAAAATCGATCTGGAAATCCCCGTCGTTGAATTTCGGGTGATCCATCACGTAACGGCAGAACGGGATGGTGGTCTCGACACCGTCGATTACGTACTCGTCCAGTGCGCGGCGCATTTTTCCGATCGCATCTTCGCGATCCATGCCCCACACGACGAGTTTGGCGAACATCGGGTCGTAGTGGATGGAGATTTCGCTCCCTTCGGCAACGCCGGAATCATCGCGGACACCAAACCCCTGCGGTGGACGATAGTGCGACAGCACGCCTGTATCAGGGAGGAAATTGCTGCGCACGTCCTCGGCGCAAATGCGGCATTCGATTGCATGACCGTTGATGCGAATGTCATCCTGCGAAAAAGGAAGCGGCTTCCCTTCGGCAATGAGGATCTGCATTTTCACGAGATCAATACCGGTAACCATTTCTGTAACGGGATGCTCTACCTGCAGGCGTGTATTCATTTCCAGGAAATAGAAATTCCTGTCGCTGTCGACGAGAAACTCGATCGTCCCCGCATTGACATAGCCACAGGCAGCTGCCGCTTCCGTGGCGGCTTGTCCCATGCGGGCCCGCAGTTCAGCGTCCACAATGACCGACGGCGCCTCCTCAACGACTTTCTGATGCCGCCGCTGGATCGAGCATTCTCGCTCCCCAAGATAGAGATGATGACCATGCGCGTCCGAAAGCACCTGGATCTCGATATGCCGCGGCTGCAGAACAAATTTTTCTATATACACGCGATCATCGCCGAAGGCAGAGCGCGCTTCGTTCTGTGCCGACTCAAGGGATTTCGCCAGGTTGGCGGGGTCGTCGACGACACGCATGCCCTTGCCGCCGCCTCCCGCCGCAGCTTTCAGAAGGACGGGATAGCCGACTTCAAGCGCGATGCGCTGCGCGTCCTCGACCGAGGTGACCGCGCTTTCCGTTCCGGGCACGACGGGGACCCCGCGCTGAATCATCAGCGTACGGGCTGAGGTCTTGTCGCCCATTATTTCTATTGCACTGGCAGGAGGACCGATGAAGCGAAGTCCGGCTTCCTCCACGGCGCGCGCGAAGGAGGCATTCTCAGAGAGGAATCCATACCCGGGATGGATGGCGTCGCAACCAGCGGTGATTGCTGTTTCAATGATGGCATCCATGCGGAGATAGCTCTCGCGCGAAGGGGCGGGTCCGATACAGTAGGCTTCATCCGCATGCAGCACATGCGGAGCATTGACATCGGGCTCGGAATAGACGGCGACCGTCCGAATACCGAGCTCTTTACAGGCCCGGAGGATGCGTACGGCAATTTCCCCTCTATTCGCGATAAGGAGGGATCGAATAGGTGTGTTCACTACTTGTCGAAAAGGTGGCTCTTGTGTTCCGCGCAAATAATACGGAATCAGCGTCCTATTCGCAAGGAATGTAAATCGTGAAAAATCAATCGTTCTTGAAAAAGACCTTGGTCATGCCCGAACCGCCCTCATTCCACTCCGCCAGAGCGTACTGCTCCACAAACGGGATGTCGTGAAGATACGCCTGCACACGCTGCCGCAGCGCCCCCGTGCCCTTTCCATGAATGATGTCCACACGCTTGAGTCCGGACGACCAGGCCTGATAGAGAAATCGATCGATTTCCCGGATGGCGTCGTCGCCATACATGCCCCGGACATCGATTTCATTCTTTTCCAAAGGCTCTTCGATATGCTGGATGGAAGCATGCTCCCGTTCCGCGGGTTGGACAACACGCTGCAGTCGGGCGAGATCGACACTCATACGGAGTGACCCGAACGCCACTTCCACCTTGCCCCGCTCAGGATCCGCCAGTGCGATGCCTTTGGTCTGTGGGTTGTCGCGCATCGCGACTTCGTCCCCGGAATGGATCTCTGCGCTCGGACTCTCGTCACGATGAGCTACGGGAAGCAATTCGCTGAGCTGTTCCCTCACCTCGGAGCGACTTTTCTCTACGCGATCATGCGCCCGGCGGATGGCTTCTTTCGAAGCCTGCTCCTCGCGTATGCCCCGAATCGCTTCCTCCACTGCGGCATTGGCATCGTGGAGGATGCGTTCCGCCTGCTCAAGCGACTGTCGTTTGAACTCCTTGCCCTCCTGTTTCATCGCCTTCAGTTTCTGATCGTATTCAGTCGAAAGCTGGTTGAATTTATCTTCCTGCTGCTCGGTGCGCCTCAAACGTATTCCGAGTTCCTGTGATTGCCGTTCCACCTCGGCCAGCAACTGCTCCAGCGCATCTGACTGCGTGCCGCCGATCTCCCTTGCCCGTTCGATGATGGCAGGGTCCATCCCATGACGCCGCGTGATTTCGAAGGCATAGCTGCTGCCGGGCAAGCCCGAGCGAAAAACGTACGTCGGCTCGAGCGTCTGCAAGTCAAACTCCATTGCAGCGTTCTGCATGTCTGCCTGCTCGTACGCAAAGGCCTTGAGCATGCCGTGGTGTGTCGTGGCGATGACATGCGCCCGTGCTTGCGTCAGACGTTCAAGGATGGCGGCTCCGAGAGCGCTGCCTTCAGAGGGGTCAGTCCCGGTACCGATTTCATCAATCAGTACGAGTGACTTCGCGCGTGCGGTGCTGACGATACGCGCCAGACGGCTAATGTGCGAACTGAAGGTACTCAGATCATTTTCCAGGGATTGTTCGTCTCCGATGTCGACATGCACGTCGGTATACATCGGGAATTCGCTCTTCGCATCGCAGGGAACAGGAATGCCACTCTGGACCATGAGCACCAGAAGGCCAACGGTTTTCATGGTCACACTCTTTCCGCCGGCGTTCGGACCGGTGATAATGATGGTCGTGGCTTCTTCGCCAAGCGTGATATCCAGCGGAACAACATCCTTCATTTTTTTATGCAGAAGGAGCAGCGGATGCCTTGCATGCTCGAGGACGAGCGAACCTTCGAGCTTGACATGCGGACACGCACCGAGAACTGCATTTCCGTAGCGCGCGCGCGCGTAGAGACTGTCTATTTCGCCTACGAGTTCCACGGAACGCAGCAGCGGCTGCACTGCAGCGCGAAGCCTGTCGGTCAAGTCGGTGAGAATCGCCGCCACCTCGCGAATCTCGGCAAACTGAAGGTCGCGGATTTCATTGTTGAGGTCGAGTGTCTCGGTCGGCTCGATATACACCGTTTGGCCCGATGCCGAGGACGAGTGTATGAAGCCCTGGATCTGGCGTTTGTACTCTGTTTTCACAGGCAAGACCATGCGGCCGTCGCGCATGGTGACGAGTTCCTCCATCACTATTTCGTCTTCCGAGACGCGTTTGAGAATCGCTTCCATGCGCCGGCGCAACTGGCCGCTTTTTTCGATGATCTCACGGCGCAGATTGCGCAGTTCCTTGCTCGCATTGTCCTTGACCTTCCCCTCCTGATCGACGACACGGTCTATATGAAATTCGAGCATCTTGTCTTCATGGAGTTCGCTGGCAAGCTGAGCGAGCAGCGCAAGACGTTCGCTCCGCTTCGCGAAGAAGGCTTTCAGCTTTCGACCGGTGACAAGCAGGTGGAGGATTTCGAGAAAATCCTCTGAGGCGATCATACTGCCGGCCTTCGCGGCGCGATGCAGCGCGGGGCGCATGTCGTCGAGCGATTCGAGCGGCGGAGCATCGTCGGCGTCAATGAGAGCATGCATTTCGTCGACGCGCGCGAGTTCGTCGCGCACGAGCGCGAACATAGGCGACGGCGTCAACTTCTCTATGCGTTCCTGACCAAAGAGCGTAGCGCAATGTCCTGCGATATGGCTGCGCAGACGCGCGAATTCCAGCTTTGCCAAGGCGTCAGCGAATGGCGTATGTTCCTGCACTCCGATTCTCCAGGCATCGCAAGTCAGAGGAGTTTCCGCCTCCATGGCAGATCCGCGCTTGCGATACGTTAGCGATTGAGGAAAAATGAAAAAGGCAAACGCCGTCGTGACGCTTGCCTTTTTACATTGAAATACGGTCTGGTCACATCTTGACGAGCGCCGAATAATTGATGCGCAAAGCATCGGCACGGCGCAGTTCCTGCTGCACGTCGCTGACGATACCCATTCTGGACCCCTTGTCGATGCGCAGAGACATGATAATATTCGGATTGTTCATGCGCTTCTGATATGCGATATCGCTGATCGCACCGACGGGGAGAATGGAATCATCGATCTGGATGCGTTCGTCTTTCCCGATCCAGATATAAGACAGCAGTCGCTTGTTGTCGATTTTTTCCAGCGCCACGGCTTCCGGTAGCGTGTACTGTACCTGGACATCCACTTCCCTGAGCACGGTCGTAACCATGAAGAAGATGAGAAGCATGAAAATGATGTCAGGCAGAGACGCGGTCGGAATCGTCTGCTGTGTCTGCGCTATTTTTTTCTGAAATTTCATCTGCGGGCTGCTCCTGCTTGATTACCCTTCTGCCTGGGTCGGTTCAGCAAGGGAGATACGCTGGGGAATCGCCTTGCGAATTTCCTGGATTTGCTCTTCGGTGGCTTCTTCGGCCGGGACGCCAAATTTCTCTTTCGAGTACTCGTCGCGCAGAGCGCGGTAGGCCAGTTTGAGCTGGTCCATCACGCTGATGTAGATATTGTACGGCGTATCGCGGACGGTTTTATAGCTGATGATCAGCTTCGGATTGGCCTTGATGCGGGCGATGATTTCCGGTTTGATCTGGGGTATGCCGATGATCTTTTCATCGAGGAGCACATCTCCCACCTCATTGACGAGGAGGTTCGCGATGTTGTCGGACTTCACCTGCACCTGCTCCGCATTATCCACCCAAGGCGGCAGCACGAGATCAATGCCGGTGTCGATATCGATCGTCGTGGTCACCAGGAAGAACAACAGCAGCAGAAAGGAAATGTCCGCCATCGAGCTGGTGGGGATTTCAACAGGCGGTTTCTTTCTCTTTCGAAACATGTGAAATACTCCTTCGGAGTTGGATGAAAAAAGGAAGATGGCTTATTTGCTGACCTTCTTTCCTCTCTGGAGCATGACGAGCGAATCGATGAGTTCGATCGAGCTTTCTTCCATTTCCACGACAAGTTTGTCGATGCGGGAAACGAAGTAGTTGTAGAATACCTGGAGAATCATGGCCACGAGAAGACCAAACAGGGTCGTAAGCAGAGCGACGGAAATACCGCTCGCAACGATTTCCGGGGAAATGTTCTTCGCAGCGGCAATGGAATCGAAGGCCTGGATCATTCCCTGTACCGTTCCGGTGAAGCCGAGAAGCGGGGCGATCGAGATAAAGGTCGAGAGCCAGATCATGCCGCGCTCGAGAAAGGACATCTCGATGGAGCCATAGCTGATGACGGCTTTCTCGGCTGCCTCGATACCTTCATCGGCACGCATGAGACCGGCCTGGAACACGCTGGCGATGGAACCGCTGCTCTTTGAGCATACGTCGATCGCGCGCTCAACGCCGCCTTCGTCAAGACCCTTCTTGACGTCGACGATGAACTTCTTCGTGTTGACGGAAGCGCGAGAGATGGAGATGAATTTGAAGATCACGAATGCGAGGCCGAGGACCAGGCATGCGAGAATCGGCCACATGAATCCGCCACCCTGATTGAATTTTTCAATCAGATAATTGATGACGCCAGAATTGTCACCGGCTTCCTGAAGGAGCAGGAGGAAGGTTCCAAGAACATGCTGCATGTTAATATGCCTCCATTAAAAAAATTATGGGTACAGATTTCGTTCGTGTGTCATCTGGCGCCACGCTGCCTCCTGCCTCGGCAGCAAAGCGGCTGGTTGCCCTGATAGTGTTTCCAGCAAATTGATTTAGCTCGAAACATCGTTTCTAAAATACGCCTCCCCCGTGCGAAACTCAAGCAGGAATCCGGGAAAATAATACCCACCGCTCCTCGGTCCCCCCTTTCGCCTTTCTCAATGCTGGTGGTGATGCGGCACCTTGAGGGCGTTGGTGAACATTTGCGCCACGATGTGGGGACGCGTGATTGCCGATCCGACCACCACGGCGTGCGCACCGAGCGCAATCGCCTCCGCGGCATGTTCGGGATTCCAGATTCTGCCCTCGGCGATGACCGGAATGGTCAAGGATTTCGAAAGCTCATGTATCAACGCGAAATCCGGAGTGTGATAGTCGCTTGTCTGTGTGCCGGGCGTATAGCCGGCGAGCGTCGTCGCGACCAAATCCGCACCGCTCTCCGCCGCACGAATGCCTTCGCGGAACGTGGCCACATCGGCCCAGAGCAGTGCCTTGAAACGTTTCCGTACTTGCTCGAAAAACAGGAAGCCATCGCTGCCGTCAGGCCGTTTCCGCTTGGTGCCATCGATCGCGATAATGTCGGCCCCCGCTTCGAGCAGCGCTTCCACGTCGTTCATGCCCGCGGTGATCAGCGCAGAACCGTCTTCATAACTCCCCTGCGTGAAGCCGATGATAGGCAAGCCGGTGCGGGGGCGTATACTGCGCACGTTCTCGATACCTTCGATGCGAATGCCGACTGCCCCTCCCCGTTCGGCGGCGCGGACGAAATAGGCGAGGAGCTCCGGCATCGCTTCCTTCTCCTCTTCATCCACATGGCAGGAGACGACGAGCCCGTTATGCAGCGAGGTGATTTTTTCATCGATGAAGGACATGCATATCTCCGGTGTGACGTGGTGCTATGCGAAAGCCCGCAAAAGTTCGGCTCCGACAAGCACCATGATGGCGAGGAACAGCCAAAGCGGCACTTGTTGAATCAGAATCGATTTATACGACGGACCATGGACACGGAATCCCAACGGCAACAGCAGGAGGCTCCATATCACGGAAATCATGCTCAGTATTCCGAGCATCCAGAACGGAAGCGGCAGAAGCTGCCACGGTGCAGGATTCGTAGAGAACAGAATGAGTCCAAAAACGCTGAGCTGAATCGGAAACACGATCACGGAGGCCCACATCATGGGCGTCAGACTCCAGGCAACCCATGCAGCAGTTTCGCGATACCGCAGAATCACTCCGAAAAACAGACGAAAAAGCAAGCGCTGCAGAAGCGATGCTGCCGCCAGAAGCAGCAGCCCCAGCACGGGTCCAACCGCGACGACGCCGAGCAGAAGGTAGCCGAAGGGCATTGTCGTGTCGCCAACACGCGCGACAAACAGCATTGCGGCAAAAAACAGTGGACCACAAAGGGCAAACAGCAGATGCGTGTAATTCTTCTGCTCGCTTCGCCCGATGCGCAGCGCAGTGGCCGTCGGCTGCTCGAGCATGCCCCAGAGCGTCGAAAACAGGTCGAGTGCGGGGACGCGGTCTCGTACGTACGCGCCGCAATCGCTGCAGCGCAGCTGAAGCGTGAAATTATCCACGCCGCAGGAAGGACAAGGTTTTGTCCATGCGCGCATCGGTTGCATGATCGCACTCACCCGACTTTTCCACAACGCCCGGGTTGCCCGAACATGTTACTCTCCGTGGCAGTTCTTGTATTTCTTCCCGCTTCCACAGGGACAGGGGTCATTCCGACCCGGGCGTTTCTCTACCCGTATCGGTTGCCGCTTCCCTGCCGTGGCTTCCGAGGGTGCTTCGTGACCGGGGATCGCCGGCTGGTTGCCGCTGAATCCCATGCCTTCGGAAGACTGATGGCTGGTGACGAGGTCGGAAATTCTCGGCCCGCGGGGACGTTGCGGCATCTGCTCCTGCACGGGATAGAGCCGGAAGACCATACCAAGCACTTCGCGGTTGATCATGCCGAGCATCTGCACGAACAGATCGAACGCTTCGCGTTTATATTCGATAAGCGGATCCTTTTGTCCGTACGCCCGCATATGGATACCTTCCTTCAGGTCGTCCATCTCGCGGAGATGCTCTTTCCATCGAAGATCGATCACCTGCAGGATGGCCATGCGCATCAGCTGCTGCATCAGGTTCTGGCCGAGCTGCTCCTCCTTTCTGCGAAGGAAGTCGACCGCATTTTTCACGATCTGGTCGCGGAGTTCAGGCGCCCCGGAAATGCTCACACGTTCCCGGTCGAGATCAAGGTCTACAACGAGATTGCGGCGCACTTCCTCGCGTAACGCGTCCATGTCCCCGGCTTCCCAATGCTGATTGGCGATGTCCTCTGCATACTGGTCTACCATCTCGAGAATTTCGTCCTTGAGATTCTCGCCGATCAGCGCCTGCTTGCGTCGTGAATAAATCACCGTGCGCTGCTGGTTCATGACATCGTCGTATTCGAGCAGCCGCTTGCGAATGCCGAAGTTGTTTTCCTCGACCTTTTTCTGGGCGCGCTCGACGGATTTTGTGATCATGCTGTGCTTGATCACCTCGCCTTCTTCGACACCGAGACGCGTCATCACGGAAGCGATGCGGTCGGACTTGAACAGTCGCATCAGATCATCTTCCAGGGACAGATAGAAACGGGAACTGCCCGGATCACCCTGGCGGCCGGCGCGCCCTCGCAGCTGCCTGTCGATACGGCGCGCTTCGTGGCGTTCGGTGCCGATGATAACGAGACCGCCTGCCTCCTTGACACCCGGTCCGAGCTTGATGTCGGTACCGCGGCCCGCCATGTTCGTCGCGATGGTCACGGCTCCGGGGAGTCCGGCATTTGCGACAATCTCCGCTTCGTGGCGGTGCTGTTTGGCGTTGAGCACGCTGTGCGGCACGCCGCGTCGCTTGAGCATGCGCGAAAGCGTTTCCGACACTTCCACGCTGGTCGTACCGACGAGCGTGGGTTGCCTGTTGGAGCGGCACTCCTCGATGTAATCGATCACGGCATTGTACTTCTCACGCCGGGTCTTGTAGATATGGTCTTCCTCATCGTTTCGCACGATTGGCTGGTTCGTCGGGATGACCATGACGTCAAGTTTGTAAATTTCGTAGAACTCACCGGCCTCGGTTTCTGCAGTACCCGTCATTCCGGCAAGCTTCTTGTACAGGCGGAAGTAGTTCTGCAGGGTAATCGTGGCGAGTGTCTGCGTGTCGCCCTCCACCTTCACGTTTTCCTTGGCCTCGATGGCCTGGTGCAGTCCCTCGGAGTAACGGCGGCCCGGGAGAATGCGTCCGGTAAACGTATCGACGATCATCACCTTGCCGTCCTGCACGACATATTCCACGTCTTTCTCATAGAGGCAGAAGGCCTTCAGGAGTTGGTGCACGGTGTGGATGCGGTCGCTACGTTCAGCGTACACCGACTGCAGCTTGTCCTTCTCAAGCAGCAATTCCTTCGGATCGAGACCGAGTCCTTCGAGTGCGCTGAGTTCCGAGGCGATATCCGGCAGCACAAAGAAATCGATCTCTTCCTTCGAAGGTGCGAGGAAGGCCCGTCCCTTCTCGGTGAGGTCGACGATATACGTTTTCTCGTCGATGGAGAAATAGAGTTCGTCGATGATCTCGGGCATGCGACGCGCATTGTCGGCACGATAGACGTTTTCCGTCTTCTGCATCAGCGTTTCGTTTTCCGGATCGCTGAGGATCTTGAGCAGCTTCTTGTTTTTCGGCAGACCGCGCTGCGCACGGTAGATCAGCACACCGGCTTCCTCGCGTTTGCCTTCCTTCATCAGGCGCTCGGCATCGGCGAGAATCTTGGCCACGAACGCATTCTGCGCATTGAGAATGCGGTCGACGCGGGGTTTCATTTCATCGAACTTGTGGTCGGTATCGCCCACCGGGCCGCTGATGATCAGCGGCGTACGCGCTTCATCGATGAGCACGGAATCGACTTCGTCGACGATGGCGAAGTTATGCTCGGGCTGCACCATCTCGCTCGAATCGATCACCATGTTGTCGCGCAGGTAATCGAAACCGAATTCGTTGTTGGTGCCGTAGGTGATGTCCATGCCATAGATTTCCCGGCGCTGCTGCGGACTCATGTCGTTTTGAATGCAGCCGACCGTCAAGCCGTGGAACGCGTACACCGGCGTCATCCACTCGCTGTCGCGACGGGCGAGGTAGTCGTTGACCGTTACCAGGTGCACGCCTTTCCCCGTGAGTGCGTTGAGAAACACCGGGAGCGTGGCGACGAGAGTTTTCCCCTCTCCCGTGGCCATTTCAGCGATTTTGCCGTGGTGTATCGCAATGCCTCCGATGAGCTGGACGTCGAAGGGCACCATGTTCCAGACAACCTTGTTGTCCACAACCATGTATTCATGCCCGACGAGACGGCGGCACGTGTCCTTGACCACCGCGAACGCTTCGGGAAGAATTTCATCGAGCACGTCTTCACTCGTTTCGTGCAGTTCCGTACGCAGTGTTTTCAGTTTTTCATGCAGGGCGTCACGATCCGTGTTTTCCTTGTCCTCGCGCAATTCGGTGAGGATCGCTTCGATCTCTTCTTCTATCCCCCGGGTTGCTTCGGCGATCCTGTCGCGGAAGCCCTGCGTCTTTGCACGGAGTTCATCATCGGTCAGCGACTGGAGGGGTTCATAGTACTTGTGTATTTCTTCGACGATGGGCATGACATCCTTGACGTCACGATCGTGCTTGCCCCCGCCAAAGAAGCGGGAAATGAGATTCATCATGAGTAATCGTTCCTGTGAAATTGATGGGAATGCGGTTTGGTCCGGTGAACGATCACCATGCAGACGGCGCGCGAATCGGGCGTGCGTTCAGATGTTTGCGGGCCGGCGCGAAGCGCACCGAATTCTCATCACAGCGGCGCTGCGACGGAAGGATGGAAGGCCATGGGTTGTCGGGAAGGGATTTCGAAAGCAGGGGCTGCGTCTGCCTGCTGCGCAGCGAGCGGTGCAGCCGCGCTTCCGGAATGACCGCTTCGATGATCTGCCTGACGGCAGCAAGTTCCGCACGCTGCAGCACCGCGGGATCCGAGTTGAGGATCGCGGTGCAGAACAGAGAAAACGTGAAGACGAAGCCGGTCATGATAGAATGTGCTGTTTCATATAAAAAATAAATTTACGCGATTTGCCATGTTCAAACAAGGCAAGAAACGCCGCAGCACCGATGTGGCATAATCATGGAATGATGCCCGCTCGCTGCAACTGTTCGGCGAGCTTGATCACCCGAAGATTTTCCCATTCGTACTCTGCGACGGGATCGCTGATGAAATGCAGCATCCCATATGTCGTGGGATTACCGGGAATATATTCCCGGGCCGTGGCGGCAAGCGAAGCCCATTGCCGCATTCCATCATGGTCGACGTCATGGTACACGCATACGAAGCCGGTCGGCTGCAGCGCAGCTCCATTCGTGAACAGTGCCAATGGCACCCGAACAGTGAATGTGTAGGTCTGGAATTCCGCGGCATCGGGAACCGTCGTGACAGAGACCGCGTCGCCGAATCGCTTCGCGACAGCTTCGCCCAGTAGTTCGACAACCGGCGTGCGCATTCCCCCATCTCCCATGATAATGCGAATACCGAATTGTGTCGCCGGTGCGTATGTCTGCGGCGTCCCGTCCGGACGTATGCGGTTACGTCGGCTGAGATCGAACAAGAGATCAAGATGATCGGCGGAATCGGCCCAGGCATGATACAAAAGGCGGTCGTCGTGCGCGCGTATTCTGAATGTTACAGTGCTGCTGTCGTACTGTGCCGAACAGAAGATGCTGCAGTCATCAGGACCGTACCATGAACTCCCACCGCTCGCAATCATCAATCCGCTCGAATCTCCGATCATGGACCGCATCCCATCGGGGAGACTCAGATCGGCCGGATACACGGGCAAATCGTAATACTTCTGACGGATGAACGTGCGGTTGCTGTTGCTGCCGTAGTAATGTTCGTCCGCAATCAGGGTTTCGTAAGAAAAGCTGCGTTCATACCCGACGTTGGTCTCCCTGCCGCCAGTGCGCATCCTGTTGGTAGTCCACTCAGACACACGCCGGAAGGTCCCGTCACCGGCGGTATAACCAGTGATCCGCCACGCATACTCCCCTGTTTTCTCTGTCACGAAGCAGACCCCCGCTTCAATAGCGAAACCGACTTCTATGGGCTCGAGAACATAGCGCCGCTGCAGCGTGCGCAGCAAACGGAAACGGGAGCCGTCATTCAGGAAAAAATAAACGTCCATTGATTTTCGCGCCGCTCCGTCGTGCATGGCGGAGAGAACGACATCCATGCCATCGTCGCCTGAGTATTCGCCAATGTCGAAGCCAAAGATTTTGCACTTCGGTGGGAGATTTGATAGTATGGTGGCGATTTTCTCCGGCGAAAAGATCGGGCTCAGGGCCTGTGCGAAACCGGCAAATTCCAGACTGTCGGATGCCACCACGGTTGCTCTCGATTCGTGCCGTCCCCGAAATTGATCACCGCGTACCTCCAGGAACATCCCCTGCAGGAGCAAAAAAGACAAGCCTGCAATAACGATCTGTATGACAATCCGAATGCGCATGAAACTCCGTCTGATAGTAGTCGCCATTCTTCTCCTTCCTCTGTCGCCTGTTTCCGCACAGCAGGCACAGGCACTTTCCGCACTCAGGAAAGCGATCAGTGAACAACTTGAAGGACCGCTTTTCCTCCGTTCTCTGGCGGCAATCGAGGTCGCCGACGCGTCCAGCGGAACCGTACTTTTCGCGCAAAACGAATCGCTGCTTCTGCGGCCGGCTTCAAACGCGAAACTCCTGACCTCCGCTGCCGCTGTCCTCGGACTTCCGCAGGACTTCCATTTCGAAACCCGGCTTGCAGCCAGGGACTCCGCAATGAGAACGCTCGTCTGTCTCGGTGGCGGGGATCCTCTCTTCAGCGAACAAGATATTCAAAAACTCGGGGAAATCGCACAACGCGCGGGAGTCAACCGAATTGACACCCTTCTGCTCGACGGCTTCCTGTTCGGCGACGATTACTTCGGTACCGGATGGATGTGGGACGACGAAGCGGATCCGTTCATGCCCTACGTCAGCGCATTTTCCATCAACAGCAATACTGTTACAATCCGCGCGAAGAAATCGACGGTATCCGTTACAGGATATGATGTTACATGCGATCCTTCAAGCGATGTCTTCCAGATTTATCACATCGACGACCAGAAATCCGGCACAAGTTTCCGAATCGAGCGGATTCCGAGAAGCAATGAATTCAGAATACAGGGCAAGCTCCGCAACGGGAAAAGCGAGACAGAAAAATTCAGTATTTGGCGGCCACAGGAATTGGTTGCATCGCTTTTTCTTGACGAACTTCGACGTCGGGGAATTACTGGAGACAGTGTCGTGCTGCGCTTCGAGGAGAGCCCCGCTTCCCTGCTGCCGCTCGGGAGCGTCCGTCGTCCCCTTGACGAGGTGCTTGCGGTTATGAACAAGGAAAGTGATAATCTCTGCGCCGAGGCGGTTCTACGCGCATTGAGTTTCGGCACTGGGCGCAAACACACTGCAGTCACAGCCAATGATGGTCTTTCGGCGTTGACTTCCATTTTGGCGCGGAACGGCATCACAACCGATGATATTGCGCTGCGTGATGGATCAGGGATTTCGTTTTACAACCTTGTCACGGCTGCCGCGCTTGGAAAAGTACTTCGTGCGATTGCTGCTTCGTCACAGTATGACCGGTATCGCACATCCCTCGCCATTGCCGGTGTCGACGGAACGCTTCGTGGCCGAATGGCCGGTCAGCCCACGTCACGATATTTCCGGGGTAAAACGGGGACAGTGCGCGGAGTAAGCGCACTGTCTGGATATGTTCAGGCGCCCGGTGGGCGCCTGTTGACGGTCGTCATGTTGATGCAGAATTTTATCGGAAAACCTGCTCCCTATCGTGAAGTGCAGGATCGCCTTGTGAAGCTCTGTATTGAGTACAGCGCTTCGGCTACACAGACTCGATAAGGGTCTTGTATTCCGTTTTGCCGTCCTTGATGAACTCGTCGACAATACGGTTGATCAACTGTTCGGTGATCTCATCCGCATCGTCCTCAAGTGCATCGTACTCCTCAAGGGAATCGCAAAAATAGACCTCGTTAAACGTATTGGGCCGCGTCTTGCTTTCAAACACGGAATATTTTTTCCCGCGTTCGTTGGTGAGGTAGTTTTTAAGCTCCCGGACGGTTTCCAGGTATTCTTCTCGCTTCTCCTCGATAATCGGATAGGAGATTGAAAAAATCACTGTGGGCATTTAGGTCTCCATGTGAACTAGTGGGAAAAATCCTGGATGACGAGACACCGTTCCGCCGCACAGCAAGAAACCCGCTATGCGGCGTCACGTTTCATCAGCCTGTCAGCGGCTGCGGCGGTCTCCGCCACGTCCACCGCGGTCTCGGTCTCGTCCACCGCGATCTCGGTCTCGTCCGCCACGGTCGCTCGGACGCGGTTCCGGCTCAACATATCCTTCGGGCGGTTCCATGAGCGCCTTGCGGCTAAGCACGAGCTTTCCGTTGTCTTCGACGCGAAGCAGCTTCACTGTCACGACATCGCCGACCTTCAGCACCTCTTCAACGGTGTTGAGACGGCGGAAGTCGATCTGGGAAATATGCAGCAACCCTTCCTTACCTGGAAGAATCTCCACGAAGGCGCCGAATTCCGCGATACGCTTGACGGGGCCGGTATAAATTTCACCGGCTTCCGGCATCTGCGTAATGCGGCGGATAAGATCGACGGCCTTTTCGCTTGCTTCTGAATTCACGGACGCAATGATGATGCGACCATCGTCTTCGATGTTGATTTCCGCTCCGCTCTCCGCGACGATTGCCTTGATGTTCTTTCCGCCCGGTCCGATGACCGCGCCGATAAGATCGACAGGGATATAGATTGTTGTGAGGCGCGGCGCGTAGCGGGAAAGATCCGGACGCGTTTCGCCGATCCCCTCTTTCATTTTCTCGAGAATATGCATGCGGCCGTCACGTGCCTGCTGAAGGGCGCGTTCCATGATTTCAAAGCTGATACCTTTGATCTTGATATCCATCTGGTAGGATGTGATACCGTCCTCGGTACCCGCCACCTTGAAGTCCATGTCACCGAGATGATCCTCGTTACCAAGAATGTCGGTGAGCACCGCGACCTGGTCGCCTTCCTTGATAAGGCCCATGGCAACACCGGCGACCGCTTTCTTGATAGGCACACCGGCATCCATCAGCGCCATGGATCCAGAACAGACGGTCGCCATGGAAGACGAGCCATTCGATTCGAGGATGTCGCACAGCAGGCGAATGGTATACGGGAAATCCTCATCGGAGGGCAGCATGTTTTTCAGTGCGCGCTCCGCGAGATTTCCGTGGCCGATTTCGCGGCGGCTGGTGAAACCGAAGCGGCCCACCTCGCCTACCGAAAATGGCGGGAAATTGTAGTGCAGCATGAAGCGCTTGCGGAACTCGTCCTGCAGTCCGTCGATGATCTGTTCGTCGGATTTTGTTCCGAGCGTACAGCTCATCAGCGCCTGTGTTTCGCCGCGGGTAAACAACGCGGAGCCGTGGGCGCGCGGGAGGACGGATACTTCGCAGGTGATGGGACGAACGTCCGTCAAGCCGCGGCCGTCAAGACGCTGCCCTTTCTCGAGAATCGTGCGACGCATCGCATCCTTTTCGAAATCGTGGACCAGGTTCTTGATGGCGCCTTCCTGCTCGGGATAATCCTCGGCAAGAGCTTCGGCGACTTCCGTGTACAACGCCTTGGTCGTGCTGGCACGCTCTTCCTTGGCAAGAACGGTGCCTGCCAATTCCATCAACCGATCGTAACACAGTGTGCGCACGCGGTCGGAAAGTCCTTCGGCGAGTTCCGGTTTGACAACATCCATACGGGGCTTGCCTGCCTCGGCAGCAAATTCGCCGATGCCTTTGCAGATCTGGGCGATGTAGGCGTGTCCGAATTTGAGGGCCTCAAGCATGTCGAGTTCGCTGATTTCATGCGACTCGCCTTCGACCATGAGAATGGAATCCTCGGTACCGGCAAGCACAACCTCGAGATCGGCTTCTTTCAACTGGCTGAAGGTCGGGTTGATGACGAACTCACCGCGGACGCGCGCGACGCGCACTTCGGCGATGGGTCCTTCAAACGGGGCGCCTGCGATCATCAACGCGGCCGAGGCCGCGGTGGCTGCAAGCACGTCGCCGTCATTCTCCTGATCGGAGGAATAAACGGAGGCCACGATCTGCACTTCGTTGCGGTAATTATCCGCGAACATGGGACGGATCGGACGATCGATGAGCCTGGCGGAAAGCACCTCCTTTTCCGAGGGCTTGCCCTCGCGCTTGAAGAAACCACCAGGGATTTTTCCGGCAGCGGAGGTTTTCTCACGGTACTCGCAGCTGAGTGGGAAGAAGTCGATGCCTTCCCTTGGTGTATCCGCAAGCACAACGGTCGCAAGGACCATAGTGTCGCCGAGGGTGATCATAACCGCACCGCTGGCCTGGCGCGCGAAGCGGCCCGTTTCCAGCGTCAGCGTTCTTCCGCCGAGGTCTATTTCTTTTTTCTTCATCATATCCTTGTTCTCTTTTGGGAATTATCCCTTGATTTGTCGTTTCGACAGCGCGATTATTTGCGCAGCTCGAGGTCCTTGACGATGGAGCGGTAGCGCGTGATATCAACCTTCTGCAGGTATGCGAGAAGACGACGGCGCTTACCGACCATTTTCAGAAGACCACGACGACTGTGATGATCTTTCTTGTTCTGGTCGAAATGGGGTGAAAGCCCATTGATGGTTTCGGTGAGAATGGCGATCTGGACTTCGGCCTTTCCGCTGTCCTTCTCATTGCCACCGAATTTCTTGATGAGTTCCTGCTTGCGTTCGCTTGTCAGAGGCATGGTATTGCTCCTTGTAGTACCAGTTATGCGTTAATCGTTGATTCTGTTTTTTTCTCGTTTGAAATACGCGAGCGCGATTTCGGTGTCGGATTGTATCTGTGCCGCAAGCTGCGTGGAACTGTCGAAACGGATCTCCTCACGGAGACGTTCGAGCAATTCCACTTGCATGTGCATTCCGTACAAATCGCCGGAAAAAGTAAAAATATGAACTTCCAGCGAAATATGCATCTGTTCTGAAACCGTCGGCCTGCGGCCGATATTCATGATCGCATCGTAGCTCTGTCCGTTGCATCGGACACGTACGATGTACACGCCGTTGCTCGGCAGCAGCTTGTCCGAGGTCCGCAGTTCTAAATTCGCCGTCGGAAAGCCGAGGCGTGTACCGAGACCTTCGCCGCGTACGACTATTCCCGAAAGGCTGTAGGGCCTCCCAAGAAAATCCCACGCTTTGCCGACATTGCCCTGGCCGAGCACATTGCGGATTGCTGTACTGCTGACTTTCACACCGTTCATCAGAAGTTCGCTCACCACCGTCACACCGACGCCATGGGATTCTCCGAGCTGCTTCAACGCCTCCGCATTCCCTGCGCGGCCTTTGCCGAACGCATGGTCCACACCGACCACCACCCGGGTTGCGTGCAGGCGGCGGACGATATATTCCTGGAAAAACGTCGATGCATCGAGCACCGAAAGATCTCGCGTAAAAGGGAGCACGATGCATGCATCGAGCTCGGTTTCCTGAAGAAGGGCGAGCCGCTCCTCCACCGAAGTCAGCAGATACGTCGGGTCGCCTTTTCTGCCGATGACCTCTCTCGGATGAGGATCGAATGTCATCAGCACCGCCCTGCCGCCGATTTCTTCGGCGGTCGATACAGTCCGCTCGATAATACGGCGGTGGCCAAGATGCACACCGTCGAACGTCCCGAGGGTCAGTGACACCGGGCGTCCGTGGGGAAACGCGTCAAGACTGCGGAAGACCTGCACGCGTTTGCTCCTGTGTCCGTTCACGAAGCAGTCCGAGCGCGGATGCTTCCTGTACGATCTGTTCTATGCTCCATGCTTCCGCTGCGGCGAATTCTCCGATGAACGTGCGCCGCAGTTCCGTCAGATACGCACCGCAGCCGAGTTGCTGACCGAGATCATGTGCAAGGGTGCGTACGTAGGTGCCTTTCGAGCAATGCACTTCGAAGGTGACATCGGGAAGCGAAACCGTAGCAATCGTGAATGCATCGATTGTGACCGATCGCGGCTGCCGCTCCACTTCCACACCTTTACGCGCAAGTTTGTAGAGCCGCTGGCCATCGACCTTCACAGCGGAGTACATCGGGGGGAGCTGCTCAATCACTCCCGTGAAAGATGCAACGGCATTGCGAATGCGTTCCTCGTCAATCTCCCCGATCGGCCTCAGGTCCGTAGGTTCCGTTTCCGCGTCGTAGCTCGGGGTTACTGCGCCGAGGCGCAAGCTGCCCTCGTATATCTTTCCAAGTGCCTGGAACGCGTCAATCTTTTTGGTCAAATGAGATGAGCAGAGAATCAGCAGGCCGGTCGCCATCGGATCGAGTGTGCCGGCATGTCCGACCTTTTTTACGCGAAGAGCAGAACGGACCTTCTTGACGACGTCAAACGAGGTCCAGCTCTTTGGCTTGTCCACAAGCAGCACACCGCCGCTGGGGGAACGAAACTGCTCGATGGTATTGAAACCTTGCGGCTGCGTCAACGCCCCTGCTCGTCCTCGTGAATTTGTCGGATCAACTCTTCGATGCGCTCGACCTTCTCAAGTGTCTGATCGATATAGAAACGAAGTTCCGGAGTGAATTTCAGCCGTACTGCACGACCGACGCCCATGCGTAATTCCTTCAAATTCGCTTCCAGGAACTCCATCACCTGTTCGTTTGATTTTCCGGAACGGAAATGGCTGATGTATATCTTTGCCAGACGCAGGTCAGGCGTGACAATGACCTCGGTCACCGTGAGCAAACCGTAGCCCGCCGTCTCGATGCGGGTGGTCAGCGCCTCGCTGATCTCATGTTTGATAAGCTGCGCAACACGCGCGGTACGAATGGACATGCCTTATTTCGCCTGATCGAGGGAACGCTTGACTTCGACGGTTTCGAAGGACTCGATGATGTCGCCGACCTTGATGTCGTTGTAGCCGACAAGGTTGAGACCGCATTCGAAGCCGCTGTCGACTTCACGCACATCGTCCTTGAAGCGTTTGAGTGAGTCGATACCTCCGGTAAACATCACGATACCATCTCGGAGCAGACGGATGCGGCTGTTGCGGTGGATCTTGCCGTCCTGCACGTAGCAGCCGGCGATCGTTCCCACCTTTGAGATCTTGAAGACCTCGCGCACCAGCACCGTGGCAGTGACTTTCTCCTTGATGTCGGGACGCAGCATTCCTTCAAGAGCGGCGCGGACGTCTTCGATCGCGTCGTAGATGATTTCATAAAGCCGAATATCCACATCCTCCACCTCGGCGAGTTTGCGCGCGTTGAGGTTGGGACGGACACGGAAGCCGATAATGATGGCATTGGAAGCACTGGCGAGAAGCACGTCGGACTCGCTGATCGCGCCGACGCTCTTGTGAATGACGTCGATGCGCACTTCCTGGTTGGAGAGCTTGAGCAGCGAATCGCTGAGCGCCTCCACCGAACCGTCCACATCGCCCTTGACCACGATCGGCAGATCCTGAACACCGCCGAGCTTGATGTGTGCGGAGATATCGTCGAGCGTCGTACGGCGGACGCGGCGGAAATCGGATTCGCGCTTGATCTGCTGGCGATTGGTCGCCACTTCGCGGGCGGTCCGTTCTCCATCGACCACGACGAACGCGTCGCCTGCCTGAGGTGAGCCGTTGAATCCGAGCACCTGTACAGGAGTGGCAGGTGGAGCGTTTTCAACACGGTTGCCACGCTCGTCGAGCAGTGCGCGCACCTTGCCAAATTCGTTCCCCGCGACAAAGGTATCACCGACCTTGAGCGTACCCTTCTGCACGAGCACCGTGGCAACGATGCCCTTGCCCTTGTCGAGCTCGGATTCGATGACGGTGCCGCGCGCCTCGCGTTCGGCATTTGCTTTCAGATCGAGTATATCGGCCTCGAGCAGAATGCGCTCGAGCAGTTCTTCAATGTTCGTTCCGGCTTTCGCGGAAATAGGTACGCAGCCAACCCTTCCGCCCCATTCCTCTACGAGGAGGCCGCGGTCTGCCAGCTGCTGCTTGATCTTGTCCGGATTGGCCTCCGGCTTATCCATCTTGTTGATGGCGACAACGATCGGCACCTTGGCTGCCTGGGCGTGACTGATGGCCTCGACCGTCTGGGGCATGACACTGTCGTCGGCCGCAACCACGAGCACCACGATATCGGTCACCTGCGCACCGCGTGCACGCATGGCAGTAAATGCCTCGTGACCAGGAGTATCGAGGAAGCTGATCTTGCGTTGATTCTCCAGGGTCACGGTGTATGCGCCGATGTGCTGCGTGATACCGCCGCTTTCTCCCGCCACGACATTGGTTTTACGGATGAAATCAAGAAGCTTGGTTTTTCCGTGATCGACGTGACCCATGATGGTGACAATCGGGGGACGCGTGGTCAGCGTTTCATCATCATCGTCGAAGTCGGTCAGTTCGTCGTCGACGTATTCTTCATGCTTCTGTACATCAAAGCCGAACTCCGAGGCCACCAGCTCAATCGTTTCCATGTCGAGGCGCTGATTGATTGAAGCCATCACGCCGAGGCCGATCAGGGAGGCGATCACTTCGTTGACACCGACGTTCATGAAGCCCGCGATTTCACTCACCGTTGCATACTCGTAGATGCGGAGAATCTGCTTCTCGCGCTCCATCTGCTCGTTCTCGCGTATCTGCTCTTCCTCACGGCGAGCACGTTTGCGCTTGCGAATGGCAGAACGCTGCGAAACCGGTCCGAGATCCGACATCGAGGCGATGGTCTTTTTGATGGCACTGGCGACTTCCGCCTGATCCACCTCGCGTGGACGTCCTTTTTTCGCTCGCTTTTTCCTGGCCTCTGCCTCTGCAGAATCCTCGACGGTCCCGGGTTTGACAACCTTCTTTTTCTTTTTCTTCTTGCGCCGGAGAGCGTCAGCGTCGCTGGTGGCTGTGGTCCCCTTTTCGTCTTTCTTTGGTTTGTCGGTGGGAGCCTCTTCGAGATTGATCTTGCCCATGACCGTCAAACCGCGCATCTTCGGCATGCTCGCCTCGATGCTGACGTCTATATCTTCTTTTTTTGCTTTCTTGCGAGGTTCTTTTTTTGCTTCCGCATCGGCATCAGGAGCGGGCGCGATTGCCTCCGCCGCAACATCTTCAACCTTTTCGGCTGCCTCCTCTACCGCAGGGGCGATTTCAGCTTCTACAGCTTCAGACTCCTCTTTGGGAACAGGTGAAAGCTCAGGCGTTTCTGCGACTACTTCCTCAATTTCCGCGGCAGTTTCTTCAACTGCTTCGGCAGGTTCCACCGCTTCTTCGGCAACCACCTCGATAGAGGTTTCCTCAACGGGTACTTCCTCGACGACCGGTTCTTCCACGGGGACGACCACCGGTTTTTCAGGAACCGAGACCTCAGGCATATCGTCGTCTGTGAATTCGTCGCCACGCCGTTTGCGATCGACCTCGTCGAATTCCTTCCGTCTCCGGGCATGGCGCTCGGCGTCGATCTTCTCTTTCTTGTAATGCTTCTCTATGAGTTCAAGCATCTCCTCATCGATGATTGACATGTGGTTTTTGACCGCATACCCCTTCTTGGTCAAAAACTCCGTCAAGGTGTCGTGAGAAAGATTGAACTCTTTCGCAACCTTATAGAGCCGCGTTTTACTCGTTTTATCCGTAACTGCCATTTCGCCGGTATTGCGTTAAGAAAAATGATATTGAAAGAGGAGTTATTCCTCTTCAGAAAACGCCTTCTTCATCTCCACAACGATGTCGTTGATCTGTTCGATGCTGATACCCGGAACCTTCGCCAGAAGATCGGACACCGGCGCGAGGATCACGTCGTTCGCAGTATGGTAGCCAGCGTTCACAAGACTGTTAATGAGTTCTTCGCCGAATTCAGGGACGAACTCGTTCAGATCGATTTCGTATTCCGCCATGGTCTTGGTGATTTCCTCACCCTCCTTGACGATTTCAATGCGGAACCCTGTCAATTCAGATGCGAGACGGATGTTCTGTCCGTTGCGTCCGATTGCCAGAGATGCCTGTTCCGTGTCGACATGGACTTTCGCAGTGCGCGTGGGGCGATCGATTTTCACTTCGATCAGCTTCGCCGGCGCCAATGCACGTTGGATGAACAAATGCGTATCATCCGTCCAGTTGATCACGTCGATGTTTTCGTTGTTGAGCTCACGTACGATCGCGTGGATGCGCACGCCCTTCATGCCGACGCAGGCGCCGACAGCGTCGATGCGGTCGTCATGCGATTCGACGGCGACTTTCGCGCGCTCTCCCGGCTCGCGGGCGATCTTGCGAATGGAAATCACACCGTCATAAATCTCGGGGATTTCCTGTTCGAACAATTTCTGGAGAAAAAGAGAATCAGCACGCGAGACAATAACCATCGGCATGCCGCTTCCCTTACGGACCACTTCCTTGATCACGCAACGGATGACGTCGCCCTTGCGGTAACGTTCCTTGGAGATCTGTTCCGACTTGGGAAGAAGCAGTTCCGTGCGGTTGTGATTAATGAGCACGTCGTTGCGGCGCACCTGATACACATCACCCACCACGATATCACCGACCTTGTCGGAGTACTCGTCGTGAATGAGATCCTTCTCGATTTCCTTGATGCGCTGATTCAGATTCTGCTTCGCCGTGGAAACGAGGCGACGGCCGAATTCCGCGAGGTTGATGATCTCAACATATTCCTCGCCGACCTCGAGTTCTTCGCCCGATTTTTCCCTTGCGACCGTCAGCTCGACCTGCGTGGTAGGGTCCTCGACGACGTCGACAACTTCACGGATGAGGAATATCTCAATATCACCCTTGTCCATGTTCACGACGATCTCGTAGTTGGCCTCGAGGCCATATTTCTTCTTGACCATCATGCCAAAGATGTCTTCGATCACCGAGACGAGGCGATCGCGGTCGATGCCTTTCTCGCGAACCATCTGGCTGAACGATTCGACGATTTCATTGTTCATGCTGCGGCTCATTATGCTCTCCTACCTTCAGCAGAGTGTATGCAGTTCATAGATCTGTTTTCCTAGAGTGTGGCCTGGATCATGGCGTGGTCGATCCGTTCGAACGGAACAGCGAGTGCACCATCGCCCAGGCTGACGAGCAGCTGCTCATCGGTAACTTCAAGAATTTTGCCGGAAAGATCGCGCTTCCCCTCGCCCTCGACCACCGTCAACGCAACAGTACGCCCCTGATGACGCCGATACTGCCACGAGTGGCGCAGTGGACGATCAAGACCCGGCGACGAGACAACGAGTTGATACGCATCGTTGATCCAGCCGTTTTCGTCAATCATATCTCCGATCCTGCGACTCAGCGACGCAAGCGTGTCGGCAGTGATGCCGTCCTCCGTATCCGCATACACCTCGAGTACGCGGCGCCGTCCCTGGGGACGCAGGACAAGCTCTACCAGATGCGCTCCACCGGCCTCGACAAGCGTTTCAATATGCGATTTCAGGGACTCGATATGCTGTTTCTGCGATTCCGTATGTTCAAACCGGCTTATAATAAAAAATGCGGGATTGGCCCCACATTCAAGACTCATAAATATAGATTAAAAACTTCTCACTTGCAATTGTCCTCTGGTCTTTTTTCTTTTGGAATCTCGTATTTTTACCCCCATCAGTTCGCAGATCACTCGAATGAATGCAGAGAAGGACAATGTCCGGCATATCCTGACCAACCGCAGGGCGCGGCACGAGTACCTCGTGCTCGAAACCCTGGAGGTCGGAATCGCCCTGCGCGGCACGGAGGTGAAATCTGCGCGCGCAGGGAAAATCAACGTGCAGGACGCCTACGCGAGCGTGGTTGACGACGAGCTTTTTTTATACAACATGCATATAAGTCCTTTCGACAAAGGCAATATCCACAATCACGACCCCATGCGCATCCGGAAACTGCTGGCGAAAAAGAAGGAAATCCGGAAGCTTGAACAGAAGGTCAACGAAAAGGGCCTTACTCTCATCCCCCTGCAGATTTACTTTCTCGGTCGGCATCTGAAGATCGAACTCGGCGTGTGCAAAGGGAAAAAAACCTATGACAAACGCCATGCGCTCAAGGAGCGTGACACGAAACGTGAAATGGAACGACAGCAGTGAGTACCATGACTTTTCCATCCCTCAATGAACAAATGGACCAGATTCGCCGTGGGGTTGCAGAACTTATCCCCGAAGATGAACTGGTACAAAAACTTGAACATTCCCTGAAGACGGGAACGGCGCTCAACATCAAATTGGGCTGCGACCCGAGCCGTCCTGACCTGCATCTTGGCCACTCCGTGGTCCTTCGCAAGTTGCGGCAGTTTCAGGATCTCGGTCATCAGGCCATCCTCATCGTCGGTGATTTCACCGGGATGATCGGAGACCCGACCGGGAAGAACAAAACACGTCCCTCGCTCACGCTCGAAGACACGCGAAACAATGGCCGCTCCTATTTCGAGCAGGCATCGAACATCCTCGATATCGATCGGGTCAGCATTCGATACAATTCAGACTGGCTCGCGCCGATGACCTTCGAGGAAGTGATCAAGCTGGCGGCGCGATACACGGTTGCACGCATGCTCGAACGCGATGAGTTCGAGAAGCGCTACAGGAATCAGGAAGCGATCAGCATCCATGAATTTCTCTATCCTCTCGCCCAGGCCATGGACAGCGTCGCCATTCGCTCGGATGTCGAGCTCGGCGGCACCGATCAGAAATTCAACCTCCTTGTCGGCCGTGAAATCCAGCGCGAATACGGTCAGCGGCCACAGGTCATCCTCACCATGCCCCTGCTCGAAGGCACTGACGGTGTCGAGAAAATGAGCAAGTCGCTTGATAACTATGTGGCGTTCAATGACACGCCAGAGGACATGTACGGCAAGACCCTGTCCATCCCAGATCCGATGATTCTCCCCTGGTTCCGCCTCGTGACCGACATTCCCGCCCTTCGCCTTGCTGAAATAGCGGCGGGACTGCAGCGCGGGGAGAACCCTCGCGATTTCAAGCGCGAGCTTGCTCGCACCATCGTCGAAGCATATTACTCGCCCGACGCCGCACACCAGGCGGAAGAACATTTTGATCGGGTGATCAAGAATAAAATGGCTCCAGAGGATCTGGATGTCTTTGAGGTTCCGAGCGGGAGTGATACATTGCTACTCGATGTTCTTTTCGAGGCCGGCCTCGTGCAGTCCAAAGGCGAAGGCCGTCGGCTTATGCAACAGTCCGCCGTCAGCATCGGCGAGGAACGGATAACCGACCCCCAATTCCCCGTTCCCGCGGGAGAATGTATCGTCAAAGTAGGCAAGCGCCGATTCATCAAAATTGTGCGTATCTGACCCATTTTTCTTTTTACCTGTTTTCCGGAGGACAGACATTGTTCGTACCCAAGAGGATCTTCTTCACCAAAGGCGTCGGCCGCCACAAAGACTATCTACAGTCGTTCGAGCTCGCATTGCGCGATGCCGACCTGGAGCAGCAGAATCTCGTGACGGTTTCCAGCATTTTTCCTCCGAACTGCAAGACGATCAGCAAGAACGTCGGAGCCAAAGTCCTGCAGCCCGGACAGATCACGTTCGTAGTCATGGCCCGCAACGCCACCAATGAAGCGAACCGGCTCATTGCCTCATCCATTGGCGTCGCCCTTCCAAACGACGGTGCCTCCTACGGCTATCTTTCCGAACATCACCCGTTTGGTGAGACCCAGAAAGTCGCCGGAGAGTACGCCGAGGATCTCGCTGCCACGATGCTCGCCACGACCCTCGGTGTGGATTTCGATCCCGACTCCGCATGGGATGAGCGTGAGCAGGTGTACAAGGCCAGCGGCAAGATTTTCAAATCCTTCAACATCACTCAATCCGCAGAAGGCCGTCTGGGATTATGGACCACGGTCGTCTCATGCGCCGTCCTCCTCCCGGAATGAGAATGACTGGCAGCTGATGACTGTTAGCTGCTAAATGATATTTGTCGTCATGAAATAAAGGCTGTTCCAATCGGGACAGCCTTTTGCTTTCACCAGTAGCGTGACACCACATATGTCACACGACTGCAATCTGATATTTGTCACATGCTATCTGAATCCATGGGCAGTCACGCATCATGATTCAATAAAATCCACATTCTCCCCTTCGAAGATGCGGATGCGCTCCCGCAGGTGTTCCGGGACACGGGACGGCAGATTCTTCTCGATGTCGACGTGTACGAATACATGTTCCGCGCGTGCAGCAGGCGTGCCGTCGGCTTTTACCGCCACATGCTCGAACATGATGCTGGTATTCCGTACTTGCATGATGCGCGTGAGCACAGTCAGTTGTTCATCGAACATGGCGGGAGAGAAGTAATCGCAGACATTGCGAACTATGAAGAACCTGTCATGTGAGAGAAATGTCTGCTCGTCCATTGGCAGCCCCAGTTCGCGTATATATTCGATACGCGCTTCCTCGAAGAAATAGAAGTACTGGAGATTATGCACCACGTTCATACGGTCGACGTGATGGAATCGAACCCGAAGCGGGAAGCGATGTCTGAATTGGTCAGCGGAAATGTTCATATCAGTCGAAGAGCCTTGTGAAAATGTCGATGGATTGTGTAAGGCAGCTGTCATCAAGATCGAGGTGAAAAACGGCGCGCAGCATATCACCCATGCCCATCCCGATTTCAATTCCCGCATCCCTCAATCGTTTCTGCGCCTCCGCTGCGCGCATCGTTGCATTGCTGAAATCAAGCAGCACCATGTTGCTCTGCACCCGAGTGATATCGACATGGAAGGCGCTGCATTGCGTGAGCGCAGCCGCGAAAGTGCGCGCCCGGCGATGGTCGTCCACGAGCAACGGCAGATGGTGCTCGACCGCGTGCAGCGCGGCCGCGGCCAGCATACCCGCCTGCCGCATCCCCCCTCCGTAAATTTTCCGATACTTGTGCGCACGCGTGATCAGATCGCGCGACCCGAGAAGCATGGAACCAACAGGAGCGCCGAGTCCCTTCGAGAAGCAGATGGAGATCGAATCCACCGCTGAACCAAAATCGACGAGAGGCGTGCCGCTTGCGATATGCGCATTCCATATTCGGGCGCCATCGAGATGCAGGCCGATGGCGCGCATGCGGCAGAAATCCTGCAGAGACCGCATTGCCTCGATCGGGAACAGCGTGCCTCCCATGCGATTATGCGTGTTCTCGATGCAGACCAATGTAGTGCGGGGATAGTAATACGCGTCAGGCCGAACGGTCGCCTCCACATCTTCTGCCGCGAGTACGCCACCTGCGCCGGCGACTGGATTCAGCTGCACCGCGGACATCATTGACGGCGCCGCGGTTTCGTAATTGAAAATATGCGATTCCCGTTCCACGATCACTTCGTCACCCGGTGACGTCCACGCTTTAATGGCGAGTTGATTGCTCATGACGCCGGTCGGGACAAACAGCCCGGCCTCCTTGCCGAACAGCGCGGCCATTTCTTCCTGCAGCCTGTTGACGGTTGGGTCCTCGCCATACACGTCGTCGCCGAGCGGGGCTTCGCACATCGCCTGCTTCATCGCAGCGGAGGGTTGCGTGACGGTATCGCTTCGCAGATCGATCACGGAAGGTTTCATTTTTTGTAGTAGACTGAGATGAATGCAAAAAGAAAGAAGAATCCGGCCACCACTGTCAATCCGAGCGGAAGCCAGTCTCCATGTCGGGTGTAAAATGTGCGATCGCTTCGCAACGGAAGATCGCGTACGATTCCAGTGCGCGTGTACAGCGCGGTTTTCTCATACACCCGTCCATACGGGTCGATGAAGCAACTGATACCGTTGTTGGCGCAGCGCGCGACTGCTCGGCGATTCTCAATGGCACGCAGCACCGTATACTGCATCAACTGGAACGGACCCGAGGACTTCCCGAACCATCCGTCGTTCGTGATCACGCCAAACACTTCGGCTCCCCTGTCGGCAAAACCGGCGACGAACGAAGGATACAGGGTCTCATAACAGATCATGGTCCAGATGCCGGCACTGCCGAATTTTCCTCGCAGTGTGAACACCGCCGTATCGCTCCCCACACCCCAGTTGCTGATGCCGACGCCCCATGTCAGTGCGTCCTGGAGGAACGGGAGCGCGTCGAGATACGGAATGTGTTCGCTCAAAGGCGTCAGACGGGACTTGTGATAGATCTCAGGCATACGGTCGCCGGGCTGCAGAAGCATGGCCGAATTGAAATCATGATAGCGGATCTGCGTGTCCGGTATTCGCCGTGCGCTGCCCGGCGCTGTTTCCGGATCGTCATAGAAAACGGTATGCGGGAAACCGCCCAGCAGCGGCACGCCCACGCTGTCGATATGCCGGCGCAGCCAGCTGTATTCCTCCTCATAACTCGCCTGAAGAAGACGAAACGGCACGGCGGTTTCAGGTAACAATGCCACATCCGGATGGAACGCCGCCAGCGAGTCGTAGATGCCGAGCAGATTCCGCAGCTTACTCATCGGCGTTTCCCCGCTGCCCCACTTGTCGTACGGATCGATGTTGGGCTGTATCACCGCGGTACGTAACGATCGCGGCGAGCGGCCGTCATCCAGAGCCGCATCGCCATCGTCCATCGCGAGCGAGCCGTGCACGCGAGGCAGAGAGAGAAGCAGAAGCAGTGCGGCAATGGCCATGAGCGACCGCCGCTGCATCCCCTTCCACTGTCCCCCGAGCCAGCGCCGGAGCATATGAAACAGCAAAGCATTGACAGTGATGACCCACACGCTGATACCAAACGCGCCTGTGAAGGCGATGAACTGAATGCTTTGGATATCGTAGGTCTGTGTATTCCCGAGGAGCAACCAGGGAAACGAAAGTTCATGCAGATGCATCACCCATTCCCAAGCCGTCCACAGCGCAGGCAGTGCGACAATGCTGAACAACTGTCCCATGCGGCGACGAAGAAATGTATAGCCCAGAGCGGGAAGTGTAAAACCGAGAGGGAAAAAGAGAATGACCAGAATACCGGCAACCTTCAGCCATGGATCATCTCCCCACCAGCCGCTGATCCACCAGAGTGTGCCTGCACTCGCCACAAAAAAGGTGAGATAGCTCCATCGGAAAACCGAACGCCAGTCGGGAAGATCGTCGAGCAGAAAAAGAAAAGGGACCAGGGCCACGAAAGCGGTCACTCCGCTGGGCACCGGCGGGAAGGACAACGCGAACAGCAACCCAGAACCCACAGAGAGGGCGATACGTGCTCTGCTGCTGCGCTGCACCGGTCCCCCACTTTCCTGGGCACCTTTGCGGGATATGATTTTCATGCTTCCGCGTTCCTGTTTTCCATGACGTTTTTTCTTCCCATCCAGATTTTCGTGGAATGCTCATATGCGAAAATGACAGCAAGGGCGATCAGAGAGCCGAGCACAGCTCCGCCGAGTATATCGGAAGGATAATGCACTCCTACATACACCCGGGAGAATGCGACAAGCGCCGCCCAGATCAGAAGGTAATACCGGGCTTTCGGATAAAAATGGCTGACGAGAACCGCCAGGGCAAAATTGTTGGTCGCGTGTGAACTGGTGAAGGACTTGCCCCCGCCGCAGCCGACGAGCAGCCGAACATGGTCCAGGACATGGCATGGACGCAAACGGTCGAACATCGGCTTGATGACAAAACTGCTGATCTGGTCGCTCAATACGATGGTCACGAGAAGCAAGAGGACCGTGATCACACCTCGCTTTTTCCCAAACCACATCAGCGAGATCAAAGCGATCGCGTAGATGATGTAGAAGTTCTTGACCTCGGTTATAAAGACAAAGAACCAATCGCCGATGGGATTCGCCAGCGCTTCGTTACCCCATCGAAACAACATGAGGTCTATGCTATAAAGCCATTCTAACAATTAGCGTTCCGATGTGTTACTTAATGTTGTTATCAGCATTCGCTTTCCTTTTCAGATACCATGCTCTCGCGGCCCAGACGAGGAACGCCAGTGCAATGACGGCTGAAACGATCTTGCTGTACGAAGCCAGATAAACGCCGATGATGCGCCAGTTGTCACCGACGACATACCCGAGGTAAAGCAGGATGCTGTTCCACACCAGGGCGCTTGCCGCGGAGAGCAGCGTTGTTACAAGCAGATTCATTTCGGCGATGCCGGCGACAAAACTGATCACCGCGCGTGTTCCGGCGAGAAAGCGGTTTCCGATGACCACCCAGTACCCATAGCGACGGAACCACGCCTCCACCTTGTGGACAAGATTGATCGAAACAAAGGGGATTTTCCCGGTCTCCAGCACCCGGTCGCCGAACTGGTCCCCAATCCAGTACATACTCATGAAGCCGAGCGTGCTGCCTGCCGTAGCGAGCAACAGAGTCAGCAGAACGCTGCCGGTCCCGATCGCGACGAGGGAGCCGGCGAAAACGACGATGACATCACTCGGAAACGGCGGGAAAATGTTTTCGATGTAGGAGATCAGGAAGATTGCGACATAGATCCATAGGATGTCGACTTGCGAGAGATATGCGATCGTCTGTTCGAGCATCGGGAAAAATCAGTCCTTCCTTGCGATCAATGCGGCAGCATGCGCCTCGACGCCCTCTCCCCTGCCGACAAAGCCCATACGTTCGGCTGTCGTGGCCTTCAGAGACACCCCATCGATATCCAGGCTCGCCGCTTCGGCGATGCGCGAGCGCATTTCCCTCTTGAATGGAAGGATTTTCGGCTTCTCCAGGATCAGCGTCGCGTCGATGTTGACAACTCCAAATCCTCTCTCATCGAGAAGCATCACGCAATGTCGAAGCAATTCAAGACTGGATACCCCTCGATATGCGGGATCCGTATCGGGAAAATGCTCGCCAATGTCTCCCAGAGCTGCCGCACCCAGAAGGGCGTCGCAAATCGCATGTAAAAGCACGTCTCCGTCGGAATGTGCGACGGTACCGATGTCCTCAGCGACGGTGACGCCGCCGAGGACCAGGGTTTCCCCTTCCGCGAGTCGGTGTACGTCGTAGCCAAGCCCTATTCTGAATTGTGTGTTCATGTGCCCCGGATATCGAAGCTGTTGTACATTTCCGCATCATCCTGCCATACAAGCCGAATGGATGAAACTTGCGCTGAACGAGGACCGATGCGCAAGTCGGCGAGATATGCATGGAGTATTTCTTCCTCCGCCTGTGCGACGACCTCGACTTCGCCCGTGTAGAGATTGCGCACATACCCGCGAATTCCAAACGCGCGGGCTTTCTGCATGGCGAAGTAGCGAAAGCCCACGCCCTGCACCAGTCCAGATATGACGACATGCATGGTCTTCATGGGTCGGTGGCAAAATACGGTCCAGCAGAGTAAGGACAAAACGTCCCGCACCGTATGGGAGTACGACGACGATCATACGCAGGCAGGCAGAACTTCAATGATAAGGATAAAACGGCGCCCCATGTTTCAGAACTCGGCGGAGGTGTCTATCTTGCGGTTTGAACGACCAGAAAAACGGATATATGCAGCGAAGAACTTTTCTCAAATCCAGCGCGGCACTCGGTGCTGCGAGTCTGCTCCCATGGAAAGCAATCCCCGCCGCTTCTTCTCCGGCGGAAGCACCTTCAGACGAATGGCTGCAGGATGCGGTCAGCGAAGCGCGGGCGCTCGGTGCGGAGCAGGCAGAAGCGCTCTACATATCCCACCGCCAGCAAAGTCTGCAAGTGCGGAAAGATGGGGTGCATTCCATCAGCGACAGCGAGGAGGCTGGAACGACACTGCGCGTTCGTTTCGGTTCGTTCCTCGGCTCCGCCTCGGTACCCGACATCCGCCGCGGCACGCCCGCGGAATGCGCGCGCGCTGCCGTGGAGTGCGCGAAGCTGCAGCAGGGTCTTCAGAAGGAGCGCGAGGAGGCGCTCGCCATGCCACCGGAACCAGATATCAAAATCCTCCCGAGGATCGATTCGGTTGGAGAACTCCAAGGCAGCTGGCGTCCCGAAGGGATCGAAGATCCTTTTCTCACCTCGCTTGACGAACGCATCGCGTTTCTGAAGAATCTGAACAAAACCGCGTTACGCATCACGCAGATCCCCTACGCGGTGTCGAACCAGTTTTTGCAGCGCCGCAGCAGCCTGTACGTTGACAGCCGCGGCAACCGGAAAGAGCAGTTGCAGTTTGCTACCTATGTGAATTTTGCCGTTACCGCTTTCAATCAGCAGAAGAGAAGGATGGATACACGTACCAGCGAACGCGAGGCGCAGGCAACCGGCTGGGCGGGCGCGACGGCGAATATGGAGTCGGAGCTGGAAACCGCGATGCAGGAAGTGCTGCGCATGCAGCAGTCAGATCCCGTGACTCCCGATACCTACGATCTCGTCATTCACCCATCCATGCTCTGGAATCTCTTTCTCGAGACCCTGCTCCCCCATTTCGATCCGCGGCAGCTTACCGAGCGAGACGGACGCGCCCCTGGAGACCGATGGATAACACTATCAAAACTCAACGAGAGACCATTGCGCAGCCAGGCTCTCCGATTGAGTTGGGACGCTACCCTGCCGGGGGGACTCGCAACGAGCAAATGGGACGACACCGGCCATGCCACCGGTTCGAACCGATTGCTGGACGAAAATGGAGTGGTCCACGGCATCCCGCGCTCTCCTGATCTCATCGCCACCGATCCCGTCTATCGTGGAGGCAGCTTCCCCGGTTTCAACTTCAGCCGCGCCGCGGCCTGGCACACTCCCGCGACCGTTGCCATGCCGAATATGATCTTGGAAGGCGGTCCGGGAAAGAATCTGAACGATTTGATCGCAGACGTCGACAACGGACTGTTCCTCAAGGGCCGCGGCACCGTCATGACCAATCCCGCCAAAACGTTGTTTCGCGTGCGTCCCCAGGCCGCCTGGATAATCCGCGGCGGAAAAATCGCCGAGATGGTGCGCGAGGTCGAAATCGAAACAACCACCGACCAGTTCTGGAGCGCCATGGAAGAAGCCGGTCGCAGCGAAGATACGTTCCTGGGCGGCGAACTCTTTCCCCAACGCGCCTTTCCGCTATGGGATACACCGTTCTCCATCGCAACACCGCCGGCGCTGTTCCGACGGATTCCCGTGTATCGCGTGGAGGGCCAGTCATGATGACGCGGAAAGAATGTGAGAACCTGTTATCGGTGGCGGTGCAGTATTCCGAGGTCGACGAGGTGTTCGCAGTGCTCAACGTCACCGACAGCTGTGCACGCGGCGTTGTCGGACTCGCCCTGCAGGCTCCCCATCGCATGCGCAACGCGGAACTCTCCGTCACAGTCCGCAAGGGACGCCGCTACGCCATGGCCAGCGGAAATGTCCATGACGAATCGAACGTGCGAGAGCTTGTCGCGCGTGCCGCAACAGCCGCCACGCAGATGCCGGAAGCTCCCGAAGCTCCTCCGTTTCCCGGCGCGGTGGAGATCATCGAAGCACCCATTCAACGGGAGACTGCTATCACTCGAGCATTGGAAGGACTCGATGATGCCATCGCCTCGTTTCGTGGCAATCCCACTTTCGACAGCATTCAGATGTATGGACGTGTGACGAGCGCGAAATCCGCACTGGCGCTCGCATCGTCCAACGGACTCTTCCTCTACCAGCCCTCATCTCTTGCAAACGCACACCTACGATGTTTTTCTGCGGATGGCACAAGTACCGGCTTCGCCGAGCAGTATACGATGGATCCTGCTATGCTGCGGTTGTCCGATTTGCTCTCGGAGGCCGCCAGCAACTGTCATGAGTGGAAAAGTCCTTCTGACATTAAACCCGGCCGCATTACTACCGTGTTCGAACCGCGCGCCCTCGCCGACATGCTGCGCCCGATGATGCAGCAATTCTCAAGACGCGCCATCGAGCAGGACCAGAGTTTCCTCCGGAAACTGGACGGCAGTTCCTTCCTCGGGTCGCAGCTCTTCCTGGAAGAGATAAACCTCCGTTCCGATCCGTACGATGCGCGGTTGGGCTCGATGCCCTTCACTGCCGATGGACAGCCGGTCAGGGCCGAGTCATGGATAACGAAGGGCGTCATTTCTCAGCTCATCACAGATCGTTACGATGCGATAAAGTCTGGTGAGAAAGAGACCGCGCCGCCGACGAACCTTATCATGGATGTCACGGATCCGGTGCAGGACGTCATCGCCGGCACCGAATACGGTCTTCTCGTGAAGGGATTTGCGAATCTGAATATCCTCGATCCGAAAAACTGTCTTCTTTCGGGCTCGACCCGCGATGGCGTATTTCTCATTGAAAAGGGTAAAATCACGAAAGCGGTGCGCAATCTCGTGATACGGGAAACACCCGTGTATCTTTTCAAGGAGCTGCTGGCCCTGGGTGTGCCGGAGATAACCTCCACGACGGGCAGCTACTTCCCCATGCTTCTTCCCCCGATCCGCGTCAAGGACGTCATGTATACCCAGCTCAGTGGTCTGGTCTGACCATGGCGGCGTAGATCTCAGAGAAGAGCAGTCCGGCGAACATGATGCCTGCGCCCAGCGCCTCGACGCCAGACATCGATTCGGAAAGCAGCAGGTATGCGATGAGCGCGGCAAACACAGGTTCCATCGTGAAAATGATCGCCGCCTTGGTGGGCGTCGTTTCTCGCTGATATTTCGACTGAATGAAAATAGCTATGGTGGAAGCGAAGAAACTCAGATAGAGCACGGCTCCGATCGCAGTGGATGAGAATACGACCTTCTGTGCACCAAGAAGCGGAGCGACGGCGAATCCGATGAAGGCAGTCGTGACGAATTGATAGAATACGATTTCCCGGTTGAAGCGCTCCCTGGTGAAAACATCGAGATACACGATGTAAAACGCAAAGACCACGGCGCACAACAGGATGAGGAAATCGCCGGAGTTGAATGTCCCCCCTGCCGGCGAGGTGAAGATGTAGAGTCCCGTACCGACGATGCCGACGGAGATGGCATTGCCCAACGATGGTCGACGGCGTTCGATCGCCAACTGCACAAGCGGCGTGAACACCACCATCGTTCCCGTAAGAAATCCGGCTTTCGACGCGGTGGTTTCGACCAGGCCAATGGTCTGCAGCGCGAAGCCCGCTCCGAGCAGCACCCCGAGAACAATCCCTGCCTTGAGGGAGGCAAGCGTGGTTGCTTTGATGTCGCGCCATGTATAGATTCCAACCATCAGCGCCGCGGCGAAAAATCTCGTTCCCTGGAGCATCAGGGGTGAAAGATCGACCAGCGCAAATTTCGTTACCGTAAACGTGGATCCCCAGATGAGCGTGATCGCCAACAGATACCTGTCAGCCCTCGGGAAAAGCCTGTGTTCCCTATGTGTCATTGTTCTCCTGTCTACCGTTGCCGGCTGCGGTGAAAAACAGTCACCGACGTTGCCGGAGGAAAAGTTCCAGCAAATATACGGCGATATCCTCTTTCTCGGCGAGCTTTACCGCAGTGATTCCACGGCTCTGCGCCTCGCACTCGATTCCATGCTCACCGCGAACAATATCGATACGACTATTCTTTTCGCATCCGCCCGAGAGATTGTCGTCGACAAGCAAAAAAGTGCGGAGCTCTACCGCATCGTGATCGAACGTTTCGAGAAGCAGTCCGCGCGTCCGGATACGCTTGATGCGAAGGAAAAAGCGACCCGGGATTCATTGTCAACGCCCATCAAGCCCAAAGCGCCTTATCTCACCGGCAAGGAGTAACCCTGCGCCGGACTACCCCTTCCTCTCCAATCCATATTTGTTGATTTTCTTGTACAGGTGGCTGCGCTGTATGCCGAGTTCGTCGGCCGTGCGGCTGACGTTCCACTCATAGCGTTCGAGCTGACGGCGCAGAAATGTTTCTTCCGTCATGTCCTTGAATTCCTGGAAGGAAACGTCCATCGGGAGTTCGCCTGTCTCAGCTTCACTCGCCCCATAGACAAAGCGTGTGACATCGGCAGGCATGATTGTTTCAGACACCATGATCGCCAGACGCTCCACTGCGTTGCGGAGTTCTCGAACATTCCCCGGCCAGTGCATCTCCTGCAGTCGCTGAATCGCGCTTTCATGGATACCGTGCGGAGGGAGCTTATTCTTCCTGCAGGCTTCCGCGAGAAAGAAATGAATCAGGACAGGGATGTCGTCGCGCCTCTCCCGCAGGGGCGGCACGTGAATGGGAATGACGTTGAGGCGGTGGAAAAGATCCTCGCGGAAACGTCCCTCACGTATTTCGATCTGCAGATCCTTGTTCGTCGCGGCGATCACGCGCACGTCGACGGCGATGCGTCCATTGCCTCCGACGCGTTCGAATGTACCCTCCTCCAGGACGCGGAGCACCTTGGCCTGGGCAGAGGGGCTCATATCGCCGATTTCATCGAGGAAAAGCGTACCACCATCGGCCTGTTCGAACTTGCCAATGCGCTGCGCCGCGGCACCTGTAAACGATCCCTTTTCATGTCCGAAAAGTTCGCTTTCGATCAGTTCGTGAGGAATGGCCGCGCAGTTGACCTCCACCATTTCCTTTCCCGCCCTGCCGCTGTTGCGATGCAGCGCACGGGCGACGAGCTCCTTGCCCGTACCGTTCTCACCCGTCACGAGGACGTACGCCTCGGTTGGAGCGACGCGCATGATGGTTTCGCGCAGGGCTCCGATCGACGGTGCCGCGCCGATCATTTCATCGGAACCGTGGATCTCCTCGCGCATGCGGATGTTCTCGCGCAGCAGTGAGGACTGCGTTATCGCGTTGCGCAGTGTGATGAGAATCTTCTCGCGGTCAGGTGGTTTTGAGAGGAAATCGAAGGCGCCCTTCTTCGTCGCCTCAACGGCCGTTTCAATGCTTCCATGTCCGGTAAGCAGCACGACGGGCACCTCTGGGAATTCCGCGCGCATGCGTTCAAGCGTCTCTATGCCGTCGAGTCCCGACATTTTCACGTCGAGAATAACCGCATCGGGACGCACGGCGGCCATGCGCTGCAGTCCCTTCATCCCGCTCTCCGCCTCGTCGACGGAGAACCCTTCATACTCGAGCGTCATCCGCAGCATTTCACGGATACTCTTTTCATCATCGACGACGAGGATGCGGTGTGTGTCCATAGTCTGATCAGTCGTTTCGTTTGAAAATATCCGAAGGAAGCACGTCTTCGTGACGCTGCAGCGCGATTCCGAATGCGGCACCGAGAGCGTTTACCTTGATGTCGCGTTCGTCACGCGATCCTTCGAGCTTGAATACTTCCTCACCCAGTTCCAGCATTTCACCCGCCATCTCCACCAGTGCGGGATTTCTCGTCACGCACTGCAGCCACGCGGAACCGAAAAAATGAGGCAGCTTATCACGATCGAGCGCGCGGGGCGAATCCGGCAGGAGAAGTCCGGGAAGATTTGCCATCCGCCGTTCAAAGCTCACATGCGATTCTGTCGAGACCGGTACGATGATGCCAATGTCGAGCAGCGGTATGCGAGCGGGAAACGTGTGATACGGCAGCGTCGCGAAACTCAGGGCGAGGAGCGCCAGGTACGGGTCGCCTTCGGCAAGATACACCGCGTGGATGTAAATCGCATCAAGACGGCGGAGGTCGCCTTCCAGGCTGCGCTGCGCGAGCGGCTTCTGGACGGAAATGAATGTACGAAGGTCGTAGACGAGACTGATCTCACGCGGCAGTATGAGTCTCCGTACCGTTGGCCAGATGCCTTCCGGGGCTGTGCGCAATGCCTCGATATTCCCCTGTGGTGGCGGCTTCGTGCTGTCGCCATTCTGCCCTTCCGCGCAATCGATAAACAGCGCAAACAGGACAAGTATCGCTATGCATCGGCCGCGCTGCACGCGCATCAGGTCTGGATGACGCCGGGATTGAAGCGGGGTGTATCCGGATTGTTATCTGCGATCTCGATGCAGTAGCTTATGACGTCTCTCGTGTGCACCGGGTCGATGATCCCGTCCACCCAGAGACGTGATGCGGCATAGTAGGGACTCATCTGCGTTTCGTAGCTATTCTGTATGCTGTTGAGGAGTTCCTGCTGTTCGGCTTCGCTGATATGGCGACCGTCGCGCTCCATCTGGGAGAGACGAATTTCGAGAAGCGTCTTGCTGGCCTGCGCACCGCCCATCACGGAAATCTGCGCCGACGGCCACGCGAAGATGAAGCGCGGGTCATACGCCTTGCCGCACATGGCGTAGTTTCCGGCACCGTAGCTGTTGCCAATGATGAACGTGATTTTCGGGACCACGGAATTGGCGACGGCATTGACCATTTTCGCGCCATCCTTGATGATACCGCCATGCTCGGCACGGCTGCCGATCATGAACCCGGTCACATCCTGGAGAAATATCAACGGGATGCGCTTCTGATTGCAATTGAGAATGAAGCGGGCGGCCTTGTCCGCACTGTCGCTGTATATCACGCCGCCGATCTGCATTTCGCCGCTGCCGCTGCGCACGATGCTGCGTTGATTGGCGACAATGCCCACGGCCCAACCGTCGACGCGGGCATAGGCGCACACAAGCGATTTCCCGTAATCGGATTTGTATTCGACGAACTCCTGATCGTCGACGATGCAGGAAAGCAGGTCATGGGTATCGAAGGGCTTCGAACGATCCTTGGGCATGATGCCGAAAAGGTCGCTGGCGGGACGCCGCGGAGCGACGGCCGCGATGCGATCAAACCCTGCATTGCCACGCCTCCCCAGTTTTGAGACGAGGTCTCGGATAGTTTGCAGCGCGGTCTTGTCGTCAGGCATGCGATAGTCGGTCACACCGCTGATCTCGCTGTGCACCCGTGCGCCTCCAAGTGATTCGTTGTCAATTTCTTCGCCGATGGCGGCCTTGACCAGATGCGACCCCGCCAGAAAGACTGTTCCTGTGTTCTCGACGATGAGCGACTCATCACTCATGATCGGCAAGTAGGCGCCGCCTGCGACGCAGTAGCCCATAATGGCCCCGATCTGAGGAATGCCCATCGAGGAAATGACGGCATTATTCCGAAATATGCGTCCGAAATGTTCTTTGTCAGGAAATATTTCGTCCTGCATCGGGAGGAACACGCCCGCGGAATCGACCAGATATACGATGGGAATGCGATTCTCCATCGCGATCTCCTGCGCGCGGAGGTTCTTCTTCGCGGTGATGGGAAACCATGCACCGGCTTTCACCGTGGCGTCGTTGGCGACGATCACGCAGTCCCGGCCGTGGATGCGTCCGATACCGAAGACAGTGCCCGCCGAGGGAGCGCCTCCGTACTCTTCGTACATTTCCCATGCAGTGAAGAGCCCGATCTCCAGAAATGGGCTCCCCTCATCAAGCAATCCGTCGATGCGCTCCCGCGCCGTCATTTTTCCGCGCGCATGATGCTTGTCGATGGCTTTCTGGCCGCCGCCGAGCTTCACCTGTTCCTCTCGGGCATGGAGAATACGCACGAGATTCTTCATCGTGTCGGTGTTCATGTCGAACGCCTGCTCCTGCGCACTGAATTTGTCTGTTGTCATCGGGATTTCGCTGCTGTGGGACGTGTCAATGAAAATACATCAGTCCCACTGGTGACACAAATGCGTGTTGTCTATTGGATACGCGGGTGCTATTTTCTCTTTTTGCGTCCTCCACCGCAGCGGTGCGCGATGTCTGATCATGATCACGCCATTCTCGAAGTAAAAAATCTGACCACGGTCTTCGATACAGGAGAAGGCATGGCCATGGCGGTTGACGATGTGTCATTTGAACTCCGGCGGGGTGAGACACTGGGAATCGTCGGTGAGTCGGGATGCGGAAAATCCGTCACCGCGCTTTCGATCATGCGCCTGATCCAGAAGCCGGGACGCATCGCAGGAGGAGAAGTCCTTTTTGAAGGACGCGACCTGCTCAAGGTGAGCGACAAGCAGATGCGCATGGTACGCGGCAGCGAAATCGGGATGGTGTTCCAGGAACCCATGACCTCGCTGAATCCGGTGTTCACTATCGGCGACCAGCTGACGGAAGGACTGCTGTATCACGGCAACCGATCCTGGACCGATGCATACGAAATTGCCGTCGATGTGTTGACGCGCGTCGGGATTCCCGATCCGCATGACGTCATGACAGCGTTCCCTCACCAGCTTTCCGGTGGCATGCGGCAACGCGTACTGATTGCGATGGCGCTGGCCGCAGGTCCGTCCGTTCTTATCGCAGACGAACCGACAACCGCCATCGACGTGACCGTGCAGGCGCAGGTGCTCAAGCTGATCAACGAACTCAAGGTTGAATTCGGCATGTCAGTGCTGTTCATCAGCCATGATCTCGGCGTCGTGGCGGAAACCTGCGATCGCGTCGCGATCATGTACGCGTCCCATATCGTCGAGTGCGGATCCGTGCGCGACATTTTCTACACACCGCATCATCCCTACACGCTCGGACTGCTCTCATCGATTCCGGCCTTCCACAAACCAAAAGAGCGCCTGACCATCATACCCGGTCAGGTTCCACGTCCCACGAATTACCCGATGGGATGTAATTTCCATTCCCGCTGCAGTTACGCGACGGAGCGCTGCGTCAGTCATCAGCCTGAATTGGCCTCCGTGGATGACGGCCATGCTGTCTCCTGCTGGAACACTGCCCTCGTGACCATACCTGAAAATATTGCACGCCTTCGTCGCTGACCTTTATGGGGACGAACTATTCTGTTGATTTCCTTCCAGTTTTACACTAACATGCTGTAATAAGTGATTGACGGATCCCAAGGATTCTCGCAGTAACATTCCTTCCGGTTCGATTGTCATTACGACATCGACCCTGATCTCAGGGGTCCTCCCAACAAATATTTACTTTGAGGAATTCTATGACCCGAGCATTTCTCGTGGCAATGCTGATCCTGGCTGTATGCTCCACTTCCAGTGCCCAGCACCGCGACGACGAGGGAATCGCCATCCCACTGCCTGATGCGTACACGGTTTTAACAGCGGCCAAATATCAGGAATCCATGTCATTGTCGAAAGCCCACTATGCGTTCAGACAATTCGCACTCGATAATTCTGACTGGAACTTCCGTTATGATGCGTTGCGTGGCACACCCCACCGCGCATGGGGCCGCGGGATTCAGATTGAAGGATTTCCGGCAATCAATTTGCTGAACGCTCCGCAGGCAGGAAAGCAGTTCATCGAGAACAATGCCCGGGTACTCAATCTTGATCCTCGCAATCTTCGTCTGCTTTCTTCTGAGATCGTCAGCGGAAAAGTATATCAGAAATACACGCAGATGTATGACGGCGTGGAGGTGCTCTTCTCGTATGTCGACCTCCGCATCAGCGACCGGGGGCGCGTTTTCATGTTCGGTTCCGATTATCATAACGGCATCAACGTAGACGCGACGCCTACCGTTGTGCTGGAGGCCGCGAGAGAGTTTGCAAAGGCCGGCCTCCCCTACTCCCCTTCGAATGAAAACGTAAGCGGCGGGAAGCTCTATATTCTCCCCCTCCGCCGCACCGACCACATAGAATATCGACTCGTCTACAACTTCCAGGTACGCAGTTCGATGGAAGAGCTGTGGGATACTTACGTCGACGCACATTCCGGTTCCATCGTCTGGCGCCAGAACCTCATCACGCATCTTCACGGCGGCAAGGGGCCCAACGCGATCGCGAACGTTGTGAACGGACGCGTCATGATAACGATCTTCCCGAAAACGTACACTGATGCCGCACAGGTCGTTCCTCTGAAAAACGCGTATGTCTGGGTTGCGGGCAAGATGTACACCACCGGGGACGACGGTCGCTTTACCGCGGACCTGGGGACGAACACCACCGGGCAGTTGATCGCGAAACTCTCCGGCCCGTACGTCATCGCACGCCGTGACGATACCACCCGCGTTTCAGGCGGAACGCCAGCCAACGCCGTGCAGAGCATGACCGTTGCCGCAGGTCAGGATCTCGAGATTATGTGGGACAACAGCAATTCGATTTCCTCTGAGCGGAATACATTCTATCACCTGAATGTCGTCCGTGACTGGGCACGATCGCTCGACGGATCGCCGAACCTCTCGAATCTCGACGCACAGGTCCCCGGCCTCGTGGAAATCGACAGCGAGTGCAACGCATTCTTCGACGGACGCGGCGTCAACTTCTTCAAGTCCAGCCTTACCTGCGGGAACACCGGGGAAATCGCCTCCGTGGTCCAGCACGAATTCGGTCATGGCATTCACATCTGGCTTACGACGAAGCTGACCGGCAGAGCGCCTGTCGACGGCGCGCTCAAGGAAGCTATCGCGGATATCACATCCAATCTTCTGCATGACGATCCCCGCATCGGTCTCGGTTTCCTCAAGAATGGAACCGACGGCATCATCCGCAATTCAAACAACACGCTTCGCTACCCGGAGAACGTCGTCAACGAAATTCACGACGATGGCATGATTCTCACCGGCGCCGTGTGGGATGTGCGGAAGGCAATCGGCATCGAACGCACTGCCCGCCTGTACATGGATGCGATGTATGGCGCCCCCGACGGTTCGTCGCTCGGCGAGGCGCTGGCAGACTATTTTATCGAATTCCTGCTCGCTGACGACGATGACGGGGACCTCTCGAACGGAACGCCCAATTCCGATGTCATCATCTCGTCGTTCAATGCACACGGCATTCCGGGCTCAGCCATCGTCGTGCTGCATCAGGGCATGCCTGACCAGAACAGCGTCGACCAGCCTTATGAAATCACCGGTGTCGCCCGCATCGCAGGTAATATCGACACCGATCTTTTGCGCATTGCCCAGATCGACGTGGTTTACTCCGTCGACAACTGGCAGACAAGCCAGCGCATGAGCGTTGAGTATCGCGAAGCGACGAAGTCCTTCATCGGGTACTTCCCACCGCAGAAGGCTGGTTCAATCGTACGGTACTACATAGAGGTAATGGACAATTTCGGCAGCAGCCTCCGCGAGCCTGCAGCCGCGCCCAACAGCAGCTATCTCTTCCTTGTCGGATACGAACGGCGCTACTATCATGATGCCGAGACAACAGACGACTGGCGCGTGTACACAGACGCGACCACCGGCGAATGGGAACGCGCGGCACCGGTCGGCACGTGGAACACCTCGCTCGGAAAAGAAGGCGAGGTTCCCTATGTGCAGCCGAATGAGGACCACACGCCAGGGACCGGCAAGGTCCGCTGCTGGGTGACAGGGAATGCCGCGCGCGGCGCAGGACTCGGCGACAACGACGTCGACGACGGTGAGACCACCCTCCGCACTCCCGATATCGATTTGACCGGAATGACACAGCCGGTGCTGCGCTACTACCGCTGGTACTCGAACGATGCGGGTGCAACGCCCGGCACGGATTACTGGACCGTCGGCATTTCCTCCGACGGCGGTTCGAACTGGGAGATTCTCGAGCGGACGCGCCAGTCCGACGCTTCCTGGAAACCGAAGGTCTATGTCCTTCGTGACATTATCGACCTGACTCCGAAAATGACAGTCCGCTTCATTGCGGCTGATGACGATCCAGGCTCCCTCGTTGAAGCCGCCGTGGATGATTTCGAAGTGCTCGACATCAACCAGGCGCTCGTGGGAGTCGAGAAAGAACCGGTGGCGCTCTCGCTTGAGCTCGAGCAGAATTACCCGAATCCCTTCAATCCCTCGACGACGATCGCCTTCACTGTTCCTTCCGCTGGCGCCGTTCGTCTGACGGTGTTCAACAGTTACGGACAGGAAGTCTTGACGCTGGTCGATGCACAGATGCAGGAAGGACGGCACGCTGTTTCCTTCGATGCGCGTGATCTTCCTTCGGGACTCTACATGTACGAACTGCGCGCCAACAACACCCGCCTGTCGCGCAAGATGATGCTGCTCGAATAAGAGGCATCCTCGAAATCCCGAGGCTGTCCTGTCACATCGACGGGACAGCCTCTTTTGTTTTGTGTCGTCACACAACTTTCATAGCTTGGAGGCATGAATCGTACACGCGCCCTATCCTCCATTATTGTCACGCTGCTGTTCTCGATGCTGCTCCATGCGTGCGGCAGCGGCAAGGAGCAGAAAGACACCATGCAGAGCAACTTCACTCCGCCGGCGTCACCCCCGACGTTCAGCGGTCCCCGCAGTTTCTCGCTTCTTGAGCAGCAGGTCGCATTCGGTCCCCGCGTACCCAATACGGAAGCACACGCACGCTGTCTCGAATTCTTCATTCGATTTTTCGATTCCCTGCATGTAACACCAGAATTGCAGCGATTCGAAATCACCGGCTACAAAGGCGAGAAGCTGGCGCTGACCAATGTGATCGCGCGTCTGCAGCCTTCGGCCCGGCAGCGCATCTTGCTTGCGGCGCATTGGGATTCGCGTCCCTTCGCTGACATGGAGAAAGATCCCGACCGCAGTCTGCGCCCTATTCCCGGTGCGAATGACGGCGCAAGCGGTGTTGCTGTGCTGCTTCATCTCGCTGAAATTCTACAGGCGTCCCCGCCGGGCATTGGCGTGGATATCGTTCTTTTCGATGGCGAGGATTATGGGCGGGATGGCGACGAATCGATGTTCTGTCTCGGTGCGAAATACTTCAGCGCAAGTCTCAAGCCGAACCATGGGACGCTGTTCGGCATCCTGCTCGACCTGGTAGGCGACCGCGACGCTGTCTTTCCGAAGGAGAAGCTGTCCGGCCAATACGCGGGCGACATTCAGAACATGATCTGGCGTGAAGCAGCCCGGCTCGGACTCTCCAGGTTTTCGATGGAGACGCACTCCTCCATTCTGGACGATCACGTTTCGCTCAATACCGTCGCCGGCATCAAGACCGTCGATATTATTGATGCCGCGCTGGTTGGACACGACAAGTCCTCGCCTCGCAGACAGTACTGGCATACACTCGGCGACACTCCCGAGCAGTGTTCTCCCGAACCGCTTGGGGATGTCGGACGGCTTCTCCTGAGCATTATCTATGGACTCCACTCAAGTTGAAACGATGAAACGAAACAAACGCTTTCTCCGCGCCCGCTTCCAATCCACCGCGCACGACGCCACGGTACAGGGCATGCTCATCACACACGATCCACTGGGTTTTCTCGAGGAAGATCAATGGTGGGAGGTCTATTTCGAAGCGGAACTCTGGCCCGCCGTCGAGGTTTCGTTCCTTCGCCGTCTGGAAGAAGAAGGGTTGACCGCGGCGTATGAGCTCGAAACCTTCGACCAGCAGAACTGGAACCAGGAGTGGGAAGACAGCATTCAGCCGATAAAGGTTTCCGATCGCTTCCTGATCACGCCATCCTGGCATCCGGTGGCGGACGCGGAGGGAATGACCGTCCTGATCATCGATCCGAAAATGTCCTTCGGCACAGGCTATCACGCGACCACACGCCTGATGCTCCGCCTCATGGAGGGTTTGCTGCGTGAGGGCGATCGGGTCCTCGACGTCGGTACCGGGACGGGGGTTCTCGCCATTGCCGCCGTGCGCTGCGGCGCGCGTGAGGCCGACGGAGTGGATACGGATGAATGGTCGTACGACAATGCCCTGGAAAACGCACAGCGCAACGGCGTCGCGGAACACTGTCATTTCCGCCTCGGCTCCATCGAACAGGCGAACGGGGAATACGATCTTATACTCTCGAATATCACGAAGATCGACAATCTGCAGCTCCTCCCCACGTTCCTGCATCATCTCACGTCGGGGGGACGCATCGTGCTCTCGGGGTTTTATGCGCAGGATGCTCCCGATCTGCACATGGCGCTTTCGAATCTGGGGCTGCAGGTAATCAGCGAGGAAACGGAAGACGAATGGTGCGCCGTCAGCGCCAGCAAGGAAGTTGCATGAAAATCGCATCGATCGATATCGGCACTAACACCATCCTGATGCTGATTGCTGAGGTCGCCGAAGACGGAGGCCTGCATGTGATCTCCGACGAACAGGTCGTGGCGCGCGTCGGAAGAGGCGTCGATCGCACCGGGACAATCGAGTGGGACGCGTTCACCCGCAGCGAACGCTTTCTTGCTGCCTACCTTGAGAAAGCGGGCAGGCACGGGGTCGATCTGATCCGTTGTACAGGCACCAGTGCCCTGCGCGATGCGCGCAACGGTGACGATTACCTCGACTACATGTACCAGAAACTCAACCTCGAAATTGAAATACTCAGCGGAGCTGAAGAAGCGCTATGGACGTATGGCGGTGCGATATCCGGCTTCGCCGAACGTGATTCGGCCTACGCGGTGCTGGACATCGGGGGCGGAAGTACGGAACTGACGGTTGGAAAAGGATTCCACATCGCCGATCGCCTCAGTCAGGACATCGGCTGTGTGCGGCTTACCGAGAAACTGCTGCACCACACCCCTCCGACCGATGCGGAGATTGCTTCCCTCTTTGCGACTATCGACACCGCCATCCAGGGATATCCTGTGTTCGATGCAGCCGCGACAACCTTTGTTGGAGTCGCCGGCACGGTGACGACACTTGCTGCTGTGGAGCAAGGTCTTGCGGAATACAACAGGGAAAAGGTGGCCGGATTCGTGTTAACGAAGGAGATGATCTGTCGCCGCTTCGACGAATTCCGCTACATGAGCAAGGATGAACTGCAGAACTTGATGCGCATCGATCCCGGAAGGGCCGATATCATTCTCGTGGGTGTGGCGATTCTCAAGCGCCTGATGGAACTGCGCCCGATCCCGAGCATCGTCGTCTCAGAGCGCGGTCTCCGCTACGGCATTGTCATGCGTGAATGGGAGCGTGGACTCGAACGCGCCGACATTTCCTGAACGACCCGGATAAATATTCCGATGCCGTTGCGTACCTCTTCTTCGTTGGTGAATGCACCGAATGAGATACGAACCGTGGCGGCGGTTTCTGCGTCATCGCGTCCGATGGCCCTGATGACATGGGAAGGTTCGATGCTCCCGGCGGCGCAGGCCGAACCGCTCGAAATCGCGAGTCCTGCCACGTCACAGTTCATCAGCAGCGCTCCCCCGTCGATATCGTACCTTGATGAAGGCAGAGTGATGCTCAGAATGTTGGGCAGCGACGCATCCCCCCCTCCGTTATAATGCAGTTCCGGAAGAGCATCATTGAGCAGGCCCACGGCGATAGCGCGCAGTAAATGCCAGCGGCCATGACGCTCGTCCATCTCTTCGCGGGCGATGCGGGCGGCGGCACCAAAGCCGATGATGGACGCGACATTTTCCGTCCCCCCCCTTCTGCCGCGCTCCTGTCCCCCGCCGAACTGCAGCTGTCCGATGCGAAGCCCATTGCGCACGTACAGCGCCCCGACGCCTTTCGGGCCGTGAATCTTGTGGGCGGAAAGGGAGAGCAGGCTAACGGGAATGTCCCGAACGTCCAGCGGTAGTTTCCCGGCACTCTGCACCGCATCGCAGTGAAACAGCACATCATGCCGTGCGAGCGTCCGCGCGGTTTCCGCGAGCGGAAGCACCCCACCGGTTTCATTGTTGACATGCATGAGCGAGCAGAACGCCGTCTGCGGACCGATCAGTGCGTCGATCTGGTCGATATCCGGAACAGCTGCTCCGTCGACGGGCAGGTATCGCACAACGGCGCCGGTCTGCTCTGCGTGTTTGCAGGCAGACAGGACTGCATGATGTTCGGCCGGTGATGTGAGAATATCTGTCCGACCATCTCCCGCTATTTGCATCGCGAGGCGCACTGCTTCGTTGTCGCTCTCGGTGCCTCCACTCGTGAAGACGATTTCGGCTGGCAGCGCATTGATCAGGCGGGCGACCTCTTCGCGCGCCTGCTCGATCGCGGCCTTGACCACGCGGCCGGGACCATGGATGCTTGATGGATTTCCGTACTGTTCACGGAGAAACGGCAGCATGGCTTCGAGTACGCGAGGATCCACCGGTGTGGTTGCGGCATGATCAAGATAGATATACTGCTTCGTATCAGTATTCATTTCGTACCCTTCTGCAAAGTGACATCTCCGGCAAAAATGCGTTCGGTGCTGCCGTCAGGGAATTCGACAACGAGCGATCCGTCGTTCGCGACGTCCACGGCACGACCTTCCCGCGGTACCCCGTTTTCATCAACCACTACGCCTTGTCCAAGCATCCGTGAGGCCTGCTTCCATGCAGCAATGATCGGCGGATTTCCTTCCTCGCGCCAATCTGCGTACAGTCGGTCCAGTTCACCGCACATGGCGGCGAGCACCTCGTCCGTGTCGAAGGGACGTCCCGCTTCCAGGGCCATGGAAGTAGGCGTCGCACGATAGCTGCCCTCAAAGCGCACCTGGTTCACATTGATACCGATCCCGACGATAACCCAGGGGCGGCTGCCGAGGCGGCCTGATTCGACGAGTATGCCACACAGTTTGCGATTATCGACCAGCACATCGTTCGGCCACTTCAGATGCGCATCGATGGTTGCGAGCGAGCGTACCGCGCGACAAACCGCCAGTCCGGAGAGCAGCGGGAGTCCCCCCCATTCCTCCGCTTCCCGTTCGGGATAGAGAATGAGCGAAGCCAGCACGTTTTGCGCCGTCGCGGACATCCACTGGCGATCCATGCGGCCGCGGCCCGCTGTCTGTGATTCAGCCGTCACGAGCGTGCCTTCCTCCGGCAGTTCGCCGAGCAGATCGCGGGCATAGCGGTTGGTCGAATCAACTACCGACAGTAGAATGCGCCGGTTACCGATCATCATGCTTTCTCCTACAGTACATGCAGGAATCTACCCATGCCCGTGATACCGAGCAAGTTGCAACAAAACGCGTTCTGATCGCTTTCCGCCTTGATTTTATAGCATTGATTGAAGTAGTTTTCAAGATGGAAGAATGATTCGGTTGTCCGATATAGGTGCTGACCTTCCATTGGACTCCTGGCAGGTACTTCCTCACCAAAAACAGTTTCCACAGACAAGATAAATACAGCTGTTTTTCTATCAACTTCGAGGTACTCTATGCGAAGAGCTGTTACCGTATTTTTGCCGCTGATGTTTATCCTGCTCATGAGCGGGGTAATGCAGGCACAACCGTTCGGCGCGGTGATATACGTCGGCGATAACTCCGCCGATATCTACATGTTTGACCTGACGAACTCCAACTTTTCGAAGGTCGAATTCTACCGCGGCGCGAAGCTGCTTGGCACCGTGAACCTCAACGCCGGCGATGGCGGTGTCATCACCGATTACAACTTGTCAAAGGGCAACGGCTATCAATACCAGTATCGCGCCTACCGTTCCGCGGGTGGCTTTCTCGACGGGAACCTGATCGACGGGTTCTTCCTGGGCGGGGACATGCGCGGCATCCTGATCCGCCCCGACACCATTAACATCCAGACAGATCTGATCGATACGATTTTCGTCTGGCCGGGCGGCAACCTTCACTTCGCCAAAAACGCCGAAGTATCCTGGATACTCGGGACCGCCGGGACGGTGTCAGGCATCAAGGTGTATGGCAGCGATGATCCCGCGACGGTGTGGCATGGAGTTGTCAGCGCCTCGGGCGGCAAACTTGATGACATCAACATCGATTGCTATGGTCAAATCGGTCCGCTCAAGAATTTCACCTTCATCGGATCGGATGTGATCATCCACAACATGGAAACCGAGTCTCATTTCGATAATGTGACGCTGAATATGGTGACGGAGAATCAACGCAACGATTATGCGTACATACGGCATTATGGCAACAAGATCTTCGCCACCAACTGCTATCTCACCCAGGAGGGCCAGATCTGGGGCGTGCAAATGGCCGATAACTGCAAGATCGATTGGAACTCCACCATCGTCGGCAGCAATATCAAGAATACCGAAGTCAACAAAGGCCAGATTACAATCGGTCCTGCAGGTTCACCGACATCAATTGAAAACTGCCATATCATAGACGGCAATGTGTCGCTGAGCAACAAGACGAGCGTTCTTCACAACACGTTTGAAAACTACGCCACATTGAACATCTCTCCGTTCGCCGGTGGGTTCGATCCCGCGGATATCAGGAGTGTTCACGTCAATTACAACCACTTCGTCCGCACGCAGGATGCCATCGGCAACGTTTCCAACTTCCAGGCCGATTCCATCGACGCACGCTACAACTACTGGGGCCGCTGCGAAGGGCCCAAATCCGGTGAGCGCAACACCATGGGCAAGGTGTTTCTCGATCCCTTCCTCCGCGTCGAATATCCCGGGGCAAGCTACTGGGGCGAACTTGTGGCGAGCAAAAAGAAAATAATAGCCAACGGCGAGGACTCGATTGTCTTTACCGGCCATTTCTTCAACGTGCTCACCGGAGTGGACACTGCCGGTGTCGTGGTTCGCTACCGCGTCGAAGTGCAAGGCGATACTCTTTACAATGGCTCGGTAGTGACCGATGCACAGGGCAACGTCAGCTTCTCCATCAAGGTGCCACAGAAGTATTCGCAGATCACAGGCATGGCGGTATACATCAGCACGGATCTGCAGTGCATCGAACAATCTTTCTTCCTCAACATCGAAAAGCAGACCGGGCCGGATCTTGAAGTCTATGAGCCGGAACTCGTGCAGGTGCTCAATGCCGAGACCAATGTGGTTCCCCACAAGGGCTTCGTTGTCAAGGCAACCATCCTGACCACGGAACCGGTTACCACACCATTCAAAATCGTCGTGGATGCAAACGGCCATAAATACGAGACATTCTACATTTATGACCGAACGAATATCGGCATCAACTACAGCATGGAAAATCCGTTGACGGAAATGATCATGCAGACGAACAAGCCCGTGGTCGTTTTGTTCTTCATCAACGAAACCGGCTTCAGTGCGGGCAATGTCGAGGTATCCGTCACGGTCGATCCCACAGAGCCCGGGAACAACAAGGGACGCATCGTGGAGGCCAACGAACTCAACAACACGAAATCCGTATTCGCCGTTGCGAAGAACACCTTGTTCGGCAACGAAGGTGACGCAACATTGAAGGTATTCGTGCAGGGCGCCGACGGCTATTCCAACCCCAATCGCATCAAGAGTTGGGCAGATTCGACGGCAATGTTCCTCGAAGCTGCATGGCCGATGTCGTCAGGACAGGCGCAATTCACCTCTTCAAGCACAATCGGCGACTACAGCTTCGTCGGTGCCGCCGATACACTTCTTCAGGAAACCTGGCAGCCCTACCTGACCAAGGTGTACAAAGAGATGGTGCGTAAGAACCCAGCCTCTGACCGCTACCTGATGGGTGTCGCCGCGGACTGGTTCGAGACGCGTCTCGACAAGCAGGAATTCAACCACGGGGCATCACAAACACTATCGTGGTCAGGCGCCTGGGATTTCATGGTCGCCAGTGCCGATCACTGGAAGCACGCCGCACATTCGCTTGGCCACTCATTCGGTCTTCGCCGTGCGGATCTGGATCCCGACAATGTTGACATGCGCGAGCAGTATAACGAGAATTTCATAGGCGTCGACGTCGTTGACGCCTATGATTTCCGGTATAACCGCATCGTGAGCAACTTCCTCGACAACAAGGTTTCGCACCGCATGAAAGCCAAGTGCTTCATGGGTGGTAGCCAACTCCCGGATGTGACCTCATTCGATTACTACCTCTGGATCAGCGACGTCGAATACAATGCCCTTCTTGGCTCCGTCGCCCAATTCACGAGTCAGAAATCAAAGCTGAGCAAGACCAGTACTGTTGAGAAGGCCGTCTTTATCGAGGGGTCTATTGACAGCACCAGCCGCGCGATCACTTTCGGTCCGTGGATGCGCGTTGAAAACGCAATCCCGTCCTCGATGCTTCCGACCGCCTATGCGACGCACACTTTCAGAGTGCTCGACGCTGGCGATCAGGAGATCGCGACCTACCTTTACCATCCTACCTTCCGCGCACTCGGCCTGGACGAAGTCGACGCAATGACCGCTCCCAATCCACAAATGGAAACCGAATACTTCGCGTTCGTCGTACCCTGCCCTGACAATGCTCGAAGGGTCGTCGTCGAAGAAGGAGGCAACATCGTTGCCGAGCGTATTATTTCCGCCAACAAACCTGTCGTCAGCATCCAGTTCCCGACAGACGGACAGGATGTCAAGGAAGAGCGATTCCAGGCCAGCTGGAGCGCGACCGATCCTGACGGTGAAACGCAGTTCTGGTACACCGTCTGGTTCAGCACCAACCGCGGCGCAACGTGGACGACGCTTCAGTATGAAAATCCTGCCATGGTCGATTCCATCTTCGGAACAAAAAACCGCACCGGGTACATGCTTCGCGTCGTCGCAAACGACGGGGTGAATGTTTCCGACACCGTGGAAGTCGAGTTCAGCATCCTGACATCCACAGAGCGCATTCCCACGCCTGCGGAATTCCAGCTTGAACAGAACTATCCCAACCCGTTCAACCCGAGCACGTCACTCACCTTCACTCTCCCCGTTTCGGGAGAGGCAAGTCTGACCGTGTTCGATGCACTGGGGCGTCCTGTTGCAACCGTCGTTGACGGCTATCGCAGCGCAGGCACCTATCACGTGGGATTCGATGCCTCCGGCCTCGCCAGCGGCACGTATCTCGCGGTCCTGCGTTCGGGCGGGAACGTCGCCAGCATTCGCATGACTCTGGCTCGTTAATCACCTGCTGACAAGTCACGAAAAAGGCGGCCTCGGCCGCCTTTTTCTATTCCCGCATTCTCCAAACGAACTTGAAAACTCATCCACCAAATCTCGTGAATGGATGCGCCCGGGGTCTCCTTCCCTTCTTATTTTCCTTCGATGAGATCAATGAGGAATTTCAAGAGTCCCAGTACATTGATTTGAGGACCATACCCCCCCTTGTTGGTCCAGCCCATGACCGGATCGAAGCTCTTCCATGCTCCTTCGATCGCTCCCCGCTGTGTCCCCCAGGTGGGTTGTATGCCATTTTTGAATATCTGATCAAGGTAGAGATTGATGCGCGGGAGTGAATCCGCAGGCAATCCTGTACCTGCGATCATTTCCTTCACAATCATGTTCTTGTACTCCGGATATTCCTCCAACAACCGCGCCAGAATCTCCCACGCCTGATCCGGACGTATTTTCCGATCAAGAACACTCCGAAGCGTCATGCGGCGTGGATCGCTGCTTGTGTCTGCGTCGAGCGCGACATCGGCATGTACCGTTTGTTCACTCTCCACCAGCGGCAAGGTTCGGGGAGGCGACTGAGGGGGCTCTATTACCGCATCAGAGACATTCTCCCGCCTTCCAGCCGCGCTCGACGGTCGTTGGTCCTCCGCGGCAGGCGACGTCTGCTGAGGCGTGCTGCGAAACCACAGACGCACGGAAGGATCGTGATGATGTGGCTCGTGTAACTGAATCAATGTAGCGATGATAAGCACAATGAGATGCAGCGCAAGGGTCAGGAATACCGCGAGGGTCCTTCTGCCGCTCTCCGGAGGACGTTTGGTCCTTCCCGTCATGCACCCGCCGAACCAGTTCCGAATATCCTGTCCCCTGCATCTCCGAGTCCCGGTACGATATACCCTTTTTCGTTGAGTCCATGATCAAGACTCGCAGTGTGAATCACGATGTCAGGATGCATTTCTTCCATCATCCGCACTCCTTCCGGGGCGGCGACCAGCGTGATAAGCCTGAGACGACGCGCCCCCTGCCGCTTGAGAATATTGGCGGCAGCTGCTGCGCTCCCTCCCGTCGCCAGCATTGGATCGAGAATGAAGACATCGGCGGCGGCGAGTGCATCCGGATATTTTGAATAATATTCGACGGGCTGCAGCGTATCCTCATTTCGGTACAGGCCGATATGTCCCACGTGCGCCTCAGGGATGATATCAAGAAACGCATCGATCATTCCGAGCCCGGCACGAAGTACCGGTACCAGGATAACAGGATGCTCCAGGTGCCAGCCGTCCGCTTCTTCCAGAGGAGTCCGGACGCTGCGTCCTTTCAGATCGAGATGCACTGTCGCTTCGGTGGCGAGCAACTGGGAAATGCGATGCAGGGCCCGGCGGAACGCATCGGGCTTTGTTTGGCGGTCACGCAGCAGTGTCAGATCGTGCGCTATCAGTGGATGCGTCGAAACGGAAAGCATGGCAGGCCTCTCGTCGTTCATGGAATGCCGTAATTTCAAAACATACGGCATCGAAACGCCTGCGGCAAGAAGGGACGGAATTTCGCACCTTAAAAACGTATTTTTCTGTTTCCCCCTTTGTGGAAAAATGCTAGATTCGTTGGTATGGGTACACTTGAAGTGCAGCACGATAGAGCATTGATGACCGCCGAGAAACGCAGGGTCGCCATGACCTCGGTGTTCGCAGCCGTTCTCCTGACGACAATGAAGCTCGTCGTCGGGTTATGGACCGGTTCACTCGGCATTCTTTCCGAGGCGCTGCACTCTGCGCTTGATCTTCTGGCGGCGCTCATCACTTTTTTTGCCGTTCGTGTGGCGGACAAGCCACCCGATGCGGATCATCAGTTCGGACACGGCAAAATCGAGAATCTGAGCGCGCTTGTCGAAACGCTGCTTCTGCTCGCCACCTGCGGGTGGATTCTCTACGAGGCGTATCAGCGCCTTGCGGGTGGCGGTCTGCACGTCGATCTCAATGTCTGGGCATTCGTGGTGATTATCATCAGCATCCTGGTTGATATCGGCAGATCGCGCGCCTTGATGCGGGTTGCAAAGAAGTACAACAGCCAGGCGCTCGAAGCGGATGCGCTGCATTTCAGCACCGATATCTATAGTTCCCTGGTCGTTCTCGTCGGACTGATCAGCGTGTATTTTGGTTTTCCTGAAGCAGATGCAATCGCAGCGGCCATCGTCGCCGGTATCGTCGTCTGGATCAGCGTGCGCCTCGCGAAGCGAACTATCGACGGATTAATGGACCGCGCCCCGGAGGGTTTGCGCGCAAAGATTGAGAACGCCATCCTCGATGTCGACGGCGTGGAGAGCATCCGGGCACTCCGTATCCGCGGCGCCGGGGCGGAGGTATTCATTAATCTTGTGATCGGAGTACAGCGTACAACATTTTTCGATCAGGTTCACGGCATCGTCGATCGCGTCGAAGAAAGTGTGCGAGGCGCCGTGCCGCGAAGCGATGTCATCGTCCACGCCGAGCCGGTGGTGGGCGTACGTGAAAAACTGTCGGATAAAATCGAATGGCTCGTGCGCCAATCGGGACTTTCCGCTCACAACATTACCATTCTTTGGGTCAACGAAAGTTATGTCGTCGAATTCGACATCGAATACCCTCAAGGGACAAGCTTCACTGACGCGCATGAACTCGCCAGCGAGGTCGAACAGCGCATCCGTGAGAATGTGGTAAGCATTGCGGAGGTCCACATCCATCTGGAGGAGGACACGGTCAGTGTATTGTCGGCACGGGAATGCAGTGCCAGTGAGGAGGCGCTCCTTGCCCGCGCACGGCAGTATGTTGAATCACATGGAGAAATTCTTTCCCTGGAATCGATGAACTGCCTGGCGAAGGAAGATGGATTGCGGCTTACAACAACCTTCACACTTCCCCGCTCTCACTCCCTCCGGGAAATGCATGCAATTGTCGATGCCATCGAAAGCGGATTGAAAAGCCTTGATCCACGCATCGTCAAGGTCTTCATACACGCCGAGCCTGCAGACTAAGTGGCTACATCGGCCTGAATGCGGGTTCTATGACGCATTATTCCTCTTCTGGCGCCAGGCGCCCGTATTTCCCTCGAAAATACAGCAGCGGCTGCGCGTCGTCTCGAAGCGTCTGCATCTGCAGCACTTCTCCCAGAAAGATCGTGTGATCTCCTCCCTCGAACGTCTCGACTATTTTCACCTCGATATATGATAAGGAACCCTCGATCACGGGACACCCGCTCCCTGTTTCCCATGTGCGTACATGTTGAAAGCGCTCCGCGGGCGGTGCCCCTGAGAAAATGTTGGAAATCTGACGCTGATCTTCCGCGAGTATGTTGACGACGAAATAACCGGATTCGGTGATATACTCATGTGACGTTGTGTTTTTCGCAATGTTGATCTGGATCAGCATCGGATCGAGGGATACCGAGCTGAATGAGTTCACGGTCAAACCGAAATAGCAGCCCTGTCGCTTGGTCGTTACAACAGCCACCCCCGTGGCGAAAGCGCCAAGTACCTGGCGAAACAACATACTCTGTTCTGTCATGGAATCACCTTCAATCGTGAAACCATAAAACACAAAAAGACACAAGATTAGTGCCGTCACATAAAGAAAACCCCGGTGTTAGTACCGGGGCTTTCCATCAATCTTTGAGGTTGGATCACAGGTCGAATTTGATGCCCTGGGCGAGCGGCAAGGTCGCCCCGTAGTTGATCGTGTTCGTCTGCCGGCGCATGTACGCCTTCCATGCATCGGAACCGGATTCACGTCCGCCGCCGGTCTCCTTTTCCCCACCGAATGCGCCGCCGATTTCCGCACCCGAGGTGCCGATATTGACATTCGCGATTCCGCAGTCCGATCCCCAATGTGAAAGGAAGGCTTCGGCTTCCTGGAGCTTGTCCGAGAAGATGGAGGATGAAAGCCCCTGCACGACGTCATTCTGAACACCGATCGCCTGGTGAACATCACCGCTGTATTTGATCAGGTACAGAATCGGGGCGAATGTCTCTTCCTGAACTATTGCGTACTGATTTTCTGCCTCGATGATCGCAGGACGCACGTAGCATCCCGAAGCATACTCTTCCCCCTCGAGTACTTCGCCGCCGTAGATCAGCGTACCGCCCTCTTTGGTGGCCATCTCGATCGCCTTGACGAACATCTGCACCGCGCTTTTATCGATAAGGGGACCCACATGATTTTTCTCGTCCATCGGCGTACCGATTCTCAGCGACCCGTATGCCTTCACGAGAGTTTCCTTGACCTGGTCGTAGATGTCCTCATGGATAATCAGCCGGCGTGTCGTCGTACAGCGCTGTCCTGCCGTACCCACCGCTCCGAAGACGACGGCCGGAATGGCCATCTTCAGATTGGCGTGGGGAGTGAGGATGATCGCGTTATTGCCTCCCAATTCGAGAATGGCGCGGCCGAAACGGCGTGCGATCATTTCGTTGGCGTGCCGTCCAACGCTTGTCGAACCGGTAACAGATATCAGAGGGATGCGCTTGTCGTTGAGCATACGCTCGCCAACCGTGGAACCCTTACCGATGACCAGCGAGAAAAGGCCTTCGGGAAGGTCGTTCTCGCGCAGTACTTCCGCGATGATGTTCTGACAGGCAATGGCGGTCAGTGGTACTTTCGAGGAGGGTTTCCAGATATTGACGTCACCGCACACCGCTGCCAGCATGGCATTCCATGACCAGACAGCAACCGGGAAATTGAATGCCGAGATTGTCAGCACGATTCCGAGCGGGTGATACTGATCGTACATACGGTGCTCCGGCCGCTCGGAATGCATCGTAAAGCCATAGAGCTGGCGTGAAAGTCCGACAGCGAAATCACAGATATCGATCATCTCCTGCACCTCGCCCAGACCTTCCTGCAGCGATTTGCCCATTTCATACGAGACGAGCGCGCCGAGCGGTGCCTTGTATTCGCGGAGACGGTTGCCTATTTGCCGAACGAGGTCGCCGCGCTTTGGTGCGGGCACGGTGCGCCAGTAGATGAATGCCTCCTGCGCTTTGGCGATCACCGCCTCGTATTCCGTTTCCGTGGCCTGATGCACGCGGGCGATGAACTTGCCATCCGCCGGAGAATGGATTGCGAGTTCCCCGCCCTGTGCGGTCTCGAGCCATTGCTGTCCGGTGGAGGCGCCGAAATTGACTTCTTTGATTCCCAGTTTACTGAGGAAATCCATTGTTACCCTCTTCCTGTTGATGAAGATAGTGGTTGAGTGGCTTGTATGAATGAGAGGACATGTGCGCTGGAAATGGAGAGCAAATCAGCCTGATCGAGAACCGCGTTCATTGGTTGCGATCCTTCAGATCACGCCTGCGAGAAGCTCCTCCATGGTTTTGATCAGGACGGCATGATCGACGGGCTTGGAGAAGTACCGGTTGCATCCCGCTGCCAGACACCGTTCCCGATCCGTCGAAAAAGCATGGGCCGTAACGGCGATCACAGGAATCTTTCCATAGCGCGGAATTTTGCGAATGTCACTGACGAAATCGAGGCCGGACTCTTCCCCACCGAGCGAAACGTCGGCAATGACGATATTGACGTCGCGACTCATGATGATGTCATGTGCTTCCCCGACACTTTCCGCCGTATAGACGTTATAGTGCTTACGCAGAGTGATCTTCATGAACTGGCGCGTATCGGAATCATCCTCGACCACCAGCAAATTCGGGAGCTTGCGTTCATCGGCTTGCGGGGCCGCAGTCGTGGAGACGCGTTCTTTTTTTACGAATTTCGAAATCTTCGGGAGATTCTCGCGAGAAACGATCAGATGCTCGGGGAGCGTGATGGTGAATATTGAGCCGACACCTCTCGCACTTTTCACGGTAATTCTGCCGCCGACCTGCTCGAGATATCTTCGCACGAGTGCCAGCCCGAGCCCGACTCCCTCAAAGGCGTGACCGGGCGTGTCGTTCGACGGCGTCGTGATCTGGAACATCTTGGTCTGATATTCCTCCGAAATTCCGACGCCCGTGTCCTCGACATCGATTGCAAGCTCACCCGTATCCCGTTGATAGAGTCGTACTTCGATGTACCCCTTTCGCGTGAATTTTACTGCGTTCTCGAGCAGACTCTCAAGACTGCGCGAGAGGAATGTTTCATCGGCGTGGATCTTGACGTCTCCCAGCTGATTGTCGAACGACAGGGCGAGGGTTTTCTTCTCGGCGAGAGATTTGATATCGAGAATGCTCTCTTCGATAACCTTTCGAAGGGAGACTTCGCTGTCCTGGAATTCGATATTCCCGGTCTGCAGACGTGAGATATCGAGGATCAGATCGATGGATTTCGTGAGCCGATCGGCGGATTCGAAAACAAAACCGAAATACTTGTCCTGCTCCTGTGTCATCGAGCTTTTGATTTCCGATGAGATGTGGTTCAAGTATCCGATCATAATGTACAACGGCGTGCGTATGCCATGAGAGATGTTGGCGATAAACGCGTCTTTGAGCTTGTCGGCCGCCTCGACCCGTTCCTTTGCGGCGATCAGGGATTGTTCGATTTTCTTGCGCTCGGTAATATCGCTCTTGATTGCGATGAAATGACTTACGTTCCCGAACTGGTCCTTCACCGGCGTGATCGTCTGTTCCTCGTGATAGCGTGATCCGTCCTTTCTCTGATTGACGAATTCTCCACGCCAGACCCGGCCTGACAATATGGTATCCCACATTTCATTGAAGACTTCATTGCGCGCGTCACCTGGATTGAGCGTACGAAGATTCCTTCCAAGCGCATCCTGGAAATCAAAACCTGTAAGGTCCGTAAATGCGGGATTCACCCAGATGATATTTCCATCAAAGTCGGTAATCACGATCGAATTTGCGGCTGCTTCGAGTGCTGCCCCCTGTAACTTGAGCTGCGATTCGGCGTCCATGCGATCGGTGATTTCGCGGACGATAGTGACCGTCTGCTCCATGCCGCTCGGGGCGATACGTGCTTCGAAGAAGCGCATTTTTTCCATGAACGGAATGGAATACTCCTGCACCTGTACTTCACCGGTTTTCTGCGCCGCTTCGAAATACGGTTCGAACTGCGCCATCAGCGACCAGGCATATTGCTCGCGGGTCATGTCGGATTTCAAATCCCCGGGTGGGATAAGCAATACAGGATCAGGAGAATAGATTCCGCTTCCGTCGCGAAGCAGCATCAGATCGGGGAGCGCGTTGAGAACGGCACGCTGACGTGACTCCGACTCGCGAAGGGCTTCCTCCACCCGCCGCCGCTCCTCCACTTCCTGATTCAGTTCCGAGGTGCGTTCATTGACGCGCTGTTCGAGCGTGAGGTTGACTGTTTCAAGCTCATCATACGCGCCACGCAGGTTCGTGACCATCTGATTGAAGGAAAACGCCAGATGTCCGACCTCGTCCTGAGACGATACTTTTGCGGTATTCACCAGATTGCCGCTCGCGATCTGTTCCACCGTCTGCACCATGCTGCGAAGGGGATTCGTGATCACGGTCGAAACGCCGATGACCGTGGCGACACCGATGAGGAAAATGATAAGACTGATCAGCGCGATGGTGGTCTTGCTTTCATCGATGCGTTGGTTGACATCGCGGGTCGACAACCCGATATACACTTTCCCAAGGCTCTGTCCGGACCATCGAATGTCGGCTCCGGCCTTACACACCCCTTCCACGGGGCCGAAGGGTTTATCGAGGTCCTGATACAGCACCTTTTCCGCGATGGGTTTGTTGGTCGCTTCAACAACGTTGCCCTTGGAATCGTGGACCACAATATACAGAAGGAGAGAATCGCTTGTCGCGGTCCTGAGTGCGATTTGTCTCTCTGCCACCGCGTCGAGGGAGCCCTGCTGGCCAATGACTCCTGCTGTCGTGGCGGCGAGGAACTCGGCACGACGGAGGAGGTTCTGATTGTCCTGATCTTTCAGTCGTGCAGGGAAAAAGATAAAAATGAAAATGGAGATCGTCCAGAACAGCAGGGAGATAACTGCTGTCAGTTTGGCGCGAATGGAAAGATTCGCAAATATCTTCATGTGTCCGCCTTGCTCGCTATCAGGGTACCGACCGCCCCTCCACCTCCCTGACTTAATCGTTGCGATTTTCTTTCGCCGCTTCAATCTGCTTGAGAAGATTCAGACGCAAATTATCGAGACGTTCGGACTCGCGCTGAAGAGCTGTTTGTCCGGACTGAATTTCCGCGATTTTCCGTGCAACGCGCTTCTCGATCGAAGGGACAATGTCGGCGCGGAGTACGATGATCAGTTCCTTTTTATCGACGGTCAGCTCTTCGTATCCGAACAGGTAGCGCAATCCGAACACCCACCAGGGGAGGTCCTTGAGAAAAGGGACACCGCGACGGAGGGATTTCGTATCATTGGAAACAAGCCCGCCAACAACAGTCTCTTCCCCGTCGATCAGTATCACTGAAGTATTCGCAACCGTCTTGTTGATAATAGTGGTGACGGGATCTGGCTGAAACGTGCTGCGCTCCGCGGTGATCTCGAGATTCACGAATTCGAGTGAATCCTTGACAAGCACGGTCGGCGTCACTTCGATAATCGTACCGGTACTGAAGAAACGTTCAGTCGTATTTCCAGAAAAATCCTTTTGCTTGACGGAGAAATCCTGTCCCACCTGGATGCGGCCTTTTTCGCCGGAACGAACTGTGATATTGGGGCTGGAAATCAGTTCACCCAGATTCTCGGATTGCAGGGCCTTCAGTGCAGCGAGTAGTTCTGCCGTGCCATTACCGATCGCGAGGGTCGTGATATTTCCAAGTTCTATCTCGGTCGCACCGCCGTCGCCGGACTGGGATTCAAACACCGTTGTACCGGTATTCGACGTGGTGACGCCGATCTGCGTATTGGTGGTAGTGTTGGTAAGAAACCAGTCAAGCCCGAGACGTTCGAGTTCACTACGGTTCGCTTCGAAGAAGACAGCGGCGATCTGAACTTCGCGCGATGAGATCGCCTGATTCGCAGCGAGTTTACTGGTATCACTTTTCGAGCTGCTTTTCTGCAGTTCATACACGCGTGCGAAATCTTCATTCTCCTCGAACCAATACCCTTTTGCCCGAAGCACCAGTTCGAAGGCGTCCTGCCAATGCATATGCACGATATTGATTCCGATGGGCGAACTTTCCGTACCGTCAAAAATGATCGGTTTATTCCTGAAACGCTTGCTCGCCGTATTGAAGATGCTGATGGCCTTATCGAAACTCGTGACGGCGTCGATCGATATCAGTTCATCGGGCGCCGTGTACTCTCGCACGGGCAACCGCTCCTGCGTTCTCGCAACGGAGAACGGCAGAAGCATGAGTATAAATAAGAGGAGGAATAACGGTTTCATTGAATCACCTCATTTTCGTTTTGCGCCGAGGTACTGATTTTCGAGACGCAGGGTCATGATATAGCGCTCGATGATCCCACCTTTGTTAAGCATGAAAAGAACCTGGCGACGCTCGGGCATGATTTTGGAAACGTAGCCAAGATAGACCTCGTCACCTTCGCTCAGCATGACAAGCTGGCTTTTCTGATCGCTGATAAATGCCCTCCCTTTCATGATCGCCAGCAGCGTCGAACTCTCAACATTCGGGAGGTCGAATGTATTCGGCGGCACGTCCGGGATAACCAGGGAGCGGAAGGGGTTGTATGTGATCGGGGGAAATTCGGTCGCGGCAACGGACGGCGTATCAAGTGAGTCGGCGAACGGTTGCTGATCCGAATAATACGCAAGCATATCGATGTCAAACTGCACTGTGTGCGTGATGCGACCGCGTTCTTCGTCGACGGCATGCACTTCACGCACGTCAAAATTCTGCAGTTTCATCAACCGGGGACCGAATTCAAGAAACTGAACGAGCCGGGCGAAACTCTCGAAGGATCCCTGTCCGGCAAGATGGTATCTGGTGAATCCACAGCCGTTCTGCTGAACCTGTTCTTCGGTGAAGACATTCAGATCCAGTTCCTGGCTCTGCGCCAACACTTCGTTGAGAAACGTATTGGTACTACTGGCGGATTCCTCGGTCGCAAGTGTTTTTGGTCTGCGCCGCCAGGCGGCGTTCAGCAGCTCAACACGCTCCTGTACATCAACGAGGCGATCAAACAAATCGGCAGCGTCACCCAGCTGCTGAGAGATCCTCTCTCGCTCTGCGACGAGTTCCTCGAGACGGGGTTCCTGGAACCAATAGATATACGCCAGGCCTCCTCCTGCAACAAGGAAAATGAGCACAGCCAGGATGATGCTATTTCGTACGGCATATGGCATGGGGTATCCTCTAGCTTTCCTTGGGAGCTTCTGCTTTCTTGTTTGCAGGTGGAGGGAAACTCGTCGTTCCCCTTCCGGGCTTGGAAACCGGGGCGGCATCACCGATCACCGTGGTCACCGAGTCGTGCCAGCGCGCGGCGCGTGAATTGCTGTATGGGTACGTCGTATCCTGACTCAACTGCATATCGTAGCGGAACACCTTGTTCTCCCCGATCTCCTGCACGGTTACTTCACTGAGTCGCGTTTTTCCGATGCTCGTTGAGAAGCTCGGGATGCTTGATCGTTGCATCGCATATCCAATGACGCTGAGCTTGCCCTTCTTATCCATGGTCATTTCGCTCACCCAAATATTACGCAGGGCGTCGGTGCCTTTGGCGAGCGTATCCAACGTTTCGGTCCACAACTCCGTATTCAGCAGCAACGTATCGAGCGTGGTGGTCGCGGAGCGGATCGCCTGCGATCGCTGTTCGAGTTCGTCTATCCTATTGACAACGGTTTTCTGTTCCTCCATCTGCTGCTTGTCATACGCCAGCTCGGATGCGATTATCGCTATGTCCGATTGCTTCTGCAGAGCGATCAAGGTCATGGCGAGCACCGCGGCGAACAGGACAAAAAGCAGGACGACCCCGTGCCATGCCAGCTTGAATCGCTTCTGATCCTCACGGATACGGGAGGGCAGTACATCAAGACGATAGAAATGCTCATTTTTTGGCTGCAGCGTCTCCCATGCCAGTGCGATGGGTACGAGATAGTTATTCATCTCCCGGAGAATGTCCTTGTCATCGGAATGACCGAGACGCAACCGCTTCAGCGAGTGAAATACAACCTCCGGATTGTTTTCCAGGATCTCTTCCTTCAAACCGATTTCTTCCGCCTTGCCGCTCAACACCACTTTATCGGGATTGAGATACCCGGCTCCTTCAGCAGTGAGTTCTATGCGGTTGTACAGCGTCGAGACCAGATGTGCGTCATGCGCGCCCTGCTGGATGGCAGGAGCGATATACTCAATGTCATGCCCGCGCATCACAAAGAAGTGCGTCACATCGTCGTCGACATGAATGACGTGCATGATTTCTTCCGTGTCGGCACGGAAGTGCACACGCACCATGTTAATGAGGGCCACTTCATTGCTTGTGATGAAATTCAACCGGGGGGGACGCTTCTGGCTCCCCTGTGGCGACGTGCAGATTTCCACCATGGGGGAATCTTCAACGCGCGCGATTGCGAGGACTTTTTTCTCACCCGCCTTCTGCAGTGCGACCGAACGCTTCGGGAGTTCGAGGTTCAGCAGCTTCCCCACTTCCTCGACCACGCGTGCGCGCACCTTCGAGGGAGTGTCCTTTTTATCGACGGGGAGCAGAAAGCTCCGGACATACGGCGCTTCCAGACCGAGCGAGAAACTCGCATTGGGGAGATAATGCGTCGCGATGAATTCGCGAAGCGATCCGAGGTCGATACTTTCCTTATCGGTGCTCTCGCCTCCGGCTTCGACTCCGACTTCATCAAACGGATTATCTGCCTTCTGGGGGGCATCGCCTTCCACGCTCGCAGCAAACTGCTTGACCGGAAGCGGCATCGATGCCAAGTCAAGTACATTCAACTTGGTGCCTGTACGGCCAAGCGCAGCAAGGCGCAGCATGGCGCCCTCAATGGAGATTCCGATGCAGATTTCCTGTGGTCGTACCGCTTGACTCATACGCACTCTCGGCCGGACAACATCAACTGATCTGCTTGTTGATCAGCTGTCTCAACCGCTTCTTATTGTTGGCAAAATTGGTGGCTTCGTCTATGCTGATAATGTTGCTCTTGAAAAGTCGATACAGATCCTGTTCCATGGTCATCATTCCAAGCGCGGAGCCCTCCGTGATCATCTGATAGATCTCCCCGGTGTTGCCGTTCTTGATCGCCGCACGCACCGAAGGAGTAACGAGCAACACTTCCTTTGCGAGAACACGTTTGCGATCCAGCGTGGGCACCAATTTCTGGGAGATGACGAGCTTCAACACATCGGCGAGACGGTTGCGCACGCGCTCCTGCTCTTCAGGTGGGACCTCTCCGATGATTCGGTCGATGCTCTCCACCGCTGCGGAGGTGTGCAGGGTCGAAAAGACTTTGTGTCCGGAATCTGTAATCTCAAGAGCGGACATGATCGTCTCCGGATCGCGCATTTCACCTATCACCACGATATCAGGATCCTGCCGAAGCGCCTGCACCGTGCCGTCCTTGAATGACATGACATCACGCCCGACCTCGCGATGCCTCACGACCGATCTGACAGGTGTGTGCACATATTCGATGGGAGCACCGATGATAATGATATGTGCGTCCACGGAATTGTTGTTGGCATCGATGATCGCGTCGAGCGTCGTGCTCTTTCCCGAACCGGTGATACCGGTCACAAGGATGAGGCCCTCTTTCGTGTTCTTGAGACTTACGATGTTCGTGATATTGGGATGGAAATTATAGCTGCTGTACGGTCGTATCTTTGCCGTGATGGCGCGCATGTTCATTCCAACGGCGTCGAGATCAAAGTACGCAGTGCCACGATAACGGAATCGCTCGCCGTTCTCCTCGACATGATAGGAGAAATCGAGACTGCGCCGTTCAAGCAACGTCTGACGCTGCCGCGGCATTACAAGAGACTGAATCAAAACGTCGCAATACGGGGACTGCAATTCCGGGAGGTCCCTCTGTGGCAGCTTGTTCCCGTGCACACGAAACCAGATCTCTCCACGTGTGCCGAAACTGCCGACGTCGATATCCGATGCATCCAGCTCCCTCATGCGGGTAATAATGCGTTCGTAAAACTGCCGGAGGACCTGAATCGCTTTTTCATCCAGGGTTTCAAGTTTTTTTGCAATGAATTCCTGTTTTTCCGTGCCGAAATAATGCGTGGGCATGTCCCTGACCACGAATTCCATGACTTTCATTGCGTTCGAAAGCATGCGCTCGGAAACCACCGGCTCCGCATTGGAACGTGCAGGTGCTTCCTTGCGGACGGTACTTGAAAGGGTTGTGACGGGATCCTGACTCATGTTGCCTGCTATCGAGTGTTCACAGATTCAATTGAAGTTCGGTACTCTTTGCTAAACCTGTGCTTCACCTTTTTAACCGGATGCATTGAAATATAATCATTTAATTCTCTCATGGGAAGCACGGAATAAAAAAAAAACAGAAAAAAATCTCCGGGTTATTCCCAGTACTTGATGACCTCCACGTCCAGCAAACCGAGGTTGGCGAGAACTTTGGAGAGCGTGAGATAACTATATCTGATCGAGGGACTTCCATTCACTTTGACGTTCG
>JACZJN010000163.1 GCA_014860565.1 Bacteroidota bacterium
GTCGAATGCTCGAATGTCGAATGCTCGAATGTCGAATGCTCGAATGTCGAATGCTCGAATGTCGAATGCTCGAATGTCGAATGCTCGAATGTCGAATGCTCGAATGTCGAATGCTCGAAGATGGCGCGCTGGAGCGCGCCGCTCCAGTGCGGCTCTCGGTGCTTGAAGGATATCCTCGAAAAGATCTATCTTGGGGAAAACGCCCCGGGATCATTCAATAACCGGACCTGCCATGCCGTTTTCCCGAAATCCGATTTCCCACAGTCCCGCCTTCCGGCGGCGGCGCATCATGAATTGGCTGCCTCTCGGACTCACCTATGCGTTTCTCTACATGGCGCGATACAATCTCACCGTGTCGAAAAATGCGCTCGGTCCGCTGATGTCGAAGGAGGCCTTCGGCATCATCTTCGCCGCGGGTACGATCACCTACGCGTTTTCTTTCCTGATTAACGGTCCGCTGACCGACCGCATCGGCGGGAAGAAGGCGATGCTCATCGGCTCCGCCGGTTCCGCCGTGATGAATGTGGTGATGGGACTGCTCGTCCTCGGCATCCTCGAATGGGGGTGGACGCTGAATCTCACTCTGTGGTTCTCGATCACCTACGCGATGAACATGTATTTCCAGAGCTACGGCGCGGTGGCGATCGTGAAGGTGAATTCGTCGTGGTTCCACGTGCGCGAACGCGGCATCTTCGGCGGTATTTTCGGCATCCTGATTTCGCTCGGACTCTACTTCGCCTTCGACTGGAGCCAGGCCATCGTGAACTGGACCGAAGCCGTGAATCCGGCGCATCCGCAATACTGGCTGGTGTTTTTTGTCCCGGCAGCGATCCTGGTATTCTGGTTCCTGCTGGATATCTTCCTGATCCGCGACAATCCCAGCCAGGCCGGCTTCGAGGATTTCGATACCGGCGACGCCTCATCGGGTGAAGCGGATACTCCGTTTGTGCTGAAGGATATCCTTCGCCGCATCTTCACCAATCCGGTCATTCTCACGGTCGGACTGATCGAACTCTGCACAGGTGTGCTGCGCAACGGCGTCATGCACTGGTTCCCGATCTACGCCAAGGAACAGATCGCGGCCGCCGCGCAGACGGCGTCTTGGGAGTTCTGGCTCAATAACTGGGGACTCCTGCTCATGCTCGCCGGTGCCTCCGGCGGCATGCTCGCCGGGTGGATGTCCGATCACCTGTTCGGTTCGCGCCGCGCGCCCGTGGCGGGGATTCTCTACTCGGCGCTGCTGCTCGCGGTGATCGGGATGATATTCGCTCTCGACGGCACGCCGTATCTGCTCGGTGGCCTGGTCGTCGTCATCTCCATCGCGGTGATCGGAACGCACGGCATGCTCAGCGGCACGGCGACGATGGACTTCGGCGGACGCAAAGCCGCCGCGACGGCGGTCGGACTCATCGACGGCCTCGTCTATCTCGGTACCGGAATACAATCTCTTTCTCTCGGATATATCACCAGCGCGAACTGGCATTACTGGCCCGTGTTCCTGATCCCGTTCGCCGTGGCGGGCATCCTGCTCACCCTGCGCATCTGGCATGCGATTCCCTCGAGGGTGAAACGGTAGTTGGAGCGTGGTTGCATGCGTCAAAAAGTCAATAAGTCAAAAGGTCAAAAAGTCAAGCCGTCAAATAATCTTTGACCTTTTGACGCTTTGACCCTTTGACTTTTTCACATGGTTACGTAATCCAGTGGAGACGAATATCATGGCAACGTCATTCCCCATCATCATCCTGATTGGACGCCCCGCATCGGGAAAGTCCGAAGTCATCGACTACCTGAAAAAAACACCGGTCGAGGAACGTCTGCGTCGATTCGGCATTGGCGTGCTTGACGAAATCGACGATTTCCCCATGCTCTGGACCTGGTTCGAGGAGGATGCGATCTTGGAGAAAATCCTTCGCCAGCCCCGCATCCATACGGACGCGGAAGGGTATTTCCTGCATCAGTATCAGTGGGATCTGCTGATCGAACGCATCAGTCTCGACTACGAGAAAAAACTGCGCGACGCGGATTACCACGACCGCTGCAGCGCGATCATCGAATTCTCACGCGGCACCGAGCACGGGGGCTACGCCTCCGCGTTCCAGCATCTGAGCGAGGCGATCCTCGAGAAAGCCGTGATCGTCTACATCGATGTGCCGTACGAGGAGTCGCTGAGAAAAAACCGCAAACGCTTTAACCCCGCCCGGCCCGACAGCATTCTCGAACACGGCCTGCCGGACGAAAAGCTCGAGCGTCTGTATCACAACGTCGACTGGGACGACGTGTCGAGCGGATCGCCGACCCATGTCACGATCAAGGGACGCGCGGTTCCGTACGTGGTCTTCGAGAACATGCCGAGCAAAACCGACGATCCGGCGCTGCTCGGTCCGGCACTCGACGAGGTCTTCGCCCGCGCCCGCGCACTTGTCGCGCAAGGCTGAACACGCAGGAAATGGAAAAGGAAAAGGCGGCCGCGGCCGCCTTTTCCTGGATGGGTCTGGGTGCGGGGGTTAGAATACGTTGATGCGCGCGCGGATGCCCGCGTACACCTCGCGTCCTTTTACAGGACCCCATGCGAACCCTGGTTCGAAGTAGGGCTTGAATGGATTGGCGGCATTCATGATGGGATCGTCCTGACGGAAGTCCAGCAGGTTCTCAATGCCCGCGTACAGGTCGAAGGCCTCCCAGCTTCGCTGCGCGTGGAGATGCAGGAGCAGGTAGGATTTTCCTTCTTCGGGGAGGCGGAACTCCACGGGATACGAATCTGTCTCGGGCAGACGCTGCGCGCCGCGCCACTCCGCGGTCACGGTGCCCTGCCAGGCGTCGTCGCTGCTCGCTGCTGTGACGACACCGAGAATGCGGTCGCGCGTGACAAACGGCAGCGTGCGATGCACGCCGTTTTTCGTTTCATAGACGTCGGCATAGGTGTAGGAAAGGCGGATGAGCAGTGGCGCAATGTCGCCGGTGATTTCGAACATCACGTTGTCCGCCGCCGAACTGCCGTCGATGTTCCTGAAAAGGATGGCGCGGGGATCTTCATCGTATTCCGCGACCACCTGCTCTGAGAACTCGGTGCGGTAGACGTCGAGGTTGAGCATGCCTGAGAGGGGTCCCAGTTCGTAATACCGCGTGACATTCACGCCGTAATTCAACGCGCGCTCGGCTTCCAGATTCGCATCGATGCGGATGTCGCGCCAACTGGCGAGGGCGGCCGGGTGCTGCACGAACATGCGCGCCACGCGGAATGCCGTCCCCACAGATGCGCGCAGCGTGGTGATCTCATCCAATGCATAGCGGGCGAAGAGGCGCGGTGTGATGAAGTTGCCCTCGTCGTTGCGGAAGTCCCCGCGCACACCGGCGATGAGCGTCAGCGCATCGTCGAAGAAGTAGGATTTGTTTTCCACGAAGACGCCCGGCGCGGTGACATGTGATGCATAGTTTCCGGCATAGGTCTTCGAGAGAGGGTTGCTTCCGAGATCGATGCTTTCATCGAGTCGGTTCGAGAGGAAGCTGACGCCGGCGGTGATCAGGTGCTCTTCCGCCCAGGGACTCGCCCAGGCGGCATCGCCGTACAGCACCTGTTCATCTGCTTTGTACTGCGTCGTGCCGTACCGCGCGTTCTGCGCATGCACGCTTCCGGCGAGATGCAGCTTGAGCACCTGTTCATTCCCCAGATCGAACTCGGTTTTGTTGAAGAGCTCGAAGCGATCGTTGTGCATCGTCTGGCCGTAGACCGATGCATCCCCGAGGTGGATGCCGGCGTCGTAGCTTTCCTGTCCGCCGATGCGCTCCTCCCAGGTGTATTTCAATCCGGTTCGCACGATGACGCCATCTTCCGTCCCGTCATATTTCCATTTCCCCAGGACGGAGAAGCGGTCGGTCAAGGGCATGTCGAGAAAGCCGTCGGCGTTGTGATCCTGCTTCATACCACGTTTCGCACCGTGCAGCGCCAGCATCCCGCTCCATTTCCCGAAGCTGCGCATGACGTAGGCGTTGTACTGCTGTTCGAGGAAGCTGTTCGCGAATGCGTTGAAGAAGAGTGGTTCGTCGCCGTCGCTCTCTCGCAGTAGGACGTTGATCAGTCCGCTGAAGGATTCACTGCCCTGCAGTACGGAGCTGGTTCCTTTACTCACGAAAATGCGATCGATGAACGGGCCGGGGATGAAGCTGACGCCGAAGTGCGTGTTGAGTCCCCCCGTCAACCCGGGAACGTTGTCGAGCAGTACCTGCGTGTACACGCCTTCGAGCCCCAGCATTTTCAGCTGCTTGGTGTCGGTGATGATATCCACGGCATCGGCCTGCACGGACGAGGTCGTACCGAAACAGCCGGAGAGATCGCAGCACGCTGCGTGCTCGAGTTCCTTCGCGGTGATGACTTCCGTTTTCTGATCGATGGGGGCGATGAAGGTCTCCGGTGCCGTCGCGGTCACTTCGACCTCCGCGGCACTGCGGGTGCGGGTCAACAGAACGTCGATGTGATCACGATTGGCGACGTCGAGCGTCTCCGCCTCGAAAGCGACGTGGCTCACGACGATACGCCGGTCCGTGATGCGTTCTCCGTGCAGCGCGAAACGGCCGGAGGCATCCGTGACGACGCCCTGTTGTGTCCCGAGCCAGTAGACATGCGCCCCGGAAAGATGCTCGGCTTGCTCAGCGCCGGATCCGCGGACCGTGCCCTGCAGATCCTGACCGAGAGCAGGAATGGAAAAAAATGCTGTTAATAGAAGTAATGTGGTGAGGATGCGTTGAATGCGCACGATTATCTCCTGAGCGTGGGGATGAAAAAAATGGAGAATGAAAAGGGGGGAAGAACGCTCAGGCGCGCGGTGGCAGAAAGGGGACGGGCAGATCGCCCTGAAGGATCGGTTGCGCCGCCATCTCCGTAATTGCCAGCATGGGCGACGGCAGGCTCAAATCGTCGGCGGGAAGAAGGGATTGAATGGACGTGTGTTGGCAGCAGTGTCCGCAGCAGTTCCCACAGTCAGTATCTTTACATCCGTCCGTATCGCGGTCGTGGGAACACCCGGGCGACACGTCAGCATGTCCGGCATCCGCGCGACAGCCGTGGTGCGGACGGGAGTTGTCCTCGGCGCCGGTGCCGTGCATCGGAGCGGCGATCTGAACTGCGAGGAACAGCAGCAGAAAGGATGCTCTGAGCAGCAGGAAGGGGTTGAAATTGCTATTTTTGCTGCGATTATGCATAAAATCACCATAAGCTACGGAAGACAGGACCGATGCGCAAGGAAAAAGGACGGGCATGAAATAAAAAAAGGCGACCTAAATCCTTAAAATCAAGGTGCCTGGCTCTTGCATTTGCCTGACAGAAAAGCTATAATAGGACCATAACATGTGATATGCTCAATTGTTGATGTTCGCATTTACCAAAACCCCCTCATCAAACCCTTCGACACCTTTGATTCCACGCATAGAGGTGAATAATTTTACCATGAACCGTATCAAGGTTCCCATCACTAACCCATCATCAATGCAGGAGAGGTTATGAATCCATTCAAAATGCTGCGAGCTGTTCCCAGCATGCTCATGGTTATCATCCTTGCCTTCTACTTTACTGCCTGCGAAGGCCCCGAGGGCCCGCAGGGTCCCGCCGGTGCCGACGGCGCGACCGGTGCGATCGGCGCGACCGGCGCGAAGGGCGACAAGGGTGATCCCGGCGATCCGGGTGCAGCTGGCACCGCCGGATGTATCACCTGTCACAACATGTCCACTGATCTGGTCGCACGTGTTGACCAGTGGGCGAATTCCCAGCACAACCTGGGCGGCAATTTCGAGCGCAACACTGTCGGTTGCAACGAATGCCACACGCACGAAGGCTTCCGTGAGTTCCAGGCAAACGGTTCAGTCGCAGCAGCGATTTCCAATCCGACGGCCATCGGCTGCCGCACTTGCCACAACATCCACACCACCTACGAGACCTCGGATTTCTCGCTCGCAGTCACTGGTCCCGTGGATTTCCGCGCCAGCTTTTTGGCGGGCAAGACCTATAACAAGGGCAACTCGAATCTTTGCGTGAGCTGCCATCAGCCGCGCAGCTCAACGCTGCCGGAAATCAATGGCCCTGATTACACCGTCACCTCCAGCCGCTTCGGTCCGCATCACGGTCCGCAGGGTGCCCTTCTCTCCGGTATCGGTGGTTGGGAAATCCCGGGTGCCGCCACGTATTCGAACAGTCCTCACACGAATATCTCTGACGGTTGCATCACCTGTCACATGCAGGAAGCATTCGGTCGCCAGTCTGGTGGACATACCATGAAGATGGCATATGAGTATCATGGAGCTATCACGATGAATGTCGTCGGCTGCCAGACCTGCCACCCCGGCACGAAGACCTTCGACATCGACGGCGCAGTGACCGAGATCGAAGCTCTCGGCGCACAGCTTGAAGCACTGCTCGTTGCTGATGGTATGCTCAATCCTGCCGACGGCCTCGCCGTCCCCGGAACATACGCCGCCAACAAAGCTGGTGCCCTGTGGAACTACCGCATGATCATGCTTGAAGATAGGAGCAATGGCGTACACAATCCCAAGTATGCCAAGGCACTTCTCACCAACTCGATCGAGAATTACAACAAGTAAGCGATTCGCGAACTTGAACGAAAAAACCCCGCTTCGGCGGGGTTTTTTTATGGCAAAATCTCAACGAGCCAACGGGATCTTCGGGAGCCAACGGGATCTTCGGGTATTTCTCAGCAGGTTTATGGCTGAAGCTGGCGCTTGATCTGCTCGAGTTCTTCGATCGCACCTGCGAATCGGGCGATGAGGCCGTCGATCAGTGCCTGCAGCTGCGCGATATCGACGGGCACGTAATCCGTGCTGATCATGCCCTTGATGCTGAGTCCGTCGGAGCGACGCGGCGGCGTCTTTGCTTTCCCCTGTGCGGGCTGCGGGACCGATTTTCCTTGCTGCGGAGTCTTCCCCTTGATGGGTGGCACCGCGGTTGCCGCGCCCGCCGGCCTGCCGGGTTTGCGTCCACGCACGGGGGGAAGCACCGTCCCCGCATCGACCTTCAGTCTGAATGCGGCAATCTTATTGAACACTTTATCGGTGATCCGGCTGGCCTTGCCGTTCTTGATGTTCCCTACCGTAAGCTGATTGACACCGCTCTGTTCTGCAATCGCCGCGGCCGTCCAGCCCCGGGCGATCATGTGTTCCAGGGAGCGTATCGTCAGGGCAAGCCTGTCTTCACTCATGATGCATTTCCTTTTTCATGGTTTTGGAAAACATGCAGCCGGGGAGGCTGCGATATCCGTCCGCCGAACCGGGGAGGACAGGAGGATACAATTAATCGTTTCGCAAGGACGGATGCAAACCAGGGCAGATTCCCATATTTTTCATCTCTCCACTTTTGCCTATCTTCAACGGACATTCCGCTCCATGGATCGAACACTGGCGCCGGAGCGGCAATCCCATCAAGGAGCCTTCGCACATGTTTGACAGACTGCTTCCCAAGGAGGAGAAATACTTCGAGTATTTCACCGAAATGATCGTGCACATCCGCAAGATGGCGGAAAAAACGCATCACCTTTTCAGCAACTATCCCTACGACCGTGAAGTACTGCTCGACATCATTCCGATGGAGAAGCGCTGCGATGAAATCATGCACAAGGTCGTCAAGCAGCTGAACAAGACGTTTGTCACCCCATTCGACCGCGAGGACATCTTTTCGCTCATAAAACGGCTCGACGATATCAGCGATATCCTCCTCGCCGCGAGTGTGCGGACGGACATATTCAAGCTTGCCGCCCCCATTGACGGCGCAAAGGAAATCATCAGCATCATCCAGCATCAGATCATGGAACTGGAGAAAGTACTAGGGGGACTCAAGGACAAGCACCGCGGGATGGACGAACTCAAGGCAGTGAAGGTTCTTGAAACGCAAGCCGACACGGTGTACAGAACGGCCATGACAGGGCTCTTCGAAAATGAGCATGACCCGATCGAGCTGATCAAGAAAAAGGAAATTCTCGATATCCTCGAGGATGCGTCAGACAAGTGCCAGTCAGTCGCCAATGTGATCATCGCCATCTTCATCAAGAATTCGTGACATCATGACATTTGCGATCATCATCATCTGCCTGGCGCTGGTGTTTGACTTCTACAACGGGATGAACGACGCGGCGAATTCCATCGCAACGGTCGTCTCGACGCGCGTGCTCACTCCCCTGCAGGCCGTGGCGTGGGCGGCGTTCTTCAATTTCGCGGCGGCATTCATCTTCGGTGTCTCCGTCGCCGCGACGATCGGGAAAGGCATCGTCGACCCAGCCATCGTCGATAACAGCGTCATTTTCGCGGCACTATCCGGTGCGATCATTCTCACTGCAACGGCGACGCATTTCGGACTTCCCATCAGTGTTTCCCATGCCATCATCGGGGGACTCGGCGGGGCCGCCGTGGTGAAAGCCGGGCTGTCCGTCCTGGTGACCAGCGGCATCATTAAAGTGGTGATTTTCATCTTCATCGCTCCGCTGCTTGGCCTGATCATCGCGTATTTGTTTTCCGTCGCCACGATGTGGATCGTGCGCAATTATGCCCCCCGAAGTGTCGATCGCTGGTTCCGTCGACTGCAGCTGGTCTCGGCTGCCGCCTACAGCCTCAGTCACGGGTCGAACGACGCACAGAAGACCATGGGCATCATAACACTCGTGCTGCTCACCAATGGGATCATCCAAGGTGAATTTCACGTCCCCATCTGGGTCATCATGCTCAGCTACACCTTCATCGCGCTCGGAACGCTGATCGGCGGATGGAAGGTGATCAAGACGCTCGGCATGCGCATGACGAAGCTCACGCCTTTCGGCGGCTTCAGCGCCGAGGCCTCGGCGGGAATCACGATCATGTTCGCCACCATGCTTGGCATTCCTGTCAGCACCACGCATACGATCACAGGAGCCATCATCGGAGTCGGAGCCGTCCGCGGTGTCTCCGCCGTGCGCTGGGGCGTCGCGCGCAACATCCTCTGGGCATGGGTGCTGACCATACCGCTCTCCGCAGTATTCGCCGCTTTGACCTACGAAATCATTCGCCTTGTCACCTGATCACCCGTAGTGTATGCTCCCTCTTCGAATTACTTGCGGAGCGAGTACCCGACATGATGGGCAGCCCACGCAGCCGCTGCCGCTCGCAAGACCACCCGATTTTTGCACTTCGCCTGGCAGCAATTCGGAGTATTATTAGGGGAATTAGCGTTATTCGAATTGACAATCCGAAAGGCCGGACATGAAATACACAGTCCTGACGCTTGCGGCGTTTCTGTTCCTCACTTTCCCCGGATGCGGGCAAAGTGAAACGGGTTCAGACAGCAGCGGAGAAAGAGTGCAGGAACAGTCCACACCCGCACGAGGTGCGGGACATATGGAGAGTATGAATATGGAAAATTCACATAAAACCATTCCAACGGTGACGGACACCGCGGTCCTCGGTGGAGGATGTTTCTGGTGCATTGAAGCCGTTTTCGAGCGCCTCGATGGTGTCATTTCCGTCGAGGCGGGGTATGCCGGGGGAACGACGGAAAATCCAACCTACGAGCAGGTGTGCAGCGGTGGAACCGGACACGCCGAGGTCGCGCGCATCGTCTTCGACCCGGAAAAAATCTCTTTCGGCGAGCTTCTCGATGTTTTCTGGGAAGCCCACGATCCCACCACGATGAATCGGCAGGGCGCGGATGTCGGTACACAATACCGGTCCGCGATCTTCTACTTGACGGACGAGCAGCGAAGCGGCGCCGAAGCATCCATGCTGCATGCGCAGGAGGAGATCGGGCAGCGCATCGTCACGGAGATCTCGCCGCTGACGAACTTCCACATCGCGGAGACCTATCATCAGGATTACTACAATCGGAACCGGAACGCGCCTTATTGTCAGGTCGTCATCCGTCCGAAGCTGAAAAAACTGAAGCTCGAGTAAGAGATATTTCCGGCGTTCCATCCCTCCCATATTGCGGACGGATCCATCGGTGCAGTGTCGGTTGTTCCCGGGGCATATACAAAGCGCGGCCACCCAAACAGCGGGTAGCCGCGCTCTGTCTTGTTAGGGGAGAAACTATTTCATCAGTGTCATGCGACGCACGACGACATCGCCCGCCGCTTCGAGGCGGCACATGTAGATGCCGGACGGAAGCTGCGAGGCGTCCCACGTCACGTTGTGATTTCCAGCATCCATCACGTCGTTGACGAGCAAACCCACTTCGCGGCCGAGGAGGTCGTGGATGCGGATGGAGACGTGCATCCGCTCTGGAAGGGCGTAGCTGATCACGGTCGCAGGGTTGAATGGATTGGGATAATTCTGATACAGCGTCGGCGAGGAGGGCCGCACGACGGGATTCGTAACGGCAGTGGTCGACGACCGCTGTGCGGAGATGGTCGCACTGCCTTTTGCATCGCTGATTTCCGTGGAGAGGCTTCCGGTTTCGAACCCGACTTCCGAAATCATGAGGTCGAGGTTCCCGTTCGCCGTGTTCGGGATGCTGAAGCCGCCGTCGGCACCACTCACCGTAAAGTAGGTATTGCCTGCTGCGTCCATGCCGTATACCCAGGCGTTGTCGAGCGCCGCACCGGAGGTGTTGTCCTTCACGCTGCCAGTGAGCAGGGCGAGCCCGTTCTCGGCAACAGGATTGAGGGAGAATGTCATTTCCCCAATCGCGCCTTCCCAGCGGCTTTCTTTCCAGTTCATCGTGCCACCGGCATACACGCCGACGTAGCCGAGTGCGCGGGCGCGCAGCACGGCGTTATCCCATGCCTGGAATTCGAAAGTGCCCTGCGCATCCGTCCCGGTGGAGAGCACCATGCCGTTGGACGGGTTGATGGCTTCAACGACGGTAAGGAGGCCATTCCGCGCATTTCGCGCGACCACGCTGCCACGGTACAACCGTGGCGCCGTGGGCGCCGGGGTCAGTGCGAAGTCGATGCCGGTCACATTCGCCGAGGCGGTGAGCGTTACCGTGCCGGCCTGCGTCGCCGTTGTGGCATTATCGTAATATTCTCCGATGAAACGAAAGGCAGAAGTGAAAATCGTGTACGCATCCGCGGGAAGACCGGCGATCGTGTATTGTCCCTGTGCGTTTGTCCGTGCTCCGCGTTCGAAGCGATTCTGCACGGAACGGACGATGACCGTGGCGTTTGCCAGCGGAGCATTGGTATCTTCATTGCTCACCGTACCCGATATGCTGCCCCCCGGATCGAGCGAAAAGTCGATTCCCGTCACCGGTTGATTCGTGACGGTCACGGGAGTGGCAAGCTTCATGTCGGTTGCACCGGAATAGTATTCCGCGATGAAACCGGCTGCCTGTGCGCGCACGATGAAATCCCCTTGGGGGAGACCGGCGATCAGGTAGCTGCCATCCGCCGCGGAGGTTGCATGGCCATAGCCGATACAGGCCGCGTTGGTACTGGGACGTCCGTTGACCCACGCTGTTACGATCGCACCCGCGATCGGATTGCCGTTATTGTCGCGTACCGTCCCGCTGATCGAATACAAGGGCGTGGGAGGGATGACGTCAAGCGAAAAATCGACGTCTGTGACCGTGCCTGCCGAGGCAATCGTCACCGCGTCGGAGGATGCCGCGTCGGCCTTGCCGTCAAAGTACTGAATGACGTAACCAGATTTGTTCGCGTAGACGGTGTAGGCACCGTCCGGCAATCCGATGATGTCGTAATTCCCCTGTGCATCGGTCCATGCGTGGTATCCCACCGTATTTGACGGGGGATTCGTGCCGGAACGCGGTATGGCGGTAACCTGTGTTCCCGGGAGCGGAGTGACCTGCGCGGAATGTGCCATGACCGAGCCGCGAATGTGTCCTCCCTGGGGACTGAGCATGACCGCCACGCTCGACGTGAGTGTCATGTTGCCTGCGACCGCGGTGGCCGTGATCACGCCGCGAGGTGAGGCGGAGTTCTGCGCTGCCGCGGTGAAAAGCCCCTGGGGTGTAATAGTCCCGAACGATGCGGGATCGACGGCCCAGACGATACTGGTGATCGGAATCTCGACCTTCGTCCCGGCTGCAGTAAATTCGTAGGCCCTGGCGGTGAATTGGACATTCTGGCCCGGATTGATGGTCAGGATCGTGCCGACCGTGCCGGACGGATCAATTTGTAGAAATGTACGCGTGTTCTGCGCCAAGGTGATCGAACCGGCACAAATCCACAGGACAAGCAGCAATCGGAACAGACTTTTCATAATTGCGCTCCAGCTGGGGGGAAAGCGTTGATGGGAGTATCCGACACGGAAAATGAAATTATAGAGAATGACAATGCAAGTCCCAGGAATGTTACAGGGGCCGGGAAAAGAAGTCCCCGACTTTCCTACAGCTTTTTCATCTGCAATTAAGCTGCTGTTAATGTTGCCGGATTAGATTGGCAGGAGAGTAATTGATGTCCCGGCTCCCCATGCGAGAGTTCGGGAAGGGGCCTCCCGCCCCTGCAATCGCGACAAACCACAGGCCCTTCATGCTCCGCTACACGTACAAAGAATTTACTTCGTTTTCGCTGATCCTTCTTCTGATGGTCTGGGCATTCTATCTCCTCGACTCCGTGCACGGCAGGTGGGTGGAAAGCCGAGTGAGAACGAACGTCGCGGAGCAGCTGGTACAGCAGAGCGTCATGCTGGGAAATGCACTGAATAACAAGCTGTCGCTGCTGTACGGACTTCGGAGTTTCGTCGAGACACGTTCGGCATCGCAGTTCACATCCGAGGAATTCGACAACATCGCCGCGACGCTGCGAGGAAATTCCGCCGCGATCAGGGGCATGCAGCTTGTCAAGAATGGCGTCATTACAAACATGTACCCGCTCAAGGGGAATGAAGCCGCACTCGGACACAATCTGCTTGAGGATCCCCGACCTGCGGTCGCAGTGTCCGTGCGTCGGGCATACGAAAATGACTTCGTCACGATAAACGGTCCGCTTGAGCTGAAGCAGGGCGGACAGGCAATCGTCGCCCGTCTTCCCATTCGCGCCAAAGGCAAGGTTTGGGGACTTGCTGCCATCATTATCGATCTGCCCGAATTGTTCATGGAGTCCGGGCTCGATACGGATGAGGCAGGATTACTTTTTGCCGTGCGTGACCAGAACCGTGGCACGTTTTTCGGATCGGAAGAGGTGTTCGCCAATACTCCTGAACAGCAGCGCATTCCGCTGCTCGACGGGTACTGGGATCTCGCCGCGGCTCCGAAGGATGGATGGCTGAGCCTGGTCGCAGAACAGGTACTCGCCTTCCGCATCGCGGGCGTGATCATCATCCTGCTGCTCATGACTCTGTTCTTCGTCTCGTCGCGCAGTAAGTACATCCTCCATAAACTGGTCGATCGACGCACGCAGGAACTCGAGCTTCTCAACACAGAGCTGCGTCATGAGGTCGAGGCAAGGAAGCGAACGGAAGCGGACCTGATCACCGCCCGCGATAAGGCCCAGCATTCCGACCGGCTCAAGGACGCCTTCATCGCCACGATGTCGCATGAGATTCGGACTCCGCTGCATGTTATTCTCGGATACGTGGATCTCCTTCACAATCCGGACGATCAATCTGTCAGCGAGGAACATGCGATGTATACGCAAAGCATGAAGAGCGCGGGCCGTCGGCTGATGCGTTCCGTCGAAGAGCTGCTTCACATCTCCAGCCTGCGGGCAGGCACGTTCAAAGTCGATCCCGAGGATTTCGACCTGGTCGAATCCACGCGTGCAGTGGTACGTGAATTCCGCGAGGCTGCCAAGGAGCGCGGACTCTCCCTCGTCCTCAAATCGACGCTTTCGAAGGCATGCATATACGCAGACCGGTACTCGCTGGAGCAGGCCATTACGAACCTGGTCGACAATGCGATCAAGTACACGGAAACGGGCGAGGTCGAAATTTTCCTCCAGGGCGAGGGCAACGACTGTACGCTGCGAGTGAAGGATACGGGTATCGGCATCTCAGACGAATATATCCGCCACGTGTTCGATGTATTTTCGCAGGAGAAGATCGGCTATAACCGGCCATACGACGGTCTCGGTCTCGGGCTCAGTCTCACAAGGCAGTTCGTGGAATTGAACAGCGGCAAGATCGATGTGCGCAGCGAGAAGGGGAAGGGCTCGGAATTTACGCTCTCTTTCCCGACCATCATGCCTGTCGAGCATGTCATCGTCGAGGAAGAACGGGTGAATGTGCTGCAGCATGCCAACGGGCCGTCGTTGACGTTGATCCAGACCGTCGCGCAAGTCGCCTGAACGCGTGAACATGGACAATACACGCAGGCCGGCCCCTGGTTCCGGCCTGAATCTTTTTATAGTCACATTGATGCGAATGCCTTTTGCATGGGGCGGCAATATCCTATCTTTGCATCAGCGTAACATATAACCTGTTCGTTTACCTTCAGCCTTAGTCAACGGATCACACGTGAATATTTTCGTGATCGGAGCAGAACAATCTGTTCAGGAACAGATTGCGGCGGCGTTGCCCGCCAAGGGAAGACATGAGTTGCATGTCATAAAAGACGGCATCAAGCTTTTCGAGCGGACCGACCGTCCCCCAGACATCGTCATCATCGACCTCGACAATCCGGAAGCCCTCCTATCCGAAGTCACGCAGATTGGTGCCCGACTTCCGGACGTACCAATCATCGCATTCATAACCGAATCCGAAGATGAAATGACGCAATCCGCGGCATCCGTTGGTGCACTCGTTTGCGTGGCAAGGCCCCCAAAAAACTGCCAGGTTGTGACCGCGATCAATGCCGCGGTGCGTGTTCGCACACTCCATCTCCAGCTGCGGCACGTACAGGAGTCCATCGCCCAGCAAACGCAGCTGAGCCAGATCATCGCACGCTCAGGTTCGATGCATACCGTAATCCATCTGATTGAGAAGGCGTGCAAGAACGAAATCAACGTTCTCCTCGAAGGTGAGGAAGGAACGGGCAAGGAGCATCTTGCCCGGGCCATCCATTTCAACGGAACGCGAGCCGCCGGCCCGTTTCTCATGCTTAACTGCGAGGCGATCCCCGAGCACCTGCTCGAACACGAACTTTTCGGGTATGAGGGAGGTGTTTTTGAAGGGCTGGAAGTATCCAAACCGGGCATTTTTGAATTGGCCGAGGGAGGGACGCTCTTCATCGACGAAATTGGCTCCATTCCGATGACGGTACAGGCACGTCTGTATCGCGCTATGCAGACGCGACTGGCGCGCCGGGTGGGAAGCGAGGAAGACATTCCAATCAATGTCCGCATCATCAGTTCGACAAGCCATAATCTCCGCACGCTTTGTACGGCCGGGTTGTTTCGAGAGGACCTTTATTTCCGGCTCACGAGCTTTCCAATCAAGATTCCTCCTTTGCGGGAACGCATGGTGGATCTTCCGCCGCTGGCGGAGTTTTTCCTCCGTAAGCACGCCGAAAGCGAAGGACGTCCGGGACTGGGGATCAGCAAAGAGACATTCCATGTCTTCCGGAAATACGATTGGCCGGGCAACGTCCGCGAACTCGAGCATTGCATCCAACGCGCCGTTGTCGTTGCCGAGAGTATGGAAATCCAACCGGGCGATCTGCCGCATTCCATTTTACTGGCGATGGGCCTCGCCGCGCAGACGACGGATACAGGCGGGCTCTGGCAAGGGAATGCGAGCCCCGTTCCCACCATGGAGCAGCTCAAAGCACGGGGCATCCGTCTTGCACTCGAGGCAACCGGGGGCAATATCCGTGAGGCCTCCAGGCTGCTCGACATCGGACGCACGACCATGTACAAGCTGATTGAAAAGTATCACATCAAAGTGTGACCCGGGTTCAGCAGAGGTGTCGTGACGATCACTCCAGTGCATGATGTAACTTTCTGTTGCCTGACGGGTTATTTCTCGTTGAACCCGTTACGCAATCCCCGCACCTTCAATATTCACCGATCATTTCACATCCTTGCGCGGTTCCGCTGCCAGGCTCATCCTTAATAGAGGTCTGATATGAAGCATTCGTTTCCACGTCTCCTCCTTCTCATGATTACCGCTGTTATTGTGCTCTCCTGCTCCGATGACAGTACAAACGCACCGGAAACCTACAGCATTTCCGGATCGGTGCATAAAGAGGGAACGGGAAGCGCGATCGTCAACGCCGACGTCATTGCGCAGCGGCATGAAGATGGTTCGGAGTTGGGAAGAACCGTCACCAATAACGAAGGCGTGTTTCTCCTGAAGGGCCTTCCCGCTGAAAAAATTGATATCATCGTTCAGGCCACGGGGTACGCTCCCGTGCTCTATTCCTCGATGGATCCTAAAACTGATGAGAGCGCGCTCCATAACATGAGCGTGCAGATGACCGAGGTGGATTCCTGCTGCAGCGGCGTTCTTGTCCTGACGTTGAAGAACGCCAACAACGAACTGCTGGTAAACAAGACGGTGATCATTAAGCGGGCTGGCCAGATCATAGCAGATCCGCGGACGAATCAGGACGGGAAAATTACCGAGGACAATCTTTGTCCGGGTGAGTATTCGATCCGCATCGCGGTGGACGGCTACCGCGTCTTCGAGGCGGTCTTCATCATCAATGCTGCCTGCGAGCCCGTCGATATGACGGCAGTGCTGCAGAATGAAACCAGCGGCTGTTGCGACGGCGTGCTGACCGTGAATGTGAAAGACGAAAACGGTGCATCGGTCGCGGGAGCGCAGGTGCGGGTCTGGAAGAGCGGCGCGATCCTGCAGCAGGCCTTCACGGATACCGCCGGCGTTGCGCTGTTCACCGACCTGTGCAGGGGTGAGTACGGCGTTGACATCATGAAAACAGGCGTGACGAACCGCGAATTCAGCTTCGCCATCAATGCAGACTGTGATCCCTATACCAAGATGGTCGTCGTAGAAAACCTCGGATGCTGCAGCGGCATTTTCACCCTTGTCGTGCGTGATGCGAACGGGAATCCCGTGCAGGGGGCCAAAGTGCTCGTCCGTCAGGGCAGCAAGGTTCTCGAAGATCCCGTGACGAATGCAAACGGACAGATCATCGTCGACGGCCTCTGCAAGGGCGAATACAACTATCGCATCTCGAAGGACGGCTACGCGGTTGTCGAAGGCATGTTCGCCATCAACGAGAATTGCGACCCGGTCACGCGTGAGGCTACGCTCACAGGCAACAGTATCTGCTGCAGCGGCGTGTTCACGCTCGTAATCCGGGATGCCAACGGCAATCCCATTCCGGGTGTGATGGTCCGTGTCACCAAGGGCGGCGTCGAGGTCAGCGATGGTCTGACAAACGGTGAGGGCCGCTTCGTCGTCGACGGCCTCTGCCAGGGCGAGTATAATTACCGCGCCTCGAAGGAAGGCTATACCGTTATCGAAGGCTCATTCGTGATCAACAGCAACTGCGAACCGGTCACCCGTCAGGTGACGATCGCAGCCATCTGCTGCAGCGGCGTGCTGACCGTGACCGTGAAAGACGGAAGTGGTAGTCCGATCGAAGGCGCGACCGTGCGGCTGGGACAGAATGGGGCGGTCAAAGGAAGCCTGCAAACGAATCCCCAGGGCGTGGCAGTCTTTGACGGTCTCTGCAAGGGCGAATACGGTGTGAATGTGTCGAAGTCCGGGTTCAAGAACTCCGAATTCAGCTTCGCGATCGGTCCGGACTGTGCGCCGTATTCGAAGGACATCACGCTCGTTCCCTGATTGTCATTACTCGTTGGCTCTCAGGCAGGCCTCCCCAGGCCTGCCTTTTTTTTCCATAATTCAGTAAATAATGAGAGAAAAATGCGTTATCGTCTGATACGGCACATTAAAACGAGAATAAATTCCCGAATAAATCGAGAAATATTTCGTTAATGTTTGGATAAATTTTTCACGATCGATAGATTTGTATGATGGAATCTCTTTATCTGAGATCGAACTCCAATCACTGCCAATCACTGTGAGTTACCAGAGAGGTATTTGGATGTCAGAAAATTTGGAAACGGTTGTCAAGACCGTCTGTGAAGGAACCGGCAATGACAAGAACCGCATGATGGATATCGTGCGGGAGTTGCAGGAAATCCTTGGCGGCGTTTCTGATGACGCGATGGATCTGATCGCGACGCAGGTCGGGACGCATCGGGTCGAAGTGGAAAGCGTGGTGTCCTTCTACGCTTTTCTTTCAAAGAATCAAAAGGGCAAAACCGTCATTCGCCTGTGCGACGATATCATCGATCGCATGTTCGGTTTCGAGCGCATCAAGCAGACGTTCTGCGATGCGCTCGGTATTGAGCTTGGCGAGACGACGCCGGACAATCTCATTACGCTTGAAACGACGCCCTGCATCGGCATGTGCGATCAGGCTCCTGCCATCATGGTGAATGACGAAATCTTCACGGAACTGTCGCGGGACGGCGCAGTCGAGATCGTCGAACAGCTTCGTGCCGGACTCGCGCCCGAGCGTCTTCGCCGCAGACTGGGCGACGGCAACAATTCGAGTCCGCTCGTGAGCGCCGGCGTTTCCAATAATCTGCGCAAGCGCGGTGAGGTGATTTTCGCTCCGCTCGAATGCGGACGCGCCCTGAAGAAAGCAATCGCGATGAGTCCCAACGAGGTGATCCGCGACGTGAAAACGGCGCGTCTGCGCGGCCGTGGCGGCGCAGGTTTCCCTACTGGTATGAAATGGGATTTCACGCGCAGCGCCAATGGCGAGCGGAAATACGTCGTCTGCAATGCCGATGAAGGTGAACCTGGTACGTTCAAGGATCGCGTGGTACTGACCGAGCGTCCCGAACTGCTGATCGAAGGCATGGCCATCGCCGGATACGCGATCGGTGCCCAGGAAGGCCTCATTTATTTGCGTGCGGAATATGCCTATCTGCGTCCCTTCCTCGAAGACACGCTGCAGAAAGCGCGCAATATGAATATGCTCGGTGTGGACGTTCTCGGCAAGCCGGGTTTCAATTTCGACATTCGTATTCAAATGGGTGCGGGTGCCTATGTCTGTGGGGAAGAAACTGCATTGATCAGTTCCTGTGAAGGACTGCGAGGCGACCCGAAAAATCGTCCGCCATTCCCCGCACAGAAGGGATACCTGGGGTATCCGACGTCGGTCAACAACGTCGAGACATTCTGCTGCGTCGCGCGCATTCTTGATCAGGGTGCGGGCTGGTTCTCACAGATCGGCTCGAAGGGCAGCACAGGCACGAAGCTTCTGAGCATCAGCGGCGACATTCGCCGTCCTGGTGTGTACGAAGTCCCGTTTGGCATCTCCATGAAGGAAGTGCTCGAACTCGCCGGTGGTGAAGGCGCCGCGGCGGTGCAGGTCGGTGGCCCGAGCGGCCAGTTGATCGGTCCCGACATGTTCGATCGCATCATCTGTTACGACGACCTGGCGACCGGCGGCGCGCTTATGGTGTTCGGTCCGCATCGCGACCTTCTCAAAGTGGTCGAGTATTTCATGGATTTTTTCATCGAGGAGAGCTGCGGCTACTGCACGCCCTGCCGCGTCGGCAACGTACTGCTTAAAAACCGCCTCGACGAAATTCTGCACGGCAAAGGTGAACCGTTGGACCTCACGTACCTGGAAGAGCTTGGCAATTCGGTCAAGGCCACCAGTCGATGCGGTCTCGGGCAGACCTCCCCGAATCCGATACTCAGCTCGTTGAAGAATTTCCCCGGGCTCTATCACGCGCTCGTGAAGGCAAACCAGCCGTTCCAGCCGACCTTCGACATACAGAAGGCGCTGGGAGAGGCGAAGGAAATCGCCGGACGGCCATCCATGCATTTCGCCGAATAATCCATCAATGAACGAAAACGGAAAAAGATCATGAGTGAGAATACAATAACGTTCGAAATTGACGGCGTCGAAGTGCAGGGGATCGCGGGGCAGACCATCATGGCTGCCGCCGATGCGGTGGGAATCTACATTCCCCGGCTTTGCGCATTTGAAGGGCTTCCCCCGTTCGGCAGCTGCCGTATCTGCACGGTGAAGGTGAACGGCCGTTTCCAATCGGCCTGTACGCAACCGATCGCAGAGGGTATCATGGTCGAGAACGACACCGAGGAACTGCTCGAGCTCCGACGCAATCTTGTCGACATGCTCTTTGTCGAGGGAAATCATTTCTGCATGTTCTGTGAGAAAAGCGGAAACTGCGAACTGCAGGCGCTGGCATATCGCTTTGGTATCGCTGCGCCGAAATATCCCTATATGTTCCCGGCCGACCGCAACGTCGATGCAACGCACAAGGACATTTTCATCGACCACAACCGTTGCGTACTCTGCGCCCGCTGCATTCGCGCCTCACACGACCTCGACGGCAAGAATGTGTTCCAGTTTGTCGGTCGCGGACCTCAGAAGCGCATCGCCGTCAATTCGACGGCGAAGCTGGTCGGGACGGACATCGATGTCACCGATCAGGCCGTCGCGGTTTGTCCCGTCGGCGCGATTTTGAAAAAGCGTGTCGGGTATACGATCCCTGTGGGGCAGCGCAAGTATGACCATGAGCCCATAGGATCAGACATCGAAGCAAACAAACAATGACCAAGGAGCAGAATAGAATTATGGCAAAGCCAAAAGTTGCAACTACGTCCCTGGCCGGATGCTTCGGATGTCACATGTCGATTCTCGACATAGACGAACGCATCCTCCAGCTTATAGAGTTGATCGAATTCGATAAATCCCCGATCAACGATATCAAGGAATTCACAGGCGAATGCCTCGTCGGCATCGTGGAAGGCGGCTGTGCGAATGAGGAGAATGTTCGCGTACTGCAGGATTTCCGCAAACACTGCAAGATCCTGATCTCCCTCGGTGACTGTGCGATCAACGGCGGACTCCCCGCCATGCGCAATACCATTCCGCTCAAGGAATGCCTTGACGAGGCCTACCTCAACGGTCCGAGCGTGTACAATCCGAGCGGACAGATTCCCAACGATCCGGAGATCCCGCTCCTGCTCGACAAGGTATATCCTTGCCATGAAGTGGTGAAGATGGACTATCATCTTCCCGGATGCCCGCCTTCGGCAGACACGATCTGGCAGACGCTCGTCGCGCTGCTGACCGACGCGCCGCTGGAATTGCCGTACGAACTGATCAAATATGATTAATCCGCTCGGAACCCTCAACAGAAAGGAACAGGAGAAAAATCGTGCAAGATACAAATGATCTGAAAAGGATTGTCATCGAACCCGTGACCCGCGTCGAGGGCCATGGAAAGGTGACGATTCTGCTCGACGAACAAAACAGGGTCAAGCAGGCACGGCTGCATATCGTGGAGTTCCGCGGTTTCGAGCGTTTTATCCAGGGTCGTCCCTACTGGGAAGCTCCGGTGCTCGTACAGCGCCTCTGTGGTATCTGTCCGGTGAGCCATCACCTTGCAGCCGCCAAGGCCATGGATCTTATCGTGGGCGTCGACAAGCTGACCCCTACGGCGGAAAAAATCCGTCGTCTCATGCATTACGGCCAGATGTTCCAGTCGCATTCGCTGCATTTCTTCCACCTCGCTTCGCCGGACTTGCTGTTCGGATTCGATGCCCCGGTCGCGATCCGCAATGTCATAGGCGTCGCGGCAAAGCACCCCGACCTTGCGGTGCAGGGCGTGATGATGCGCAAGTACGGACAGGAGATCATCAAGGCCACGGCAGGAAAGAAAATCCACGGCACAGGCGCCATCCCCGGCGGTGTCAATAAGAATCTCTCAATCGCTGAGCGCGACATGTTCCTCAAGGACATCGATCAGATGACCGAGTGGTCGCGCGGTGCTCTCAAGATCGCGAAGGATTACACCATCGAGAATCTTGAGGCAGTGGCGCCCTTTGGGTCCTTCGATTCGAACCATCTCTCGCTCGTGCGCGACGACGGCGCAATGGATCTCTATCACGGCAACCTGCGTGCGATCGATGCACAGGGCAACAAAATTTTCGACCAGGTCGATTATCAAAACTATCTCGAGTACATCACCGAGGAAGTGCGCGACTGGTCGTACATGAAGTTCCCCTTCATCAAATCGCTTGGCCCTGAAAACGGTTGGTACCGTGTCGGTCCGCTCGCACGCGTCAACGCCTGCGATTTTATCGACACGCCGGAAGCCGAAGCCGCACGCAAGGAATTCATGGCCGTAACCGATGGAAAGCCCAACAACCTGACGATGGCCTATCACTGGGCGCGTATGATCGAAACACTGCATTCGATCGAGAAAATTCGAGAACTGCTCGAAGATCCCGATTTGCAGGGTTCGGATCTGGTGCTCAAGGGCGACCGTCGTCCGGAAGGCATCGGCCTCCTCGAAGCGCCGCGCGGCACGCTGTTCCATCACTACAAGGTGAACGAAGACGATCAGGTGGTCATGGCCAACCTGATTGTTTCGACGACCAGCAACAACGAGCCGATGAACCGCGCCGTATCGAAAGTGGCGATGGATCACATTTCTGGAAAAGCGGAAATCACCGAGGGACTGCTCAATCACATCGAGGTCGCAATTCGGGCCTATGATCCCTGCCTGTCCTGCGCCACGCATGCGCTCGGCAAAATGCCGCTCGTCGTTCGCCTTGTGGATCACGAAGGCAACGAGGTCGCGAAAAAGAGCACATGATGGACAGCGCCCGCCGCATATTGTTGATCGGTTACGGGAATCCCGGCAGGCTTGACGACGGACTCGGTCCGGCACTTGCCGCCGTAGCGGAGACCTGGCAGATGGAAGGACTCACGGTTGATGCCGATTACCAGCTGACCGTCGAAGACGCCAGCGACGTCGCCGCGAATGACATCGTCATTTTCGCCGACGCATCGGTCAACGGTGCCGAACCTTACTTCATAGAGAAAGTGGAACCGAAGGAAGCGCTCAGCTTCAGCAGCCACAGCGTCGAACCCAGCGTGCTGTTACACATGGCGCAAACGCTGTTTCAGGCCAAAACCCGGGCGTACATTCTCGGCATCCGCGGATACGACTTCAATGAATTCGGCGAGCGACTTTCTCCGCGGGCAGCGGAGAATCTCGAAAAGGCGATTGCTTATGTGCGCCTGATTCTCGACGATCCACGGCTGCTGGACATGCCCGTGGAACCGAACTGAAACATGCAGACGCGCGTGATTGGAAAACATGAGAAATTTATACATGGAGAAAAACAATGAACGACGGTAAACACGTGATCCTGTACCTCGATGACGATCAGGACATGCTCGACGCCGTGCGCATGATCCTCGAAGCCAACGGATACAACATGGTCGAAGCGCACAGCGCCGAAGAAGGTCTCCGGAAGTACAAGGATAGCACGCCTGACTTTTTGCTGGTCGATCTGATGATGGAAGAAGTGGACTCGGGTATCAACTTCGCCAAGGAATTGAAGGTCCTCGGCAATACGATCCCGCTGTTCCTGCTCAGCTCTGTCGGCGACAGTCTCGACGACAACACCGACTACAAGGCCCTCGGCCTCGATGGCGTCTTCCAGAAGCCGGTCCACCCTAAAACACTTCTCTCCATCCTCAAGAAAAAACTGGGGTAGGACAGAACAGCGCAGCACCTCGTTTGACTATCGAAGCACCTGGATTGTTGACGTAGCACCTCGGTAATTCAGCGAAGCACCTCCGCAGCACATGCTGCACAAACGGCAATCTCACGGGATCGCCGTTTGTTTTTTATACACGCATCCGTCGCGTCGTGGGTGATCCGTCGCATCGTGGGTGATCCGTTGCGTCGTGGGTGATCCGTTGCGTCGTGGCCGATCCGTTGCGTCGTGGCCGATCCGTTGCGTCGTGGCCGATGCGTTGCGCCGTGGGCGATGCGTTGCGCCGTGGGCGATGCGTTGCGTCGTGGGCGATGCGTTGCGCCGTGGGCGATCCGTTGCAACGTGGCCGATCCGTTG
>JACZJN010000164.1 GCA_014860565.1 Bacteroidota bacterium
CCGCATAACGGTACTTCGGAAGCTCCATTTCTTCGCGCACGGCTTCCTTGCCGCCGCCGCTGCATGCCGCGAGCGCGAGGAGAAGGATGAGCGATGCCGGAAATCCGGCGTTCGGAAACTGCGTCTTCATCTCTTATTTCCCGTGATGCAGCGGATAGTTGCGCTCTCCGGCGGGGATGGGGATGGGCAGCGCATTTTCGGGCGGCGGAATCGGGCAGTCGTACCGTTCGTTGTACGAGCAGTAGGGATTGTACGCGTAATTGAAATCGAGGAAGGTGCTGTCCGAAGCGATGTCGTCGATGTCGATGTAGCGTCCGCCGCCGTAGGTCTCCTCGCCGCTGGTCTTGTCGGTGAATGGAATGAACCAGTAGTTGCCGTCGGTGGTATCCTTCGGCGCATACACCTGCAGCGCGTATTCCTTGCCTTCGACGGTGAAGGGCAGCGCGCCGATGTGCAGCATGATGCGCGGACGATCCTTCGACGTCGCGATCGTCACTTCCTCCGGCTCGGCCAGTCGGCGGAGCACGGTTTCGAAGACAAAGGATTTATCGACCGGATAGTATGAAAGCCCGGCGAACAGTTCCATGTCCGACGCCTTGATCGGCGTGTTGGGCGCCGTGAGCAGGTACTTGTCCTTCTCCAGCCGGTCTTTTTTCACCTCGAGCGTATAGACGTCGTCGTCGGCCGCATCGGATTTTGTTTCATCCTTCTTGTCGGGCTGGCCGCAGGAGGCGAGCAGAAGCGACGTGACGAAAAGAAAAACCGCGAGGGAGCGCTCACGGTTTTGGAAGGGAAAATATCGTTTCATGCGTGTTTACTCTGTTCGTGCGAATTTGGTCTCCTCGAGCACGATGCGCAGGGATATGCGGTGCGAGGCGTCTTTGAATTCCGAGAACAGGTCATTCTGACCGTAGGCATAGTCAAGATACAATTTCGGCAGATGAATTCCCGCGCCGAAGGTAAGGTCCTGCGTGTCGCTGTATCCGCCGCGGAGGGAGAAGAGATCTTGGAAGCGATATTCGATTCCCGCCCGCGGATTGAAGCTGATCGATCCGACGTTGAACGCGGAAGCAAAGCGGCGGTTTTCGAACATGATGTCGAAATCCACTGCCGGGGTGATTGTGCCGCCGAGGGCACTGAGCGCGTATCCCGCGCCGAGCTTGAGCGTGGGGGAGACGAGTTCGTTGCGGCCCGTATTCCATGCCATGAGCGTGGTGGTGACGTCCTGCACCGTGGCGCCGAGGGAGAGTTCTTCCGTGGCGCGGTAGAGCGCGCCGATGTCGAAGCCCACGCCCATCGCGGAGGCGTCGAGCAGGTCGCGGTTGATGAGCTTGAGGTTGACGCCCAGCGAAAGGTCGCTGTTCGCGCGGAAGGCATAGGTGAGGTAGGCGACCCAGTCGGCGGAACTGAAGTTCGTGACCTTGCTGGGATCGAGCCGTTCGTTGGGATCGATCTGTCCGTTGCCGTTGAGGTCGATGAGCGCGTTGCGCGTGTCGGGAATATCGTCCACGCCCATGCGCGTGATGGAGAGGGCGAGGGTATAGCGCGGACCGAACGGCCAGGCGACGCCGCCGTAATTGTAGCTGAGCAGGCCGCCGAAACGCTGTTCGTGCATCAGGCCGATTTCGGGGTAGGTCATGCGCATGAGGCCGGCCGGATTCCAGTACGCCGCCGTGACGTCTCCCGCCACCGCGACGCTCGCGCCGCCCATGGCGAGCGCGCGTCCGCCGAAGCCGGTCGCCATGAACTCGCCTCCGTATTTCGCGATTTCGGTCTGTGCCTGCAGGCGGGGAATGGCAATCACCGTCAGGAGAAAAACCGCTGCAACTGCTGTGATACGCATAATGAATCCGGTTTCGTTTTGAAGAGGAAAATATGGTGAATGAGGAAACGGGATGCAAGGTGAATCAAGAGGGCGAAGGGTGAAAGCGGTGAGGAACGGGGAGGCGGTGAGGAACGGGGAGGCGGTGAGGAACGGGGATGCGGTGAGGAACGGGGAGGCGGTGAGGCTCCGCCCTGAAAGGGCGGACCAGGCCAACACGCGGAAGCTCGATGCTTTTTCGGAGGACGCAATCCGGCGCCCCATTAATGGCCGGTTTGCGTATTTTCCGGTATGCGATTTCCCCGGACATACACCACACCGCGCTATCTTCTCATCATGGCGGGCTGCTATGCGGTCTGGGTACCGTTGTATTTTCTCACGGGATGGATCGGTGCGCAGCGCGGACCGATGTTCGATCCCGCCCTGCCGATCGACGCCGCCTGGCCTTTTGTACCCGAGGCGGTATTCGTATATCTGCTCGCCTACGTCGTCGTGCTTGCACTCTTCGCAGTCTGTCGCAGCAGCGAATTTCTCAATTCCGCGTATCTGAATTTCATCGTGATGAACCTGGTGGCTTTCGCGCTCTTCGCCATTCTGCCGACGATGGGACCCGAGCGAACGGCGCTGCCGGCGGATGCTTCGCCGATTCTCAATTTCATGTTCAGTCTCGATGCGCGCTGGAATGCCTTTCCTTCCCTGCATGTGGCAAATCCAACGCTGATTGCGCTGCTCTCCTTCCGCGAACGCGGGACGGCCCCGATCAGCATCCTGCTCCTCGTGATCGCTGTCGGCATCGCCGTTTCCACGCTCCTCGTGCGGCAGCATTATCTGCTGGATGTCGTGGGGGGCATGCTGCTCGCCGTCATCGTCTTCGTTGCGCTGCGGAGAAGGCAGTATGGAGGATGAGCCTTCAGGCTCGTCCGCCTACAGACGATCGGAACAGGAAACGCCTATCACGGAAAAGGGGCATCGTGAAGATGCCCCTTTTCCGTTGCGTATATCCGTGAAGATCCGCTTCATCCGCGGAGATCCGCGTTCTTGTCTTTGTTACTCCAGCGGGGCCTTGATAGGCAGGAATGCCGTATCCTTGTTCGGCAGCTTGACGCGCAGCAGAACGGATTCACCGTTGTTGAGGGACTTTGCGAATTTCTTGAAGTCGCTTACCGAGTTGATCGAGACGCGCTGTCCCTTCCGGATCGCCTCGAAGATGACGATGTTTTTCTGGAGGCGTGCTTCCTCCGCCGGGGAATTGCGTTTGACGTTGTCGACGAGCACGCCCTCGTCGATATCGAAAGCTTCCTTGGCATCGCTGGTAAGCGGCTTGACGGAGAACCCGGCCTTGTCAAAGGTGACCGGCTTCGAGACGTCGACGGGCTTGTCTTCGATGGTTTTGTCTTTCCCGGCGTCGGCAAGCTCGTCCTCGTTGTTCTGTCCTTTGAGGGTTACCGTTTTCGTCAGGTATTTGCCATCACGCCAGATTTTCAGCTCCACGGTTTCACCCGGATGCTTCATTCCCACGCGCGCCTGCAGCTGATTCGAGCCCTCGACAGGCTTGCCGTCGACCGAAACGATGGCGTCGCCTTCCTTCACGCCCGCGGCTTTGCCCGCGCCGTCATCAACGAGGCTTTCGACGAAGACGCCCTTGAACACATCCATTCCAAGCGCTTCCGCTTTCTTGGCATCGATATCGCTGATGCGGATACCGATGTAACCGCGCTCGTATTTTCCGTCCTTGATCAGCGACTGGGCGACCGCCTTTGCCAGGTTGATGGGAACGGCGAAGCTGTAACCGACGTAAGTGCCGCTACGGCCGCCGGCGATGGCGGTATTGACGCCGATCACTTCTCCCTCAAGGTTGACCAGGGCGCCGCCGCTGTTGCCGGGATTGACTGCCGCGTCGGTCTGGATGAAGTTCTCGATGCCGAGTCCCTGCCGGTCGCGCATGATGCCGATGTTGCGGCTGATGGCCGAGACGATGCCGGCGGTGACGGTGGATGTGAAGCCGAGGGGATTCCCAACGGCCATCACCCACTCGCCGACTTTCACATTGTCGGAATTCCCGAGCGCCGCGGCCGAAAGGTCGTTGGCGTCGATCTTGATGACGGCGATGTCTGTGTACTCGTCCTCGCCGACGACGCGTGCGTCGAATTCGCGGTTGTCGAACAGCGTCACCTTGATGCCGTCCTCAATCGCGTTTTCCACGACATGCCGATTGGTGAGAATATAGCCGTCGGCGGTCAGGATGATTCCCGAACCGGACCCCTGCTGGATGTTGTCGCCCTCGGGCTGGGGAATGTTGAAGAACCAGTGCGGATTTTCATCCGCCTGCTTTGCCTCGGCCTTGACCATGATAAACACGACCTGCGGATTGACGCGGCCTGCGACGTCGCTGAATGTCTTGTTGAGTTCGGCTACGCTCGCCGAAGGGGTGAACGGAGCCTCTGTATTGAAGGAAATGCGGGAGTCTGCGAAAAGACCGGCTCCTGTGAAACTGCTGACAAGTACGGCGCCGGAAAGGATTCCCACGCTCACGAGTACGATCGCGGTGAGAACTGCACGCTTTGACATGATGTGTACCTCCTGATCAGAGTAGCTGAAATGGATGGCAGCGGTCGCTGCCGGAACGAATACTCTAAAACGGTAACAACAAACGTGTCATAAAAATGCCATTGTGGAACAAGGGGGGCAACAACAAATATCGCAAATCTCAGGAAAACAAGTCAAGCATGGACAGCGATTTGACCTTTCGCATTTCCGGTACGTGCGATGACAGATGCCGCTGTAAAAGGTTCATGCCCTCTTTCGCCGCGCGATCGGAGACGGCCAGGCGTGCGCTCTGGTCGACGGCGTGAGTGTCCAGCCATCGTAGGATGCCGACAGTCTCGACGGAGGTTCGCAGGCTGTCGGGGGCAGGAGGACACTGGGCGCAGGTGAAGCCGCCGCGCGCGTCGGAGAAGGCCGCATGCTTCTGCAGGGTGGATTCCTCGCCGAAATCCGCGCGACAGCGGACGCAGTGCTGCACGTCGATGCCGAGTCCGAGCGCATGAATCAGGCGGAGCAGGTAATGCAGCAGCACGGCCGGGGGACGCGCGTCGGGCGCGTTCAGCGCCAGGAGAGAATGCTCGAGCACCGCATACAATTCTTCATGCGCTTCCTCGCCATTGACGGTGGCGGAGAGAAATTCCAGCAGCGCGAAGCCGTACATCAGTCGGTCGGGATGGTCGATGATGCCGCGGTACTGATCGAGAAGATCAGCCTGGGTGAGCAGCTGCAGTTCGCGCTGGTCCTTCTTGTACATGACCACGCTGCTGTGGCTCATCACATCCAGTGCCGCGCCGAATTTTGATTTCGCGCCGCGCGCTCCTTTTACGATGACGCTCATGCGGCCGAATTCCCGGGTGTACAGCGTCAGGATTTTGCTGGTTTCCCCGTATTTCATGCTGCGTAACACGATGGCATCCGTCTTGACAATCATGGATAGTCCTCTCCTACGGATGCAGGGCGCGGAGAGTTTCGTCAAACGGCGGGGCAATGATTCCCCTCTCCGTGACGATACCGGTGATGAGTTCCGCGGGTGTCACGTCGAACGCGGGCGCGTAGGTGTCGATGCCTTCCGGTGCGACGACGCTGCCGCCGATGCGCGTAATTTCCTCGCCGCTGCGTTCCTCGATGGGAATGGCATCGCCCGAAGCCAGTGAGAGATCAACGGTGGAAAACGGGGCAGCGATGTAAAACGGAATGCCGTGATGCCGGGCGGCGACCGCGAGCGCATAGGTGCCGATCTTGTTCGCCGCGTCGCCGTTTGCTGCAATCCGGTCGGCGCCCGTGATGGCGGCCTGCACGCGTCCCTGCCGCATGAGCATGGCGGCCGTGCCGTCGGTGATGAGCGTGGAGGGAATGCCGCGCTGCCGCAGCTCCCACATCGTCAGCCGCGCACCCTGCAGAAGCGGACGTGTCTCGTCTGCATACACGTGAATGTTCTTCCCCTGCCGATGTGCTTCGAGAAGAACGGCGAAGGCGGTGCCGTCTCCGCCCGTGGCGAGTGCACCGGAGTTGCAGTGGGTGATGACGCCTGCGTCTGCGGGGATGATCTCCGCCCCGTAGCGGCCGATGGCGCTGCAGCGCAGGGCGTCGTCGGCATGGAGCGCCCTGGCCTCGGCTTCGAGCGCGGCAGTGAGCATGTCAGGGGAGAGGGGGTGCGCGAGAATCTCGCGCATGCGGGCAAGCGCCCAGAAGAGGTTCACCGCGGTGGGACGCGTGGCGGCGAATTCGTCGCAGACATGCAGCATATCGCGGTGAAAGGCGCCGGCGTCCGAGGACGCGGGATGTCGGCGCAGCCATGCGCGCGCGGCGATGGTGACACCGTATGCGGCGGCGATGCCTATCAGCGGCGCTCCGCGCACCTGCAGACGGCGGATGGCCTCGAGCAGGACCCGATGGTCGGCGGTTTCGACCATCACGGCTTCGCTCGGAAGCTGGGTCTGGTCGAGAAAGCGCAGTGCCGTCGCGGTGAGTTCGATGACGGCGATCTTGTCGTTCATCATGTCAACCGTGTACGATGGGCGATGGTCTGGGGTCCGCCTTCTGCGGACGTTCTAGAAACTCGAAATCGTGCGGAACGTCGCGAAGCGTTCGGCGAGCTGCTCGGGCGTCAGTGCGCGAATGCCGTCGATGCTGAATTCCTCCACGCAGAACGACGCCAGGGCGCTGCCGTAGACGACGGCCTTGCGCATGTTCGCCACGCTGACGTCGCCGGTTCGCGCCAGCCAGCCGATGAAGCCGCCGGCGAAGGTGTCACCCGCGCCCGTGGGATCCTTGATGCCCTCGAGGGGAAACGCCGGTGCGGAGAAATAGCTGTCCTTCGACATCAGTACCGCACCATGCTCGCCTTTCTTGATCACGACGACTTTCGGTCCCATGCGGAGCATCTTCTGTCCGGCCACGATCAGGTTGCGTTCGTCGGTGAGCATGCGGGCTTCTTCGTCATTGAGGATGAGCACGTCCACTTTCTTCAGCACGGCCTTGAGTTCTTTCTTGCTGATGTTGATCCACAGGTTCATCGTGTCGCAGACCACGAGGCGGGGTTCCTCGATCTGTTCGAGCACTTCCATCTGCAGGGAGGGATGGATGTTGCCGAGCAGCACGAATTCGCTTTTTTTCCACTCTTCCGGGATGACCGGATGGAAATGTTCGAAGACGCCGAGTTCGGTGTAGAGCGTGTCGCGCGTGTTCATGTCGTCGTGATAGCGTCCGCCCCAGCTGAACGTCTTGCCCTCGGCTTCGCGCACGAGCCCGAGCAGGTCGATCTTGCGCGAGGTGAGAAAGCGGATGTGTTCCTCCGGAAAGTCGCTGCCGACGATGCCGACGCAGCGCACGTCTTCGGTCAGGTAGCTGGCGGAGACGGAACAGAAGGTGGCGGAGCCGCCGAGGGCCTGCTCCATTTTTCCGAACGGGGTTTCCAGGTAATCGAGGGCGACGGACCCGACGATAAGTACGCTCATGAACATTCTCCTGATTCGTTGGAACGACGGACCGACGCGGTGTCAGGTCCGCTCTTTCATCGAGATGACAAGTGATTTCGCATCCTCGAGCACGCGCAGCATGTCTGCGTGGATGCGTCCGTTGCTGCCGAGGAACGGCAGCAAATAAATGTCGTGTGGCGCGCCGCTGAAATCCGACACGCGTCCGCCCGCCTCTTCGATCAGCAGATGGCCCGCGGCCTTGTCCCACGGCTGCAGCGCAACTTCCCAGAAGCCGTCGAGTCGTCCGGCCGCCACGTATGCGCAGTCGAGTGCCGCGCTGCCGAGGCGGCGGATGGCCTGGGCTTCCTTCAGAAAGCCGATGAAGCGCTCATAGCAGTAATCCGGATTCTCCCGGATGTTGTACGGGAAGCCCGTGACCAGCATGGCCTTTTCGATGCGCGGAGTATCGGAGACGTGGATCCGTTTTCCGTTGAGAAACGCGCCCTTGCCGCGTTCGGTCGAAAACATTTCGTCACGCATCGGATCGTAAATCACGCCGACCTGCAGCACGCCGTCGCTTTCGAGAGCAATGGATATACTGAAGATCGGGAAGGCGTGCGTGTAGTTCGTCGTGCCGTCGAGCGGATCGATGATCCATTTATTCGCGGCGTCGGGATTATGCACTCCGCCTTCCTCGCCGAGAATGCCGTGATCGGGAAACGCTTCGAGGAGGATGTCGACGATGCGCCGTTCGGCGTTGCGGTCGGCTTCGGTGACAAGATTGAACTGCTGTGCGTTTTTCACCTCGATCTCCCGAAGGTCCCCGAGATGGTGCAACAGAATCGCCCCGGCTTCGCGCGCGGCGTGTATGGCGGTATGGAGGAAGGAATCGTGATTCATAGTTTTCAGCATATAAGGTAAGCAATGATGTGATTCCGGGAAAGAATGTAGGGCGGATTCACGAATCCGCCCATGACGGAATGCCGGGAAATCCCGGTTCACGCGGATTCACGAATCCGCCCATGACGGAATGCCGGGAAATCCCGGTTCACGCGGATTCACGAATCCGCCCATGACGGAATGCCGGGAAATCCCGGTTCACGCGGATTCACGAATCCGCCCTACCTTCTTTCGTGCGTATTCCGTATGTTTCCTGTATCCGTTT
>JACZJN010000165.1 GCA_014860565.1 Bacteroidota bacterium
ACTCGAATTCCCGGTTCAACTGCGCGTTCGCAGTCAGAGAACACAGGAAAGCGAGTGCCACCAACGCTGCGGATAGCCTAACAACTTTCATTGATTCCTCCGATGGGGTTATGAATGATGAATAGGATGATGTCACATTTAATAAGAATGAGAAACTCATGATTAAAGCGTAAACTACCATTTACCTGATGGAAAGTCAAGCAACTACGGGCTGTGGTACAGCACCGCAACAGCCGCTCAAAGATGACTCACTATAGGACTGTGAAGACGATGGAATCTTCCCGAATTCTCCTTGGCAGGGAAATGAAACGGTAGAAGAATAGCACACGATGGCCACAATGTCAATAGATTTCGGGAAAAAGAATCCGTTATCCGACAAATCCTCTTGAGGCATCACCGGCTTGCAATTCCAGCCTCGTATCGGCATCTTTGAATGATATGCCCGCGAACGGTGCCATACCGCCAATCTATTTCGTCTCCGATGTCCACCTGGGTATCGGAAGCGCGTCGGAAGAACAGCGAAAACTCAACCTGCTGCTCTCCCTGCTCGCAGATATCCGGAGCGAGCGCGGCGACCTGTATATCGTCGGCGATCTTTTCGATTTCTGGTATGAGTACCGCAGCGTTGTGCCGCGCACCTACTACAGACTCTATCAGGCTCTCGAAGATCTGCGTCGGGATGGCTGCGCGGTCACGTATCTTGCCGGCAACCATGATTTCGCCATCGGCGACTTTTTCTCCCGCGATCTCGACGTTACGGTGGTGCGCGATGACCTCGAATTCACCGCACAGGGACGTCGGTTCTACCTGTTCCACGGCGACGGACTCGCGCTGCGCGACGGCGGCTACCGTTTGCTCAAGCGGGTGCTGCGTTCCCCCATTTCTCAAGGGCTTTACCGCATGCTGCATCCAGACCTCGCCTTCGCCATCGCCCGCCGCTTTTCCCATACAAGCCGCGATTATACGAGCACGCGTGACTACGGGGAGTCGGACGGAATGCGCGTCGAGGCGGAACGCCGCATCACCTCCGGGAGCGACATCGTCATCATGGGGCATCGCCACCTTCCGAAGCAGGAAACTATCGGTACCGGCGTGTACCTGAATCTCGGGGATTGGCTTTCTCACTATACATATGCCGTCTGCCGCGACGGCGCCATCGCCCTTTATACCATGCGCCAAGGAATCCAGGAGTTGTACGCCGCATGACTGTCACCCCACGTCAATTCTGGTCCATCGCATTACCCGCCATCATCATTGTTTTCGGCGGCTGGTGGTTCAGTTCCAGCATGACCGAGGGGCTGCCCTCGCTCGAGGAGCTTGAGAATCCCCGCCCGCCCTATGCGACGCGCGTGTTTTCCGCCGATGGTCTCGTCATCGATCGGTTTTTCGAGGAGAACCGCTCGCGCCTGACCTCGCTTGACAGCGTCCCCAAACCCTTTATCGAAGCGCTCCTCTCGACGGAGGACCGTCGCTTCTACGATCACTGGGGCGTCGACCTTCGTGGCGTCGCCCGCGTCATCATCGGTCGCGTGTTCAGCTTTACACTCCGGGGACCCGGGGCGAGCACGATCACTCAGCAGCTCGCACGCCTTCTGTACCTCACGCGCGAAGTGACAATCATGCGGAAGCTGCGTGAAATGCTTACTGCGGTACAGATCGAGCGGCGCTACACCAAAGATGAAATACTGATCATGTACCTGAACGTGGCACCGTTCGGACGGGGCGCGTACGGCCTGCAATCCGCGGCCGCAGTGTATTTTGACAAGAAACCGTCCGATCTCACGGTCAGCGAATGCGCCTTCCTTGTTGGCGCGCTCGCGAATCCCACGCATTACGATCCCCGCCGCAACTACGAAGGAGCGGTCTCGCGGCGCAATACGGTCCTGCTTAACATGATCGATGAAGGGTTCATTACCGAATCCGATTATGCCGACTTCCGAAGCGATTCGATCGTGACGCGCTCACGTGAACAGTCGGCGGGGATTGCACCGCATTTCGTCGAATACGTGCGCCAGCAGCTTCGAGAGAAAGCGGAGAAATACGGGTTCAATCTGTATCGCGACGGGCTGAATGTCTACACGACCCTCGACAGCCGCATGCAGGAGCATGCCAACCGGGCGGTGTTGGAGCACCTTCTCTCTTTCCAGTCGCAGTTCGACAGTCGATGGAACTGGGACAATCCCGTGCGACGGGCAATTCTCGGCACCGCGCTGCGCATAGCCATTCGTGCAACCCCCGAATACAAGGCGGCCCGCAGCGCCACGGCGCAGGATGCGGTCAGTATCCGCTTTCGCACGAATAGGCGCTTCATCGATTCGGTAAAGGCAACGTTGCAGCGCATCCAGGTGGGGTTTGTCGCCATTTCACCGCAGACCGGAGAGATCCAGGCCATGGTCGGGAACGCCGCCATGAATTTCCGTTATGGCCTCAATCATGTGACCCAGATCACGCGCCAGCCGGGTTCGACGTTCAAACCCTTTATCTACACCGTCGCGATCGATAACGGCTACTCTCCTGCTTACCAGATCTCCAACGATCCGATCTCCATCCCCGATGGTTCAGGCACGATCTGGCGGCCGCGAAATTTCGGTGGCGAGACGGGCGGAGTGTACACGTTGCGGCGCGGACTACAAAACTCCGTCAACCTCGTTGCAATCCGCACTATTCTCGAGATCGCGCCGGCGGAAGAAGTCGTGCGCTATGCACGCCGCATGGGAATTGAAACCCCCTTGCGTCCCTTTCCCTCCCTCGCGATCGGGACCTCGGAAGTCGTCCCGCTGCAGCTCATCAGCGCCTATGGCGCATTCGCGAACGAGGGCATCTACGCGCAGCCCTTTGGCATCCTGCGCATTGAAGACCGCGACGGCCGTGTGATCGAAAACAATACCAGCGAAATTCGTGAAGTGCTGAGCAAGGAAACGGCGTTCATCATGTCGAGCATGCTTCGTTCTGTCATCAACGGTGGGACCGGGTCGGGCACACGCCGCTGGTTCAGCGGTCCCGCTGGCGGGAAGACGGGTACGACGCAGGATTATGCCGATGCCTGGTTCATCGGCTTCACACCGAATCTCGTCGCCGGCGTCTGGACTGGCTTCGATGACCGACGCATCACCTTCACTGGCTCGTACGGCCAGGGAAGCGTCGCCGCGGCGCCGATCTGGGGACGCTTCATGAAGTATGTGTACGGTGATAAAAGAATCGGCCTTCCGATCAAGGATTTTGTCATGCCGGAAGGCGTCACGCAGGAAAGAATCTGTCTTGAATCGCAGAACCTGGCTAATCCTTTCTGCCCGCGCACGGTCGTTGAGTATATCAACAGAAAGTATTTCCCCGGGTACTGCACGATGCACACATCCTCCAGCGGCGGCGGCAACACCGAACCGAAGGAACGCACGATAGAGTATTGATGTCCGTTCACACCGGCCTCTGCGCTGTGCGCCGTATCTGTGCGCGGTATGCCGTGCGCGATACACAGTGCCGTCCGTCAACGCTCCTCCCGCTCCCTTGCGTTCGTCCGCGATGCTCAGTAACTTTATGCATTCCCGAACATGACACATTGCCTCAACGAAAGGAGACGCGCATGAAAAAAATACGGTCCCATTCCATACTCGTCGCCGCGCTCAGCGTTCTGATTCTTGCCGGCTGCGGCGGGAAGAACAGCGATACGGCGAGCGAGGAGAAGAGCGCACTCGATCAACTCAGCGAGAGCGCACAGAATATGGCAACGGCCGCGGAGGAAGCGAGCAAGGGATTCTCCGAGGACCGCGAACCAGTGCCGCCCGTTTCATTCAAGGTACTATTGGGATATCTGCCGATGCAGGTGCTTGAAATGAAACAGGAAAACAAGCGCGGTGAGACGTCGACCATGAGCGAATGGACCTTCTCTCAGGCGAGTGCTGACTACAACGGCACCGAGGGAATATCTGCCCGCGTGGAAATTTTTGACTATGCATACATCGGAATGATGTACGCGCCGATACGTATGTGGCTGAAAATGAAAATCAATCGCGAAAGCACCGAAGGGTATGAACGGACAACCGAAGTGGCCGGTTTCCCTGCATACGAAAAGTTCGAGAACGAGAGTCAGCACAGCGAAGTCACGCTTCTTGTCGGCGATCGCTTCATCGTGACGATCAACACGAACAAGCTGCCGGAAAACATGCCGCGTCAGGTCGCGGAAGAAATGCGCCTGCAGCAGCTGGCAAAGGAATCGGGGAAAACGCCTGCGTAACTGGGCATCTGAACGTCATAAGGGGCTGCATCATTTGGTATGCGGCCCCTTTTTTCTTTCACCCACTCATCTCCTGTCCGCTACCTGCGTGCAAGCATTTCCTGCAGTTGTGCCGCGGCCATAAAAACACGCGGCCCGGGCCGGAGAAAAAGATCCGCATTGATGCGATACACTGCGCCGCGCTTCATCGCATCGAGGTCGCGCCATTCCGGGAAACCACGACGCACCTGCGTTTCATCGACTCCCATGTCATCCGGATAGAGTACGATGTCGGGATTCATGCGCAAAAGCAACTCCCTGTTCAACGTCGGATAGCTCCCCCGCAGCGCTTCTGCTGCGTTCCGTCCCCCGGCAAGCGTGATCACCTCATCAATGAAGGTCGAATTCCCGGCCGCCATCAGCGGCTGAAGGGAGAGCAGCATCAGCACAGAGGGACGTCCTGTGCCGCGCAAGTCCCGCAGGCGTCCCTCCTCCGCATGAAGGGAATCGAGGATGCTTTTCGTCCGTTTCTCCTCCCCCAGCAGTGCGCCTATGTCACGCATCGATTTGTACACACCTTCGATATCGCGCGGATTGGAAACGAAGAGCCGTACACCGAGCTGCTCCAGCGACGAAAATGTGCGTTGGGAATTCCCTTCCACTGAAATGAGCACGAGATCCGGCTTGAGCGACAGGATGCGTTCGATATTCGGTGTGACCAGATCCCCTACGACCGTTTTTTGCGATACCTCCGGCGGATAGTCGCAGTACGACGTTACGCCGACCACCTGGGCGCCCGCCCCAACGGCATACAGCATCTCGGTAAGACTCGGCGCGAGGCTGACGATGCGCCTCGGTGCGCGATCGAGACGCACGTCTCGCCCCAGGTCATCGCGAACAGATCGAGTACCGCGCGGCATTTCATGGGAAGGCCGGTTGCATGCCGCCATCTGCATCAGCAGCGTGACAAGCAGCACCGGCCGTATGATCGTGTAAAATCCGTGTCTCAATGCGTCATTTACCCATCCCCAGGACGGCCTTCAACACGTGCATGGCCATCGAGGGATTCTCTTTGAGTCTCCGGGTGGAATATGCGTACCATTGGTCACCGAAGGGAACATAAACACGCAGATGATGCCCCATGCCCACGATCTCGTCGCGGCGGTTGTGGCGCACACCGAGCAGCATCTGAAATTCGTACTGCTCGCGCGTGAGACCGATCTTCTTCACCGTTTCCATTCCGTGCTCGAGAAGCACGTCGTCATGCGTGGCGATGCCGATGTAGACGCCATCGGCAAGTCCGAGTTCAATGAGCCGTTTGTAATTGTCCTGCACCTCACCGCGCTGCTTGAATGCGATGGCTTCCGGTTCGACGTAAATGCCCTTGCACAGACGGATATTGGTAACCCCGTCCGCCATCAGGTCGCGCAGATCCGCCTCCGTGCGGCGGAGATACGACTGCAGCACGACACCGACGTGACGTCCGTAATCGCGACGTAGCTTCTTGTACATCTCGAGCGTCAGATCCGTGTAGGGGTGATCCTCCATGTCGAGACGAACGAAATTGTTGTACCCGCGCGCGATGTCGAGCAGGACACGCACGTTTTCCTCAAAAAAGGCCGGGTCGATGCTGAGACCCATCTGGGTCGGTTTGATGGACAGGTTGGCGTCGAGCTTGTGCTCGTTGATGGCGTGCAGCACATCCTCGCAGTGCTTGCGCATCGCCACCGTTTCTTCGCGTGAGTTGACGCTCTCACCGAGAACGTCCATGGTCGCCATTATCCCCTTTGCGTTGAGTTCCCTGACCACGCGGATGCCGTCGGCCAGCGTTTCACCGGCGATATACGGACGCGCAAAATAGCCCACGATGGGTTTGGGAACGAAGGGAATGGACCAGGCAATGAGTTTTGAAAAGACTGACATGATACCACAACAATGTTGGCGAATGACACCGGACCGCGACGGGCGCCCCGACCGGTACACAAAAGTACCGCCGGACGGCGATGAAAACAAAGACACCGGACGAACACCTCCGATGCGAACAAGCCCCGCAGGGGCAACCCTCAAGAGCTCCGAAGGAGCGACATCCGCCCTCCTGGGGCGCAAGCCCCGGGATCAGCCCGCGAGAAGCTCCTGATACACCGCCCATGTTTTTTCCGCGATGCGAGTATTGGTGAAATGCTCCAGTACGCGTGTGCGTCCGCGGCGGCCGTATTCCGCGAGCAGCGCATCGTCGTCGAGCAGCGTCGAGAGCTTCGTCTGCAGATCAATCCAGTTTTTTTCTTCGAAAGTGAATCCGGCATCCCCGATGACGTTCGGAATCTCCGCGTGCGTGGATCCCAGCACGGGGACCTCCGACGCCATCGCCTGCACCAGCACTTGCCCGAACTGTTCCTTCCAATGCGGCACCGTGTATGATGGCAGCACGAGCAGATCCATCAGGTTGATGTACTTCGGCACTTCCGCATGGGGAATCGAAAGCACGATGCGCAGCCGGTCTGCGATGCCGAGTTCCTCCGCCCTGCGCCGGAGGTCGGCTTCCTGCGCTCCCCCGCCGATGAGCAGCAATGTGTATTCCCGGTCGAGGGTCGCCGCGGCCTCCAGCAGGTTCATCACCCCTTTCTCCGGGACGAAACGGCCGATGAATCCGATGACCTTGCCGCGCACGCCCAGCTCGGCGGCGAGTTCCGGCTGCGAACGCTTGCGGAACAGCTCCGCGTCGAGTCCCAGCAGCGGCATCACGTGTATCGGCTTTTCGTACCCCTTTTTCCGAAGTATGTCGCGCGCGTCGGCGTTCCCACAGATCGCCGCGTCGGAGCGGATGAGGTTGAAGCGTTCGAAAAAGGTGAAGGGGAAATTCAACGTCTTCTCGAAATTCATCCAGGTGAAAAACAGGGTCTTCGCCTGCGGTGCGAAGATACGTCGGTATACCAGCGCCTGGAAATAGGAAAATGCGTCGGTTCCCTCTTCCACATGAAGCACATCGGGTTTGAAATCGCGCATTTCGAGATAGGCCGATTTGTAGAAGTGTGCGGCTTCCTTGCCGCTGAACATCACGGGCAGGGCCTTCACGTCAAGCTCGTCGTCGCGATGATCTTCGGCACGGATGGTGAAGAGATAGTCTTTCCACACCGACGGCACGATGATCCGCAGGTTGACGTCATGCAGGCGCGCAAGTTCGCGCCACTTCTCACGGCCGATGCGGGTTATGTACGTGTGACTGATGACGAGAACGTTCACGATGCGTCTTGCCGGATGTGGTATCGAAAATCAGTGACGAAGCTTCCACCGCGTGATCGCGGTTTCGTAGACGACGGCCGTGCGGCGCGCGATCTCGGGCCAGGCGAATATCTCCTCCACGCGGCGGCGGGCGCCCGCGCCCAGACGCGCGCGGAGCTCGGGATCCTTCAGCAGAAGCAGATACGCGGCGGCGAGCTGCTCGGGACTGCGCGCTTCGACGAGCATCCCGCTCTCACCGTCTTCGATGATTTCCGGAATGCCGCCGACGTTCGTACCGACGAGCGGGAGGCCGCTGGCCATTGCCTCGAGACCGGAAATACTCGTCGCCTCCATCAGCGAGGGCAGCGTGGCGATGGTCGCCAGGGCGTAGAATTTCGGCATCGCGCTGTTGGGGACGTTGCCGGTGAAAAACACGTCATGCGCCTGTCCCGCATCCTTCAACAGCCCTTCGAAGCGCTTCCGTTCGTCGGGGAAGCCGCCGCCGACGATGAGAAACTGCACGTCGGGAATTTCCGCGCGCACCAGGGGCACGGCACGTATGAAATACTCGACCCCGTTTTTCGGCTCGAGGCGCCGGGGACAGATGATCACCGGCCGCGCGGGATCGATGCCGTAATCCTTGTCGATCACGCCGAAGCTGTTCCCGGGCTGAAATTTCGCGGCGTCGACGCCGTTGGGGATGTAGAAGTTCCGCTCGGGCGCGATACCCGTGGCGGTGGATTTCTCGTACAGCTCGTTGCTCGGACTGATGATCGCATCCGCGTGCCCGAGAAACAGCTTAATCTTTATGCGGCCGGCGCCGGTCTCGTACAGCTCGAGATAGTTCGACGTATGGTTGGTCCACACCAGCGGCAGGTCGTGCCGCAGCGTCCATGTGGTCCAGCAATTCGGTGTCAGATCATGCCAATGCAGCACGTCGAACGGCGACGACGTCTGCAGCTTCCGCACGTAATCGCGCACCTTGCGGATGTAGAGGATGTGCTTGACCTTCGGCGTCTGATTGTCGACGAAAAGCTTGTGCACGCGGAATCCCTCCATCTCCTCGATGTGGTCGGTGCCGGCACCGTGGACGGGATGGACGAGTTCGAGACGGTGGCCGTTCTGCACATGTGCGCGCGCAAGCTCAAGCGCATGGCTCGCCATGCCGCCGATGTTGGGAAGAAAATCAGATGTGAGCAGAAGAATATTCATGGATCGGGATGCAAGTGCGGAATCGCAGTCGCCTGCGGTGTCCGTTGGTCGCTGCGACCGTTGTTGGTTGTCGCGTCAGCTGCCGAGCAGCGCGCGTGTATCCTCGACGATGCGCTGGAGGCGGTGAATGGCCTGATGCTCGCGCACCGCCCTTTCGTGGCCAGCCCGTGCGATGTCAAGACGCTCGTCGTCGTGATCGAGATAGTAGGTGATTTTTTCCTTCAATTCTTCCACCGAATCGAAGCAGGCAATTTCCCTGCCTTCGACGTAGAGTTCCTCGGCCTGTTCCTGAGAGCGCTGCGTGAGAAGGAATCCGCCGTAGCCGGGAATTTCAAGCGTGCGAACGTTATGCGAATCCTTGTTCTGTTCGCGAAGGAAATTCAGGTGAATGCGCGAGACGGCAAACAGCTTCGAGATCTCGTCGCCGTACACTGCATTGCCTTTCCACCGCGCGCGCAGCGGCGTTCCCTCGGGCACACGTTCCCACATATTGCCCCAGACCGAAAGATCGAATGCGGTGACTTTCTCCAGCCACCACTCGCGCATCGGCTCCCATGTGCCCGCGAAGACGACATCGGTAGCGTATTTCGCACGGTCGGCGTCGCTGACGGCGTCGGGACGCTGCAGCATGGCGGGATCGTAGCAGAACGCCAGGTACTCGACACGCTGCGCCCCTGCATCCCGCAGGGGCTGCATGAGCGATTTCGCGTAGATGTAGTAGATGTCGAAAAGGGGAATGCTCGCGATGCTGTCGCGCGTCGCATTCCGGTTCTCGACGTTGAACGGCCCATCGGGATACCACTGCAGCAGCACCGGCTTGAAGCGTTGCTTCACTTCGCGGATAGCGCTTTCGTATATGGTCTCTCCCTTGAGGAACAGCACGGCGTCGGGACGAAACGCCTCCACCGCTGCGACGAAAGCCGCGTTCATCTGCCGCCTGTTGATGCGACGTGTGAGCGCACTGACAACGGGCAGTGTTCCGCCCGTTGTGAAAAACGGCTGGCGGAAATCGAAGACGCGCACCTCGCAGCCGAGCTGTTCGAGATAGCCCTTGTAAGACCAGCCGCCGGTTCCATACCAGTATTCGCAGACGAGGAGAAGTTTCATGCAGATTCAGGTAGACCAATTTTCCGCACATGGAAAACGAGTCCGGCCGAGGTGAGCGAGGGCCAGATGTTCTTTTTGGCGAGAAACCCGAGGCCGCCGGTGATCTTTCCGATGAATCCGAACAGCCAGCCGAAAGACGGGAAATATTCCGTGAGTGCGCCGGGAAAACCTGTATAGGTACCTTGGGTACGAACCACCTCGAAGCCCATGCGGAGGAGGAAGTCGCGGAGTGTCGCCTTCGTGAAATGCCGGATGTGCATGTTGACTTCCACGGGATACGTGGGCGAGTGACCGAAACTCGTGATGCCGCAAAGCATCAGAGTGCGATGCGCCCACCAGGCGGCGTTCGGCGTGGAGATGAAGAGTTCGCCCCCGGGTTTGAGCACACGGTTGATCTCCTGCAGCGTCGATACGGGATCCATCAGATGCTCAATGACCTCGATGCACTGCGCACGGTCGAATGTAGCGTCGGCAAAGGGGAACCCTGTCTCCGAATCGGCAACGATGACGTCCAAGCCACGCCTCCGTGCGCCCCGGGCGGCACTGAAAACGAGTTCGGAGCCGATGACCGTGTTCCCCGCGCGCTTGGAATGCACGGTGTAACGGCCGGTGCCACAGCCGATGTCGAGTACGAGATGACCGCTTCCGACGACCTGGTGGAGGAATGCGCCGAAACGCGGTTCGACCGTGAGTGCTTCGCGCTCCAGGGACGATTCATCGTAAATGAATGCCTCGTTGTATTTTTCTTTGCTTTTCATCAATCGGTGTCTGATTCTGCGTGATGTTCCGCTGCGGCGTCCGCATCCGGCTCGATAGTGGGATTCCTGAGTAATCCCTTGAAATAGGAAAAATGCTGAAGAAGGGTCTTTCCTTCAAACAGCATCTCGAAAGATAGGAAAATTGCGGCAATGAGAACAGAATTGACACCGAGTCCGACCAGATAGCTGCCGAAGACAGGCAGGGGCAGGAGATAATACACCCCGGCAGAGAGTATGCTGACAATCACTGGCATGGTGATGGTGCGGAGCACGGGATACGTGATGCTCCCCTTGGCACGCCAGGCGAACACCACGTACGTAACGATGATGCTCAGAAGCAGCGCCCACGCGGCACCTGTGATGCCCATCCATGCGACGAGCGCGAGGAGGATCGGAATAAACACGACGATCTGAATCACCCGCACCTTCGCCACCTCTTCCGGCTTGCCGAGCGAATAAAACAGCACGCGGAAATTCTCCACCATCGGATGAAGTACTGCGTATGCGGCGAGTATCCGGAGCACCGGCGCGGCGTTTATCCATTTTGCACCGAGAACGCCGGCCATGAAATAATCCGGTATCAGAAGGAAGATGAGTCCGAACGGAAGCAGCGTCCTGATAAGAAAATAGTTCACGAGTGTATAGGCTTCGGAAAGCTGCTGAACGTCGGATTTCATGCGCGAATACACCGGGAGCGCCACGTTGATGATGGCCGGGGTCACGACGCGCGCCGGATAACGCGCAGCCATGGCGGCACGGTCGTAGATGCCGACCTGAACATAGCTGTTCATCGATTTGATCACGAGCCGGTCGAGCTCCGTGTAGACGACCTCGAGACCACGGGAACCGAGGAAGCGCCAGCCCAGCCTGAAAAACCAGCGCGCTGTTTCCGTGCTGTAGCGGAGATTGATTTTCCATCCCGCGAAATAATAGCTCCCCGATAAAAACACCAACCCTGCGGCAATCTGGCCCGCGACGATGCTCCATACGCCCGCCCCGAGAAAGGCCAGCAGCACGGCGACAGTCGGATTGATCAGATTCATGAAAAACGCGATCGCAGAAGTTTTCTTGAACTCGAGGTTCCGCTGGAGGATCGCATCGAACAGCTGACCGAACAGGTTGAAGATGTTCGCGATCGCCAGCGAAAAAATGACGGCGATTTCGACGTGATTGAGTTCACGAAAAAGTGAATAGATCCCGACGGTCGCAGTAGTCAGAAGCAGCGAAATGACGCTCAGGCCGATATTCAGCACAAAGGCGGTTGAGTAGAGCGATTCGTGCTCTTCCTGCGACTGGATGATCGACAGGTTGAACGAGAAGGCGGACAGAATGAAAATGAACTGTATGAGTGAATTCGCCGTGGCGACGAGCCCGAAATCTTCCTCGAGGAGCAGGCGGCCGAGAATGCCGACGGCAATGAAGCCGATGCCCTGACTGATGTAATTCGCACCGCTTGCCCACATGGCGCCGATAAGGGCCTTCCGCGCAATGCTCACATCCGTTCCTCCGGAAGAAGCGAACGATAGACGTCGATCACACTTCGGGCATACCGGTCCCAGGTGAAATCCTGAATGTATTCCGAGGCCCGCAGTCCCATCGCGCGTGCGTCTTCCTGATGCGCATGCATCCACGCGAGCTTCTCGGCGATGGCGTCGCTGCTGCGTATGGGGATGACGAAGCCGTGTTCGCCGTCGAGGGCGACGCTGCCGGTGTTGGTGCTGATGAGCAGAGGCAGACCACAGGCCATGGCTTCGTAGCTTACCAGCGCCGACCCTTCCTGCAGCGACGGCAGCACGAACACCGATGCGTTTGCATATTCCTCCTGTAAACGATCGTGCGCGACGTGCCCGCGCAACGTGAACTGTCCTTCATATTTTGCAAGCAGGGGTCTGATGCCCGCCTCGATGGCTCCGATGAAAACAAGTTCGGCATTTTTCAATCCAAGCCGTGACCAGGCTTCGAGCAGGTAATGGACGCCCTTCTGAATGCCGATGTTCCCGACGAAAAGGACGCGGAAGACGTCGTCCGTTTTTTCGCCGGGCTTGAAATGCGTCGGATCGAAGCCGTAGGGAATAACATGGAGTTTCGCAGCTGGAAATCCGGCATCAAGGAAGGTCCGTTCGACGAAGGCGGAAGGAATGATCACCGCATCAGCGAGGTCCATTTCCTTCAGGCCTTTCTCGATGATCTGAGGATGCGCGCGTTCGACCTCGATCCCGAAGCGCTCGAATTCCTCGCGCAGAATGCTGTCCTGGAAATGCGGATGCGTCGAGCCCCGCTCGATCACCACCTTCGCGTGATGCTTCCGGGCATGGGGAATGGAAGCGAGCGCGTAGTTCCCCCAGGCGTGAAATACGTCGCAGGGAGGAATGTACTTTCGCGCAAGGGCGTCGAAGAGATTGTCCTTCACCCAGGAATAGTAGCCGTGCTGACGCAGCCACGGGATCTTTCTCACAAGGCTGCCGAGGTATTCCGGCACAGGGATCACGTGGAAACGGCTCTGCGAAAACCGCTTCTTCACATACCAGCGCTTGGTCGTGATGATGCGTTCGAGATACCCGCGCTTGTCGAGTTGTTCGGCGAGCTCCAGCGCGTGGAATTTCCCGCCGACGGAGATGACGACATTCACGCCGTGGCTTGCTCTTCTCTATCGTGTGAAGACGCCGACGTTCCACCCTTCTTCTGCCGCTTGCGCAGCCAGAGGACGAGGGAAAGCAGAAGCACGAGGGCGAGGGTATAGTTGGTCACCGTTGTAACAATCAAACCGGCTTCGTAGGTCTTTGGCTGGAAATGCATTTCCAGGCGATGCGTGCCCGCAGGTATTTCCACGGCACGGAGGACGTAGTCCGAACGCAGCACCTCCACCGGTTTCCCGTCAAGCGTCGCCGTCCAGCCGCTGGGATAATAGACTTCGCTGAGCTTGAGAATGGCGTCGACCGGTGTGTCGAGGTCGTAGGCGAATCCGTTGATGCCGAAATCGACCAGCGTCGCTTTCGCCCCGGCGAGTACGCTGTCGGGCAGCTGCGCAAGCTTCGTTTTCGGCTCCTCACTGAGGTAGGCGATCTGATCGGGACGATATCCCGGCAGCGTCCCGACCTTCTTGAACATCTCGGCATCGTCTGTGATCACTTCATATTTGCCGACGAAGAAGGCGCGGGGGAGAACATACATGTTCTCGTACACAGTCTCCTGGTTGCCGAAAAACACCGGCTTGAGAAACGGCGCGGTAATCTGCCAGTCGCCCGGCACCACCACGTACTTCGTATCGAGCATGCTGAGCATCGCCCAGTTGACCGACTGCAGGTGGTTGCCGTCCTGGAACTGGAACTGGTTGAACATACTGTTGCGCACGTCGTCGTACAGCTTCATTTTCGCGGGATGATAGCCGGCCACGTTCTGTATGCCGAAGGCGACGTACCAGTTGTCGTCGCTGTGATTGCCGGCGGGGAGAATGCGATACACGGTAGTATCCTGCTTGAGGAAATCCACTACGTCCGTTTTTGCCAGCGACTGCTCCTGCTGCCGAACCGAAACCATGTTCATGGGTTTGTAATCCACGATCCACCAGTCAGTGACCAGAAGCGCCAGCAGTATCAGCTGCACGGCCACCACCCCGATCTTGCCTTTGATGAAGGCCCAGAGCGTCAATGCCGCCAGGAACATGAACAGAAGCGCGACCATCGCGTCGTCGAACGCCATTTTGTAGATGCCGCCGAGCGTCAGGTTCTGGTATTCGGCCGGAAGTTCGGACATGCGTCCGGCCTGCTCGAACTGGCCGATCTGCTGCATCGCCTGGTAGGAGCGGGGCTGATTCTGCTGCATCATTTCCGACACGTGAGCCTCGTAGCCGCTTTCGGTTGCCATCAGCGCGATCACCAGCACCGCGGCGACGGCGACGGGAATCCAGATCACCTTCGTCAGACGCTTCGTCACGTCTTCCTCGCCTCGCTTGCGTTCCCGGATCAGACGCACGATCTCGGTGAGACCGACTCCGGCAAGCATGCCCAGACACAGTGCCTCGAGAAAGAGGATCATTGATGGAATGCGGAAATTGTTGAAGAATGGCACGTTGTTGAAAAACAGGTCGTACAGCAGGCTGAAATTCCTGCCGAAGGAAATCAGCAGCGCAATGAGGCCGAGGGCAACCCAGAGATGCACGAACTTGTCCTTGGGACGCAGCACGATGCCGATCAACGCGAAAAAGCTGATGACAATACCAAGATAAATCGGGGATTCGGTGAAGGTCATCGTCCCCCAGTAAGTCGGCGAACCAAAGCCGACGAAGGAGGGCACAAAAAACGAAATCACCTCCACCGGAGAGAATGACCACAGCGTGGCGTAGTCGTAGTCGAGTCCGCCCGTGACGTTGCCGTGACCGGAGCCGCCCGAACCTGCGCCGCGAATGGAGAAGTCTTTGTATTCCCATGCCGCGAAATACGGCCCCGACAACATGAGGAAGGCGAATATCGCGCTGCCGACCGTAATGGCCGAGATCAGCGCGACCTTGCCGAAGCTTTCGCCGGAGTACCATTTATACAGCACGTACAGCGCCACGGCCATCATGCTGTAGAACACCATCTGCACGTGGCCGGAATTGAAGGAGAAATGCAGCGCCACGATCAGCAGCGCGACGCGCGGCAGCGTGCGTTTCTCGAAGAGCAGGTCCACCAGCAGCAGCACCGCGGGCAGAAAGGCGAACACGGTGATCTTGGTATTGTGTCCGGCCATGATCCAGTTCAACGAATACAGCGAAAACACTACCGAGACCGCGACCAGGAAGGCCACCCAGGGTTCGAAACTGCGCCGCTTCCCGAGGAAGAAAGTGAACACACCAAGCAGGAAGAAGTTGAAAATATCCCAGAACATCGGTGGCAGGGGCAGGATGTTGACGGCGGACTGCACCCATCCGTAGACCTGGTTGATCACCATCGGTTTGAGGGGATCAAGAAAGCTGTGGAGGTACATGCCGTGTCCGGGAGAGGAAGACCCCCACGTCGGCATTCCAGAAAATACATACGGATTCCAGAAAGGATTCACGCCGGCATCGTCGGCCTGCTTGAGATATCCTTCCTCATACACGATGGAAGAGACGTTGTCGGGAACGAAAAAGACCTTCCCCGAGAAAAACGCTTCGTGGAAAAACCCGATCAGCAGCAATGCAATCAATCCGATGAATATCGCATTGGCGTGCTGCTGAAGGAATCCCGGCTGCGCGAGATTCGTTGTCGATGCGCCCCGCGGGGCTTTCTTTTCGGCGCTGCGTGCTTTTGCCATGGTTCCGTCTGAAGTGTGGAATGTTCAAACGATGAATTTAGGCACGAACGCGCAGAGAAACAACGTCAAGAGCCGCGACCTGATGCGCTTCCCCCCAGTGCCGCGCCGCGACACCATCCATCGGGAAATCCGATGACTCTCCGGAGGTATATTCGGGTATCCCTGCCTTTTTCATTGCTGTTTTTATTCTTTTTTCGTATCGTCCTGCATACGATTCTCATCACGCAACACCCGGAGGCATCGATGAGGCGAGGGTCTTTTGACAACGGTCTGGTAGCACTGGTTCTGCTATTCCTCGGATGGTTTCCTGTCACTGCTTTCGCTCAGGTTCCCATTGAATTCAGTTGGAAATCCGCACCGACGATTCTGCCGGAACGTTATTATCATACTGCCACGATGCTGCAGGATAACCGTCTGCTTGTCACGGGCGGACGGAGGGGGTACGATCCCTTGCGAACAGTCAGGGTGTTCGACCCATCCGCAAACAATGGTATCGGGACGTGGATATCATTTCCGGACATGACCAACCGCCGGGAGCGGCATCAGGCGACCGTCCTGCCGATTGGCGGGGTACTCATCAGCGGCGGGCTTGATGGCGTGCCGATCCGCGGCTGCGAGTTGATTGATCCGGCAACGGCACAGATTCAGAAGCTCCCCGATCTTCTGGACGCGCGGTACGAACATACGGCCACGTATCTTTCCGCGGGGAAGGTTCTCGCTGTCGGTTCAAAAGATTACGACAGGGGACTTCCAACCTGCGAGATCTTCGAATCCCTCGAGGTCGCCAAGGCAGGAGATCCGAGATGGCGCTGGCGCCGCACTGGTTCCTTGAACTTCGGACGAGGGAAGCATCGCGCCGTCAAGCTCCGTGACGGACGCATCCTGGTCATCGGGGGTGTGCACAACTATGTTCCGACGGCCACCTGTGAGACCTTCGATCCGAGGACCGAAGTATGGACACAGGTCGCCTCAATGTTCCTTGCGCGTGAGGGACATACCGCGACACTGCTACCCGACGGTAAAGTACTGGTCATCGGCGGCGATATCGGCGGAGAAGAAATCTCTTCCTGTGAACTCTTCGACCCCTCCGCGAATGGTGGATACGGCAAGTGGAACCTGCTGCCGGCGACGAATTTCGGCCGCAAAAATCATACTGCGACCCTGATAAATGGCCGCTTCATAGTGATTACAGGTGCGTGGCGGACCGGGCAAGGCGACCGCAGCACGGAAATAATGGATACGTGGCGCACGTCCCCACACTGGTATATCGGTCCGAGCATGCTCGTCGACCGCAGCAACCATTCCGCCACTCTCCTGCCAGATGGAAGACTGTTACTGGTGGGTGGCGAACTCTTCGGCAACCAGGAGGCCACCGGCGCATGTGACATCTCCGAAAAGACCCTCGACGTCAAGGAAATGGCCTCGCCTGCTGCATTCTCTATCGTTTCTATCGCCCCCAATCCTTTTACATCATGGACGTCCATCACCATTTCGATTCCCGGCAACACTCCGTTCAGTCTCACCATTCATGACGTCCTGGGCCGTATTATCCGTACACTCGACCCTGGTACCGGGTCGCAGGGGACATATGTTCTCGGATGGGACGGCAGAGACGATGCGGGTGTACCGGTCCCTGCAGGACTCTACTATTGCTCGCTGCGTTCGGCCGAGGGCGCCACAACGCTGCCCCTCCAGTATGTGAAGTGACGCGGTCCGGTTCAGTATAATGGTGGAAACAATAAACGAACAGCGCATCGGACATCCGATACGCTGTTCGTTTATACTGAAGAACGAGTTGACCTACGCCACCCGCTTCTGACCACCCTTCTGGGTGACACTGCGGCTGGCACGCACGACGACTTCGACCTTGTCGAGATCAACGCTGACTTCCGCGTTGCAGTAAGGACAGAACTTGGCCGTCTGTATGTCGAAACTGATCGTATTCTTGCACATGGGACACTCGGTGATCACCATGCCGATGACTTTCCCTGTCTGCTTCACTTTCACCGGCTTCGGTGCGGTCTTCTCGGTTGTTTTCATTGTCCACCAAATTATTGACAGTATTCCACTATCTTAACAATTTAGGGAATTTCTGTAACAGATTCAATGGCATTTTTTGTATCCTTCGCCTTTTTCTTGGATTTTTGCACTTTTTTAGGGAGCGCAATGTCCAAAACCTCATGCATTTCCTCCACGAGATGGAATGTTATCTCATTTCGCACTGACTCTGGTATCTCCGCGAGATCGTCAGCATTGCGTTTCGGCAGGAGAACGGTGCGAATTCCGGCCCGATGCGCGGCGAGCACTTTTTCTTTCACACCTCCGATCGGAAGTACCTGGCCACGAAGTGTAATTTCACCCGTCATGGCAAGATCGTTTCGCACAATGCGGTCGGTCAGAAGCGAAGTCAGGGCAGTCAGCATCGTCACACCGGCGGAGGGACCGTCTTTCGGCACAGCCCCTGCGGGGACATGGACGTGGATGTCAAGTGTCTCACGGAAATCCGGGTCGACCCCGAGCTCTTTTGCGTTCGAAGCGATATAACTCATCGCGGCCTGCACGCTTTCCTTCATCACGTCCCGCACCTGGCCTGTGATGATCAGACGGCCCTTCCCCTTCATCTTCGTCGCCTCGATGAACAGGATGTCGCCGCCGACGGGCGTCCATGCCAGGCCGGTGGCGATGCCCGGACGGACGATGCGCTCCGCGACTTCAGGGAAAAACTTGCGCGAAGTGATGTAATCGGCCAGATCCGCGCTCGACACGGACACCATAGCGCTGCCGTCCTCTGCGATTTGGCGCGCGGCACCGCGGCAGATGTCCGCCAGCTTGCGCTCGAGATTACGGACACCTGATTCGCGAGTATATCGTTCGATAATGTCTTTGAGCACTTCATCGCTCAGCGTAAGCTGTTCATCGGACAGCCCATGCTCTCGAAGCTGTTTCGGGAGGAGATGGCGGCGTGCGATATGTACTTTCTCGTCCATGATGTAGCTCGGTATTTCGATGATCTCCATGCGATCACGAAGGGCCGGCTGAATCGTGTCGAGTGAATTCGCCGTTGCGATGAAAAGCACGTGGGAGAGGTCGAACGGCACTTCGAGGTAGTGGTCGCTGAAATTCACGTTCTGCTCGGGGTCCAGCACCTCGAGCAGCGCCGATGTCGGATCGCCGCGAAAGTCCATCCCCACTTTGTCTATTTCATCGAGCACCAGCACCGGATTGTTCGAACCCGATTTCTTGATGTTCTGAATGATGCGTCCGGGCAATGCTCCGACGTAGGTGCGGCGATGTCCGCGGATCTCCGCTTCATCGCGCACACCGCCGAGTGAGAAACGCACGTACTTGCGTCCCATCGCATCGGCTATCGAGCGTCCGAGGGAGGTCTTACCGACTCCGGGCGGCCCGACAAAGCAGAGTATGGGGCCGCGCATATCGTTTTTAAGCTTGCGTACTGCCAGATATTCAAGAACGCGTTTCTTGACGCTTTCGAGACCATAATGATCCTCGTCCAGCTTCGCGCGCACATGGGGTATTTCAATGTTGTCTTCGGTGGATATCATCCACGGCATCTCGAGTAGCCAGTCGACGTAATTGCGTGTGACCGAGTACTCCGCGGCGGCGGGACTCATCACGCTGAGCCGGCTGAGTTCCTTTTCCACGACCTTCCGGATCTCCTCCGGCATCTGCGTCTCCTCGACCTTCTTGCGCATTTCATCGACCTCGAGCTGCTCTTTTTCCTCGCCGAGTTCTTTTTTGATAGCGCGCAGTTGCTCGCGCAGGAAGTACTCTCGCTGGGCCTTGTTGATGGATTCCTGCACATCGGCCTGGATTTTCTGGCTCAGCTCCTGCCTCTGAATCATTTTGCTGAGGGCCACCACAAGCTTGTTGAGAAGATCCTTGAGTTCCATTGTCTCGAGCAGATCCTGCTTTTCGGGCACGGCAATGTTCAGCAGTGCCGTGACGAGGAAGGCGAAATTCGCCAGGTCCTGCGTATTCATGATCAGGTTCAGCTGCTCCGGGTTGAAATCAGGCAGCAATCCTTCCAGCTTTTTCAGTTGGCTGCGTACATTGGATACAAGCGCGCTGAGTTCCACGTCCTCTTCGCTGTGCGAATGTTCGGGCAGATGTTCGATCTCCGCGGTGAGGTAGGGCTCTTCGTTGAGCATGCTCAGAAACCGCGCGCGGTGCATGCCCTGAACGACGACGCTTTTACTGCCGTCGGGCATGGTGTAGATTTTCACGATGCGTACAACCGTGCCGATCTCATACAGATCGCTCGTGTGCGGCATGTCAATCGAGGAATCACGCTGCGTTAGTACCAGCACCGGCCGCTGGGCCTGATGTGCTTCCTCGATTAAACGCACCGAACTCGGCCTTCCTATGAAGAGGGGCATTATCTGTCCGGGAAAAAAGACGATATTACGCAACGGAAGGACGGCGAGGATGTCGCGCTGTTCTCCCCCCTCAGAGTCAGGCTGTCCCTGCGTCAGCGGTTCCATGTGTTCGTTCTCAGTATTATCGAAATTTTCTGACATGATGCTTCCTCGTTGGATTCCGTTCAATGGCGGCCCTGCGCTTGCCCACCGCAATTTGACATTTCGGTAAAGGAGATACAACTTTGCAACATCCGTGCCATCCCTCGATTCCACAGGAAAATCTTATGAAATCTGCAGTTCTGTCACTCCTTCTTGCCCGGCCCGCTGACATTATGGCAGGGGCGCTGTCGATTGCGGTGTTGCCCTGGTTGCCGATGGGAAGGACGGCATGAGCGGCCTGGCTGTGACAATGATACAGGCGTATGTGTACCGCCGCCGGACCACGGGCGTCATCGAGTATCTTCTCCTGCAGCGAGCGGCTGAGGAGGAACTGTATCCACGGCTCTGGCAAATGGTGACAGGACGCATTGAAAACGGTGAAACGGCCTCTGCGGCCGCAATCCGCGAAATACGGGAGGAAACAGGCATCGAGGCGGCGCAGGTGGATGTTGTTCCCTATGTGGCTTCTTTTTATTTTGAGCCCGACGACTCCATTCATCATGTTCCCGTTTTCGCGGTTGAAGTTCCCGCAGGCGCCGGTGTCCGGCTGTCCGCCGAGCATTCCACCTCGGAATGGCTGGAGTATGACCACGCGTGGCAGCGACTGGTTTTTCCCGGCCACCGGGAGGGCCTGCGCGTTTTACGCGACTACATGCTTACTGCTTGATGCAGTTTTTCTCTTTGAAACTGATCCATGACCCATAGAATCGCATGCCACTTTCGACGGAGGTTTTCATGAACCGCATGTTTCCGATTGCAATCGCCGCGCTGCTACTACTCGTTGCGCAGGCCTGCACATTCACCACCGCCCACATCGAGCGCGCCGTTCTCGCTCACGGAGTCGACGCCGAAAGCAAGGAACCGCTGAGCGAGACGACGTCCTTCCACGGATCGGACGCAATGCTGCATTGCGCCGTGCTCATGGCGAACACGCCGAGCGGAACGGTGGTCAAGGCGCGCTGGTACGCCATTCTCGACGACACCCAGGAAGTGCTCGACACGACCGAAATCACACTCGATAACAGCGGTTGGATTGATTTCAACCTGACACTGAGCAAAACCAGCCTCCCCTACGGCAAGTATGCAGTCGATCTGTTTATCGACGGGAAGTTCGCCCAGACAGTGCCGTTCACCATCGAACCGGAGTTCCCCGACGGTGTGATCAAGGAAGCCGTGATCGCACGTGCACTCAGCGACTCATATTTCCCGACGGAAGCCTCAACGTCCGTCCCCGCCGGTGCGGCGTATGTCTATGCGCCGGTCTATGTTTCAGGACAACCCGAAGGCACGGCGTTCGGCGCGAGTTGGTATCAGCACACGAGCGATGGCAATCGCGCTACAATCACCTCATTCGAAATCGATTTCGATCAGGAGGGATGGATCGGATTTTCGCTTCATCTGCCGCAGGGCATTCCTGCCGGCTCTTACTCGGTCGATCTTCTCGTCAACGGTGAAGTCGCACATACGCTGGAATTCACCGCCGATTGAGGTTTCCGCCACCGTTCCCACGCCCGCAGGCAGTGACACTCCACCCTGCGGGCTTTTTTTGTTTTCTTATAACTGCTTTTACTGCAACAGATTAGCACTCATGGTCACGGAGTGCTACCTTGCGCATGATGTAGATGCGTCGTATTTTTCGGGATTATATGAGGTAATCGAACCGATTACGAAAAATGCAAGAGTCCGAACAACATAACAGCAGCCTTGAATCGCTCTCCGAGCGTGAGAAGCAGGTCTTGCTCTACATCGTCGAGCAACATGTGAGCACGGCTTCGCCGATCGGTTCGCGCACGCTTTCAAAATTCACCGACCTGAATCTGAGTCCGGCTTCGATCCGCAATGTAATGTCCGATCTCGAGGAACGCGGACTCATCGGTCACCCGCACACTTCCGCCGGACGCATTCCAACGGATCTCGGATATCGCTATTACGTGAACTCCATGATGCAGGAGACACGGTTGACCGACGACGAGCGTATATACCTCGAATCACAATTCGACAGCGACGTCCCGTCGGCTATCCAGGAACTGATCCGCACGAGTTCGCATATTCTGAGCCGCATCTCCCAACAGCTTGCTATTGTAGCCGCGCCTTCGCTCGGCAAAGGCGTGCTGCAGCGGCTCGAGCTGGTGCAGGTAGCGACGAATAAGATCATGGTGATCCTGTCGATACGATCCGGGATCGTCAAATCCATTATCCTCCAGATTCACTCCGAGATCAGCCGCGAACAGCTCGAGCAGATCAGCGTCATGCTCAATGAACGGCTGGCAGGGCTGACGCTGCAGGAGATTCGCGAGACCTTCGCCGATCGCATGCGGGAGACCGATGCGGGCGACGGCGAGATTATCCGCCTCTTCATCGACTCATCGGAACGGCTGTTCTCCGAGCGCCTCGAAACAGACGGCATCAGCATCGACGGCATTATGACGATGACGCAGCAGCCGGAGTTCGGCGACGCACACCGCATGCGCAACATCATCGAACTCGTAGAGAATCAAAATGTGATCGTGCACGTGCTCGACTCCATCAGCGGAGGACAGTCGGTCACGATCCGCATCGGACGCGAGATCAAGGACGAATGCCTGTCCGACTACAGCATCATCGCGTCCCCATACCATTTCGGACAGCTGAGCGGCGCCATCAGCATCATCGGTCCGAAGCGAATGAATTATCCGCGCATGATCGCCATCGTGGATTACCTGGCAAAATTGATGTCGACGTGATCGCGCCGGATCACTTGAAACGTAATACAGGAGCACCATGTCTGATAAAGAAAACAGCGGCATCCCGGATGACGAATCCCGGGAAATGACGGACACTCAGGCGGCGGAACTTGAAGCCGCGCGCACCGAGATCGCACAGCTCAAGGATCAACTGCTGCGTAAGGCGGCGGAGTTTGAAAATTTCAAACGCCGCACGCGCGAAGAAAAAGACCTGCTGATGAAATACGGCGCCGAGGGCGTTATTCTCGATCTGCTGCCGGTCATCGACGATTTCGAACGCTCGCTCAGCTCGGGCAAGGAACATCCCGACTTCGAGGCAACCTATAAAGGCGTCGAGATCATTTACGGCAAGCTTGTCCGCATACTTGAAAACCGGGGGCTGCGTCCTATCGACGCCGTCGGCAAGCCCTTCGATGTGGACTACCACGACGCGCTGCTTCAGATCCCCTCTGCAGAGGTCGAACCGGGCACGGTACTCGACGTCGCGGAAAAAGGCTATATGCTGTATGAAAAAGTGATCCGGCATGCGAAGGTCACGGTTTCTCGAGAATCTGACGCCACCAGCATGGAAACGGACAGATGAAGCGGGATTATTACGAGGTACTCGGTGTCATGCGAGATGCGGGGGCAGACGAAATCAAAAGCTCCTACCGCAAACTGGCGATGCAATACCATCCCGACCGCAATCCCGGTAATTCCGAGGCGGAGGAGAAGTTCAAGGAAGCGGCCGAGGCCTACGAGATTCTGAGCCATACCGAGAAGCGACAGCGCTACGACCGCTACGGCCATGACGGTCTCCGTGGCTCGGGCGAACAGGGGTTCTCCGACATCAACGATATTTTCAGCCACTTCAGCGACATTTTCGGCGGTGGTTTCGGAGGCGGCATTTTCGAGGAGGTGTTCGGAGGCGGTCGTGGACGATCGCGCCGTGGAAGCCGCGGCACCGCCGGGGCGGACCTGAAAATCCAACTGCCTCTGACGCTGGAGGAAATCGCAGCGGGCGTCGAGAAGACACTCAAGGTCAAGAGGCACATCACCTGCGAATCCTGTACAGGGACCGGCGCCAAAGAAGGGACATCGCTCTCAGAATGCTCCGTCTGTCACGGCAGCGGCGAACTTCGCCAGGTTTCCCGATCGCTCTTCGGGCAGTTCGTCAATATCGTTCCCTGCACGAATTGCGGAGGCGAAGGCAATGTTGTCAAAGAACCCTGCGTGACCTGCCAGGGGGATGGCCGCGTCCAGGGCGAAAAAACAATCAAGGTGAAAGTCCCCGCAGGTGTCAGCGAAGGCAATTATATTCCCCTCCGCGGCCAGGGTAATGCAGGCCGCAAGGGCGGCGACGCCGGCGACCTGATTGTGTATATTCGCGAGCAGGAACATGAAGATTTCCGGCGGCAGGAGGACGATGTTCTGTACGATCTCGTCATCGGCTATGCTGATGCCGCGCTGGGCACCGACGTGGAAGTACCTACACTCGCGGGCCGCGCACGGCTGAAGATCGAAGCGGGCACTGCGGCGGGGCAGGTCCTGCGCATGCGCGACAAGGGAATTCCCCACCTGAACAGCAACGGACGCGGCGACCAGCTCGTGCGCGTTCATGTTTACGTTCCGAGAAAACTATCGGCAAATGAAAAGGACTTTTTGCTGCAGATGAAGGAAATGGATGCTTTTGTTCCGAGGGACAAGGAAGAAAAGAAAAGTTTCTTCAGCCGCATTTTTGACTCTTTTGCCTGACCTCGGGCGATATCATGCGGTTTTTATAAATACATGCACTTCCCTATTTTGCATATGATGTGATTGAAGTGCCGAATCCATCCTCAATATGGAAACGGGTGCTCTCCGTCGCGCATCGATCCGGCTTCACACAAAATGAAGCGGGCGTGATCGTCTTCCTTGCTGTAGCCATGCTCACCGGCGGGACGATTGAGGCGTTTCGCGACGACGGAGCGCAGGCCCAGCGCTTGCCTGGCGGTCAGGATGTCCGCAAGGTGCTTGCAGCTCAGGATTCGGTTTTTGCCGCCCGGTCGTCGCAAACGGGATCGACCTCATCGACGACGGAAGGAGCAGGTGCGGAAGCACCTATCCATGAAGTCGTGACGGGACAATCCCAAAACGCACCGGCGGCGAGCATCAACATCAACCGTGCATCGGAAGGCGATCTTCTGGAGCTCCCCGGCATCGGACCCGCGACTGCGAAAAAAATCGTCGCGCACCGGAAGGAGCAAGGCCCCTTCGAACGCATCGAAGACATCATGCTCGTCAAGAGCATCGGGCCGAAGAAGTTCGAGAAGCTTCGGCAATTCATTAGAGTGGAATAATATTCGCAGGCTGCACTGCACCATTTTCTGGAGGCATTCATGGCACACAAACAGCCATTTGGAATTGTTGACGTACTGCTTATCGTCGTGATCGTCGGCCTGACGTTTGGCTTGTGGTATGTGATCTGGAGTCCGGGACGCGAACTCGCACGCCAGGAGGATTTGAAATGGGAATCGCGTGCGCGCATGTCGGCACTTCGTACCGCACAGAACGAATACTACAGTTCCCAAAAGAGGTACACCGCAAATGTCGATTCCCTTCTTATGTTCGTGCAGGACAGCCTGCCCAAGAATCGTATCGACAGCCTGTTCACCAAGCTGTACCTGACCGGATTCTCCTTCGATTCCCTGCGCCACGCACCGAAATCCCTGCAGCCGTATATCGTTGCCGTCAACGATACCTCGGCAGTGCCACGCTACAGCATCACCGACCCTGACGGGTATGGCTACATCAGCTCACTGTCGAATCCCGACGAGCACAACAAGGCATCCTGGGAGCAGTAATATGGCGTCTACCGTCGATTGTGACGCATGAGCGTAACGCATCATATCGGACTCGAAATCGCGGAACATTCGTTTCGTTTTGTTGAAATGCAGAAGCAGGATCGTCACACGACGATCCTGCGTGCTGATATACTTCAAACCGTCCACGACTACGCATCCCCCCTTCTCTTCGATATTCCATTCGACAGCGGACTCGCACGCGACTTCATACGCGACCTGGCCACCGTCTTCCACCGGCATACAGTCTATGCCAGCAGCCTTTCACTCGTGCTGCCGTCGATGCTCCCACTCGTCACGATGCTGCCCGTTGACGACGCCGTTCCACGCGCGATACAGCGCAGTCAGCTGCAATGGGAATGCGAATCGCTCGGCGGACATGTGGCCGATACCCCGCTGACCATTCTCACGTACGGGCTCGAACGGATGAAAAAGACGCTGGCGGTCGCCCTCCCTACCGCATGTGTCGACTTCCTCAACAACACCTGTGAGCACCTGACCCTTGATCTGACCGCGATCGACACGAACCATTTCATCATGGAAAATGTGGTCGGACAACTCTATCCACACAATGCCACGGGGACCTTTGCCGTCCTCGGGCTGTTCACCGACCACTGTTCCGCCGGTTTGTATCACCACGGTGAGTATCGTGGATTCCGTCAAACAGCCGTGACGTACAAACAGCATTTTGCCGCGCAGGCAGTGCAATTGCTCGAAAACCTCCCCGGTTTTTATAGCACCGGGCAACCTGATCATGTATTTGTGTTCGGAAGCGCCGCAGGTGACGATGTGATCGATGCGCTTGATGGCATCCTGAAAAGCACCGTCGTTCGCTGTATTCCACTTGCAGATACTCGAATTCCTGATCCCCTCCTTCGTTCCATTCAGGATACCGGAGAAAGCCTGTTCGACGTCGCTGCCTCGGCAGCCCTTCTGGGACTGGCATGAGAATCATCACCGGAGAGCTTCGCGGACGAACATTGCGTGTGCCTCGTGATGCAGCATTCCGCCCTACGACCGACCGTGTCAAGGAATCAATATTTAATATTCTCGGGGGGATCGTTGACTGGGAGAGCACCTCGGCATGCGATCTGTTCGCCGGCAGCGGGAATCTCGGCATCGAAGCGTTGAGCCGCGGCGCACAGCGTTGCAGTTTTGTGGAACAGAGCCGCGACAGTCTCGTTGTGCTCGACCGGAATATTGCCGAGCTCGGGCTTTCCTCCCGTGCACAGATCGTGAGAAGAAGTGTGGAGCAATTTCTCCGGCAACACAGTGAACGCTTCGGGCTGATCCTGGCCGATCCCCCCTACCGGTACACGCGTGTTGAAGAGATGCTTGCCGGCATCGCACCGTTGCTGGAGCCAGGCGGGATCGTGGTGCTCGAACATGAAGGTGAACGCCCCTCCGTCGATACCGATACTCTGCGCATCATCGACCGAAGGGAATACGGCACCACTGCCGTTACTTTCTATCACTTTGCGAACGGAGAGCAGTCATGAAAATTGCCGTGTACCCCGGTTCGTTCGACCCTGTCACGTTTGGTCACATCGATGTTCTCGAGCGAGCGACGGAAATTTTCGACAAGGTGATCATCACCGTTGCGAAGAACTCGTCCAAGCAGCCGATTTTCACGACCGGGGAACGCGTCGCCCTCCTTACGGAAGCCGTGGCAGGCAACAATAAGACGGAGATCGACACATTCGAGGGATTGATTGTCGATTACGCGCGCAGGAAAAACGCGGTGGCGCTCGTACGCGGGCTCCGCGCCATGTCGGATTTTGAGTACGAATTCCAGATGGCGCTGATGAACCGAAAACTCGCCAGTGAAATCGCCACGGTATTTCTCATGCCGAACGAAAAATTCACCTACTTGAATTCATCCATTGTTCGTGAATTGGCGCGGCACCGTACGAGCGTTGCGGACTTTGTTCCCGATAATGTCCGTCGCGCCCTGGAAGAACGTTTCGGCGCCCCGCATCCTGACCGGCAGTAAACGCATCTTACTTGAGATGTGTTCTATGAACATGAAGCGATACACAGTTTTCAAGGAATCCCATGCCAACCTATGATTATGCCTGCAAGGAATGTGGGCACCGTTTCGAAGCATTTCAATCGATGAGCGAACCTGTTCTCACGCATTGTCCAAAATGTGAGGCCGAGGCGTTGCAGCGTCTGATCGGTGCCGGCGCGGGACTGGTGTTCAAAGGCTCCGGGTTCTATCTCACCGATTACAAAAAAACCGGATCCACACCCGCGAACGGTAGTGCATCAGGTAAGAGCAGCAACGGCAGTTCATCGTCTGCCAGCGAAGCTCCCTCCGCTGCTCCTTCGAAGGAGTCTGGCACCCCGAGCTCTTCCCGTACCGAAAAGTCCTCATCCTGATCTATCGGGACATCCTATTGCGGGAAAGGCAGCCTCAGGGCTGCCTTTCTCCATTTATACCGGCTTTCATTCACCCGTTTAAAAGTTCTTCCGCCGCCTCTATAACGAACCGCGCTTCGAGGCCCTTCATGCACGCGAAAGTATGAATCGGACATTCATTTCCCCCGTGAATGGCGCAGGGGCGACAGTCGAGATCCTCCCGCTGCACAATGCGATGAGGAACGCCAAACGGCGTGAATCCATAGGCCGGTACCGTCGCGCCGTAGATTTCCACCACCGGCGTACCCATTGCCGAGGCGAGATGCACAGGCGCACTGTCATTGCTGATCAGAACCCCCGCTCCCTCGATGAGTGCAGCGGACGCAAGAAAACCGAGATCTCCGGCGGTGTTCACGATGCGCCCGCGCGCGCCCTCCGAAACGCCTTCCCTGCTTCCATCTGGCGCCGCCTCCGCGGTACTGCCGTGAAGGATGTCTATGCCGGCGCGTTGGGCTATGACCTCGCACAAATCCCGGTCCTCGCTCCCACCGAGAAGAAAGACGGTGCGCGTAGCAGCGAAATACCGCAGCACTTCGACAAAACCCTCTTCGATCCAACGCTTGGTCGCCCACACCGAACCGGGTGCGATGCAGACGTAGGCGCCCCCGGAGACGTGCTGCTGCAGCGCTTCGCTCGCGGAGCGGTCCTGCGTCGACGGGAACAGCCTCGGACGGTAGCGCCCGGATTCCGGCTGTTTCCCATGATGCAGTAGAGACCGCACACGATCTACTTCATGCCACCCCTGTTCATACCGCACGGTCTCGGTGAACAGCCAGGGAGCAGCCGAGCGATCAAACGCGATGCGGCGTGGCGCCTGTGTGGCGCGTGCCAGCAATGCGCTGCGCATCGACCGATGCGGACTGAGGCAGAGGCTGTAGCGTTGCTTCCTCAGAATTCGCATGAGTGTCGGCAGCGACGGATTTCCGTTTTTCTTGTCGTAGACGATGCAGCGCCGGAGCTGCGGATGGTTTTCGAGCAGCGGCGCGGTGGAGGGAATACAGAGCATGTCAATGGCTGCGCCCGGAAACATGGCCGCGGCTTCTTCGATCAGGGGCGTCGTCAGGATGAGATCCCCGGCGAACGCTGTTTGAATGATGAGGATGGCGTCTGTCATGCTGCTGGATCTTCGACGATGATATTATCCTTCCCGGGAGTGTGCTTCCATCTTTTATGCTGCCACAACCAGAACGAGGGGTGTTCGGTCACCATGCGTTCCAGAGCGCGCACGTGCCGGCGCGTGAGCTCGCGCACGTTGGCGTCCGTGAATCCCTGCAGATCCTGCGTGGGAATTTCCTCGACGATCACATCATAATTGCCGTCCTCACGCCGGAGGGAATACCCGATGATGATCGGCGCTCCGATGCGCAGGGCGAATGTGGCCGGACCTTCGTATGTCGCGGCAGGTCTGCCGAACAGACGCACGTACACTGATCCGCTGGGACCGCTCTGATCGGCCAGCATCGCCACCGCCCCGCGATTCCGCAGCGTGGTTATCACCTCGCGTATCGAAACACCCATCGGTATGGTGCGATTACCGAATTGCCTGCGCCATCCTTCCACAAGATCATCGACTGCAGTGTTGTGAATGGGATGGACGATGACGGTAAACGGGATTCCCATCATGCGCGCGACACCGATGGAGAGCCACTCCCAGTTCCCGAAATGTCCCGACATGAACACAACGCCGGTTCCCCTGCGTGCAGCCTGCTCGATGACTTCCGGATTCCGCATGTGAATCACGCGCGCGATCGATTCATCGTCGAGACGTGGAGTCCACATCAATTCGAAAATGGTCGTGACAAGGTTGGTGTACGCATCCCGGGCAATACGCCGGATGTCCGTATCAGCGCGGTCGGGAAACGCCACCCGCAGCTGCATCAGCGTCAGGGATTTGCGGATAGGCACGCAATACCATGCAAAGCCGGCGCCGATACGCGCCATCCGCCTCACCACCCCGAGGGGAAGCAGTTGGAGCAGGCGCGCGATACCGGCAAAAAGCGCGTATTCGAGAAACGATTTCACAGGACGATGCTGCGCGGCTCAACGGGTCGAAGCCGAGCGTTCCCAGTCAGGATTGTTGATCTCGTTGCGTTTGGTGGAATGGACCAGTTCGAAATTGTTGAACCCGGAGCGGTCGACAAAGATGAAGTCCACGCCTCCCTCGATGTAATCGTATCGCCAGATTTCGTGCGGCTTCATGTCGCTCTCACTATACTTCCGCTCGATGTAATCGGGCGATCCGTAGAGGATGTAGACTCTGCCGCGATCGGAACGCCACCCGGTCCGATATGCCGTCCGGAATTGCTCGTTGCAGAGCGCCACGCGCTGTTTGTATTCGGCATAGTACTCGTTGAATGGGGTGCTCTGGTCCTGGTCACGATCGCGCCAGAATTTGGTCAGGAATTTTCTCTTTGATTCGGAACCCGAGAGCGAACCCCAGATATCCTTCTCGCCTTTTGTGGCAATGTATCGCGCCATGTCGAAGTTTTCGTTGAGCTCGTCTTCTCCCATCGAGGTAAATTCGCTGGCGATCATGTCCGCGATCTGTGCAGCCTCGAGACTGTCGAAGGGAACATCTGGATTGAAAACATAGAATGCCTTGCTCTGCGAGAGTTTGAATTTCGTCGAGTCGCCATAGGAAAGGATCAGCGTGTACACGCCCGAGGGAAGTGCCCCGAGATTGAGTGTACCCACCTCCACCCGGGAGGCGTATTTGCCGTTCCGCTTTTGCGTCTTGCTCGTCATCGTGCGTCCGTAGGAACTTACCACTTCGCTTTTGACAAGAAAGTCGTCGGCGTCCACGTTATAGAGCTCGGCGTAGTACATCAGATTCGGCATCGGTTTGCCATAGAGCAGCGGAGGATTCGGGATGATCTCAAGAGTATTCTTGAAGAAAATATTCGCGGGGTCTTCATCTATTTTCCTGATCGATGATGCGAGTTCGATATCGCTGTAGCGCAGCGCGCTCGTGCTGAAATCCCTCACTTCGAATGGAATCTCCAGGCTGTCAGCCACGTCGGCACGCGCTTCATCACGGCTGATGACGGCAAAACGATATTTCCCGGGCTCGAGCAGGTAATTCACCCTCCCGATAAGCGCCTTGTCGGCGAGGTTGGCCGTATCCGCCAGCGTCACGGGAACGCGCCAGTTCTTTATCACAGGGTCCTGCTTTTCATCATCCCGGCGGATGATCGTATGCACGACAATGGCGCCCGTGTATGTGCCGTTATCCCTGGTGTATGTCAGGCCTGTCCGCGAGAACGAGTAATACAGCTCGACGTAGCTCATATCCTTGTCGTATTGGAATGCCGCCAGATCGATATTCGTGCGGAAGGCGGAATGCTGTTGAGCCGAGACGGAGAGCGTTGCGAACAGGAATACCGTGATTATTTGACGAGCGCTCATGATGATGTCCTGAAATGAAGGTGCAGCAGATTTCGAGGCGTATACGCTTTCCTAAAGTAGCAAACCACCTGTATTATGCAACCCGATTTGCTCCCCCCGGTGCGCGGGAGCCTTCGGCGCGGGAGCCTTCGGCGCGGGAGCAGGACCTGGTACAACGGGAAGGGCTCGCCGACGGCGAGCCCTTCCAGATTGTTCGATGACCCGGATCAGAATCCGAGATTGACCGTAATCACGTGATTGCCGTCAAAGGTCACCATGTCGCGATAGGCATAGTCCACACCGATGTTCATGTCACCCGCGTCGAAATTGACACCGGCACCGAACGCCGCACCGTACTGATAGGCTGTCTCGCCAAAGGCATCGTCGAATCCTGTACCTGCAACGTTGTAGGAACCGCGCAGGAAGAAGAAATTCTTGAAGCCATACTCGACGCCCAGACGATACTGGTCGGAGAGGAAGTTATTATTCTCGAACGCACCGGAGAAGGTGAGCGCGTGCAGGTCGGCGAAGGACTGTGCGTAGGAGGCAGACAGTTCCAGCGAGGTCGGCATGCTGAAACCAGCGGCTTCGACGCGCAGAAGCTGCGGATCGCGCTTGCTGTCGAGTTCGTCCACCCGACGGGTGAGTCCCGACCCGGTGTACTGCATGTTGCCGCCGAGGTGACGCAACGTCACGCCGATGGAGAGACCGCGGAGGCCCGCAAGGCCCTGGTACTGCACACCGATGTCGAACACCGCCGAGGAGGCCGATACGCGATACTGATCTTCGCTGACGAGATACGCGGTCACACCGGCGCGGATGCGATCGGTGAGTGCGCGGGAATAGGTCAGGCCGAGAGCGACGAAGGTCGGAGACCAGGTCGCGCCGGTGCCGTCGGGATTCCGTTCGTCGGTCAGATCGATATCGCCGAACGAGAGGGATTTCAGGGAGAAGGCGAGGTAGCCGAATCCGGAGAACTGTGCTCCGACCGCGGCATAATCGACGCCCATATCACCGAAGCTCTGCATATGGGAAAACATGGCTTCGGCTGATTGCCTGCTTGCCGAAAGGCCCGCAGGATTGTAATAGATGGCATTGAGCCCGGAGATGCCGGCACTGTTGGAGCTGCCGAGCGCGATACCGCGCGCCCCCACGGGGATCAGCAACTGGGATGCCCCCGCGGTTCCGGTACGGTCGCCACCTCCGGCTGTCGCCGTGGCGCTGAGCAATGCGAGCGCCATTACAACTGCCAGGAAAGATGAAAGCGTAGTACGCATGATGTATCTCCTTTGATGTATCTGATTCACAACTTTTCGTAATTCATATGCGTCGTGTCTTGCGACAGACCTGGTTAGATGCGATCGAGATATTGTGCTTCGCTGACAACGCCAAGCTTGAGCACTTTCTCGACGCCCAGATCAGGCATCTCGATATGAATAATGTACATGCCGCTGGCAACGGGGAGGCCGTTGTCGTTCTGGAGATTCCAGGTGGCAAGCTGTGAACCGTCATTCTTCTCAAAGGAACGCACCAGCGTGCCGTCCACGGTAAAGACGCGGAACTTGGCGTACGGGGGCAGATGATTGAAGGTCACAAAGCGCTGATACTTGTTCAGCTCCTGCTCGTTGGAACCCAGATACGGATTCGGGAAGACCTGGACATTGTTGATGTCCTCCTTCGCCGCGTCCACGCTGTAGCTGGCTTTCGGGGTTGTGAATGTGAATACATCCGTTGCATCGAACGCGACGTTCGGAGTCCAGCGCCAGATGTCGCCGTCCTTCCACGGGAAGTCGCTGCCATCCGCCGTTGCGTTCTGGATCATCCATGCCGCATACAGGATGGGCATTTCACCAGCGCCATCGATGAATAGGAAGTCGCCGGTGTAATTGGGATTCGGGGTGTCGCTATACGGTTCGTCGATAAGGAAGAGGTACTCGCGATCGCCGGCGGATGCCGTCGGCGTCCACTGGTTGTTCTGCGCGGACGAGCCGTTCTGCTCGACGATGGCAAAACAAATCTGCCTGGGATTTGCTTTGTCCGTCACATCCCAGATGGTCATCGGCGAATCATAATAGCCTGCGTAACCATAGTTCGGTGTGCCACCACGGAGATAGACATAGCCCTTCGATGCCGTGTTGCGATCAAAACGCACTTCGACAACCTTTTTGACATCATACGGCATGATCGAACTGCCGAAGAAATCCCAACCGGTTATTTCGTAGCCTGCATAGGCTTCGTACACCGGCGGACCGCCGATCCAGTCGACCGAAAGGATCTCATGCCCGGTCTCATAGTGACCGGAGCCGAGCAGACCGATCTGGAAGCCGTCGAGAGTGTAGTAACCCGTCTCCAGGCCGCCGTAATCGGAGGCATTGGTAATGAGGCGCTGATTCTTCGACGTGTTCGTCAGATTCCATCCGTAATTATCGAATTCGAGAATGTCGCCATAGAAATCCACTTCGACCTTGCCGAGTGACTCGAAGGTCACAGCGTAGCTGTCACCGGTGAGTTTGGCCTGGTCGATGACCTTCACCAGCACGGAACCGGTGGAGAGACCCTGCGTGTGGAGGACCTGCAGGTTCTCGCCGTAATCGGCGCCGGCACGGTACCCGGGATCCATGGTCTTCGGACGCACCTCGATGACCGTGGGGGTCGATTCGAGCTGACGCGGCGTCGCTTCCGGATCCGCATTGTAGGAATATGCCGTCACGGCAAAGTAATACGGCTGGTTATTGACAAGTGGACGGTCGACGATGGCGTCGTTGACCACCTCGAGCATGCGCTCAATGCCGGAATCCGTACCGAACTGCACAGGCAGAACGACCACGGCGCCGGTTTTATCATCGATCACTTCATCGAAAATCGTCGCGATGTTGTTGATGACATCGAAGGTCGCAATACGCTTCGCTTCGTTGATCGTCGCGCTGCTGGAGGGGAACTGATACACATTGTACCCCTCGAAGGCATACCCGCGATCGTCAAAGTTTTCGGTCGCATTGACACCATCCGGATTTCCCCAGCTGAGCAACACCGTGTTGGGCTGCAGCGACGTCTCCACGCGCGGCGCGGGAGGAGCCTTGGGAAGATCGAAGTTGTTGTCGAATGCAAGCTGCGCGAAACGATCGTAGTAGCGAAGAACCTGCAGCGAGGAAATACGATCGGAACCGCGTCCGATGATGCGGGCCACAACGACTTCCTGCGTGTTGATCTTCCCGGCTGCCATGTCGGTGCTCTTGTTCAGAGTGAACGGGCCGGTGGTCATCATCATGCGGCGATCGTCGGGAGCATTCACAATACCGTCGATCCAGCCTTCTTTCGTGACCGGGTCGCCGGCAAGTGTAATCTTCACTTCGAGTCCCGTCGTGGGATCGATGAACGGGGAGCCGTCATACAGTTTGGAGGTCAGGTAATTGTACATCTGCACCGACCCTTCCGCGGTCCCCTGATCGGGATCCTGATAGATAGGATCGGAATTGATATAGAATGCGAAGGAAGACACGGGAAGATTCTTCCATCCTGCGAGTTTCTCGAAATTGTAGATCGCCTCGTCACCGGCATCACCCGGGACGATCGGTCCCTGGAAGAAATCATACCCGACCGCGGGGGGAATGCCATAGACATCGTCCTTCGCCAGACCGTTGTAGCAGTATCCGAGTGAAAGGGTGGTGTCGATACCGACGAGATCATCGGCAGCGTCGCCAAGGTCGGGATCAGACCACTGCGCGAAGTACGCATTTTCCAGGTCATCCGTGCCCTTGTTAATCACCGTGTATTTCGTGAACACCATGTTGCCCAGAGGACCGGTCTGATTGTAGCCCCAGACCAGCGTCTGCACTTCCACGCCGATGGGCGCGGTGCCGTACAGGTTGCTGGTGCGGGAGCCGTCCATGTCGTTGGACACGAACCACAGCACCTCATCGCCGATGAACCAGGGGCAGTCGGCATTGGGATCGCCGTTCAGCCATTCCTGGAAGCGCGGGTTGTAGCTTCCGTTGTTGTCGTTGTCCTTGTACGGCGCGCCCAATTGAACGGGCCAGTCATTGAAGTCAGATTCCAGCCGCGCTTTTTCAGCCGCCGAAAGCAGACTGAATCCGTTCGCGTCGACCTTCCGCACCTTGTAGATGTGATGCATAGGATCGTTCGGATCCGCGGGTGTTCCATCACCCTTGATGTTTCCCGCCTGCAGGCCTTGCCGGTATGCGGAGCCGCCGATGCGGATTTCACCCTGCACCGTGCCGCCCCAGATGAGACCATCCTGGAAGATGGCATACTTGGCGGAGCCCTGCGGCCACTCGAGACCCGAACCGTCACTGCCCGGATTATGGGACGTGGAACCGTTGTTGGAGATCCACATCAGGATATTGTTTATCGATATAAAATCGTACGCATCATTATCTGCAGTTTTCTGCAGCTTGTTTTTGTCCTTGCCGCCTTCATGTTCTCCGGCCTGTAGATTGACCGCGAAACAGAGCAGGGCGAGCAACAGGAACAACCTTCCAATGATTTTCATGCCCAGTCTCCTTGTATTGCTTCTACGTTTGTTCGTTTCATGACTGCTACCTGAACGGGACTCAGAAATCAATACGCAGACCGACACGCACCTGCCGCGGCGGGCCGAAGAGGTTCGCGTTCATGATGTTGGTCTGGTAGTAGTAATCCCGATACAGATTCTCGAATGCCGTGCCGTACTGTGCGTATGTCTGCAGCTGCTGGCGACCCTGGACAGTCGAGAGATAGCCATCATCGGAAGCGCTGCCGGACTGGATAAACACGTCGGTGACATTCTTGGTGTCAAGCAGGTTGATCACCCAGATGTAGAAGTTGACATCGAGACCAGCGATATCCACCGTCTTGTCGAGACGGGCATCGATCTGGAAGGTCCACGGAGTAGTGGATTCGTTCAGCACCTCGACGGGCTGCCGACGGTTGTCGTAGCTGTTTTCATCCACGCGGGTGTAGGGGTGACCGCTGTTGAACGTAAACAGCATATTCAGGCCGGTACGCTCGAGGAAGGAAACGCCGCCGAGCACAGGGCCGTCTCCGCGACCGAAGCGATAATCGAGGTTGATCGAACCACGATGGGTCTGGTTGAAATTGAGCAACGTCGTGTACTTGGGCAGATACGGGGTCTCGGTCGGAGCCAGCCAGATGGCGCGGAACGCCGTCGAAGGGGCCGAACCAGTGCCGCGTGCATCGGAGTACGTATAGTCGACCGAGGCCTGCACGCGCTCGACGCGGCGCAGGTCGATTTTCATCGACACACCCGATGTGGTGGCAAAGTCGCCGTTTACCCATGCATAGTATGCGAGATGCTGGGCCCCCGCCGCTGCAGGAATCTGCTGCTGCTGAATCTGATCGCGGATGTCTTTATAGAAAGCTCCGAGATCAAATGCCAGGAAGTCGCCGATCTGCTGACGGAAACCGAAATCATACTGCAACGTTGTCTCGGGCTTGAGGCCGAAACCGACGGGGTTCTCGATCGCATAGCCGCCGCGGATATTGCTGGCGGAGGTGGCGTTTCCGAGATACACATCACGCAGACGTGTCTGCTGTACGAACTTTCCATACTGTGCATAAAACACGGTCTGGTCGGTCACCGGGAAGGAGAAACCGATACGCGGGCTGAAGGTGACGGAGGCGGGTACGTCTTTCATGTTGTCCGAAGACTGATCGATCATGCCGTTCGCGTCGAACTTCACATTATTCGGATCGATGAATTCCTTCGTGTCGGTATTGATGTAATCGTAGCGCATACCGACGTTGATGACAAGATCCTCGAGCTCGATTTTATCGAGCACGAAAGCGGAAGCAAACACGGGATTGCGCGGGCCGTCGAGTTCTCCGTCGGAGAGAGCGCCCCACTGATCGTACCCGAAGTTGTTGGTGCGCGAATTGACCGCCTGCTGGATCGGGTTCGCATCCGGATTACTGCGGAAGAAACTCTTCAGCGTGAAAGCCGTGATGTCGAACTGGCGCACGACGTACTGCTGCGCTTCCGCGCCGACCTTGATTTCATGCGTGCGGCCAATCTGGTGCACGAAGTTGATTTTTCCGGAAATCGAGGAGTAGCGGTCCTTCTGATATGCATACCCGGCATCGCCTGCGCCATAGACAGCGTAGTTGTCGCCAAACATCTGGATCGGAAGAGGACCAAGACCATCAGCGCGGAAGTCATATCCGTACTGCGCGTTGGCGATAGAATCACCGTAGGCGAAAATATCGTGCTGATGATCTGCATCCATGAGCACATTGAAGTTTCCGAAATAATTCAGGAACACTTCATAAAATGTGTTCTGGCTGAGGAGATGCGTCATTTTCAGGTTGACGGCATAATTCTCCCCCTCGGTCATAAGTGCACGCTGCTGATTGGCGAGATACAGGCTATTCGTGTTGTATACGAGCTGGCCGTTGACGACCTCGGCGGTCCTGCCGACCTGATAGCCGGAGGTGATCCCCGACCCGTTGCGCCCGGAGCTGTAGTTGTAGCTTCCACCCACGCGGATATTGATCGGATTGAGATCGAAGGTCATGTTGCCCGAGAAGGTCCAGGCCTGATCCGCGGTATTGACGACGTAGCCGCCGGGATAGGTGTAATCGACCTTGCGGGCCGCCGCCCCGAGACGCGGATCGAAGATGCCGACCTTGGCCTGCTCTTCCGGCGCCAGCAGCGCATGAGCCGCCGTGTTGCGAAGCTGCGCATCGTATGTATCGGCGAGTGTGTATGCACTGCGATACTGCGCGGGCGTGCGCACGAATGAATTCTGCGCGGCCACGAAGAAACGCACCGGGCCGAACAGCGGTCCGCCGGCGGTCAGGGCATAGAGACTGTTGCCATAGTTATAGGAGCCGAGGAAGTTCTCCTGACCGGACTCGGACCAGCTGTCGGTAAACGCTTCGAAACCGACCTGGAACTGGCGTCCGCCGGAGCGAGTCGTGGTCATGATGAGACCACCATTGGCGCCGCCGAACTCGGCGGAATAGCCGCCCGCCTGGAAGTTGACTTCCGCGATCGCGTTGTTGATGACGCTGAGCGCACGTCCGCCATAGACCGGATCGTTGACGTTGACGCCATCGACGACATAGCCCGTGGCATCGCCGCGGCTGCCGCGCACGTAGATCGTTCCGCCCTGGCTGACGATGCCCGCCTGCAGGGCGACAATGCCCTCGACGCCGCGCACCGGCAGGTTTTCAATTTCTTCCTGCGTCACCGTGGATTTGCTGTTGGTGACGTTCTTGTCGACCATCGGCTTCTCCGCGATGATTTCCACCTCGCCCACCTTGAATGCTTCACTGGGCAGTTGGAAATCAGCAGCAGTCGTTTCGTTGCTTTTAATAAGCACGTCACGCAGGGTTATCTGCTGATAACCGATATAGCTCGCGACGAGAGTGACTTTGCCAATGGGGACATTCAGAATGACGAACTCACCATTGATATTGGATGCCGCGCCACGATCAGACCCATCGATCATGACGTTTGCACCAATCAGCGGCTCTCCTGTCTCGCGATCTGTAACCTTTCCGGCGATTTTGCCGTTTTGTGCCATTGCGGCAGCCGGGAACAGGATACAGAGGACTGCAATCAGGAACCATTTATGCATAATATCCTCCTTCAGAACTTGAGAAAACGTTTGTTACGAAGTGCTTCCTCCAGTGTAAACCTTCTCAGCAAGCGATCGGGACGGTCCTTCCAATTGTTCCACCAATCCTGCCCCGATCGGGAGCTTCATCAGTTTGTTGGTTCATCCTGGAGAGTGAGAACCTCAAGTCCGCCCGAGTTACCGACTGCGATAAAGGAGTAACGATATCCCGGTGTGCTGAGCGCATGGTTGAATTCAAAGGCGCGCGAACCGTTCGAGCGTGCGATGAAAAGATCCATTGTGCCGGCAGCGACGCGATTGTAGGCGGAAAGGGAACCGGCGTTGACCGGGGCCACAAGTTCTTTGCTGGTCTGCTCGTCAATTTTCTGCTCGAGGCTGTATGCCTCACCGGTTCCGGCGAGATTGATCAGCTTGACATCCGTGCTGTCGACCAGCATGCTGGTCTCATCGGCGTACGTGAAACGTTCCTGGGTGATCAGCAGATTCACCTCCGCGACGGAGTTGAAAAATGCCATGGTCATCTTGGTCAGTGAACGCACAGCCACGAGTTGGCGGAAAATCGCTGCACTGGAGTCGGCACCTGCCGGCACAACACGAAGAAATCGGTTGCCGGAATTGACCGTCAGATACCCCGAATAGCCCTTGAAGCCCACATTTGTGGCAACGGGTGCACCGTCGACCCAAATATCCACGGCCGGACCATCAGGTACTGCATGAACAAAGCGCACTTGCGAGGTGACGCGATCCAGAACAGGCGGGTTTGGCTCCTCGATGCAGCCGGACAGAAATACCCCTGTCGCAAGCAACATGAGGCTCAGCAACCCGGCTTTCTGTAGCAGCTTTTGTCGCATAGTTCCTCCTATAAAGGTTTAAGGAATAAAGTGTGAAAAGAAATCGCTCTATGGTTATTCATTGCATGCACAATCAAGGAATTGCAGAATGCAACCATAATAGAAAACGGTTCCGTCCCCAAAACGATGTGGTAGATGTAGCTGAAATAGTGCTCATTCTCGCCGTGAATACTAAGCTGAATGTCGCGCCGCATGTGTCAATCAGTAGTGGAGAACTTACGACCGAACCTTCTAAAATGCAACCGTTTTGTCTTATGCAAGCGCTTCCAAACCCTCGACAGCTCTGCGACTGGGACGTGTCGCCCGTATCGTTATAGCTCCGGGGGGCAACGGACGTTAATATACGATTTTTCACTTCACCGACACTGCTTCTCCGTGAAAAAAGCTGACCGAAAAAAAACCGTTCCGAACCTGGAAAAATCTTGACAACATTGCGGATTTGCACTATCTTTGAAGTCTGTAATTCCTCGGTAGCTCAATGGTAGAGCATGCGGCTGTTAACCGCAGGGTTGCAAGTTCGAGTCTTGCCCGGGGAGCAAAAACGCGGCGTAACGCCGCGTTTTGTCTTAAGGACACCTGCAATGCTCATTCACCACATCGAATCCGGCCCCGTCGAAACGATCGGCTACCTCGTCGCCGATGAAGCGTCGCGGGAAGTGCTCATTATTGATGTTCCGATGCAATCGCGCGAGCGGATGAAACGGTGGATCTCCGATCATGCGTTCACCGCGGTAGGCATCATTCTCACGCATGGACATTTCGATCATGTCGGGGATGTCGCAGCGCTTGCACGCGATCTCAGCGTCCCGGTGCATATCCATCCGCTCGACGCCCCGATGCTCGAACAGCCTGCCAGCCTCTTTCCAGACCTCGCACGCCTTGTTGAAGGCATGCGGGCCGATGCCTTGCTCGAAGCGGGAGAGGTGCTCGAATGCGGGCGGCTGAGGCTCCGCATCATCCATGCCCCAGGCCATACACCAGGACACGTCGTGCTTTATGAAATGCGTGAGGGGGTCCTCTTTTCAGGCGACGTCCTCTTCCACAGCAGCGTCGGCAGGACCGACCTGCCGGGTGGCGATTACGAAACACTCATGCAGAGTATTACGAAAAAACTGTTCACGCTTCCGGAAGATACGGTCGTCTATCCCGGACACGGGGAAAGCACGACAATCGGCTTTGAACGCGCGCACAACCCCTATGTCCTCGAGTACCTCGATCACTACTGAAGCCACCAATGACACCCGCTGCCACCGGCCCGGCACACCCTCCCGCGGATCTGCCTTGCTCGCTGCGGCCCCCTTGGCGGAGAACAAAAGTTTCGTATATTTGTGTTTGCATCATTCGCGAACGGTCTTTCCGACAATATCCGTTCGCTGGAATTTTGCGCCTGTAGCTCAATAGGATAGAGCGTTGGCCTCCGGAGCCAAAGGTTGAGGGTTCGACTCCCCCCAGGCGTACGAGCAGTTTTATTCACCAGCCATTTATGTCAACCGGAGAGCGTCTGTGTTAACCGCGAAGAAAAAGATTTCTGTCCGCCAAGCCGTTCCGCAATCGTCCTCGGCCGATTTCTTCTACAACCTGCAGGATTGGTTCAAAGCCAATACCAAAATCGTAGGCGGAGTGGCGCTCGGCATCGCCGCTATCGTTATTATCGGATATCTCTACACCACGGGCAAGGCCGCCGACGAACTCGCGGCCAACCTCGAACTCCGCAAGGTGCAGCAGCTGTACCAGCAGCAGCAGTATCGCCTCGCCATTACCGGTGATCCCGCGCAGAAGATCATGGGACTCGAGGAAATCGTCGAGAAATACGGCGGCACACCAACTGGAGACGTCGCGATGCTCTACCTCGGCAACTCGTATCTTTACGCCGGAGAACTCGACAAAGCGATGTCGACCTTTGAAGACGCCTCCCCTGACACCGATATGCTGCGCGCCGCCGTCATTGCTGGCCAAGCCGCCGTGCTCGAAGCGCGCGGCAACAGCGCTGAAGCCGCCGAGTTGTTTGAAAAGTCTGCTTTGACGTTCGAAAACGAGCTTCTCTCCACCGAACGATTCCTGATCGCAGGGCGCAACTACGCCGAAGCCGGGAATATGGAGAAGGCCAAGGAAATGCTTGACAAAGTCAAGGAATCCAAGAACACAAAGTACCAACCCGATGCGGACCGCCTCCTCGCACAGTACAATTTGACCGAGGAATAACACCCGTATCCATCCGGTTTCAAGGCTGTCCTCCCGGGCAGCCTTTTTTTTCCGGTTTCAAGGCTGTCCTCCCGGGTAGCCTTTTTTTTTTCGGCCTCCCCACATCCCTCACTTTCTCCATGCTCTATCTCTTCACGCGAATCGTCCTCTGCAGTAGACACCAGGGCCCAATGATCATAGCGAATCGCTGAAATAGGGGCGAATTCGTCCGGTCCGGAAATTGGCACTCTCTTTGCAAGTAGTGATGCAGAACACATTCCAGGAGATACGACAATGAAACCCCGGTACCTTATCATCATCCTCTCTCTCATTATCCTCTCAGCTTGCGACAATCGTCGCGACAACATCGTCTACATCGATGATACCGCGCCGCTCCCCCCCGTTGGCATAGTCTCGATTTCGCTCGACAATGCGGTGGAACTGCAGTGGATCGAGAACCAGGAAATCGACATCGACGGCTACTTCATCTATGTCAGCGATCGCTACGACGGGCGATACGAATATATCGGCAACACGCGTGCGACGACGTTTGTTGACCGCGGCGCGCGAAACGGATTTACTTCGTATTACGCGGTGAGCGCCTATGACTTCGATGGCAACGAAAGCGAACTGAGCCGTGATGTGGTGTATGATACCCCTCGTCCCGAGGGACGCGACGTTGCGCTGGTGGATCGTTTCGTCATGCCCCACCGCTCAGGCTATGACTTCTCGGAATATTCGGTGCTCCACTTCGACACCGATTTCACGGATTTCTTTTTCGAGGTGACGGCCGAGGGAATCCCCTATCTGGTCGTGTGGGACGACAGCGAAATCCAGGACATGGGCTTCACATCCAACCTCGATGAAATCAATTCCGCCCCCAATAGCGGCTGGAATCCCACTGGCGACGCGCTCGCCGTTCGTGGACACACCTACGTCATCAAGACCTTCGACAATCACTACGCAAAAATTCGCCTCGTCGACATCAGCACCAGCGGCATGATTTTCGACTGGGCATACCAGGTAGCCCGCGGCAATCCCGAACTGCTCCGCGCACAGCAACAGTCACTGCAGAAACGGCATCGCAGCCTGTCGCAGAGACACTGAACATACCACGACAAACGACGCGACCCTGACACCCATGAATTCCCGACTCACTATTCCTCAATGGAGGCAGGCCATGAAACGCATCCTTCTCATCCTTGCAGTCACACTGGCATTCATGCCCTTACTGAAGTCGACGGCGTCTGGCCGCCCCCTTTCCTCAATCGGTCCGGTCGTAAGTCCTAACCGCGGCCTCAGTGTTGATCTCTGGTCAGATCGGAACCAGGACGAGGTATACTACCCCGGCGATGCGGTCGATCTCTTTTTCCGCGCAAACGACGATTGCTTTGTGAGCATCTACAGCATCGGTTCCGACGGCGATGTGGAACTGCTGTTCCCGCGCTATCCGGACGACGGCTTCGTCTTCGGCGGCATGACATACCGACTGCCGGAATACTACGATGATTGGGGCTACCGCATCAGCGGTCCCACCGGCGTCGAATATCTGCACGCCGTTGCCAGCCGCACCCCGCGCTCATTCCGCTACGGAAGCTCTAATGGCCGGTATCATCTCGGCATCGATCCCGTGGTGGGCGACCCCTTTCTTGCCATCAATACGATCAACAACCGGCTGATCCGCTCGAACCGCATCCACGCAACGGCAACGCTGTCATTTTTCATAGGAAGCCGCGTCTGGTATCCACGCTATATGTGCTACGACTGCCACGGACGCAGTGCGCGCTTCGACCCCTACGCGGTCGCTTGCCCGCGATACAGTGTGCGGCTCTCGCACGATTACGACTACTGGTGGGCCTACGATTACCACCCGGTCTCGAGACTATTCGTGTTTGGCGGCCCGTTCTGGCGCTTCGAGCTTCGCACGACATCTCCCCACAAGTATTACAGTGGACGCTATATAGATTACGCACTTGGTCATCGCAACTACTACCCGATCCGCACCATCGTGCGCGCACCGAAAACCGTTGTGTACAAATCACCGGTCATCACGACGCGACGCAGCTACCAGACATCCCGAGAGCGCGTCACCTATAGTGAGACACGCACACGTACGGTACTCCGTGAAGATGGAACCCGCGTGCGCACCACGGGCAATTCCCGCACCGTGAGTCCGGCCGAGGGCGCCACCAGGTCGCGCACCGAAAGCAGCTCCGTCACCGCGCCCGCCACCAGGTCGCGCACCGAAAGCAGCACTGTCACCGCGCCCGCCACCAGGTCGCGCACCGAAAGCAGTACTGTCACCGCGCCCGCCACCAGGTCGCGCACCGAAAGCAGTACTGTCACCGCGCCCGCCACGCGAAATATTTCCGTTCCCTCCCAGGCACCCCGTGAGAACCCGAGCGTCGGGCGATCCACCCCTTCCTCCAGCACAACGCGGTCCATGACACGGTCCTCTTCCAGCTCCAGCCCCGACCGCGAAAGCTCCGTCTCGCGGGAACGCCAGGACGATGCCGCAAGCGGAGGCAGCTCTCGCGAAAGCGGGAGCTCCTCCGGCGGCACGCGTTCAATCAATCGCGGCAGCACACGAAGCCGGTAATCCCAGCTCGCAGGAGCTAATACTATGCCGCACGACAATAACACCCTCCCCACGTTTCCAGCCGACCGGGTGCCACAGGCGCCCGGTCGCTGCGCAATGCGTCTTCGGGAGACCTCCTCCCCGCACCGCCGATTGCACCTGCGGTTGCATTCCGGACACTTTGCATTTATGTTCGTACACATGCGCACACGCAGAATGATTCCCTTGTTCATCCTTGCCGCGATGCTCTTCGCGGAAGGATTGTCGATGGCTGGCTCCAACCCGAGGGCGCTGAGCCATGGGAGTTCCGTTCAGGAGGATCCTGAACGCGAAGCGCGTGAGCTGCTGCTCGGAGCAAAGGATGCGCTCTCCTCGGGCAACATCCGCTATCTCCGACCTCATCTCGGACAGAAAATCTACCTGAACCTGTTCACTGGCATCAATGGCTATTACAGCAGCGAACAGGCATTCCTGATTCTTGAGTCTCTTTTTTCAACCTATCAGCCAATCAGTTTTTCATTCAGCAGCAGAAATTTCTCCATCCGCAATCCCTACGGTTTCGGTCCTCTTACGTACGAACACCGCGGGAAACGAGAGACGGCGGAGATGTTTCTCAGCCTGGCGAACGTGCGCGGCAAATGGGTGATCAACCAGATCACCATTGCCACGCGCTGAGCGGCGCAGATATCAACCGCGATGAACAGGCAACTCTCCTGGCTCAGACGGGAACAGCGGTGGCTCTATGCGACGGCGGTCTTACTCGTCATGCTGGCGCTGGTGTTCGCCGCACGGGAGTACTTTCTCCGCACAGTAGTAAGCGACTGGCCTGCTCTGCAGCGCGATGTCAATGAGGGACAGTCCCGGCTGATAACACGCCGCCTCAATGCACAACGCGATGCGCTGCTTCGGCAATGCGCCTCGATGATGAAAGATCTGCCTGGAGGCATGCGCGGCTTAACGGGCACGAATTCTGTCCGTGCGCGCACAGAAGAGCGTCTCATAGAAAGATCCGGCGAGGAGGATTACTCCTTTGAACTGCGCGACGGCAACGGCCGGCTGCGGGCCTTTGGCGGCGAGCCCATACTGCCGCGTGCCATCGCATCGCCACTCCCTGCACTTACCGTCCTCGACCGAACGCCCTACCTGCTGCTCGTTGCGACGCGTGCGGTTCAGGACAGCAGCGGGAAGCACGACGGATTTCTGTCGGTCGCGACACCGCTGGGGACCAATGTCCCGGTGAGCAGACGCTTTCTCAACAGCGAAGGATTTCTCGGAGCTCTTTCCTCCGAACTGGAACTTGAACTGAACTTCACACGCGAGCGTCCTGCCCAATTGCCTGCAGGGCGGCTGCTTCTTCCTTATACCGCGGAGCGCGACACACTGGGCTTCATTTCATTCGAGGGCATTGTCCGGGAAACCTGGCTCGCGCAGGTAACCGCGGAATTCAACCGCATCCTCCTGCTTCTGCTCCTCAGCCTCGTGATCATCATTTCGATCCCGCTTTTCCGAATCTACGCAAGCTGGCCAGGCCTGGCCGCTTCCGCGATCATGGTGCTCCACATCTGGGTTATCCGATTTGGAATGCTTTTCATAGGCTTCGCGGAGGGGGTGGTCCCCGCCTCTCTGCTCGATCCCTCCTATTTTGCTTCCACCTTCGGATGGGGGTTGAGCAGTTCACCGGCGGAATTGACACTCTCGGTCATGGCCTTGCTTCTTTCCGCCGTCGCTGTGTACCGCGTGACAACGGGACAGGATCAGCAGCGGTCGCACCGCGTCTTTTTACTTCTGCTGATCCCCGTATTCGTACTGCTTCCCTTCACCCTCCGGGGATTTGCCGCCTGCATACGCAGCTTCGTCGTGGATTCAACATTCAATTTCGATAGCATCGACAGCCTGCTCGAAGAGCCCATGCTTCTGCTGATGATCAGCAACAGTTACCTGCTTTCCCTGGCCCTGGGATTCGGCCTCCTGAGCATGTACCTCCTGGTCAAACGGGCACTGGGAAGCGTGCAGCACTGGATGGAAAAAGCGTTGTGGCTGCTTGGCGGCATGCTGTTATCCCTCGGCGCGCTTGTGCTGACAACGCACAGCCTTCTGCTCCCGCTCTGGGCGTATGCTCTGTACGCGATCTGCTTCAGCATTCCCGTCATCCTCCGCATTCCTCCTGTGAAGGGGCGCTCAGGCACATTGCTGGCGCCATTGATGGCGACGGTGGTTTTCGGATCGGTGCTGACGATCATGTTTTTCGGACGCTCGATGGACGCCAAGCGATACAGTGAAATTGAAGCCATCGCGATCGATTTTGCCCGTCCGGTAGACGGCTGGTCGCAGGTGCTGATGGAGCAAACGCTCCAGTATGTATCCCGCACCACCGTCCCGTCGCTTCCCCGCAGGGGCGAGAGGGAGACGATCGATTACGAGGCAGCGTTCCGCATCTGGTCGGGCTCTCCTCTCAGCAGACTGCAGAACAACAGCGCCATCCTGTTGCTGGATTCGAGCGGTGCGCCCGTCTCCCGCTTTGCCGTCGGCAACGACCCCTTTCTTCTTTCCATGCACACACTGTCCGCGACCATCGCGCGTACGGAGGGAATCGTGCAGAGCGCCGACCGCCAGTTGGAGACGCGGGAAAGACGTTACTACCGCGGGTATACAGATATCGTCCCACGCAACCACGAGAAGCTTGTCGCAGTGGTGATCCTCGAGGCGCTCGATCCGATGGAAATGACGGGGCAAGGGATCGATCTCCTGCGGAACGCACCGGCAAAACTGAGTTCCGCACCCGAAGACCGTTTTATTATCTCGCGATTCCGCGGCAGCCACATGGTCCAGACATCGGACCGGACGCTGGAGCGTTCGATTCAGCTCCCTGCCGAAGTGCACGCCGCATTCGACGATGGCAACGAAACAGTGTGGAGCACGCTCCCCGTCGAGGGAGAACAGCTGCAGACCTATTTCATGCGTCTCCCCGAGCCAGGCCAGGAAGTGCTCGCCATCACGCGAGGGAAGTCTGACGCCCTGCTCGGCGCGTACCGGGCCCTGCGCATCGTCGTGCTTTATCTCTTCTTCAGCGCACTGATCTGGGTATTCGCCGCAATTGTCACCGGACGCCTTGGCGGCTGGTCGCGCATGACCTTCGCGCGGAAGCTTCAACTGGCCCTGCTCGGTGTCGCGGCCATTCCCCTGCTGCTCATCTGGGTGACGGGTCGGGAGTTCGTGCTTGAAAACACGCTCGATGAGATCGAGCGGCAAGTGAGCGATGATCTCGACGTGCTCCGCTCCAATATCCTCGAGCAGTTGCCCGACAGCATTCCCCTGAGCGACCTGGCTTCCCAGGTCAACGATCAATTGTGCCAGGAAATCCGCTTGCGCACCGGCAGGGATCTGAACATCTATCTCGGCACGGAGCTGCGCGCGACCAGCAAACCAGAACTCTATCACGTCGGGTTGCTCAACAACCGGCTGAATCCTTTCGCCTGGCTGCATATCGTACAGCGCGGACGCGACGCGTGGTTCGACACCGAGCAGATCGGCGACTTTTCCTATCAGGTCGGCTACCGGGCGATCCGAGGCCCCGACGGGACACTGGCGGCCGTTATTTCCACTCCGACTCTATTTCAGCGCGAGCAGATCGACGAAGGGTATACGCGCGCCTCGGCGACCATCTTCCTGTGGATCATCTTTATCGCACTTCTCGTGCTTTTGGCGAGCGCGGCGCTCGCGCGGCAGATTTCGCGGCCCTTGAACGAACTGCTGCGCGCGACGCGCGATATCACCGCCGGCGACCTCGACCGCCGGGTGCAAGTCGCAGGCTCCGCTGAACTCGTGGATCTCATGGATGCCTTCAACACCATGACGGCCCGTCTGCGTCGAAGCCAGGAAGAACTCGCCGCTGCCGAACGCGAGCTGGCTTGGAAGGAAATGGCGAAGCAGGTGGCACATGAGATCCGGAATCCCCTCACCCCGATGAAGCTCGCCGTGCAGCATCTGCAACGTGCCTGGCTGGACGGGGCCGAGCACATTGGCGATATCTTCGATAAGGTGACGCGGACACTGATCGACCAGATAGAGAGGCTCTCGCGCATCAGCGACGAATTCTCCCGTTTCGGACGCATGCCGCGCAGAAGCACGGCCCGGGTCGATGCCGGGGAAACGCTCGCCGAAACCGTGTCGCTTTTCGGCAGTCATGCCGAGGTGCATTTTTCCCTCGACATTGAGGCAAATCTGCCGCATGTGGTCGCCGACAGGGAAGAGCTGGCACGGGCATTCACCAATCTGCTGCGCAACGCAGTGCAGGCGATCCAGGAGCGCGGCACGATATCCATCAGCGCGCGCCGCGCCGCGCAGACACTGTGCATCAGTATCACCGACGACGGCAGCGGTATTCCGCCTGAACTTCTGCCGCGGATATTCGAGCCGAACTTCTCGACGAAAACCGAAGGCATGGGACTCGGCCTTGCGATCGTCAAGAAAATCATTGACGATGCGGGAGGCGACATCGTCATTGAAAGCATGCCCGGAGAGGGGACGTCGGTCACTATCACCCTGCCGGCTGCCTGAATTCGGGCGAGGAACTCACACACTGACGCCAGAGATCGCCGACGCGCAAGTGCTTCATTTCCTTGCTTCTCAGTCCGCCTGTGGCTAACTTTTATGGTTGAAAGATCAACAAAGGCATTCATGTCATTTCTTGTTACTGCCCGGAAATACCGGCCTTCCACGTTCCAGGAAGTCGTAGCACAGGGACACGTCGTCAACACCTTGCTGAACTCGATTCGGCTGGGACGCATCGCGCATGCCTACCTGTTTTCAGGTCCGCGCGGAGTGGGCAAGACGACCACCGCTCGCATCTTTGCCAAGGCGCTCAACTGCCCCAATGCAAAGGAAGGCGAGCCCTGCAATACCTGCGACACCTGCGTGGAAATCTCCCAGGGACGCTGCATCGATATCATTGAAATCGATGGTGCGTCGAATAACGGCGTGGAGCAGGTTCGAACCATCCGTGATTCGGTCCGCTACATGCCGAGCCGGGAGAAATACAAGATGTACATCATTGACGAAGTTCACATGCTCAGCAAGGGAGCGTTCAATGCCCTGCTGAAAACGCTGGAAGAGCCGCCGGCGCATGCGATTTTCATTTTTGCGACCACGGAACCGCACCGGCTCCCGCCGACCGTTATTTCGCGCTGCCAGCGTTATGATTTCCGGCGCATCGCTCTTGAAGATATTGTAGGTCAACTCAAGCACATCTGTCTGCTGGAGGGCATCGAGGCGGAAGATACGGCGCTCTTCGCCATCGCGCGTAAGGGTGACGGATCCATGCGGGATTCGGAAAGCATCTTCGACCAGGTAGTCGCATTCAGCGGCAACCAGTTGACGTACGAATCGGTACGGCACGTGCTGCACGTTGTTGACCAGGAAACGTTTTTTCAACTCACAGATCTGATCATCACCAATAATTCCAGCGGAGGGTTCGCTCTCGCCGAGGAAATCGTGATGAGCGGGTACGATATTCAGGATTTTCTTACGGGAATCGAAGAGCATTACCGCAATCTGCTGGTAGCACGGGCTACCGGCGATACGCGTCTCATCGAAGCCCCCGAAGACGTCCGCGAGCGCTATTCGCGTGTCGCGGAGCAGTTCAGCGAAGGCGATCTGCTGCGTTTGCTCAAAATCACAGCGCAGACGATGCAGGCAGTCAAATTCAGTCCCCAGCCACGCCTCAAGTTCGAAGTGGCGCTGATCGACATGATCAAGATGGATTCCACGATCGAGATCAGCACTCTTCTATCGAACATGGGGCAGGGCGGAAGCATCCCCCCGTCACGTTCGCCCGGGGAAAAGCATCCCGGCAGCACGTCTGCCGGACGTTCTTCCCAGCACTCTGCTCCCACGGCAGCAGCCGCGGCCACATCCGCCGTTGCGGTGACGCCGAAAGCTGCCTCGACGGGCGAGCAGATGGAAACGACTTCCCCCGAGGCGGTACCGTCCCCGGTACGCTCTTCCGGCCCCTTCTCCGACGCCGATGCGCCCGGAAACGTGACACGGAAGACGAATGGCCGTACAGTGGACGCTGGGGAAACGTGGGAGACGCGTTTCGGCCCCCCGACGGGCATGCGTTCCGCCGTGACGGATGTGACTGAACCACTGCGAGAAGCGGAAGAGCGGTTCCGACAGGCTCTGACTTCCGCGTCGCTTTCCGCCGCCGGGTCACATCGGGCCCAGCCTGCCTCTTCGCAACCTCTGCCGACCCATCCTATCGTACAGCTCCTCATCGACAAGCTCGACGCTGTGGTCCTGCCGAAACACTAACTCAATGGCAACGGATCGCGCCGTCTTTCCCCAGCAGCTGGATTAATACAACCACGGGATTCCCTGTATGTTTATCAGTAGTATTTCCGGGATCGTCAGCGAGCTGACCCCGAACAACCAGACGCGTTTTCAGTGCACCGTCACGCTCACCCTCCCGCTCGAGGAACTTTCCTCGATCGAGCCGGGTCGCCTGATCGCGACCGAAAACGTCTTTTCCTCAGCGCGCGACAAGCGCTACACCGTGCTGCAGATCGTAAACGTCTTCCCCGTCGCCCCGGAAGATAAAAGCGCAAAGCGCGGCAAGGCGATGCTCAGCTGCACCGCGACCCCTATCGGCCAGGAACTTCAGTACAAGTCGGCGAAAACAGGAATCGAAATCGTTCCCGCTGACACGTACCCGGCATTCGACGGCGCCGTTGAGGTGCTCGACGACGACACGACGCGTGACGTCATCCACCACATCGCACCCGACAGCCGCGTCGAGGACAACGGAACGCGGATCGATATCGGCACCTATCGCAGCAACCCGAACGTGAACGTGGGCATGGATGCCGCCACGCTTCTCCGCGGCAACGCCGTGGTGATCAGCGCACGGCCCCGCGCACGCACCACGATCACCAACACCATCGTCCAGGCACTCCTGCAGGATGCCGACCATCCTGTACACATTGTCTACTGCGACGTCAACAACACCGGGACGATGAGCCTCGCACCCGTGCTCTCGCAGTTCCCGCGCTCGAGCGTGCTCTGCCTCAACGACAAATTCGTACCGGCCAGCGTTTTCTCGGCGATGAAGACTCCGGGTGACCGTTCCGCGCATAAACGCGCCGTGCTCGATTATCTCGACATGATGATTCTCCCCTCGGTGCTCGAACAGCGCCGCCATGACTTCAGCTATGCGGTGTCGAACTGGATGCGCGAAAACCGCATCGCCATCTTCCGTCCGAATGAACAGACGGTGGACGGATTCATCAACGACATCCGCGTCGATATCCTCGACGGCGTCGATGAGGATGTCGAAGAGTACATCTCCGGATTGATGAACGGCATAGCCGATACCTTCCGCGGCGAGCGCTTCTCGGAAAAGAACACGCGCGACATGCTCGACATGGTGGAGGAATTCAGCCAGGAATCGAAAAGTCATTCGGCACGACGGACGCTCTATGACCTGAAGGCGGAAATCCAGTCGGTGTTCGAAACGTATTCGAAAGACATTCCCGGCGCGGCGCGCAGGTCGATGCAGGACGTGATCAACGAACTGAACAACGACACGCAGTCCAGTCTGCTCGTGGTGCAGGGGCAGAAACCGACAGACATTCTCCGCTTTGTCAACAACCTTACGCAGACGCTGATCGAAGAACGCCTCAAGCGGCTCAAGATTCGCACACCGGTGCTGTTCATCTTCAACAACGTCGACGAGTATGTCGGCCGCAACGGATCGATGACCCGGGAAGCCGGCTCCGATCGCTTCTACGAAGCGGTGCAGACCCTGCTGGCCAACGGCCGCCGCCACGGACTCGGGTTCTGCCTGACGCTCGAAAACGCAGCTGCGCTCGACAGGGCTCTTGCACGTCGTGTCCAGTCCTATTTCATCGGCCCGATCACATTCGTCGAGGAGCCTGCGCGCATCGCTGATCTTCTCAACCTGTCTGAAGATCTCGTCCGTCCCGCAGTGCGGTATGAGGACGGAGAATTCCTCTTCACATCGGCCGACTCGCCCTATCACCGCCGCGTCCCCCTCCCTGTCCTTGCGAAGAAAAACACCACGGTGATCCATGCCTGGCTCGATGATCTGATGGTCGAGCAGGAGCGCCGTCGCCAGGAATACATTGCGCAGGAAGAAGAGCGCAGAAAACGGGCCGACCAGGAGCGCGAGGAACGACGTCGGCAGCAGGAAAAAGCTGCCGAGGAAAAAGCCCGAGCGGATGCCGCCAGGGCCAAGGCCGAGGAAGAACGCGCGCTCGCCGAAGCGCAGAAGTACCCTGCGGGGAGGGACCTCGATACTCCGGATATGGATCCGATCGCAAAGGATGACGAGGGTGATCTGGATCTGGACCGCAAAGCATCCGATGCAAGCAAGTCCAGGGCCGCCAAAACCACACGTGATCGAAGAAAGCGTGGTGGACGCCGCGAGAAGGACGATGACCAGGATGCGGATGACGAGCAGAACGACGTTTCCCGCGATGACGCGGAAGCGGCCATGCAATCCGATGAACCCTTCGGCTACGACGCACCCGTGACCGCTGACAGCGAAGCGGAGGCACACGAGGAACCGGACAGCGATCATTCCATGCAGGAAGCTGCCACGCGGAAGGACGATGGGCAGACACGGAAAACACCCCGTGGCCGCCGCGGCCGTGGGCGCGGAAAATCAGGGAAGAAAGACGCCGTTGCTCCTCCCGCAGCAGAGACGCACTCCGAAGAAAAACCGTCGCCCCGAAAAGAGACTCCCCCCAGCGAACCCGCACCCATCGCCTCGACCGGACGGACGCTGATTGTCGAGGATTTCGACCCGCATGCCGGGAAACGCAGCGCAGACAGCACAGCCGATAGCGCAACCTCGTCTCGCACCGCGGCGGCAAAACCCGCGGAAGGCAGCGCTGACTCTGGCGAGGCCCCCAAGGCTCCCGCCAAAGAAGACAAGCCCGCTGAGGATAAAAAGAAAGCGGCCCGTCGCCCCGTACGGCGCCGTGGTACGCGTGGAAAGAAATCGGACGAAGGAAAAAAATCGGACGAAGGAAAGGGCTCCGAAGAATAATCACTGAGCAAGGAAAGGACACGGATGAAGCTCGTTTCGTGGAACGTCAACGGCATCCGCGCCATCGTGAAAAAAAACTTCTTCGAGTACCTCGAAGGAACCTCTCCCGACATCCTCTGCCTGCAGGAGACGAAGGCTCATGAGGAGCAGCTCGATGAGACCCTCATCACACCGCCAGGGTATTACACCTACTGGCATGCAGGGGAACGCAAAGGCTACAGCGGCGTGGCGACGTTCACCAAACGTCGCCCCACCGCGGTCCGCCGCGGCACGGAGATTCTCGCGATGGACACCGAAGGGCGCATCCTGCGCACCGACTTCGACGACTTTGCACTCTACAACATCTACTTCCCCAACGGGGGACGCGGCGAAGAACGTCTCAGGTTCAAGCTGGAATTCTACGACCGTATCCTCGAACATTTCGAGAAAGAACGGAAGAAAGGCATCCCACTCGTGATTTGCGGAGATGTCAACACCGCGCACAACGAGATCGATCTGAAAAACCCGAAGCAGAATGAAAAGACCTCCGGGTTCATGCCCATAGAACGCGCCTGGCTCGACCGCATCACCGCGCTGGGCTACGTCGACACCTTCCGACATTTCCATCCCGACGCGGCGGACCACTATTCATGGTGGGATATGCGCACCCGAGCGCGCGACAGAAACGCGGGCTGGCGCATCGATTATTTCATCGTGACGCCCGATTTCATTCCGCGCTGCAAGGACGCCTCCATCGAAATGGAAGTGACGGGCTCGGACCATGCTCCGGTGGTACTCGAAATATGAGCTTCAGACCAACGATCAAAGTAAAAGGGAATCCCACCGGATTCCCTTTTACTTTGGGAGCAGGGCAACGGCGGTCTATTCCCGCTGTGCGGAAGGATAGCGAAGCAAATTCCGGGCCGGAGATGTGTGTTCTTCTTCCATGCCGCGGATGAGTAATTCACCACCCGCACTGATTTTCACGAAGAGCCCCCTGCCCGGTACCATGACTCCGTCGGCCGGATATACGTATCCGTAAAGCGGATCGTACTCATAGGCCGAGAGCAGCATGCCTGGGGGATTCTGCCCGACTCCGCTCACGGCACACGCGCCGCTGGGCATACCGATCATTTGCCAGCCGGCCTCTCCTGCCGCGAAGTGCAACAGCAGATCCCTCTGGAATCGGCCGCGAAGCATGACGCCGCCGGATCTGGCAAACTTGATCCAGTAGGCGGTGAACGGTTCCAACTGGTAGCGTCGCACATATCCCGAATCGGGATTCCACGCAAACGCAGGCATCATCGCGTCCGGGAGATACTGCGCAACATCCGGCTGGTCAGGAATCAACGGCAGCGAAACGAGATTCCACCCTTCCTGATAACTGAACTGCATGCTGCCCCATGAAGGATGCAGTATGAAATGCGTACTGGGTTCGAAATTGTTGAGCGGCGTGAAACTCCGCTCAAGCGGGACGCTGGTATAGTAGAAGCTGTGCGGAGTGATAGTGTAATCGCCGGAGGGAAGATCCGGCAGATCGTAGGCCCCATCAGGACCGCTCAATGCTTGACTCTCGGTCTCTCCGGAGGCGTGCACGGGAATGTCCGGAATTCCACCTCCGAGTGTGTCGCGGATGAACCCGGAAACGCCATACACTTTCTTCGCGGTCACGTACAGGGCGACAGGAATCTGCAGGCCCTTATTGACGGCATTCCCTCCGATCGTGATCACTTCACTGTAGCGGCTTTCGGGGATATCCGTGGTCGTCAGTCCGACGTACATCGTGTCATCGTTCGCGATTCCCTGCATGGGGGTTACTTCGAGCCAGGCGGCGCCGCCATGCGAGGCCACCCAGGAGAGGAGACTGCCTCCCGTGTTGTGTATCGCCACGGGGATCGGCGGCGGCATGGGCGCGCCACGGGAAATCGTTATCGTCACGGAAACGGGTTGGACGGAGAGCACTGGCGGTGGCTCGTGAATGTCGATATCACCGGATTCATCCTCGAGCGGAGTCGGACTGGTCGTGCGCACGCGGACACGGGCATTTGCTGTCTCAGGACCGCTTATCGGCCAGTTCAATGCGCCGCTGGAGGCGTCTCCGCCGTTGAGAAGCACTTCGGGCCAGGTCGCCCCCCCGTCGCGTGAGAGTTCGACGGTGACAAAATGCAGGCCCACGGCAGACCAGCGAACCGTGGCCGTGCTGCCGATGACCCAGTCTTCCCCGCCTTTGGGCGTGACAAGGCTGAGCGTCGGTTCTGTCGGGAGGTCTGTCGTACGATAGAAATACCATTCAGAGTAGCCGTACTGGTTGTTGCCATGGCGGTTTCCACCCGAAGCATCCAGCACATCGCCGTCGAAGCGATAGGCCCCGACAAGGCCGGTGAGCGGTCCGCTGAATTCACGTCGATAGTTGTCCGCGATTTCCATGTCGCTGCGCGCCAGACTCCACAGCCGCAGCTCATCCAGGATGCCGTTGTAACCGTAGGTGGTCTGGATATCGAGATTCGTCCACGTGGTGCCGAGCACAATCGGGACCTGCGCCGGGGAGCCCGGCGAGGTGTATGTTTTTTGACCCGCAGGCAGCCCGTCTATGAAAAGCGTCGCGGTATAGCTGTTGCCGCTGCCGGCGAAGCGCGCGGCCACATGCGACCACTGCCCCTCCGGAACCGCCCTGCTGCTTTCCAGAGCGTTCTGCGCATCACCGTTGGGGATGAAGCGAAGGCGGTCATTACTTTTGTTCAGCCCCAGCCAGACTGGGAAAATCAGCGCGACGACACCGGTGGTTTTACTCAGGATCGTCTGATACGTGCTGTGTCCCCCCGTCGCGGAGGGCTTCACCCAGCACTCGATCGTATAGTTCCCGTTCAGGCTCAGTCCGTTGTAATACGGAATGGAAAGATAATCCGCGGAATTCGCCCCCACGGAAGCGTTGCGAAACCAGACGCCGATGCGCGGGTACAACGGCGGATCCGGGTCAATGACCCATGTACCCGAACCGACCAGCGCGCCATTGTGTGAAGCGACTGCATCCGCGGCGCTGCCATTCAGCCTCCAGGCCGCGACGAGATACTGTCCATACAGACCGCCTTCGACGACATGCGGAATTTTGAAGAGATCCCCGGACGCCGATGCGAAATTGATCGCTGCTTTCCAGATGCGCACTTCGTCGAGCCTCCCGCGCCAGTAATCCGCCGGATTGTTGCCCGAGCGGTCGGCTCCGATGCGCAGATCGTTGTAACTCCAGCCGATCCAGCCTTGGGGAACGTTGATCAGCCGGTCGAGATTTCCATTGATGAAAAATCGTATCGCGGAGGCTTCCTGATCGTAGGAGACTGCGATATGCGTCCATGCGTTGAGCGACACCCCTCCGTTGCTTTCGAAGGCCGTGGAGGGATTGGATTTATATCGCACTTTCCCCTGTGCGGAAAGACCGAACCAGTAGCCGGTCGTCACGTCGTTGCCGACCACCGCCATATTGCTCCCGCTCTGCGTGGGATACACCCAGGCATCGATGGACATGCGGCCGAAATAGTTGAGGTCCGTGCTGTTCGGCACCGAAATATATCCTGACCCGGACAGCTGGAGCTGCTGATTCACCGCGCTGTATTGCGCGGACATGCAGAATGGAATCAACAGCAGAACCGCGAAGAACATCCTCATGCGTTTCATTGTGTTGCTCCGGTTACACTGAGGGAATCAGAAACCGTCCCGCGCATAATGGACGCGGGACGGTTCCGGGTCAGAGTTATTTCAGCAGCAGCATGCTGGTGGTGAACACGTTGCCGTCCACCGTGAGACGGCAGGTGTACGTTCCCGGCGGAAGCTCCGCTGCATGGAACGGCACTGCCTGCACTGCTCCAGTGTGCTGCACACGTGCGCTGAGGTCCGCCACCTGGCGGCCCAGCGCGTCATATATACGCAATGACAGCGGCCGATTCGCGGCTGAACCGAGCTGCAATTGCAGTACCGTCTGTTCCGTAAAGGGATTCGGGTAACTGCGATGCAGATACGGTTCTCCCGGAATAGGAGGGTCGTTGATCCCAACCGTCATCGACATTGTAACAGGGATATCGAGCTGCGCACCGTATACGGGAGAACGAAGCTCCAGGGTCGTCGAGTAGTTTCCCGCCGGCTCCGAGGACGAAATCACCGAGACCCGGATGGTCCCGGCGCCATTACCGCTGGTGGGATTCACGTAGAGCCATGGAGCATCGTATTGCAGCGTCCAGGCTGCGTTTGCATCGCCCTCCGTCACGATCTGTACATCGACGTACGGGAGGGGATCCTTGTTGTTGACGTTGAAATTGATGCTTGCCGGCGTTGCCGAGAATGTAAGGGGCACATAATTGAAGCGTACTTCGACCGTGACCTGCCCCTGGGGGAAAGAGCTCGACCAGCTCTGCTTGCCGTTCATGTCCACACCGTCGATCACCATACTGGTGATGCGTGCAGGGTAGGGATCGGGCCACGTCACTTCGATGCCGGTGCTCCCCACACCGCATTGCCATGCGATCGTGTAGTTCAGCGTAAACGGTGAGGTGGTGCTTTTGACGTCGCGATAGTCACGATAGGACCCAAGTCCAAGCTGCGACTGTCCGGGCGTGCTGACAACACGGACGTCGAAGATTTCATTGGGCGGCATCGGGGGAAGTTCGTACTCCTCGTACGCCATATCCAGGCCGTCAGTGCATCCTTCGCGCACTCCGAGAACGAGATACGCAGATCGGTCGGCTCCGTTGCTGACAAACAGGTCGATTTCCGCACCGCGAAATTCCTGCGCCTGCAGCGACAGGGCTGCGGTGAGAAGAAGAGAAAGCAAAGTGAGAATGGTAGTTTTCATGATATGCTCCTTACCTGAGTATCGAACAACGACGAGTGAGTACCTGGCCGTCCGATTCGAGACGGTACATATAGACGCCCGAGGGCAGGAAGCCGCCGCGGTCGTCCGTGCCTGTCCAGGTCACCGAATACTGTCCGGCACTCCGCGCACCGTTGGCGAGGGTGGCGACGCAGCGTCCAAGCAGATCGTAGACATCAAGACGAACGGAGGCATCCCTCGCAATACTGTATTGCAGAACGGTCTGCTCGCCGGCATGCAGGGGATTCGGATAGTTCTGCTGCAATGCGAATGTCAGCGGCTGATCCGTTGCTGCATATTCCAGTCGGAGGGTGCGGGTTCCATTCACCGCGACGGATATGCTGCTCGCGGCGTCAGTGCGGAAGTTGTGCAGGATGCTGCCGGTCTCGTCACGGAGGACGAGCGACTGCAGTGCCAGCCGCGGCGGATGCAGCGTGAGGGTTACGTCTCCTCGATGCTGTAGCTTGAGTTCGTTATTTCCGGGGGAGAGGAACAGAGTGCCGTTGCCGCAGCGTGCATCGAACAGTTCCGCGGGTGGCTGCAGTGGCAGGGAAAGTATGTCCAGTTCCTCCGAGGTTAACGCGCGTGCGGCAAGCGCCAGGTTCTGTCCGCCGGTTTCCCCGGGCTGAATTGTAAGCGTGCCGATTGTGGAAAGCGATGCCGCGGTGTTCTCATACACGGTCGTACCCGTGGGCGGTGCGCCGCTTGTACCCGAGAGCGTGAATGTCGCCCCCGGATCGCTGCGGAACCAGTATCCATAGCTCGGGTCGATCCTGGTCGGGATGACATACCCCGACGTCGCATTCCAGCCGAACAACGCGCGCAGACTCCCGGCGGGATTCTGCACGATGCTGCCAACAGCCACGGGATGCGAAATGCTTCCGACCAGGTTCCAGCCGTAACCCTTCGGTTCGCCAATTCCACTGAGGCCCGAAAGCGTATGCGTCGTGACTTCATTGCCGACGAAGAGCGTACTCTTCGTCTTGGTTTTCAACCAGTATCCTTCACCCAGAACCATTGCATCAATGCCGGTATACATCCCGGTCGTCACATCGAAACGGAACAGTTTGGTGTCCGGATCCGGGTACAGCGATCCGAGAAGTGCACCGGTCATCTCCACCGGCACCGAAACCATTTCCCAGTCACCGGTATTCTGGTGAATGAAACGGAACATGTTCCCGGTCACATCAGGAATGAATGGCGGGAGCGTGATGCGCGTCGTGTCTTTGATTTTATCGGGATCATCTTCTTCAGGAATGATGACGATCTCGCGGTTGGGATCATCCTCGTCAGGATCGCTGCAGAGACGCAGCAGAAGCGTAGAATCGAGCTGTGTCATCTCCGTGATGCGCGCAGGGATGGACTGCCCGCTGGAATTGCGGTCGTAGAGTTTCAGATGGAATGGATTGCCGTATGCGAGCGGTTCCCCTGTCGGCCGATTCTTGAGCAGCAGCTCGAGTTCGACGCAGGGATATTCCTTCGGATCGATGCGCTGAATATCGACGATCATGTCGCTCTCTTCGGTCGGCGGAGGACAGTCGGGCTCCTTCACCGTCACGGTGAACGTATAGACTCCTTCGTCGGGAAAGACATACTCCGACGTCGTATGTATATTCATTTCCGGAGTGCTTCCCACCTTGAGCAGCATGGTAAAGGAGGAAGAGAGTCCCGGGGCGGACCAGGTCAAGCGGGCGGGCGCCATGCCCGTGCCGATCTGGATGCGGCCCTGATACACATGCGAGGCCTTGATGGCGCGAATGTCCGTCACGCTGCCCTGGGATCCGGGGATGTTGAGCCAGCGCACGTCAAAGGTCCCCGGTGGTGGGACGGGAGGCAGGTCCACCTGCCCGGCTTCGAGTCCGTCACCTGCTCCCCCCTGCATACCGTAGGTGAGTTGAATCGAACCCTGTTTGGCGTTGACAACGGTGAGGAGGTGTTCCCACTGTGGCATTTTCTCAGGGACACAGGGTTTCTGTCGGTAATAGGCAATCAGCGTTTTGTGCTTCCACATCACGACGGGCAGTGGATTGGTTATCGCGCTGGAGTCGCCTCCCCAGCCCACGAACACGTATCCTGTGGGTGCCATGGCTTCCGCATCGACCAGCGTACCATAGGGTTTGCTGATGCGCAGTTCAAGCGGCCCGCCCGGTCCTTCAGGATTGATGATCACCAGTTCACATGTACTGGGCGGGAAATCTCTTGTCTTGGGATACAGCGTGTGTTCGCCAGCCGGAGTGTTGGGATTGATTTCCACTGGCAGCGGATTCTGCGTTCCTCCGAAGAGGTCGCCGTCGAAGCCGTCGAAAATCAATCCTGCCGGGGCGATATAATGCAGATTTAGTTGGAGCGTTCCACCTTTCTTGTATCCCGGCCGCGTGGGAAGCACGAGGTCCGGCGGGGGGGGCGGGTCGATCACGACGAGACCCGGATAGGGATGCGGCAGCCTGAGCCGTACGCAAGTGGGACAGATGACACGCACCAGCGGATTCGAAGCTTCGATATCAATGCCAATGCTATATTCCCCAAATCCGAATTTTTTTGTGTACCTGTCGGCCAGATCGTACATCCCCCCGATATTGGTGATGGAAGCGTCGACCTGGATCAGATATTCGCCGTCGTTGCCGAGAGACAGGATGTATTCGTCGGTGCCACTGTTGTACGAGCTGCTCAGCCACGATGTCGTCCCTGCGCGCTGTGCGCGGAAGATCGGTTTGAAGTCGGATCCGTCCAGAACTTTCAGCCGGAGACGAAGTTTGTCGCCAAACGTTGAGCTCGACAGGCCGATAGCGGTTATGCGATACACATCCGGTTTCGGGCGATACCAGCTGAACTCACCGGATGCGCCGTCTATGGTCAATGCGCCGCGAACGGAATAGCCGTCGATGCCGGGTCCCATTGACGGCAGCACCTTCGGCGACGTCAGCGAATTCGGCTCGTTGAGGTCGCGGCAAAAGATCGTGTCAGTGGGCACATCGGGGCGTGTGCGTATACTGGCCGCGACGGACGGATTTCCACGAACCGTGTTGAATTCCCCGACGATCCGGAAGCGGTATTCCCGATCAGGCTGAATGGGTTGAATAGCTCCTGTCGCGAGGGGAATGGAGTGGACGCGCAGACCGGTCCAATATCCCTGGGGGACATAGTTCGGATGATACAATACGATACAACTGGTGGGTACTTCAACCCACGTGCCGCTGCGATCATATTCGATCAGCGTTTTTACTTCGTTCATATCATATTTCGTGCGCCAGCGGAGCGCGATGTTCGGTGCAGGATACTGCGCGTGACCGTAATGCGACAACCATGCTTCCAGGGTGGTGTTACTGGTCATGAAGTCGGGAGGAGTGTTCGTGTAGTGCGCGATCACCTGCTGGATCGGGTCGTAGAGGGTCGAGCTCAGCATGTAGGAAGGCAGGGACGGTCCGTAAGTGGTATATTCAACGGCACCGGAGTTTAATCTGCGTATTTCCCATTTTTCGAAAAACCATGTCGTGCTTCCGACGACGTGCGTCGGTTCCGCTGCGACCGTCATGCAATAATCATGCGAGATGGGAAGATACGTCGCGGTGTAGAGTTCCCGGCTGCCGCCGTCGCAATTCGATACCGTGAGGTGATATCCCTCCGGTATGGTGCGGAAAAGACGCCGCGGCACGGCATCGACCGCGGCGAGCACGCCGGTGTGTACCGGTGTGCCCCGGCTCGTACCACCCGTGTAATTGCCCTTCATGATGCCGTCGAAGCCGCGCATTTTATATGCGCCATAGGTCTGTTCTCTCTGGCAGTTGTCGTTCTTCATCCCCCGGTATGTGAAATCACAGGATGCCTGTGTATCGTAGTATTCGTCGGGGGCTCCCCACAGATGCCCGATCTCATGCGCGATGACATTGCGCAGCGGATTCGCGAGCGGGTCGGGCACCGCCTGCCAGTATTGATTGTCGAGAGCGAAGTAGAGTCCTTCTTTTTTGCCGTCGTTCCAGTTGATCGAGGACGCATGCGGCCAGATGCCTTCACCCGCGGTGCCCTTGTAGGCGATGAATCCGCAGATCGACTGGGCATGCCCGGTTGAGGAGCGCATGCCGCTGTTGTACTTCAGCACCCACTCATGCCGCGGCTCGAGTCCGCCGATATCCTCGGGACTGCCGGACGTTATCCTGTCGATAACGATGGGAATGAACGTGGCTTCTCCGATGGTCACGGCCTCCCCGTTCAGCTGGCAGGCACTGTGCGTGCGGCCGTAAAGATGCCAGTGCGTGACCATCGACCGACCGTACTTGGACGCCTGGGAGGTCCAAAATGCAAGTGCATTGGTGTACAGCGTCTTGTAGTCATTATACACCGTCGTTGGCCAGTTCCATGAACCGGTTCCGGACTGGCTTTCGAGGAAGAAGCTAGTGTGGTCGACATGTCCATACGCCGCGGAGGCGAATGAAGTCGCCATGATCTGATCACCCGATTGCTCGCCGATATGAATGGGTGTGACCATATCCACCGGTTCGTCGTTGGGCAGTTGGTCTCGCAGTGCCTCGTAGCGGAGTTCGGCCTGCTCCAGCGCCAGCTGTCGTTCAGGCGTCATGGGGCTTCGCACCCAGGCGAGGTAATCCCGGATTGCCTCGTCAGCTTCGTTGTACTCCCGTTTCGAAAATGCCTGCAGACTCTCCGCTTGACGTAATTCGTCAACCGTATAGGCAATGGCCTGCACCCCAATTCTTCCCTGGGCCGTCTCCAGACGCGCGGCTTTCACAAATGCACGCGCCTCGGGAGGCACCCAGCCCAGCATGCGCTGTGGTGAAGAAATAATGGCGACAAGCGCTCCCTGCCTGATAAGCTCGTCGGCGAGAAGCGTCGCTTCCGCATCCGTTCGGCAGTCGGTCTCGACGACGGCCAGATCGCGGTAATGCGCATCCATTCCCTCGATGCTGATATCAGGCGGTACGTATCGTGGTGCGAAAGGCGCCTGTTGAGCCGGGAGCGAGCCCACACTGAGCAGGACCGCGAGCGGTAGAAGAACAAGTGCCTGTAAATATGCTCGATGTTTCATGATAGCATCCTGATGATTCAATGAAGCGTGATTTCGGCAGCGCGAATGAAAGCTGCTAGCAGCTGAATGCAGCATGAGCCGCCCGGAGCGACGGGTTGCATACAGGATGAACGGTTCCGGGAAGAACCGGAGAAGGACAGGTTTTTACGGCCCGGCGGGTTCACGCGGTCAAACGGTTTTCGGGTCAGGCTCAAACAGGCACGGCGCAACCAAACCGCATCACACTACTCCCATCACACGCGATGCTTTTTGGAGATTTTATCGTCTGAATTTGTTGTACGTTGCAGATATAACAAAAATTCTACTCTATGTCAAGTAGGGCAGAACACTCCAGAGCGGCAGCCTCCAACGCAAACCCCGGTCGTCCCAATATGAGCAGTACTCGTCAACGCTGCACCGGCGCGTCGAATCACGGTCCCAGGACGCCGACTCCGGCGGCGTCTACCACCGTATCAATGTGATTGGAAGGCGCAACTGCAGCGTCACGACCCCATCTCCGAACTCCGTCGCCCCATACCACGTCAATTCCAATCCTGGTCGAAATTCCGGCCATACAGGGTAGTCCCAGCTGACTGCCGCCATCCACCCCTGGCTGAAGCGGGTGACATCGACCGTCGTGCCAAAGGACACGGCGTGCGACCGCACGAAATACCCGCCGCTTCCCGCGAACAATGTGACGGCGCCATGAATCTGCATTGAGAACACCGCCAGCAGAGGTACCGCGGAAAGCGAAAGCGACGCATCTGTCGTACCGAATGACGTTTCGACGTCTGTCCGTTTATACGTATAGAAACGTGTCCACCCCGACTCCACTCCCAGCCGCAATCGATGATCAGGATGCCAGAGCAGGCGCGCGCTCAGCACAGCGCCGTTGCGATCAATGGTAAACGGAGCTTCGTACGGCATCATATAGCGTGAATATCCCCCACCCACGGTGAGCACCAACGACGAAGCACGCACGGGCAGAGGGAGCGAGTCGGTCGCGGACTGAGCTCGGACGACCGCTGTCATCGCGGCAAACACGAGGATGCATGATATGATGAGCTGCCGCATCATTGCACGTAGTAGTAGTATGCGACAAGCGATGGATAGTTGGTGAGGATACCGTCGAAGCGACCGTTCTTGATAAACTGTTGGATATACGCGGCCTGATCGAGGGTCCATGAAATGGCGAACCGCCCTTCCGCCTGCATGCTTGCCACGAGATCGTTCTGCGTACCCAGCGTCCAACGCGGTGCCCAGATCTCCGCATCGGTTTTGCGCGCGGTCTCGACGTCCAGTTCGCAGAGCACGACCGCGTCGCGATAATCAGGAAGACGCAGCAGTTCCTGCACTTTGTCTTCATCAGGGAGACCGATGACGATCGCGAGATCGCGTCCCAGAATACGCGCGCTGTCCTGGTAGCCGCGTTGAATATCGCGAAGCATGGCGATGGGGACCGAGGCCTTGCTGTCGAGCCACACGAAGCGGAGGGACGTCTGTCTTATTATGGTGGCGAGCATGCGCTTGAGCGTGGGAATGCGTTCCCCGTTTTTCAGACGTACGAAGGATTCGAGCTGCGCGATGGTATAGTCGCTGACCGAGCCGACAAGCCCGCTTTTCTGATTGAGGCGCAGGTTCATGTCCTCGTCGTGATAAATCACCGGGACACCATCCGCGCTCAACTGCACATCTATTTCCACCCCGTTCGCTCCGAAGCGTTCCGCGAGCCGCACCAGTTCCGCGGAGTTTTCGGAAGCCGGGAGCTGATCCGAGTTGCGTCCCCCGGCGCGATGCGCGACGATGAGAAAAGGACGCGGTCCGCGATAGAGCGGCCTGCGGTATACGAGCTGAACAGGACGCAGGCCTTTATTCGTCGCGTTTCCGAAATCTCCGAGGAGAAAGACCTCTCCCGGAGTGCCCCGTGTGCCGCGCAGCAACCCCTTCCCTCCCTGCTCCGCAGCGATGCGTGCACGAAAGACTCCCGTCTCCGTACCGGTCTGTTTTCGCCAATACCCGACGAACAGGAGCGATGAGTCCGAAGAACCGCAGGAAAGCACACAGTATCCCGCATCCTGATCCGTGAAGATTGACACGGAGTTTCCTGTCCGCTTGACGACGGCCTCGCTGCCCAGCAACGACTTTCCGTCGACGACCTCGTAGACACCTTCCAGCGCTTCGAGGGCATCGAACGGAATCGTCTCGGTGCCTTGCAGCTCGACATCCGCATCGATTTGCAGAAGCGGCACGGTAATCTCCTCATCACACGCGATGAAAAGCGATACAAGCAGCAGGAGCGGGACGTATTTCATAACAGCAGCCCGAACATCAATTCGGAAAACAGAAGCCGGCGGTCGAATGTCGAGAAGGCGAACCAGGTCTGGTAGTGAAATTTCGTCCATGCCAACCGCACGCCGAGCAGCGCATGGGTATTGTGCCAGAGCGGCTGTTCCAGCACGAGAGACAGAGCGCCCCCGGCAATGACATTCCTGGTCGTGCTCACTTCGTTTTCTCCGGCGAGGGAGTGCAGCGAGAGCAGATAGATTGCCTCACCTTTGGCGGTCAGGCGGACATCCCCGAAATCCCAGCCCAACGCAAGATTGGGATAATTGATCCATCCGTTCATGCTGTTGTCGAACCCCTCGAAGTCGAAGAAACCGAACCAGAACGCCGCGTCATCACCAACCGCGATACTGAATCGCCCGAAGCGCTGCGACCAGCGCGCACCTGCCCGAAAGTGATTCGTGAAATACTGCAGAATGACGCGGGCATTCGCGCTGAACTGCCAGGGCATTCCCATCACCGCCTGCACATCCAGCGACGGCGCCTTGTTGATTTCTTCCTCGGCGATATCCCGGGGTACGGTGAGCACACGCAATCCGATCGCGACGTCGCTCTCCCACGCCTCCCTGGGTGCGGGGAAATACACTCCCGGGGGAGCAGTCCCCTCCTGCGCAATGCCCGCCGCTCCCTCAAGGAGCAGCATCGCGATGAGGACAACTGTGTGTCGGATAAATCGATGCATGGCAAAAAATTACGAAATACACAGCTTCCGGCCTACTCCCGCTTCGCGATCATCCTGGCCACGTGAAACCGGCGGCGCGCGCAATGGCCGAGCCGGATGAAACCGGCGGCGCGCGCAATGGCCGAGCCGGATGGCTCGGTTGCACCTTTGTGCGTTTGTACCTTTGTGCCTATTATTCTTTTTTATTCACCATCGCAGCCCCCCATGGAACGCTTCTTCATCATAGACGGCATGGCAATTGCATACCGCGCCTATTTCGCCTTCATCAATCGCCCGCTGATCAATTCGAAGGGCATGAACACGAGCGCGATATTCGGATTCGTGAACACGCTGGAGAAAATTCTCGGCGAGGAGAAGCCCGATCACATCGCCGTGGCCTTCGACACGCCCCATCCCACTTTCCGCCACAAGCAGTATGAAGCCTACAAGGCGACGCGCGAGAAAATGCCGGAGGACATGGTCGAGCAGCTTCCCTATCTCAAGAGCATCGTACAGGCGTACAACATCCCCGTGCTCGAAATCCCCGGCTGGGAAGCCGACGATGTCATCGGAACGCTCGTCAAGCGCGCCGAGCTTGAAGACATCGAATGCTTCATGGTCACGCCGGACAAGGATTACATGCAACTGGTGTCGGACCGTATAAAAATGTACAAACCGGGGAAGGCCGCGGATACCTGGGAGATCGTGGACATCGACGGCGTGCGCGAGAAGTTCGGTGTGCGTCCCGATCAGGTGATTGACGTACTGGGACTCATGGGCGACCAGTCCGACAACATTCCCGGCGTCAAAGGCATCGGCGAGAAAACCGCGATTCCCCTCGTGCAGGAATTCGGCTCCATCGCGGCCATCTACGAAAACCTGGAGAACATTCCGAAGAAGGGGGTGCGCACCAAGCTGGAAGAACAGAAAGCGGAAGCGGATCTTTCGCGCGAGCTCGTCACCATCGACATCCACGCTCCGGTGGACGTCGATCCGCACGAGCTGCGCTTCTCAGCCAAGAACGTGCAGGCGCTGCGGGACCTGTTCGTCGAACTCGAACTCACCCGCTTCCTCCAGAAACTGGAAGAGGAACAGCAGGGATCGATGTTCGCGGAGGCGGAAGCCGGAATGCAGTCCGCCGCGAACGCCACGCATGACTACGTCCTTGTGCGTACGCGCGACCAGCTCGCGGCGATGGTGGAAGAAATCGCGCGCGCCGGGGAATTCTGTTTCGACACCGAGACCGGCGGACTCGATCCGCTACAGTCGAATCTGGTCGGGCTCTCCTTCGCGGTGCGTTCCGCACATGCATGGTATGTGCCCGCGAATGCGGAACTGAGCGTGGAGGAGATCGTTGACGCCGTGCGTCCCCTTTTCGAAACCGGCGCCACGGTCATCGGACAGAATCTGAAATTCGACCTGCTCGTGCTGCGGCGCCACGGCATCTCGACCGCGCAGCCGATCTACGACACGATGATCGCGGCGTACATCCTGCGTCCCGAAGGCGACCATTCGATGGACGCGCTTGCGATGCAGCTTCTGAACTACCGCCCGATCTCCATTTCCTCGCTCATCGGCAAGGGGAAGAATCAGCTTTCCATGTCGGATATTCCGATCGAAGATGTCGCCGAATATGCCGCGGAGGACGCCGACGTCACCCTGCAGCTGGCCGGCGTGCTGCGCAGCGAAATTGCGAAAACCGGGCAGGACCGCCTGCTCGCGGACATGGAATTTCCCCTCGTCCACGTGCTGACGACCATGGAATACCATGGCGTGAAAATCGACACCGATACGCTGGGTGATATTTCAAAGGAAATGGAAACGCAGGTCGAGCGCGCCACGTCGGAAATCCACAGCATGGCGGGCGACGCCTTCAACATCAATTCCACCAAGCAGCTGGGAGAAGTGCTGTTCGAACGGCTCAAGCTGCCGACGCGGAAGAAAACCAAGACCGGGTACTCGACCGACGTGTCGGTGCTGGAGTCCCTTCAGGGCATGCATCCCATCATCGACGAGATCCTCCTCTACCGTCAGCTGACGAAGCTCAAAAGCACGTACGTGGACGCCCTGCCGCGGCTGATCAATCCGGAGACTGGACGCGTGCACACGTCGTACAATCAGGCCGTTGCTGCCACCGGACGCCTGAGCAGCACCGATCCCAACCTGCAGAACATCCCGATCCGCACCGAGGCCGGCAAGGAAATCCGCCGCGCCTTCGTACCGGAGAACGACGACTTCGTCATCCTCTCCGCTGATTACTCGCAGATCGAGCTGCGGCTGGCTGCGGAGATTTCGGGCGACGAGGGGCTGATCGAGGCGTTTGAAATCGGCGAGGACATCCACACCTCCACCGCCATGCGCCTTTTCGATCTCGAGGCCGATCAGGTCACGAGCGAACAGCGGCGGCGGGCAAAGACGACAAACTTCGGCATTCTCTACGGAATCAGTGCGTTCGGACTCGCGCAGCGCCTCGGCATCGACAACGGGGACGCCAAGGACCTGATCGACTTGTACTTCGAAAAGTACCCGCGCATCAACGAATACATCGCGCGCACGATCGGCTTCGCGAAGGAAAACGGTTTCGTGGAGACGCTGCTCGGCCGCAGGCGCTACATCCCCGACATCAACGCGAAAAACCGCAACATCCGCAGTTTCGCCGAACGTACGGCCATCAACGCGCCGATACAGGGCAGCGCCGCCGATATGATCAAGATCGCCATGATCCGCATTCACGACGACATGCGCCGCGGCTTCGCGAAATCGCGCATGATCATGCAAGTGCATGATGAACTCGTGTTCGAGGCGCATCGCGACGAACTCACGGAGCTTCGCGCCATGGTCGTCGAACGCATGTCCCGCGCGATGGACCTTCGCGTGCGCATCGAGGTCGACGCCGGCACCGGCGCCAACTGGCTGGAGGCGCACTGACATGACTAGCCTGCCGCCGCGCGCTGCTGCCTCGGCCCAGGGAATGCAGCCCCGCACGCGTCTGTTCGTGCTGATCGGCCTGCTGCTCGTCTCATTGTTCTTCTGGAATTCCATCGCGCTGTATCCGGTGAAGCTCTTTGTCGTGCTGCTGCATGAACTCAGCCACGCCGCCGCCGCGCTTCTCACGGGCGGCAGCGTCGTCGAGATTCAGATCGATAGTCGCATCGGGGGACTCGCGCTCACGCAGGGCGGATGGTCATGGCTGGTGGTCTCGAGCGGCTACACGGGCAGCATGCTGCTCGGAGGTGCCATTCTGTTACTGAGTTTGCGCAGCCGGGCTGTTCCGGTCGTCGCCGTGGCCACCGGCGTCATCGTGCTGCTGGTGACGGTCTTTTTTGTGCGCAACACCTTCGGACTTATTTTTGGAGTGCTCTTCGGATCGGCCCTGCTGGCCGCCGCTCGCTGGCTGCCCGCCGTCTGGCTGGCCCTGCTCGTGCAGTACCTCGGCGCCATGAGCTGCCTCTACGCGCTGGTCGACGTGAAAGAGGATGTCCTGACACTGCAGGATCGCGTGACCGACGCGAGCATCCTTGCCGGCATGACCGGCATCCCGGCCATCGTCTGGGGCGTGCTGTGGAGCGCGCTGTCGCTTCTCGTGTTCATTCTCATCATGCGCGCGGCGCTGCGCCAGGCCAACGCCACGGAATCTCATTCAATCAAAGGAAAAAGCATCCCCTCATGATCGTACGATTCGCCCCTTCCCCCACCGGCTACCTCCACGTTGGCGGCGCCCGCACCGCCATTTTCAATTGGCTCTACACACGCAGTTCGCAGGGGAAATTCCTTCTCCGCATAGAGGACACCGATCGCGAACGGTCGAGCGAAGAAATGACGCGTGAAATCCTCGGCGGGCTGCGCTGGCTGGGGATCGACTGGGACGGCGAGCCGCTGATCCAGTCGTCCCGCATCGCACGACACACCGAGGAATGCCATCGCCTGCTTGCGGAAGGAAATGCATTCTGGTGCTACTGCACCACCGAGGATCTCGATGCGCAGCGCGGGACCGCGGAAGCGGCGGGCGGCGCCTTTCTCTATCCGGGCACCTGCCGACATCTCACCGATGAGCAGCGATCCGCCAACGACGCTGCCGGCATGCCGCGCGTGCTGCGTTTCCGCGTGCCGGAAGGACGCACCGTGTTCAACGACATCGTGCACGACGAAACCTCCTTCAGCAACACGGAGATCGACGACTTCGTCATCCTGCGTTCCGACGGAACGCCGACCTACATGGTGGCGGTGGTCGTCGACGATCACGACATGGGCGTCACGCATGTGCTCCGCGGCGACGACCATCTCTCGAACACCCCGAAGCAGGTGATGCTCTATCACGGGCTCGGCTACGAGACGCCTCAATTCGGACACCTTCCTCTGATTCTCGGCGAAGACAAGAAACGCCTTTCCAAGCGCCATGGAGCCACCTCCGTCGGCGAATTCCAGCAACGTGGATATCTGCCCGAGGCGATGTTCAACTTCCTCGCATTGCTCGGATGGTCACCCGGCGACGACCGTGAGATCCTCACCCGCGACGAACTCGTGGCGAGTTTCGATATCCGGCGCGTGCTGAAGAAGAGTTCCGTTTTCGACGAGGAGAAACTGCGCTGGATGAACGGCCAGCATATTCGCCTCATGGATGACGGGGAATTACTCCGTCGTCTGCTTCGCCATCGGCCGGACGATCTCGTCGACGTCGACGAGGCACAGATGCGCGCGGTGCTGCCGCTGATGAAGGAGCGCATGGTGCTGCTGCCCGATTTCTTCGAAAACGGCCGCTATTTCTGGCGCGATCCGGAAGAATACGACACCGATGGCGTCAACAAACGCTGGAAAGCGGGGATACCCGAATTGCTGACCGATCTCCTTCCGCTGCTCGAAAGCTGCGATTTCACTCCCGAAGCGCTGGAAACACTGATTCGAGAAAGCGCAGAACAGAAGGGAATGGGCGCGGGGAAAGTCATTCATCCCATACGACTTGCGCTTACCGGCGCGACGGCCTCCCCCAGCCTCTTCGACATGATGACCGTCCTGGGACGCGAAACCTGCCTCCGCCGTCTGCGGCGCGCGATGGCGCAGATTCCCGTCCCTGAGAGCTGATGGTCTTGTAGGAAAGCGCCGTTTCCCGTAGTTTGAGAGAATGGAAAAGAAGCATTTCATCCGGCTTCAGAACGCGGTTTTTTACGGCTATCACGGCAATCATCACGAGGAGCGTTTCCTCGGAGGCCGCTTCCACATCGACGTGGAAATGGAGACGGATTTCAGCGCAGCGGCGGAAAACGACGATCTGCATCTGACCGTGAACTACGAAGCGGTGTACAATCTGATGCAGGACATCGTTACCAACGAGACCTTCAAGCTCATCGAAACACTCGGTCGACGTATCGCGCTGAACGTGCTCGAACAGTTTGTCGAGGTCCGCGCGGTCAAGGTCTGTGTGCGCAAACCGGGCGTCCCGCTCAAGGGCGTCATCGATTTCGTGGAAGTGGAAGTCAATGAGCATCGTTAACCTGTGGCCGGACTCTTCCGCCAGTATGCTGGCCGGGTGGCAGGAGCGCACCAACGCCCCGATCACGGAAATGGCGCCGCAGATCGTATTTCTCGGCATGGGATCGAATCTCGGTGACCGCCACCACATGCTGCAGCAGGCGCTCGACGCTCTGCGAGCACTCCCGGAGACCACGATCCTTGCCTGCTCTCGCATCTATGAAACGGAGCCCTGGGGTGGCGTTGCCCAGGGAGCGTTCCATAACTGCGCGGTGGAAATCCGCACCACGCTGCAGCCCATGCAACTGCTCACCGCCGTAAAAAATATCGAGCGCGAGATGGGGCGCGTTGAAGTGCAGCGGAACGGTCCCCGCCTCATCGATATCGATATCCTGCTTTTTGGCGATATCGTGATGAAGCAGGAAGGGCTCGCGATTCCTCATCCGGCGATGGCGGAGCGTCCGTTTGTGCTTATTCCGCTGCGTGAAATCGCTCCGGATGCAGTGCATCCGACGGAGAAGCTGACGATCGAGGAACTCGCGCTGCGTTGCGGGGACCACGGCGTCGTTGATACGGGTATCGAACTGACCGTGGCTTCGGGCGAAGCGCCCGACCGGAGAGATTGAATGCAACAGGACATCCATTATATCGCAATCGAAGGAGTCATCGGCGCGGGCAAGACCAGCCTGACCAAGCTTCTGCACGAGCGCCTCGGCGGGCAGCTGGTGCTGGAGAAGTTCGAGGATAATCCGTTCCTCGAGCGCTTCTATCAGAATCCGGAGCGCTATGCGTTTCAGACGCAGCTGTTTTTCCTTCTCACGCGCTACAAGCAGCTGCAGGCGCTGTCGCAGCAGGAGCTGTTCGCGGATTTTCTGATCACGGATTACGTGTTTGAGAAAGACAAGATATTCGCGCATCTCAATCTGCAGGACGATGAGCTGCATCTCTACGACCAGCTTGCCGCCAACATGGAGAAGAACCTCTCAAAGCCGGATCTCGTCGTGTACCTGCAGTCGTCTGTGGACCGACTGATGCAGAACATCAAACTGCGCGGCCGCGATTTCGAGCGCGCGATGTCGCGCAAATACATCTCCGACCTCAACGATGCCTACAACTACTTCTTCTTCCGGTACAAAACCACTCCACTTCTCATCGTCAACGCCACGGAAATCGATTTCGTCAAGCATGAAGATCATCTCGACGAACTCATCCGCGAGATTCTCAAATCCAATCACGTCGCGGTCGAATACTACACTCCCATGTCACGCGTATCACGGGATTCCTGATGTTTTTTCGCATCCTTCTCATTAGCATTATCAGCTGGGGCATCATGAAGCTCTATCGCATCCTGACCAGCAGTCGTCGCCGCGGTCCGGCGGCGTCAAGGCCGAACGGCAACCAGCGCAGCTATGACGGACGCGCGGTCGACGCGCAGTTCGAGGAAATCGACGACGAAACGAAGACTCGCAGTGAAGGCTGACTGGCGAAAGGCAGCGCATGAAATTTCTTGAGAAATCCTTCAAACGACTGCTGTTCGGGTTCTTCCACCTGTTCATCCACGTACGGACGGTCACGACCGTCCCGCGTGATTCTGTACACAACGTTCTGGTGGTCCGTCAGCACAATCAGCTCGGCGACATGCTCTGCGCCGTGCCCCTGCTGCGTGCGCTCCGCGCGACCTATCCCGCCGCGCATATCGCCCTGCTGGCACGGCCCCTCAACAGCGAGATTCTCCGCGGCGCGCCGTACCTTGACGAGATCATCGTCTACGACAAGTCGAAATTCCTCCGGAATCCGCTTCAGGTCTGGCGCTTCGGGCGCGCGCTCAAGAAACGGCGTTTCGATCTGGCCATCACTCCCTCGACGGTATCGATGTCGGTCACGAGCGACGTGCTCACCTTTCTCTCCGGCGCACGCCGGCGTATCGGTCCGGGAACGCTGAACGGGAAAAAGAATCACACGTCCTATTTCTACAACGTGAAAACCGATCTCGACTGGCGGCGGGATCCGACACGACATCAGACGCTGCGCAATCTCGACATCACCTCCATCCTCGTCCCGGAAAAGGTCTCGATCGAACTCGAGATCGGGCTCTCGGATGAAGAAGTGCGCCACGGGGCCGAATTGATTGCGCGCAAGCAAGGCGAGCCCGGCCTCGTCGTCGGCTTCCATCCAGGCGCGGCGAAGCTGCCGAACCGCTGGGACGCCCTGCGCTTCGCGGAAATCGCGAACCGCTGCGCCGAGATCTTCGGGGCGTTCATCGTCATCACAGCGGGACCCAACGACAACGATCCCCTGCACGAGATGACGCTCAACATGCCCAACACCAGCCTCGTCATGCACAACGAGCCTATTCGCCTGGTCGCCGCCGTGATCCGCAACTGCGATGTGTACGTCACGAACGACACCGGGATGATGCACGTAAGTGCCGGCGTCGGCACGCCCACACTGAGCCTCTTCGGTCCGACCGATCCGCTGCAATGGGCGCCGCCGGGCGATGCGCACACATTCATCCTCGGAGCCGCGGGAGACGTAAACACGATTCCGACGGAAAAGGTCTGGCACGTGCTCATGGGAATGCTGCGTGAAGCCGAACAGCGCCGCAAGCAACTCGAAACCGCAATGGCAGAAGCATACATTTCCTAACCGGTACCTCCCCTCATGCCCAACACCCTCCGCAGACTTGCCGCCATCGATATCGGGACGAACTCTTTCCATCTCGTCGTGGCCGACGTGAAGTCAAACGGAAAATTCACTGTCCTAAGCAAGGACAAGGAAGTCGTGCGCCTTGGCGAGGGCATGACGGACATGAAGCATTTGAGCGACGAGGCCATCGAACGTGCCATGGACACCCTGCACCGCTTCATGCAGCTCGCCCAGAGTATGCAGGCTCCCGTCCGCGCCGTCGCCACCAGCGCCGTGCGCGAAGCGTTGAACCGCGATGCGTTCCTCGACCGCGCCAGGAAAGAACTGGGTCTTGAAATCGAGGTGGTCAGCGGCTTCGAGGAAGCCCGCCTGATCTATCTCGGCGTCATGCAGGCGCTGCCGGTGTATCAGAAATCGGTACTGCTCACGGACATCGGCGGTGGTTCCACCGAATTTCTCGCCGGACAGCAGGGCGCCGTGCAGTACGTCAACAGCCTGAAAATCGGCGCCGTGCGCCTGACCCGCCGGTACTTCCACAGCGGGACCATCAAGCCGAAGGCGGTGGAAGAATGCCGCGCCTATCTCGCGGGCGCACTCAATCCGATCGTGCGCGCGATGAAACAGCGTCCGATCGACGTCGTCGTCGGTTCGTCGGGCACCATCCTCAACACCGCTTCCATGATACTTGCCGCGCAGGGGGTCATGCACGACGGCGACCCCAATGCCATGAGCATCAAACGGCAGGAGCTCGCCACGCTGGTCGAGACCATCCTCGCCGCGAAGACCGTCGAACAGCGCCGCGCCATTCCCGGCATCGATCCCGGCCGGGCAGACATCATCGTGGCGGGTGTTCTGATCCTCGAGCAGATTTTCCGCGAGCTGAAATTGAAGGAAATGATCACCAGCGTATACGCCCTCCGTGAAGGCATTCTGCTCGACACCGTGCAGAAGCTCGCCGGGGAAGACCGCATGGTCGATCACCTGACCGATATCCGCAAGGCATCGATCTATCATCTGGCCGAGAGCTGCCATTACGAACCGCGGCATTCCGCCACCGTACGGCGCACGGCGCTTTCACTCTTCGACCAGTTGCGTGACGTGCACAAGCTCGGCGGCGCCGAACGCGAATATCTCGAGGCGGCCGCGGTGCTGCACGACATCGGCTATCACATCTCGCATGCACAGCATCACAAGCACAGTTACTACCTGATCCGCCACAGCGAACTTCTGGGATTTACGGATCGGGAAATCGAGATCATCGCGAACGTGGCCCGCTATCACCGGAAAAGCCACCCCAAATCCAAGCACGAGGGCTTTCCCGCACTCGCCGAACGCGATCAGACCATCGTGCAGGCGCTGTCCGCCATCCTCCGCATCGCCGACGGACTCGACCGCCGGCATCAGGACATTTTCGCTGCCGTGACCGTCGACCGCAGCGACGGCGGCATCACACTGCGGCTCGCCCTCAAACGCGACACCGATCCCGGTATCGAACTCTGGGGCGCCGAACGCCGCAAGGAACTCTTCGAGGAACTCTACAGGCTCCCCGTCCAGCTCGTCATCGATCGCGGGTAAAGTCCGTTCTTTCCACCCCTCCCGCTCCTTCCCGTGTTGCACCGATTTTTCGTATCTTTGGTTTTTGTACCACCATCGACACACGAACATCATGGTAGACGTCTATATTCAGGATCTCGCCGCGCATGTCGGCAGGGAAGTCACGCTCAAGGGCTGGCTGTACAACGGCCGCGAGGGCGGCAAGATCATGTTCCTCATCCTCCGCGACGGCACGGGACTCTGCCAGTGCGTCGCCACACAAGACAGCGTGTCGGAAGCTGACTGGCTGAAGGCGAAATCCCTCACGCAGGAATCCTCCTTCACCGTCACCGGAACGATCCGCGCCGATGAACGCGCACCGGGCGGATATGAGATGGACGTGCGCACACTCGACGTGGTCTCCATCGCGGAAGAGTACCCCATCACCCCGAAAGAGCACGGGATAGAATTTCTCGCCGACCGCCGGCACCTCTGGATCCGCTCCCGTCGGCAGGTGGCGATCCTCCGCATCCGACACACCATCATCCGCGCCATCCGCAATTTCTTCGACGACCGCGGCTTCACGCTGTTCGATGCGCCCATCCTCACGCCCAACGCGGTGGAGGGGACCTCCACGCTGTTCGAGACCGAATACTTCAAACTCGGCAAGGCATATCTCACGCAGTCGGGACAGCTCTACGGCGAATCCGGCGCCATGGCGCTCGGGAAGGTGTATGTGTTCGGACCCACCTTCCGCGCAGAGGAGTCCAAGACCCGCCGTCACCTGACGGAATTCTGGATGGTGGAGCCGGAAATGGCCTGGTTCGATCTCGACGACGATATGCAGCTTGCCGAGGAGTTCATTTCCCATATCGTACAGACCGTGTTGAAAGAGCGTCCGTCGGAGCTTGTCGAACTCGAGCGCGATACCGCGATACTCGAGAAGATCGTACCGCCCTTCCCTCGTGTATCCTACGACGAAGCGGTGGAAATGCTGCACAGCGACAAGACCGCGCGGATGGTCGACGACCGCATCGCGGCGGCGGAGAAGGAAACAGCGGAACTCAGCGCCGAACTCGCGTCCAACAAGGAACAGTACGGGAAAGTGAAGGAGTGGCAGCGGAAGAAATTCGATGCCCGGGAAATCCAGATCAACAATCGTCTGGCTGAGCTTGAAGAACAGCTGCGCAACCTGCCGAAGTGGAAGGAATCCGCCCGCAATTTCGAACATGGCGGCGACCTCGGCGGCAGCGACGAAACACTGCTCACCTGGTATTTCGATAAACCGGTGATCGTGCATCGCTATCCCGCCGCGGTGAAGGCATTCTACATGAAGCGAGATCCACAAGACGAAACCAAGGCGCTGGCGATGGACGTGCTCGCTCCCGAGGGCTACGGCGAGATCATCGGCGGTTCGCAGCGCGAGGACAATCTCGACTTTCTGCTCGAGCGCATAGAGGAGCACAAGCTTCCGAAGGAAGTGTTCGAATGGTTTCTCGACCTGCGCCGCTACGGCAGCGTCCCCCACGCCGGCTTCGGTCTCGGCGTCGAGCGCACGGTGGCCTGGATCTGCGGCCTGGACCATGTCCGGGAGACCATCCCCTTCCCGCGCCTCATCCACCGCAACCGGCCGTAGGAAGACACAACGAAAACGCGAAGACACGAAGAAGAACACGAAGGATTTTTCGAGCGCCCCTGACGGGGCGCTTCTGTTATGGCGCCGTCCAGCCCTGCCGCGCGATGAAGGGAGTGCTGGTGTCGTCGTCAGCTGTTTTCATAGGTCACGCAATGATGGTGCAAGAGTTGATGGGATTTCAGGTATATTGCATGCACGACAACTCCAACACGTCCCGTCAAGGAAACCCACTCGTGCGCAATCAGTGACATGGTTGCTCGTTGCTGTGCACCCCGATGAAATCCTGAGGACGTGAATGCGAGCCAATAGACATCACAATGCCCAGCGAGGATCGCCATGAGTAAGAGTCAGAATATCAAGAAGAGTTCCAAAAAGGAACCTGCCAAGACAATGAAGGAAAAGAAAGCCGCGAAGCGGGACAAGAAACACGACAAACAGAACCCACCGCTGCTCGAAAAAAAATAGTCCGCTGACACCGCGCTCCGCGTGAGACCTTCTGGGAGGGGAATTTTCCGGCGATCGCGGGGGCAAGCGAAATACCCTGCCGCCACTTCAGGTCCGACGGCGCAGCTTCATGTTTCCCCGGGTTTCTACACCAGCGTCAGCACGGTGATCTCCGGCGGACAGTTGAAACGGACCGGGATACCGACGGTCCCGATGCCGCGCGTGACGTACAACTGCGTGGCATCGAGGCGGTAGAGCCCTTCGACGTAGCCGGAAATCAGGGCGGCGGGAGTGATCACCGTACCGAATACGCGTGCGAGCACGAATTGTCCGCCGTGCGTGTGCCCGCTGACCATCAGTCCGGCACCATACTCTGAGGCCTCTTCCAGATAGTACGGCTTGTGGCAAAGCACGATATTGGGAAGACTTGAGTCGAGTCCGTCCACTGCCTGGCGAAACAGCGAATCGAAGGGATGTCCGCTGCGCACGTCGTCGAGTCCTACCAGAGCGAGTTCTTTCCCCTTCACTTCAATCAGCGTGTGCTCATTGCGCAGCATGCGCACTCCGGCATGCGCGAGTTCTTTCGAAATGTAGTCGGCATCGTCGAAGTAATCGTGATTGCCCGTGCTGCCGTACACGCCGTGGCGCGCCCGGAGTTTGACAAAGGCGTCACAGACCGGTTCAACTTCTTCGTTCCGGCTCTGGACGAAATCTCCCGGGAGCAGAATCACATCGGGCTTGAGAGCATTGATGCGCGCCACGTACCGATCCATATCGTCTTTGGACATGTAGGGACCGGAATGAATGTCCGACACCATCACGATGCGCAGTCCGCGCAATTCCCTCGGCAATCGCGGAAGCTTCACCCTTTTGTGCACCACTTCAAATTCGTCATCGGCACTGACGCCGCCGAGCGGATTCGGGATGGAAACAACGGCGAGCCCCGCCGCACTCTGCTTGAGAAAACGACGCCGGCCTGTATCGACGTGGGAGTTGGGTGTGGGGTTGCGCATGCCGGGACATCACTTTCCGCTGGTGAAAAAAGCGGGCATCAGATGATGCCCGCCCTTCATAAACACGGATACGGTACGGGGAGTGCCCATTGGATGAGGGCGCTTCCTCAGAATCTTACGGAAACGCCGATCATGGCCTGCAGCATGTCGGTGTGCGATTCGAGGGCATTCGACTCGAGAAGGACCGGTGCGCCATTGGCATCGAACGTGATCGACTCTTCGTCGAAATACTTTGCCCTTCCACCATAGAGGTAACGGACCTTGGCGTCGATGAAAAGGGCGATTCCCTGCCCGGGCGTGTCTGTCGCTCCTTCATACACGCGAAACTGCAGACCGCCGCCGCCGCCATAGCTGAAGGCGACGTCGCTCAGATTCGTGCTTCCGGCGATATCCTTGTCCTCGTAGCGCTCGTCCTTGACGGTCGATTCGGTCCAGAACACATTGAAGCCGAGCAAGCCTTCAAAATAAGGGCGAAAGACGCCGTCCTGCGGCTGCAGCCGAAGGAAAAGATGTCCCGTCGCGACGTTGTTGGAAGTGGTCAGATCGACGTTGACCAGCTGCACCGTGCCGCTGAACGGCACCTTGAAAGTGCGACTCCCGTACGTGGCAACCGTTCCGGTTAATCCGACCGCCACCGGGAACTGCGGAAGCACGAAGGCACCTTCCAGTGCGAGTCCGTAGGCGATTTTGTCGGATGTTTCCTTGAATTCTCCCTGAGGGAAGGTCAGCATGAAATCGATTCCCGCCTGTCCCCGCCCTATGGAATAATCCTCTTCCTGCGCAAACAGGGACGAAGCCGAAGCGGTGAAAAGAAACAGGAAGATCAAGAGGTATCGCATGGTGTTCATAAAAATTGTGTTGGTTTGTGAATGGGGGAAATTAGGGAAATATATGCATCGTAGAAAATGGTCTGCTTGCCGGAGGCCGAATTCCATTGCGAATGGAAAAAAAACATGGGATCTTTGATGATGGCTTGAAGTGCCTGTTTGTCTCATTTGCCCATCCTGATTCTCGGAGTTTCCATGTCCCGTTTGTTCCGGCTGCCCGCTCTTTTTCTGGCGGGGATGTATACGTGCACCATGCTCATTTTGTTACTGGTGAATGGCCGTCCTGCTTTTCTCGACACACCGGGTGTTCCGATCGAACACAGCGAGGCATGGCGGGAGTCCGTGCAATCCATGGAGTATTTCTACGAACAGCGGACCTATGGGAATCCGGGCATCAACATAGGCGAACGCCTCCGCGAGGCGTGGGACGCCGTGGCATTTTCGCCGCAGAGCGCGCTGATGAAGCCGTTTCCTGCCGCTGCGAACTGGCGGCTTGAAGGACCCACGAACATCGGCGGGCGCATCCGCGCGGTGCTTTTCCATCCGACGGAAACCAATACGATCTACGCCGGCGCGGCGTCGGGCGGCGTCTGGAAAAGCACGGATCTCGGTCTGAGCTGGCGCGCTCTCACAGACAACATGCCGCGCCTGCCCGTGGGGGCCCTGGCGATAGACAAAAACAATCCGGATATCCTTTTCGCGGGCACCGGCGAACCGCTCGGCTCAAATTTCGGTCGCAGCGGAGGATCGCCTTATTATGACGGACTCGGCGTCATGCGTACCGACGACGCGGGCGAGCATTGGGCTTTCCTTCCCTGGCCCAAATCCAACAGCGCGGTGCACCGCATCGCATTGCATCCCGCTTCCTCCGATACGCTGCTTGTGGCCACCATAGACAAACTGTGGAAAAGCACTGACGGCGGACAGTCGTGGAACAGCACGATGGAGGGGTATATCACGGAAGTGCTTTACAAGCCGGACGATCCGTCCACCGTCTATGCAGCCGTTGGCGCGGAATACGGCGGCAGCAACAATGGCATCTATGTTTCGCATGCCGGCGGCGATCAGTATTCCTGGAGCCGCCTCGACGTCAACCTGCCTCCCGGCGATTCCACCGCGCGCGTCGTGATGAGCATCCCGGCTTCGCGTCCCAACCGCATCTATGCGGCGATGGGACTCAACCGCAGGAAAATGACGGACGGCGATGTGGACTTCAAAGGCCTCTTCGTTTCCGATGACGCTGGCGCGACCTGGGGGCGTCGACAGAATGCCATCCCCAATGACTTCACACGCGGTCAGGCGTTCTACGATCTCACCGTCATGGCACATCCCGTCAACCCCGACATCGTCTTTCTCGGCGGCATCGACATGCACCGCAGCCTGACCACCGGAGACGGCTTCGCGAAAGTATCGCGCTGGGAACTGCGCGTCACCGATCCGAAGAATCCCGCCTACGTCCATGCCGATCAGCATCATGTCGCTTTCAAGCCCGGCGATCCGAACACGGTCGTCATCGGCTGCGACGGTGGAATTTTCATCAGCACCGACGGTGGAACGAACTGGGCGGAACGAAACAACGGACTCGCCACCACGCAATTCTACAGCGTCAATTATGCGCCTTCGAATACCAACCTGTTCTACGGCGGCACGCAGGACAACAGCAACATGCGGCAGTCGTCGCCCGGCCAAACCAACTGGCTGTATGTCGGCGGCGGCGACGGCGGACGGATGGCGATCGACCCGAACAACAACGATCTCATGTATCTCACGATCAACAGCACACCGTACCGCACCTTCGACGGCATCAACTTCCAGCCGCTTTACAGTGGATTGAGCGGATATCGCGGCAACTGGGTTCGTCCGATGCTGCTCGATCCGAATGGCGACCGCCTGTATACCGCCTCGGACAACGTGCATCGTCTCAGTCCCGCCAAGGACGCGACGAGCTGGCTGACGATCAGCAACAAGAAACTCGTACGCGGCAGCGGCATCGTGACGGATCTCGAAATGCCGGAGCCGAATCCCCGTTGGATGTATTCCGCCTCGAGCGACGGCAAGGTGTTCGTCTGTGAGAATCTCATTGCGCTCGACACCGAGTGGTACGATGAAAGCACCGGTCTGCCGAACCGTTGGATCAGCGATATCCATATCGGATGGGGGACGCTGCGCACGGTGTATGCCGCGCTCAACGGCTATGGAACAAGTCATGTCTGGAAAACAACGGACGGCGGAAATAAGTGGGTCGATATCAGCGGAGACCTTCCCGACATCCCCTGCAATGTTGTGATTCCGTCACGGACCGACACCAACGCCATCTTCCTCGCCACGGATCTGGGTGTGTGGTACACGGTGAACAATGGCGAAAACTGGAAGCAGTTCGGCAACGGTCTGCCGAATGTCGTCTGCTATGATATGAAGCTCACGCCTGAGAACAGGCTGATCGTGGGGACCTACGGACGCGGCATCTGGTCCACGGACGCCGTGACCGCGATCGCCGGCGAAGCTCCCACTGCCGGCGGACTCACGCTCGACGCCGCCTGGCCGAATCCCTTCGGCAGCGGCATCGCATCATCCTCGACGCTGCGGTTCTCCCTCGCGACAACCGAGGACGTGCAGCTGACGGTGTACAATTCCACCGGACGCATCGCTGCCACGCTCGCCCAGGGGCGCTTCGATGCAGGCACGCATGAGGCGCGTTTCGATGCCGGCAATCTGCCTGCAGGGACGTACATCGCGGTGCTGCGTGCGGGGAACACAACCGTGTCGAAAAAAATCGCCCTGGTGCGCTAATATAATGTTGGACGGCGCGCCGGGGCGCGCCGCTCCTTTACTTCCCGAACTTCTTCTTCAGATCATCCAGAGAAAACTTCGGCTCTGCCGCAGGTTTTTCCTTCTGCCCTTTTCCCTGCTTCCCATCGGCCAGCGGCTGCTTTTTCATGCTGAGTCCGATGCGTTTCAGCTTCTCATTCACTTCGACGACGGTGACACGCACGATCTGTCCGACTTTGACGACCTCTTTCGGATCGCGGATGAATCGGTCGGCGAGCTGGGAAACGTGAACGAGGCCGTCCTGATGCACACCGATGTCGACGAAGGCACCGAAGTTGGCGACGTTGGTCACGACGCCTTCGAGCACCATGCCCGGTTTGAGGTCACGGATTTCGTTTACACCTTCTGCGAATTCCGCGTAGCGGAAGGATTCGCGCGGATCACGGCCCGGCTTTTCGAGTTCGCGCATGATGTCGCGCAGGGTCGGCTCCCCAACTTCCTCCGTAACGTACCGCTTGATGTCGAGCCCTTTCACCTTCGCCGAAAGCTCCTGGATGCGCTCGAGTGAAACGTTCAGATCGCGCGCGATGGTTTCGACGATATGATAGCTCTCGGGATGCACGGCGGTGTTGTCGAGCGGCTGCTCGCCGTCGCGGATGCGCAGGAAGCCGGCCGACTGCTCGAACGCTTTCGGGCCGAAGCGCGGGACCTTCAGAAGCTCCTTGCGGCTGCGGAAACGGCCGTGCTCGTTGCGGTATTGAATCACATTCTTCGCGACACCGGACGTCAGTCCCGCCACATAGCTGAGCAATTCCTTTGACGCGGTGTTCAGATCCACGCCCACGTAGTTGACGCAGCTTTCCACCGTCTCATCGAGTTTCTTTTTCAGCAGGCGCTGGTCGACGTCGTGCTGATACTGTCCGACGCCGATGGATTTCGGATCGATCTTCACGAGTTCGGCGAGAGGATCCATCAATCGACGCCCGATGCTGATCGCACCGCGGATGGTGAGATCCAGTTCAGGAAATTCGTCGATGGCAGCGTCGCTCGCGGAATAGATCGAAGCACCGGATTCGTTGACGATAACTTTCACCGGACGCGGATCGAGGTCACGTATCACTTCGGCGACGAAGACGTCGGTTTCGCGTCCCGCGGTGCCGTTGCCGATCGCGATCAGTTCGGTGCCGAAACGCTCGATCATGTCACGCAGCGTCTGCACCGCTTCCATGCGCTTGTAGTCGCCGGTGTGCGGATAGATGGTCTGGTTCTCGAGAAACTTCCCCGTGCGGTCAATGGCCACGACCTTGCAGCCGGTGCGGAAACCCGGATCAATGCCCAGCGTGGGCTTCATCCCGGCGGGACTCGACAGCAGCAGTTCCCGCAGATTGCTCTCGAAGGTCTGTATGGATGCGGTGTCGGCGACCTGCTTTTTCTCGAAGCGCACTTCCCCGATGAGTGTGTGCTTCATAAGGCGTTCGAATGCATCCTTGATCATCGCGGCGTAGAACGTGCGCACGGGGGCCGCGCCGCTGTGTGATTCCTTTCCCTCGAGCCATCCCACGATCTGCTCCTGCTCGAATTCAAGGTCGAAGAACAGCACTCCCTCGGATTCGCCGCGACGCAGTGCCAGCATGTTGTGTGCGGGGATGTCGCGTACCGGCGCGCTCCAGTCGCGATACATTTCGTACTTGGTGGTGCCTTCGGGAAATTCATCCTTCACGCGTGAACGGAAGATGCCCTCGGCCGCCATGAAATTGCGCACATACGCGCGAAGATCGGCTTTTTCGGAGACCTCTTCGGCGAGGATGTCCGACGCCCCGGCAAGCGCCTCCTGCACGGACGCGACACCCTTTTCCTCGTCGATGAATTTCACGGCTTCCGCTTCCATCGAGGCAGTGCGCACTTCCGGTGCGTTCAGCGCGCGGATGAAGTCCGCAAGCGGTTCGAGCCCTTTTTCCCGTGCGATGGTCGCGCGGGTACGCTTCTTCGGCTTATAGGGGAGATACAGATCCTCAAGTTCTGTTTTCTGCATGCAGGCTTCGATGCGTGCGCGCAGGTCGTCGGTGAGTTTTCCCTGTTCCTCGATGGACTTGAGCACGGTGGCCTTGCGGTCTTCGAGTTCGGTCAGGTATTCGAAGCGCTCGACCAGCGATCGAAGCTGGATTTCATTGAGTTCGCCGGTCCGCTCTTTGCGATAGCGTGCGATGAACGGGACGGTGCCGCCTTCGGCCAGCAGCGCCAGCGTATTGGCCACCTGCCAGGGTTGGAGCGAGAGTTCCTGTATGAGGACTTCGGAGATGTTCAGCATGATATCTTCCCGTTTTGAAAATCAGGCATAGCATATCAAGATACATGCCTCTGCGTGTCGAGTCAATATTGCATCGGAGTTCTTCGCTTTCGGACGAGCCTGAAAACTCATCCTCCAAGGGGACGCAGAGCGACGAGCCTGAAGGCTCATCCTCCAAGGCCCTATTCCCTCCAGTCGTCCGGGCGGTCGAGACGCCGGAGTTGTTCTTCTGAAATCAGCAGTGTAAGATGGGAGCAGAATTCACGCATGCGGAGGCGCTGTGCGCGTGCAATTTTCAGGACGATGCGGCCGCTTTTTGAATTGGGGAAATCGGCGAGGAGCTTCAGGCTATGGAGCTGCACGACAAAGCGACGGCGGTACCAACGATCAAGAAACTGAATGTCGTCAATCTCCTCGAAAGGGATGCGCAGGTCACGTACCCGTGATTTAATGACACCGAACACGGCATCTTCGACGCGGTATTCCAGCCGCAGACCGCTATCGTCGACGTAGATCCGTCCGTGTGCCGCGGCCAGGCCCTGATAGACTTCGGGAAGGGTGAAGGGGATGCTGATACGAGTTGCCATGGATGAAATGTACACAGCTCGAATGACAAATTCATACGCGTGGGAGATATCCTGTCGATTTCGTAGATTCTTGCAATCTGCGCAACTGCACTCCCCAGAGATTTTTTCATATGGATACTTTTATTAACGCCCTTGCCGAATATCCCATCCTGGGCGTGCTGCTTGTGAGCCTCATCGTCACCCTCATCTTCACCCTCGTAAGGAAACTGCTCAAATTCGCGGTTTCCATCGCCATCGTCATCATCGCGCTGGCCATCGTCATGCATTACCTCGGACACGACACCCTTCCCGAACAGGGCAAGCGTGTACTTCAGAAAGCCGAAGAGATTCTGCCGTAAAACGGAATTCCTCCTCCCGGTCAGAGATCAGCCAAAGCTGCCCGTGACGTAGTCCTCGGTCTGACGGTGTGTGGGCTTGGTGAAAATCTTTGCGGTTTTATCCACTTCGATCAGCTTGCCCATGTAGAAGAAGGCCGTGAAGTCACTGATGCGCGCTGCCTGTTGCATGTTGTGCGTGACGATAACGATGGTGTACTTCTTCTTGAGTTCGTCTATCAGTTCCTCGATTTTCATTGTAGAAATGGGATCCAGCGCCGAAGCGGGTTCGTCCATAAGAATCACTTCCGGCTCCACCGCCAGCGTACGTGCGATGCAAAGTCGCTGCTGCTGTCCGCCGGAAAGGGAACTGCCCGGCTTATGCAGGACATCCTTCACCTCGTCCCATAACGCGACACGTTTCAGATTTTCTTCCGCAATCCGCGCAAGCTCCTTGCGATCGCGCATGCCGTTGAGTTTCAGTCCGGCAACAACGTTTTGCGCGACAGTCATGGTGGGGAAGGGATTGGGTTTCTGGAATACCATGCCGACCTTCCTGCGCAGGAACACCGGGTCGCGGTCCATGATGTCCTCCCCGTCGAGCAGGATACTTCCACCGATGCTGCCTCCCACCTCTTCATGCATGCGATTGAGCGAGCGAAGGAAGGTGGACTTCCCGCAGCCCGAGGGACCGATGATGGCAAGCACCTTGTTTCGCGGAATCGACAGAGTCACGTTAAACAGGGCCTGCGTTTTCCCGTACCATGCATTCAGACCGAGGGCCTCCATGCGCGGAGCTCTCGCCGCATCGGTCGCGCCTGACACTGATTCCAGCGTTTCCTGAATGCGCGGAATGTCGTTCTCTTTCAGCGATTGCTGCATAATGTCATACATGGTGCTATGCCGTATATGTTTTTCGTGTGACGAAACGGAAAATGATGTTGAGTACAAAAACGAGCATGATCAGTATGAATGACGCTGCCCAGGCCTGCTGATTCCAGTCATCAAATGGTGCGCGGGCGTAATCATAGATGAAAACCGTCATCGAGGCTATGGGCTGATCAAGCTGCGTTGACCAGAACCGGTTTCCGAGTGCCGTGAACAGCAGCGGTGCGGTCTCTCCGATGACGCGGGCGATGGAAAGAAAGATTCCGGTGAAGATCCCCTTGAATGCCGCAGGCAATATCACGAACATCATGGTTTTCCAGCGGGGAATACCGAGCGCCAGTCCTGCTTCGCGGAACGAGGACGGCACGAGCCGGATCATTTCCTCCGTGGTCCGCGTGATCAGGGGAATCATGAGAATGCCAAGCGCGAAACCTCCCGCAAGGGCGGAGAAGCGCTTCATGGGAAGCACCACGACGATGAATGCGACAACACCGATGACGATGGAAGGAATACCGTTGAGTACTTCTGTCAGAAATCGGACGGTGCGGGCGAACCACCCTTTCTCCGTTTGAGCGAGATAGATGCCGGCGAAGAGTCCTACAGGAATTCCATACGCGCTGCCGAGTGACACAAGAATGAGACTGCCGACGATGGCGTTCGCCATGCCGCCGCCCTCTTCGCCCACCGGCGCGGGCATCTTCGTGATCAGATCCCAGTTGATATGATTGATGCCCTTGGAGACCGTGTATGCGAGAATCAGGAACAGCACGCCCACAACCGCGAGCAACGAGAGTCCCGTCAGGGATAGCATCGTGGCATTCTTGAATTTCCGCCAGGTGTATAATGCGGTCGTGCTCATGCTGCTGTCGCTCCGAATCGCCTCGTGATACGCCAGACAATTGCGCGGGCGATCGCATTGAGGATGAGAGTCATGACAAAAAGAAGCAGTGCGATTTCGATGAGAGAACTGATGTAGAGCTGGCTCGTCGCTTCCGCGAATTCGTTGGCCAGAACGCTGGCCATGGTGTGTGCGGGATTGAGAACGGAGAGTGATATGTCCGCGCTGTTGCCGATCACCATGGTCACGGCCATGGTTTCTCCCACCGCGCGACCGAGTCCGAGCAGCGAGGCGCTGAGAATGCCGGACTTTGCCCCCGTCAGCACGATCCGGATAGCCTCCCAGCGCGTGGCGCCGAGCGCCATGGCCGCTTCACGCTGAGTATCGGGGATGGAACGCATCACGTCCCGGGAGATCGAGGTAATGATCGGGAGAACCATTATGGTAAGAATGAGAATCGCTGCGAGCATGCCGAAACCGTACGGCGCGCCCTCGAACAGAGGCATCCAGCCGAACTCCTCGATGAGAAAAGGCTGGACGTCCGTCTGCAGCCAGGGCACCATGACAAAGATGCCGAAAAGGCCGTACACGATACTCGGAATGGCGGCAAGCAGTTCGACGAGCATCGACAAGGGCTGTTCGAGCCAGCCGGGCGCAATTTCGGAGAGAAAGATTGCCACACCGACGCTCAATGGAACCGCGAACAACAGCGCACCCAGGGAAGAGAAGAGCGTTCCGTAAATGAAAGGAAGTGCACCGTAGATGTCGTTGACCGGATCCCACTCAGAACTCGTAATGAATTGGAAACCGAAGTGCCGGATGGAAGGCCACGACTGCACGCTCATCTCATAGACCATGAGGAATACGAGACTGAGAACGACAAATGCGAAGAAACGTGTGACGTTTTCGAAAATCAGGTCGCCCGGATTTTTCCGGAGCATCCCGCGAAGCGACAGCGCACGGGCAGCAGGACGTTTATCCTGCTGCCCGGAAGGCATGTCGTTATGTTCATTCACCGATTGAGGCATGTTATTTCAGGGCGATTTTCGCAATCTGTTTTTTACACAAGGCGACGACTTCGTCAGGGAGCGGAGCGTAATGGAGGTCCTTGGCGTACTGCTCACCTTCATCCAGCGCCCACAGCAGGAAGTCGTGCAGAGCTTTGGCCTTGGTCTTGTCCTTCATGTTCTGGTAGACGAGCAGCCAGGTCAGTCCGGCGATGGGATAGCTGTCCTTGCCCGCAGCGTTCACGATGGATACGCGAAGATCGGAAGGCATATCACTGAGGAAACCCGCAGCGGCTGCCGACACTGCCTCGAAGCTCGGCATGACATAATTCCCCGCCTTGTTCTTGAGCGATGCATACGGGAGATCGTTCTGCACGGCATAGGCGAGTTCGATGTAGCCGATCGCTCCTTCGGTCTGCTTGACCAGGCCTGCGACACCGTCGTTGCCCTTGCCGCCGAGACCAATCGGCCAATTCACGGCCTTGCCCATTCCGACTTTCTTTTCCCAGTTCTTACTCACCTTGCTCAGGTAATCAGTAAAGATGCTGGTCGTACCGCTACCGTCGGAACGGTGGACAACGAGAATCGGACGCTTCGGCAGTTTCTTGTCCTTGTTGATCTTCTGAATGCGTCCGTCATTCCACATTTTGATCTTGCCCAGGAAAATATCCGCCAGGACATCCGAAGTGAGCTTGAGCCCTTTGCCAGCGGCGGGAAGATTGTAGGAGACAACCACGGCTCCCATGACGGTGGGAATATGCAGGACCTCGGTACCGCGCTTCTGCTTGATTTCCTTCAGCTGGTCGTCGTCGAGGAAGGCATCGGAGGCGCCGAAATCGACGGTACCTTCGGTGATCTGCTTGACCCCGCCGCCACTTCCGATGGACTGGTAGTTGAACTCGATGCCGGTAGACTTGTGGTAGAGGTCGAACCATTTCGAGTAGATGATGTAGGGGAAGGTCGCGCCCGCGCCGTTGAGTTTGACCTGCGCTTGGACATTGAGCGAGAGCAGGCTTCCCAGAATGAGTGCGGCTGCGATGAACTTGCCTTTCATGAGAGTCTCCATAGTGTAAGGGTAACAGGTAACGTTCTTGTTGCGATTCTCTTAGAACTGCCAGAGGAACGTGACGCGCGGAATGACATCGCTGGCGTCGACTCCCTCCCGACCGATCACTTCCACGCCGGGCATGAAGTTGACGTTATCGGCTGCTTTGAAATCAAGCGCGGCGACCAGCAGGGATCGCACATCGTTCTTGGCATCACTTTCCGTATTCGGATCATAGGTGTCATAGCGTCCCACAAGGCGGATATCATCCGTCAGAGCGAGCCATGCGAACGCCGAGACGCCGAAGCCCGCCTGTGCGCTGCGTTCCGCACCCGGAGTGAGGTAGTAGTTGTTTGCCTGGCTCTTGTAAAAGCCCTCGACACCGACGGAAAACGAATTCTTCACCTGGTAGTTGACGAAGCCAGCCGTCACCAGCGCGCCATTGTCTTTCATCGTCCCGGAAACGCTGTCGGAAACCTGCGGATTGGATGCATAGTCGGCGTACAGGGTAAACTGAAATTCGTCGGTCGGCTTCACCTGCACCATGCCGTAATAGCGTTTGTACTTGTTCATCTCAGGCGAATTGCCGGAATTGTTGCCCAGCTTGAGCCAGTATTGAATCATTCCGCTGCCGTCGACTTTTCCCTTGAGATCGATACCGATGTCGCGTGAAGAAACGATTTTATTGAAATCGAGAATGGTCTTTTCAAGCGCCCGATATCCCCACGCATCTTCGGATACACTGAAGGCCGGCGTGGGCGACATACCCACCACGAGATCTGAGCCGGAAAACAGGCCTTTCCATTTCAGGTAGGCATCTTTGACGAATACGCTGATCTTCCCGTTGGAGCTGAGAGCAGCCTGATCCGCCTCAAGACGGAAGCGTGATGAGAAGGTGCTGTTGATGGTGTAATCCGTGGTGATGTAGATACGGCGAAACTGCAGCCCGTTCATATCCTTGTCCCCGCCGTCCATGGCGTCAAGGTAATAGTAATAGTCTCCAAACATCAGGCCGCTGAGTTTGACCTGACCGACAGAACCGCTGGCAGTCTTATCCTGCTTGTCTTTTCCTGCATCCTGTGCCATCGCACCAGCCGTTAACAGAACTGTGAGTAGCAAGACAAGCGCAGTTGAACGCAATGCATTCATTCGAGGGTACCTCCTGATTATATGTTGGCGTGACAAGAGCGAAATCACGCAGCTACACAAAGCTACCAGTCGAATGTTACGGTCGTGTTAGCGCTGTATTTTGTTTCCATGCGGATGTTCGAACCATGTTGGAATCCCTGGATATAAAAATACCCTCGGTTCAGAGGGTATTTCGTGAAAATTCAATCTTGCGTCGTTGATACATCGTATGCACGGGAACGCTCCACCAAACTGAATCCTCGACAATCAGGATCCATTGTCTCCGTCGGCGGTCGGCGCAGTCGGATTCCCATCCTCGTTCCGGTCAGGCCGACCCCAGCCGCGATGCTTGACAATTTTCGCGTCAGCGACGAACACGGCCTCCTCTGCGATATTGGTCGCTTCGTCGGCCAGTCGCTCGAGATTGCGCGAGATCATGAGAAGATGACTTGCGGCTTCGACCAGCTCGGGGTGCTCGCGCATGATGTCGGTGAGGATGTCGAAGTTCTGCAGGTCCTGCTCGTCGATGATATTGTCGCGCACCACTACGCTTCTCGCGACAGCGACGTCCGCTTCGGTAAAAGCCGTGAGCGCATCTTTGATCATCGCCGTCGCAACCTCCCCCATGACGCCGATATGAGTGCGTGTGACGAGTTCGGTATGCGGTTCGAGCAGCGGTATACGCTCGGCAATATTGACGGCCGCATCACCCATGCGTTCGAGGTTGCGGTTGACCGACAGCGCGGAAAGCACCGTGCGCAGATCAATGGCCACGGGCTGCTGCAGGGCGAGCAGGCGCATGCAGTGTTTCTCGATCTTCGTATCATAGAGATCAACCTTGTCATCGCCCTCTATGACCTGCAATGCAAGTGCCATATCTCCACGCTGGAGAGCGTCGATGGCGTCAGTGACCTGCTGCTGGACGAGCACCGCCATCTTTCCGATGCGGCTGCCCAGCTTCTCGAGTTCATCGTCAAATCGCTTGAGGATATGATCTGTCATCGTGTATCCGTCCTTGTCATCCAAATTTTCCGGTAACGTAGTTTTCCGTCTGTTCGTGTTCCGGATTGGTAAATATCCCGCGCGTTTTACCGAATTCCACCAATTCCCCAAGATAGAAGAATGCCGTATGATCGCTGACGCGCGCTGCTTGCTGCAGGTTGTGTGTGACGATCAATATGGTATAACGGGATTTGAGTTCGTAAATAAGTTCCTCGATCTTCGCCGTCGCAATGGGATCGAGGGCGCTCGCCGGTTCGTCCATCAGCAGAATGTCGGGACTGACTGCAAGCGAACGTGCGATGCAGAGTCGCTGCTGCTGACCGCCCGAAAGACCGAGAGCCGATTCCTTCAGACGATCCTTCACCTCGTCCCACAATGCAGCCTGCTTCAGACTCTGCTCGACGAGATCCGCGATCTCTTTGCGGTTGCCTGTCCCGTTGATGCGGGGGCCATACGCAACGTTATCGAATATGGACTTGGGGAAGGGATTCGACTTCTGAAACACCATCCCGATGCGGCGGCGCAGATGTACTACGTCCACTCCCCTGGCGTAAATGTCTTCGTTGTCGATTCGAACCGAACCGGTAATGCGGACACCATTGATAATATCGTTCATGCGATTGAGAGAGCGGAGAAAAGTGGACTTTCCGCAGCCCGAGGGGCCAATCAACGCGGTCACTTTCTTCTCCGGTATCTCCAGGGATATATCAAATAGGGCCTGCTTCTTCCCATAGAAGAGGTTGAGGTGTTCGGTGCTGATCTTGCTGTTCTTCATTTTCTCGGGACAATCTATACGTCCTGAAAGCTAGGGAAAACCCCGGACATTCATGTTTGCATCGTGTTAGAATTTTATGAGCAGTCCGTGCGCATAATACGAGCGCGACCGGCAATCGTGTGCCGGTCGCGCTTCACGGGATTGGAACAGCCGCTGCCCGGATTGTACCGGAGCGCGCGGTGTCGCTTATTTCACCAGCGACATCTTCTTCACCTGCATTCCGTTCGCAGTTTGCAAGGTATAGAAGTAGGTGCCACTCGGGAGCTTCGATGCGGACCAGGTGATTCCGTATGCGCCTGCTTCTCGGACGTCATCAAGCAGCACGTCCATCAGCTGACCGAATGCGTTGTACACTGCGAGGCGCACATGCGAGACCTGCGGAAGGGCGAAACGAATCGTTGTCGTCGGGTTGAAGGGGTTCGGATAATTCTGGTCGAGTTCGACTGTGGCCGGAATGCGATTGTCCATGGCGACCTCGATTCCAAGCACACCGCCAGTGCTGAGGAAGGACCAGCCCTTCGCCCAGTTTTCGTTTCCGAATGCACCAACATACGGTACCGAGGTGAAGAATCCGTCGTTCGGCGTCGCCGATGCGGCGGTCAGCACCGGGCTGCCTGCGACAGGACGTGGGTCGAGCATGCCATCGTTGGTCCTGCTGATGTGCCGGATCTGCGGATCGGCGATCATGTTGCTGTTGGACGTGAGGTGGGCGCGAACGAAGTCCTGCTGCGCGATGGCATCGATCGTGTTGCCGGCACCGAAATTCCACCAGTAGTTATTCCGCAGGAGCAGATCGCCGGCTTCGAGGCGGGCGCGGCTGTCTTCGCCACTGGTGAGATCCTCGACCGAGATGCCGTGGGCTGCGAAATCGGTGAAGATACTGTTGAAATATTTACCGCCTGCGTTATCGCGGAAAATCATGGCGAGGTCGTTGTCGGCATTGGTCGAACTCATGCCGCTGCCGATATAGGTCGCATTGTAAAGCTGCGGAATCGCGAAGGGTGTGCCGTCTTCGGGAGTCGTCCCACCGTCCTGCTCTGCCGCGCGGTTACCTGTATCTTCCGCCTGCAGCGCAAACCAGAACTGCCCCTTGCCACGGAAACCTTCGTCATAGTCGAAGGAGTCGTCGCCGTTGAACGCCGAAATGAGGTACTTCGTGTTGACGGTACCGCCGAACCATTCGTAACCGTCGTCGGCGTTGTTCACGACCTCGATATACTCAATGGTTGTGCCGCTGCCGACTCCGCCGAAGGTGAGACCGTTGATTTCGTTGCCTTCACCGATGTTCGTGCCGCCATAGCGGATTGACACATAGCGCATGACGCCCGAGTTGTCCTCGTCGTCCTGGCCGCCGAACGCCCCGCGGGGCTCGGTCGAAGGAATGCCCTCGATCTGACCGATGCCGGTGGCGGTATTGATGCGCGCGTTGCCGAGCAGGATCACGCCGCCCCAGAGGCCACGTGTATCGAGCGGAAGATTGCCGTTGAGTTGATCCGCTTCGGC